>NZ_CP070619.1:5455129-6110258 GCF_017068395.1 Rhodococcus pseudokoreensis | reverse complement strand
TCCTGCGCGACATGTTCTACGCGACGCTGATCGACGGCGACTTCGCCCGCATGGCGCGCGGAATCCGCAACCTCGGCTACGCGCAGGACAACGACGCCACCGACGACGAGATCGGCCTTCAGGTGGCGGCCGCCCTCGCGCCCCTACTTGGCCGGGACCTCGGTGAGCTGCGGCTCAGCGAACTCATCATGGCCCTCATCGGCATCGGCAAGAACTGGGGCGTCGCCAGCCCGGAGGAACTCGTCCTGTTCGGGAAGCAACTCGGCTACTTCGAGCGCTACGCCACCGAACTCGCGCCCGGCTGGGTGATCGGACAGGACCTGTTCCTGTTCCGCAACGTCTTCCCCGACGCCGTCGCCGCGAAGGCCCGCGAACTCGGGGTGGAACTACCCGACGAGTGACTCACGTCAACCGACCACACCCGCCGACTTCGCGGCGCGCAGCCAGTCGGGGAACTCGCTGAGCAGGCGGCGGTACAGTTCGGCGTCGTCGATCTTGTCGATGTCGTCGACGGCGAAAAACCCGGCGTTGTCGAGGGTTCGCCCGTCGAGGGTGTCGAGTTTCTCGAGCAGTCCGTAGTCGGCGCGGCCGATTCCGACGAACTGCCAGAACGCGGGCAGACTCGAGGCGCGACGCATGAGTTCGCTGATCTTGCCGCGCTGCTGGAATCCGCCGTCGGTGAAGAACAGCACGAGGGTGGGGGTCCCGCCCCGCGGCGGCAGGCTGGAGATGATGTCGGTCATGATCGGCAGTTCGTCGTTGTAGCCGCCGATCGCCTTGTAGTCGATTCCGCCGTGGACACCGCCGAGATGCAGGAACGTGTCGCACCAACTGTCGACCTCGTGTACGGCGATGTCGGGCAGGCGAGCGAAGTTCTTGGCGTAGAGATACGGTTCGAGGCGACCGTCGTCGTCGATCTGCGTGGCCACCGGCACCATCCGCTCGACCACCCGGTTGATCGCCCGCGTCGAATACTGGCGCCGCATGCTGCCCGTCTTGTCGATCACCAGAACCACCCGGGCGCGCGTCTCGCCTGCACCCTTGTGCAGCAACACCTTCGCGACTTCACGCTTGCGCAGGTCGAGCTTCTGCCGCTTCTCGAACGTCAGACCCAGCTCGTCCGGCACGGTCCGCACGGCAACATCGTCGGCGGACGCGGAATCCGTCACGTCCACGCCGTGCTCGGTGACGAGGACAGCCAGCCCGCCGTCCCACCCGGCCGAGACGTTGCGCACCTTCCACCCCGCACCACGGCGATACACCTCGACGAGGACGGCGGCACGCTCGGTGCTCAGCCCGGACGCGTCCGCCCCCAGCGACGCCCGGGAGTTCTCGATCACCACGCCCAGTCCGACGCGATCGGCGAGACTGCCGGGCACCGAGTCGTCGAGAGCGACGGCGATGCTGAGCTTGTCGACGTCGGCGGGCACCGCCGCGAGATCGATGTCGACGCCGTCTGCCGCTGCCAACCGCACGGCCCCCTCGGGCGAACTGGGGTTGTTGAAGAAGACGAAGTCCTCGTCGGACCGCACCCGTCCGTTCGCGCCGAGTTGGAAGACCATCAGGTCGACCTCGCCTCGGCGGGCGCCCGCGACCGCGACGCTGGTCGGCGAGCAGACGATCTCGATGTTCTCGCCGCGGGCAAGACTTGTCACGGTGTACTCACCTTTCGTGCCCGGTCAGCGAATCCAGCACCGACGCCCGGTGCAGGGGGTGGTCCGGGAGCCGGTCGGGGGTCAGGATCCAGTCGTTGCGCGTCCACGGGTCGGAGACGGTGAGGACCCCCGACGTCGGAACCTGCTGCGCGATGCGTTCGAGCACCGCGACTCCCGGATCCGAAGCGGCGCCGGCGCTGTCGCCGACGATGATCAGCGACGTCCCGACGGCGGGACCGTGGTCGGCGAGGTGCACGATGTGTGCGGCGTCCTCGGTGCCGTACCCGTGCGGGAAGTCGCCGAGGATCACCAGCCGCGGTTCCGGCAGGGCGTCCCGGATCCCGTTGCGGGCCGCCATTTCTGCGAGGTCGACGCTCTCGGACAGCGCGGTGAGCCGGGCGGTGATGTCGGAGGCCGCGGACACGACGGGCGAGGCCAGGAGCGCACCGAGGGGTTCGGTGAACTCGCGTAGCGAGCCGCTGAGGTCGACGACCTCCAGCCGTTGTAATGAAGCGGGCGACGCCACCAGCATGCGCGCCGCCAGCGCGGCGACCACCGGTGCGGCCTCGGCCGGTTCGCCGACGATCCAGAGGGGACGCCCCAGCGGGTAGTGGACGCAGAACGGGACCCGCAGTTCGCCGAGGTCGGGTGCGGACAACTCGCCGAGCCTCAGGCCGTCCGTGACGGCGGTGTGGGTGACCCGGCTCGTCCACGCGGCGGATTCGAACGTCGCCAGCGACCGCGGCAGCAGCGGGTCGATGACGCGGAGTTCCTCGGCCAGTTGCGAAGTCTCGCCGTCGAATTTGCGTTGCGCCTCGGCGACGAGGGCGTCGGACCGCTCCTGCGCCCGGGCCCGCGACTGCGCGACCGCCGGACTGTTGCGGGTTGCCGGGTCGGCCACCGACGCGGACAGTTCGTCGTCCAGCCGCGTCTGCGCGTAGTCGCGGGAGGACCGGAACGAGGCCGCCGACCGGGCGGCGTCCTCGAAGATCATCCACGCTCTCTCGAACGAGTGGGCCGGGTCGAGCGGGATGTCCGCCGGACCGGGCGTCGCCGGAACCTCTTCGGCGACAGGGTGCGCGGGTTCGTCCACGTCGACGCCGTGCTTGGCGAGAAGTTCGGCGAGGCCGCCGTCGTATCCCTGCCCGACGGCGCGGACCTTCCAGTCGGCGCCGCGGCGGTAGATCTCCAGGCAGATCGCGGCCGCCTCGGAACCGACCAGCGGGACGTCGAAAACGACCACGGTACTGCCGCTTTCATCGGCGAGCGTGGCCGACAGACCCGACCGGGCCAGCGTCGCCGGACCGCTCGGGGATGCCGGATCGACACTGACCACGCAGAGCACCCCCGCCGCGGCGGCGTCCACCTCGTCCAGGTGCAGCCGGACCGTTCCGTCCGCGTCGAGTTCCACCCCGGCGGCCCGCCGCTGGTTGTAGAACACGAAATGGTCCGAGGACAGCGCGCGCAGATCGCCGTCGACGATCAACGCCGCGACGTCGACCGGTGTCGCGTCGACTGCGCGGAAACGCAGTACGCGCGACGGCAGCGGAGCGTTCTGCCCCGGAACGAGGTGGACCGTCACCAACCGCCCCTAGACGCCGAGGAACCGGGCGAGTTGAGGCGCGGCCTCACCGGCGTGCTTGGCCTGGATGCCCTCACCGATGGCCTGCAACTTCCATTCGCCGCCCACCCGGTACACCTTGGCCATCACCATTCCGGTGAACGGCATCCCGCCCTGCAGCGTGAACCGGGCGAGTTCGGCGTTCGACGTGGTGTCCACCAGGCGGCAGAACGCGTTCTTCACCTGTTCGAACGTGTGCCCGCGGTACGACGTCACGATGAACACGATGGTCGAGACATGCGGCGGAATGCGGGTGAGATCCACGAGGATCACCTCGTCGTCGCCCGCGCCCTCACCGGTGAGGTTGTCGCCCTGGTGCCGGATCGACCCGTCCTTCGACGTCAGCTGGCCGTAGTAGGCGACATCGACCATGTTGTTGTCCGCGAACAGGACCGCCGACGCGTCGAGGTCGACGTTGGCGGAACGGTTTCCGAACATGCCGCGCTTCTCGATCGGATCCCAGCCGAGTCCCATCTGGATGTACGTCAGCGCGACGCCGCCGTCCTTGCGGAGCGTGACCTTCTGGCCCTTGCTCAGGCTGACCGGCCGCGACTTGGTGAGACTGACCTCGGCCGGAGCCGCGGGGGCAGCGGGAGCCGGAGGCGCCGGGGCCGGCACCGGTGCGGCCGGCGGCGGATAGGCCGGAGCCGGGGCGGCCTGCGGTGCCGGCGGCTGCTGGACCGGGGCGGCCGCGGGTGCGGGAGCGTCGTCGACGGACACACCGTGATCGGTGACGAGTGCGGCGAAACCGCCGGCGTAGCCCTGCCCGACGGCCCGCACCTTCCAGGCGCCCTGGCGGCGGTACAGCTCGAGCGCGATGACGATCGACTCGGAGTTCAGTCCGTCGATCCGGTACTCGTACAGCGCGTTTCCGGCGCCGTCGGTGACCCGGGCCGTCGGCGGGGCGGAGCGGCCGAAGTTGCTGGTGGCGTCGTCGAGTGTGATGACCGCGCGCACCTGGGCGATGTCGGCGGGTACCGCGCCGAGGGACACCTTCAGCGACGCCGCCTGGCCGGGGGCCCCGGGCACGAGTTGCACGCCGGGACCGGACGGCTGGTTGAAGAAGACGAAGTCGGCGTCCGAGCGGACCTTCCCCGAGTCCGTGACGAGCAGCGCGGACAGGTCGGCGGCGGCGGTCAGCTCGAGGGAGACGATGACGTCGTCGACGCTCAGTGGGCCGTTCTGACCCTTGGCAAGCGGAGTGGACACTGCGGTGATTCCTTCACTGTGGGAGCGTCGGGTTTGTCCCGTTTGGCCTGTTTGCCTACAACCTACAAAAGAGCGCCCGCGGCCGTCGTCCCCGCACCCCGCTCGACACGGTCCGCGAACCAGCGCAGGATCTCCTCACCGGCGGCGATCCCGCTGCTTCCGGTCACGGACAGGGTCGGATGCTGCCAGTCGAGCGTTTCGAGTTCGCCGTGCCGGGGGCGGATGGCGGCATCGGCGGCACTGAGCATGTTGGCGTCGAGCGCCCCGTCCCCCGCCGCGAGCACGGGCGCTTCCGCCGCGAGCACGCCGTCCTCGACGAGCCGGGAACGGACCTCCGCCACGGCACGGCTCTTGCACACCGCGTCGGGCATCGTGTAGATCTTGCGGCCCTGGCGGGACGCACCCCAGCCCCGATCCACGCACCAGTCGTTCCACTCCTCGACGAAGCCCTCGGGCATCGCGTCGAGGTCCACGACCAGGTAGGAGAACAACTCGTCGGCCACCCGGGACGACCGGACCCAGCTGTCGTCGATCCGGCGGCTCAACTCGGCCCCGACCTCCACCAGCGACGCACCGCCGTCGGCGATCGCGACGTCGACGCCCGACCGCCAGCCCGCATCGGGGACACCGTCGACGAGGATGTTCCCGCCGTTGGTCGTGATCGCGTACCGCCACGGCGCCCCCGGCAGGTCGATGCGCTCGAACTGCGCGACGGTGCGAGTGGTGGTGGGCACGACCACGGCGGACGCGGTGAGCGTGCGCAGCATGGCCTCGGCGGCCGACGTGACGTAGGACAGGGGTTTGCCGTCGTACACCTCGACGCACAGAAGATCGTCGTCGCCGGCCGCGGACGCCACGTCGCTCTCGGAGACGGCGAGTTCCATCGCCGCGCGGGAGTAGATCATGGTCCGGTCGAGGTCCGTCGCGATCAACGCGGTCATGTCACATCCTTGATCAGGCCCATGCACGAATACGCCAGGCCGGGAACCTCTTCGACGGGAACAGAGCGCGCGGCGGCGAGTAGCCGGATGTGCGCGTGCTCGGGGGCGTAGAGGTCGCGGACGAGCACTCGCCACGGCACCCGGCGCAGCAGCACCCGGGTGGTTTCGCCGACGCCGGGCTTCACGAAGTTCACCGTCGAGATTCCGTACTGCGCCCGGACAGCCTCGACGGACGTCCAGCCGTCCCAGGTGGGTGTCCGGTCCGACCGCAGCAGTTCCTCGACGTCGCCGGGGACGTGCTCACGCACGTCCGCGAAGGACGTGCTGACGGAGTCGAGGAGGTGATTGGACACGTCCTCGCCCGCGAGGTGCGCGTAGAACTTGGCGCCGTGGAAGTCGCCGGGGCCGATCAGCGTGTCGTTGAGGACGGTCCGCGACACCAGACCCGACACGGTGGAGTTCAGGCACGCCGACGCGATCAGGAAGTCGTCGCGGGTGCCGAACGTGCGGACGCAGTGCCCTGGATCCGCGAGGACGGCGAGGTCGTCGTCGAACTCGGCGCCCCCGGCCTCGCGGTACTCCGCGAGTGCCTGCGACAACTCGCGGGCGATGGCGCCCTTGCCCGTCCAGCCGTCGACGAAGACCACGTTCTTCGGGTCGTGGTGACGCGCGAGGTAGTCGAGCGCGACGGCGTCGATCCCGCGGTCCCGGACGATCGAGACCGCGTAGTGCGGCAGCGCCAGGCCGTGGACGTCCCGCGCCCAGCGGCGCATGAGCACGCCCACCGGAGTTCCGGCGCGCGCCAGCGACACGAGCGTGACGTCGCTGCCCCGCTCGGCCAGCACGAGGTCGGTGACCGTGCCCACCGCGCGCGCGAGTCGAATGGAGCTGTCCTGCAGCACCTTCTCGAACAGTTCGCGGTACTCCGCGTCGGGCTGGTACTCGATGGGCAGCGTCTCGGCGTAGTGGGCTGCACCCGACTGGATGCGGCGCTCCCGCTCCGCGACGTCGGCCTCGAGGTCGACGTGCGACAGGTCTGTGAGCAGCCAGCCCACCTCGTCGGCGGCGTACGAACCGAACGCCGGGCCGGTCAGCGGCGCCGTCACGACGCCGCTCCCGCGCGTGCCGCCCGCAGCGACCGCGGGTCGGCGCCGGACACGACGGCCAGCAGCACATCCGTTCCGGCCGCAGTGAGGACGTCGAGGAGCCCTCCGCGTGCGGTGAGCCGGTCGGTGTCGGCGGCGGCGTCGATTACCGCGACCACGACGGCGTCCTCGTCCGGCCACTGCGCGTTGTAGACGAACCGCGGCTGCTCTTCCCCGGCCTCGGGGGCGGTGAAGCGGAATCCGCGGCGCAGCGGGTACCCCGGCTGGTCGAGCACGTAGGCGGGCGACCGGGACGTCGTCTGGAATCGGACCCGGAAACCGGATGCGGCGAGCGTGTCCGCGATCCGCAACGGAAGGTACATCAACTCTTCGTGCCCGACGACGATCACCGGACGCTGCGGGTCGAGCCGATCACGGAGCGCCGCGGCCGCCGACGCGACGGCCGCATCGAATTCCTCGGTGTCTTCCCGCAGGAAGCCGTGACGCCCGCCCTCGGGAACTGCGGCGGGCCAGGCCAGGTCGGCCCGCTCCACGGTCCCGGTCCGCGCGCCGACGGGGTTGAGCACGGGATCCGGAAGCGCGCCGACGGCGTCGGTCAGCGCGTCGGGAAGCTCGGTGCGCCCCAATGCCAGACTCACGCTGTCGATCTGCACACCGAGTTCGGTGGCCGCGGCGTCGGCGGCGTCCCGGTGGCCCTGGTCGCGCATGTCGACGAGCGACGCCACGACGTACCGGCTGCGCGGGTTCTGCCGGTGCAGCGCGCGGATTGCGTCGACCGCGGTGGCGCCGGTGGAGATCTCGTCGTCCACGAGGACGAGGGGCCGATCACCGGCGAACAACTCGACGGACGTCGGCTGCAGCTGATGACTGGTGGCGTGCGAGTGCCCCTCCTCGAAACCGGCGGACGTCCCGATCTCGGGGACGTCCCGGCGCGTGGAGTGCAGGTAGCACCGGGCGCGCAGCCGCGCGGCGACGCAATGGCCCAGACCTGTTGCGGTCTCCGCGAACCCGAGCACGACGGGGTCCGCATCCGGTCCGAGGACATCGGCGACCAGGTCACCGAGGCGGTCGCCTGCGCCGATCACCGCGCCGGGGTCGGTGGGCACGTGCTTGCCGAGGACCGTCGAGACGAGCAGGTGGGCGCGTCGCGGGTTGCGCCGCAGACCCGGCTCGACGAGTTCGGGGATCGTCAGCCCCGAGCTCGAATCCACATGGGCGAGCGTCAACCCCAGATGCTCCGTGGCCCAGGGCACCGCGCGGACGGCGGTGGGTGAACTCATCGGACGGCCAGTGCGGTCAGCAGATCCACGAACGTGATTCCTTCGTTGGTCACGCCGAACACCTTCGCCCGGACGAGTGTCTTCTCGGCCCAGCTGCGGTGCGGGCGCATTTCGTTCATCTTGTTGCGGTATCCCGACGCCTGGACGCCGCCGACGCCCTCGGCGCCGAGAATGTCGAGCGCATCGTGGTACTCCTCGTGCGTCACCGCGGACAGGGCGTGCACGGCCGCGACGTGCGTCGGGTGGATGACCGTCTTGCCCTGGATGCCGTTGGCGCGGTCGAGGGCGATCTCCCGGAGCAGACCGTCCAGGTCGCGGCTGACCAGCTGCTGACGGAACCGCACCTCGTCGTGTTCCTCGAACGGCGTGGCGCGCAGGGTCGGCCGGAACATCCGCTCGTGATCGGCGAAGTACTCCCACACCGGCCCGGTGATGACGTGCCCGGTCTCGTCCGCGCGGCCCAGGAAGTTCACGATGGCCGCGATCGCGTCCGCGACCACCCGCACGTCGTAGATCGTCAGGTCGCGGTCGCGGCGGATGCCGAACGTGGCACACATGTCGGTGGCGCCGATGCGCACGGCGAGAATCCGCTCGCGGTGTTCGACGAGCAGTGCGCCGATCTTCGCGAGTTCGTCGTCGCGGGACTCGCGGTGCACCAGAGCGGGCGATTCGAGCACCGGCATCGCATACAACTGCCTGCCGAGCCGCTCCGACGCCGCGGCCAGCTCGTCCAGGAACGCGCCGCCCGTCGCACTTCCGAACTTGGGAAACACGAACCCGGACAACACCTCGACGCCGGTCGTCAGCAGGCCGGCGATCCGCCGAAGGTCCTCGGCGGATCGCACCCGCACGAACAGCTGCATCCGCGCGCCACCACGGGTCGCCAGCAGATCCAGCGCGTCGACGGCGTTGAGCAACGCCGATTCCACCTGGTCGTCCGCCACGGCGTCCTCGAGGTCCAGGACCATCGAGCAGACCCCGTCGGCCGACCGGCGCAGAATCGTCTCCGCCAGGTCGGACCTGTTCGCCGGCACGTACAGCGTCGCGCCCAGCGCAACCGCCAGCACCGTTCGATCCTCGTCCGGCCCGAGCGCCTGCGGAGCGTGCAGAAACAGCCGGTCGTGCGTCTCGTGCTCGAGGTGGTGAAAGTGCCGCACATGCCGCACCGCCGTCGTCACACCGGACGGCACCGCCGTCGTCCCGACCTCTTCGCTAATGCTCATCGTCCCCCCGTGTCATCGCTGCGCTGTGTGTCCTCTCATCTTCTGAACCACCTCGGCAATGAACACCGACACGGCATCGAGCTGGGTGACGTACGCCCAGTAGTCGGGATGCCGCCCGGTCAGTGTCCCTGCAATTCGGTCAATTCGCTCGAGCTGAGCGTCCAGGACCGACCCCCATTCCCGCACGAGCCCACGATTGACAGCCAACATCTGGGCGTCGCGGAGGCGAAATCTGATCTCGTTCTCCTTGGACCGCGGGTTCTCCCGCACGTCCCGCAGCAACAGCAGACGATCGGTGACGCCGTCGACGTTCGCCTCGGCGTCGACGAGATGGGTCCGCGCCGCGGCCGTCAGATCCAGCGCCCCCTCGGGGTTTCCCGCGGTCAGGGCCTTCTGTGCCTGCTGCAGATCGGTCTGCGCCTGCTCGATGTGCGTTCGGCTCTTGCGGTCGTTGTGGACGAGATCCGCCGAACTGGCCGCGTTGAATTCGCGGAGCAGCGCGGAGTAGGCGGGCGCGAGCCGTTCGGCCCGGGTCTGCACCGCGGCGATCCTCGTCGTCACCGACGACACCGCGTGCGCGGCATCCCGCTCCTTGGACGGAGCCGCGGCCAGCGCCTTCTCGAGCGCCGCCGACTCCTCCCGCACCCGCGCCGCCGCGGCGCGGACCGGGTTGGCACCGCGGGCGCCCTGCAGCGCGACGACCGCGGCGTCGAGTGCGGCGCCCCGGTCGCGCACCGACGGGTAGCCGGCGTAGGCGGCGCCCTCGGTCTGCACCCGGCGCTGCGCCGCGGCAGCGACCTGCAGCGCCTGTTGCGCGAGCTGCGGAACGGCCGCCAGCATCGCGGTCGACTCCTCGAGGTGGCCGCGATGTGTGCGATAGAACTCGTCGAGGGTCTGCGTCGCCGCCACCAGCTGCCGCGTCACCTGCTCGTACGCGGCGGTGGCCGCGGGCGTCTGCACATTCTCGAACTGGTCTTCCGCCGCCAGGTACGCCGTCGCGGCCTGGTAGCACCCGTCG
This sequence comes from Rhodococcus pseudokoreensis, assembly GCF_017068395.1. Classification (NCBI taxonomy): domain Bacteria; kingdom Bacillati; phylum Actinomycetota; class Actinomycetes; order Mycobacteriales; family Nocardiaceae; genus Rhodococcus; species Rhodococcus pseudokoreensis. Next base: position 6,100,205 of record NZ_CP070619.1, on the reverse strand, counting down.
CGGACCGGTTCCCACGCCCGGCGGATTCCGCGTTCCGGGGCCAGCTCGACGGAGGCGTCCACGGCCGCGGCGGCGATGCTCTGCCGGTTGTCCATATCGAGAAACGCTGCGACCATCGTGTCGTGGGCAAGACGAGCCGAGTCGTCGCCCCGGGCTCTTCCTCGGAAGCGTCCCGCCCATCCGCTCGTCACGCCCTGAATCGTACTGGTCGGGGCGACAACTCCGAGTGGACCGGAATTGCCTGTGCACAAACCTGTGGACAGATCGACGGATGGGACAAGTCGGACAAATTCATTATCGTGGTGTCGCACGACGAACTCGGAACTTCGACAGCCGTCGAGGGTCCACCCACCTCCTCTCGAAAGGACCCCTGAATGGGCGTCAGCTTGACCAAGGGCGGCAATGTTTCTCTCACGAAGGAGGCGCCGAACCTGACCGCGGTGGCTGTCGGACTCGGATGGGATGCCCGCTCGACCACCGGCACCGACTTCGACCTCGACGCCAGCGCCATCGGTGAGGGTGCCGACAAGAAGGTCGTGTCGGACCAGCACTTCGTGTTCTTCAACAACCTGCGCTCCCCCGACGGCTCGATTGAGCACGTCGGCGACAACACCACCGGTGAGGGCGAGGGCGACGACGAGGTGATCAACGTCAACCTGGCGGCGGTCCCCGCGAACATCGAGAGCATCCTGTTCCCCGTCTCGATCTACGACGCCGAGACCCGTTCGCAGTCGTTCGGTCAGGTCCGCAACGCGTACATCCGCGTCGTCGACCAGGCCAACGGCAACGAGCTCGCCCGCTACGACCTGTCCGAGGACGCGTCGACCGAAACCGCTATGGTTTTCGGCGAGCTGTACCGCCACGGCGCGGAGTGGAAGTTCCGTGCCATCGGCCAGGGCTACGCGTCGGGGCTGGCCGGTATCGCCCGCGACTACGGCGTCAACGTCTGACGGTCGCTTCGTTCCCCAGCCGGGGGAGGGTGTGACGGCATTGCCGTGACACCCTCCCCCGGTGTTCGTCCCCTGCAGTAACCACCCTGCATGCCCACTAGAGAAAGGCCACGCTTCGTGGTTCTGCGAATATTCGGTCTCTCCTTCGCCGTGACGGTGATATCCCTCATCATCGCGGCGATCTACGGAGGCCCCCAGGCCGTCCTCCTCGTGCTGATCCTCTCGATCCTCGAGATCTCGCTGTCCTTCGACAACGCCGTCATCAACGCCACCGTCCTGCGCCGCATGAGCGACTTCTGGCAGAAGATCTTCCTCACCGTCGGCATCGTCATCGCGGTGTTCGGCATGCGCCTGGTCTTCCCCCTCGTCATCGTCTGGCTGGCCTCCGGCCTCGGCCCCGTCGCCGCACTCGACCTGGCCCTCAACCCGCCCGCCGACGGCGCCGCATACTTCCCCGACGGCAGCGCCAGCTACGAAACCCTGCTCACCGACGCACACCCGCAGATCGCGGCGTTCGGCGGCATGTTCCTGCTGATGCTGTTCCTCGGCTTCATCCTCGAAGAGCGCGAGATCACCTGGCTGTCCTGGCTGGAGAAGCCCCTCGCCCGCGCAGGCAAGCTCGACCAGCTGGCCGTCATCCTCGCCGGCGTCCTGCTGCTGATCACCGCCGCCTACATCGCCCCCGAGGACACGGTGTCCACGGTGATGATCGCCGGCGTCCTCGGCATGGTCACCTACATCGCCGTCAACGGTCTCGGTGAACTGTTCAACACCCCCGAGGAAGACGAGGACGGCGTCGCCGTCGAAGGATCCACCGGCGGGCCGAGCCAGCTGGCCAAGGCCACCGGCAAGGCCGGGTTCTTCCTGTTCCTGTACCTCGAGGTCCTCGACGCGTCGTTCTCCTTCGACGGTGTCATCGGCGCCTTCGCGATCACGTCCGACCCGATCATCATCGCCCTCGGCCTCGGCTTCGTCGGCGCGATGTTCGTCCGTTCCATCACCGTGTTCCTGGTCCGCAAGGGCACCCTCTCGGACTACGTGTACCTCGAGCACGGCGCCCACTGGGCCATCGGCGCACTGGCCGTGATCCTGCTCGTGTCCATCGGCTACCACGTCAACGAGAACGTCACCGGCCTCGTCGGTGTCGCCCTCATCGGCGCCGCGTTCATCTCCAGCATCGTCCGCAACCGCAAGGCCGCCGCGGTGGCCGGCGAAGCGGCAGACGACGTGGACGAGCAGAAGTCGGTGTCCGTCGGCTAGGTTCTGCCTGTACTCACATCCAGCGGCAGTGCACGTGACTCGGTCACGGGCACTGCCGCTCGACACTGGAAAGGGCACCATGGGGCGGCTGCTCGACAAGTCGAAGAAGGTGGTGGAGGCGCAACTCGCCGGAACCACCATCCGGGCGATTCAGGGTTCGATGATCGCCTACGAGGGCAATGTCAGTTTCAAGTCGGCGGGCTTCGGCGGCGGCGACGGTGTCCTCGCCGGAATGAAGCGGCGTGCCACGGGCGAGGCGCTGTCGCTGATGGAATGCTCCGGCCACGGTGTCGTGTACCTCGCGGTGGGCGGACAGTACGTCTCGGTCGTCGACCTGGCCAACGAGACCCTGCAGGTGGAATCGCAGCAGCTGCTCGCGCTGAGCGGCAACCTGAACACCAACGTCACGTTCACCGGACTGCGCGGCGGGGTCGGCGGTCAGGGCCTGTTCACCACGACCGTCTCCGGTCAGGGGCAGGTGGCCCTGCTGTCGGCGGGCGGACCGCTCATCCACCTCGAGGTGTCGCCGCAGTACCCGCTCGTGGTCGACCCCGACGCGTTCGTCTCGGCGCGCGGGCAGGTGACGCAGTCGTTCGTCACCGACGTGTCGTGGCGCAACGCCGTCGGCCAGGGCAACGGTGAGGCCTTCTCCCTCAAGTGGGACGGTCACGGCGTCGTCTCCATCCAACCGGCAGAGCGGTGAGCCCCATGGTCTTCTCGAAGGTGAACTCGAAGGTCGTCAAGGTCGACGTCGGCGCCGCAGGCGGGGTGGTGGCCCGCACCGGCGCAATGCTGTTCTACACCGGTCAGGTCCAGTTCTCGCCGCACCAGGTGCCGGGCTCCCAGTCGATGGCCGGAATGGGTGGATTCACCCGGATGGCCGGACGCATGATGCAGGGCGAGCACGAACGCACGATGCTGGCGCAGGGGCAGGGCGAGGTGCACTACGGCCACGCCGGGCTCGAGGTACACGTCGTCGACATGCCGCAGGGCGGCGCCCTGTGCGTCGAGGCGTCCCGGCTGCTCGCTCACAATGCGGGACTGCAGAGTTCGGTGGTCTCGGTGGTGAGTCAGGGCGGCGGCGGGCGCGGCATGCTCGGCGCGCTGCGCGGTGCGGCGGCAGGAGCCCTGTCCGGCACCGGCATGTTCACGACGCAGCTGTCCGGGTACGGGTCGGCGGTCCTGCTCGCGCACGGCGGCTTCATCGAACTCCCGGTCGGCGGACCGAATCCGGTGTTCGTCGACCCCGACGCGTTCGTCGGCACGTACGGGAGCGTTCAGGTGGAACTGAAATCCGCCGTCGGCTGGCGCGAGGCCATGGGCCGCGGCGTCGGGGAAGCGATGCAACTGCAGTGCACCGGTCAGGGAATCGTCTACGTTCAGGCTTCGGAGGAGAAACTGTGACCGCCATCCACAATCCGTCGACGCTCGGCGCCAGCGACAACATTCCCGACAACAGCTACGCGTTCTGCATCGACCTCACCGCGCCCTGGTTCATCCGCAAGGGCGCGATGATCGCGTACTACGGCCAGATGCAGTTCCAGGCGCTGACCCACGGATTGCACGGCGCCGCACTGCACATGGTCGCCAACCAGTTCTCGGCGCCGCTGTACATGGGCGACTACGCGGTGGCCGAGGGATTCGGGAAACTGATCATCGGCGACCGCGGGTACGACATCAACTCGTACGACCTCGACGACGGCAACCTCACGATCCGGGCATCGAATCTCCTTGCGTTCGAACCGGGTCTGTCGCTGAACCAATCCATCGTGCCGGGATTCCTGACACTCATCGGGACCGGGAAGTTCCTGGCGTCGTCCAACGGTCCGGTGATGTTCGCCGAACCGCCGCTGCGGATCGACCCCGAGGCCCTCGTCGGGTGGGCCGACTGCCCGTCCCCGAGCCACCATTACGACCAGGGATGGATCAGCAACTTCCTCGCGGCCGGCGCCCACATGATGGGCATCAACTCCGGCGAGGAACGGCAGTTCGACTTCACCGGCGCCGGAACGGTTCTGATCCAGTCCAGCGAGAAGGTCCTCAGCGACACCCATGTCGTGCGCAGCATCGAGGGCCAGATCCACGGGATCACGCCGAGCGGTCTGCAGCGACTCAACGGGGTGATCTCCGCCAAGCTGGCGGAGCAGCCTCGCTGACATGCAGGAGATTGCCAGGCTGAGCGGAGAGTTGTGGCAGGGACGGGGAGCAATCTGATCTGTGTCAGGAAGTCCTGACGCCGCATCCGATTCGTTCCAGGAGGAACCGCATGAAGTCTGTCGTGACCAAGGCCGTCGCAACCGGTGGTATCGCCCTCGCAGCACTCGGCATCGGAGCCGGCGTTGCCAGCGCCGACCCCGTGAGCCACAACCCCGTCCCCGCCCAGCAACAGCAGGCACCGCAGCCGCAGCAGCAGCCGCAGCAGCAGCAGCAGCACGCTCCGCAGCAGCAGGCGCCGGCGCCGAGCCCGCACGGATTCTGGTTCTTCGGCACCTGGGTTCCCCTGCCCTGATCTGCGTTCCCCTCGCAGGACGAAGGTGCCCTTCGACGCTCCCACGGCGCCGAAGGGCACCTTCGTATTTCTACCGGGCGTACCGCTACCGAGTGGGCCGCATACTCGGATTGGGGCCGAGCGTGATCGTCCGTGTTCTCGGCAGCAGCCCGATCTCCTTCCACCCCGCGGTCAGCGTGATCGTCCCCGATTCCGGGTAGTCGCTGATCCAGTAGTGCGGCGCGGAGTGATATTCGGACGCGTCGGCGGCCGCGGCAGTCGCTGTCGAATGCGGGTGACGGGCGTCGGCGACGCCCTCCAGGTCGTCGACCCGGACGTTCACCGCAAGATACGACCACCGCGCCGAAGGATCGTCGGGATCGTCGAGCGGACGCGTCTCGTGACGCGCCAGATCAGCGGATCTGCCTCGCGCCGTCAACTCGATGCGCAGCAGCATGCCCTTCGGATGGGCGACGACCTCCGACAGGCGCAGGGTCACATCGCGGCTCGTCACGAGCTCGACCGGCCCGTGCACCACGATTCCCTCCGTGGCAGGCGGTGGTGCCGCCGGCCACCGCCTCTTGCGCATGACTCAATCGTCCCACCGGCTCCGATCGGCTGCCACAGCTACGTTCCGCGCACTCAGGGCAGCTGGGCCATGCCGTACACGTTCGTCGCCCGGACCCGGAGCACCTGCCTGCGCTCGGACACCATCGCGCGGCGGAAATCTTCCCAGTCGTCGTGCTCTTTCCCCGCCGCCTGCCGGAACACCTCGACGAGTTCGTCCGCCGCCGCGTCGTGCGGGTCCGCCACCACCGCGCTCAGTTCCGCCTCGCCCTCCACCACCGCGTAACTCCAGAAGTCGGTCGCGCTGACGTGCAGCGACACCCGGGGGTCGCGCGCGGCGTTCCGGGTCTTGGCCCGATCCGCCGTCACCGACACCCGCGCCGTCTGCGTGTCGGGATCCCATGCGTAGATCACGTTCGACAACTGGGGGCGTCCGTCGCGCTTGACCGTCGCGAGGACGGCCCGGTTGTGTGTGGCGACGAGGTCGAGAAGTGGGCGCCGGTCGTCTTTCGCATCGAGACTCATGCCTCACCCAACCACGGACGGCGAGGAGGTGTTCCCGTTCTTCCGCGCGGAACCTGCACGGCTCGTTAGCCTCGGATGAGGAACCGGAACTCGCGAGGGTGGAAGCCATGGACACGACGACGGTGCGAATCGGTGGGGCGCTGGGGATTCTCTCGGCTCTCGTGATGATCCCGGCGTATGTCGTGGGAACCCCGGATCGGCCGATCGACACGGCCGAGGCGGAGCGGTACTACTCGTCGTACTCGGGCTTCGTGACCGCCAACGGCGTGATCCCGATCCTGCACGTGCTGTTCTTCCTGTTCTTCCTCGGCACGCTCGCCGGATTGCTGCGGCGCGCGGACGGCGACCGGACCGGCCTCGCGGGCACGGCGCTGGCAGGCGGAATCGTGTTCGCCACGCTGACCGCGGCCGGGTTCACCGCGGAGGTGGCGTATCCCGCGACCCTGATGCGTTTCGACGAACTGCCCTTCGACGATCAGATCGCACCGCTCCTCCTGACGATCGCGTCGTGGTTCTACCACTACTGCCAGGTGGGCACTGCGGTGATGATCTTCGCGACGTCTCTCGTCGTGTGGCGGACCGACGTGCTGCCGCGCTGGACGGTGGTCGGCGCGATCCTCGGAGTGGTCGCGCTGCTGCACACCTGGTTCCCGTTGACCGCCGCACTCAGCGGCCTGGTCTGGATCGGTGTGATCGGACTCCTCCTGGCGATCCGGGGCGCGCCTACCGGCGAGTAGGGCGATCGCTTCGGAAAACATTGGCCGGTAACGTGTTCCAGGACGTTCCCGGCTACTCACCGGTACGCATTCCCGGGTGGGATCCGCCGTTTTTCTCGGGTACGCTCTCGTGATCCCGAGCCGGAAGGACCACACGTGAACGACTCATATCTCGTCATCGGCGAAACCACCGTGGCCCGTCGGGTCTGTGCATCCCTTCGCGAAAGGGACTTCGACGTCCGCCATCTCGTCGCCCCCGACGACGACGAGCTGCGCCTGGCGATGGCGGACGAGCCGCGCGGGATGGCGGTCCTGGTGCGCGACGACGTCGTCGCGCTGCGGTACGCGCTGGCCGCCGCGCACATCTCGGCGTCGATCCCGTTGGTGGTGACGATCTTCGACCGCACGGTCGCGGACCAGCTGTCCCACCTGCTCCCGCAGTGCACGGTGACGTCACCGGCAGACCTCGCCGCGCCCACGCTCGCCGGCCCGTGTCTGGACCCCGAACTCGTCGCGGCCCGGCACGCGGGTGAGCACATGCTGACGGTCCGGATGATCGACGGCCACCTCGAGGGCGCGCACGTCGATCTGCCCCGGCGGAACTGGTGGCACACGGTGGCGACCGGTGCGACGGGTCTGCTGCGGTCGCACGACATCGGCACGCGCATCCTGCTCGGTGGGCTCGCCGGACTCCTCGCCGTCCTGTTCGCCGACTGGCTGTGGCTGATCCTCGGGCAGCACGTGCCGCCGCTCGACGCGTTCAACGAAGCGGTCCGCGTGGTGACCACGGTGGGGCCGGGAGCCGACACCCACGGCAGCCCCGCCTACGCCGTGTTCGCGTCGGTGGCGATGCTCTTCACCGTGGTGTTCACCGCCATGTTCACCGCCGGAATCATCGAACGCCTGCTCGGCCCCCGGCTGGTCGGCCTGGTCGGCAGCCGGGTCCTGCCCCGGTCGGGGCACGTAATCGTCGTCGGTCTCGGCCAGGTCGGACTCCGGCTGTGCCGGGAACTGCAGGCGCTCGGGGTCGCGGTGGTGGGCGTCGAGCGCGACCCCCACGCCAAGAACCTGCGACTCGTGCGGTCGATGAACATCCCGACGGTCGTCGGCCACGGTGGCGACCGCGAACTCCTCGAACGGCTGGGCGTGCGCCGCGCGCTGGCACTGGCCGCGGTCGGCTCCGACGACCTCGACAACATCGCTGTGTCCGTGGCAGCGCAGGCCCTCTCCCCCGGACTGCGGCTGGTCCTGCGGGCCGGTGAGCAGGAGGCCATCGCGGAGACGAGGTCGCTGCTGCGGCTCGGGATCATCCGCGACGTCACCAGCCTCAGCGCCACGTACGTGGTGGCCGAGCTGATCGGCCTGCACCCGCAGGGCGTCGTGGCGGACGGCAGCCACCTCTACCTGGAGGTGGCGACCGCGGACGCGTCCGAGCCCGTCTTCACGGAACTGCCTGTGTCGCCGCGGATGAGCTGCCGCCACCTCGTCACCGCGTAGCGACCTAGCCGGTCACTGCCAGCGCGTCGATCTCGACGAGCATGACCTCGTGCGGGAGGTCGACGAAAACCGTGGTGCGGCACGGCAGCTGACCGCTCGGGACGTTCTCCGCGATGAACTCGCCGTACACGTCGTTCATCGCCGCGAAGTCGTCCCGGGTGGTGAGGTATACCCGGAACATCAGCACGTCTTCCACGCTCGCACCGCCGGCTTCGAGGATCGCCTTGACGTTCTCGAGGGTGCGGCGGGTCTGCTCGCGCACGTCGCCTTCGGCGATGTACTTGTTCGTGACAGGGTCCATCGGGCCCTGCCCCGACACCTGCAGCAGGTTGCCCTTCTTGATGCCCTGGCTGAACGTGTGAGCGGGGGCGGGGGCGCCTTCGGTGCGGATGACGGTGGTGTCGGACATATCGATTCTCCTGTGTGTCGTTACTTTTCGGGTGGACGGGGGACGGTCAGGGCTGGGCGCGGTATCCGCAGTCGCGGGAGATCCGCGCCCCCACGGCCTGGAGGGGTTCGAGCAGGTCGAGGACGCGTTCGTAGCTGAGGACGACGTCGGGCACCGAGACCGAGACAGCGGCGACGACGCGGCCGGACGCGCCGCGAATGGGCACTCCGATGCAGTTGACGGACGGCTCGTTCTCCTCCTGGTCGTGCGCCCAGCCCTGTTCCCGGACCAGTCGGATCTCGTCGAGGTAGCGTTCGGGCGTCGTGATCGTGTTGGCGGTGCGGGACGAGAAGTCCATCGAGTCGACGACGGCCCGCAGTTCCGAATCCGGCAGGTCGGCGAGGATCACCTTCGCGACGGCGGTCGAATTGAGATTGGCGCGCAGTCCGATTCGCGAGTACATCCGGATCTGATCGTGCGATTCGAGTTTGTCGATGTACACGACGTCGCCGCCTTCCATCGCCGCGAGGTGCGTGGTGCGCCCGTATTCGCGGTTGAACGCGACGAGGTGCGGTGACGCGATGCGCCGCACCTCCCGCTGATCGGTGGCCTGTGCGGCGAGTTCGAAGATGCGGGAACCGAGGTGGTACTGGTTGCTGTTGTCGCGGAACGTGAACCGCTCGTCGGACAGCGTTCGCAGCAGCCGGAGCACCGTGGTCTTGTGGACTCCGGTCGATTCGGCCAGCTGGTCGAGGTTGGCGGGGCCGTTGCCGAGTTGCACCAGCAGGTGCAAGGCGCGGGAGACACTCTGACTCATCCGTTCACTCCACTTCCTCGGAGGGCGAAGCCGTCGGCGGTGACGCTCGTTGCCGCCCAGTCCGATTCGGAACAGTGCAGCAGCGCGTCGAGCAGTGCGGCGGGCGGCGGGGGCGCCGAGTCGGCGGCAACGGTCAGGGTGGCGGCGGCGCCGATGTGCCCGCGGCGCAGGCAGCGCGCCTGATCCTCGCCGCGCACCACGCCGCTCAGGTATCCGGCGGCAAAGGCGTCGCCCGCGCCGACGGGTTCGACGACGTCGACGCGGAGCGCGGGAACGGCGACGCTGCGACCGCTCCTGTCGACGGCCAGCGCCCGGTGCGCCCCGTCCTTGACGACGACGGTGGCGGGCGCGGGCAGGATCAGCCGCAATTCGTGCGGATCCGCGGTGCCCAGTACACGCAGGGCCTCGTCGGCGCCGACGAGCACGAGATCGGCCAGATTCGCCAGTTCCACGACCATCCGCGGGTCGCCGTCCGGCCACAGTTGCTCACGCCAGTTGACGTCGAAGCTGACGACACCGGAGATCCCCGGCCGGTCGCGGAGCAGTCTCCGCATCAGGGCGAGGCACGAATCGGACAGGGCCGGTGTGATTCCGCTGCAGTGGACCACGGCGGCGCGGCCGAACAGTTCCGCGACCGCAGGCCTGTCGAGAAATCCGGGATCCATGGCCGACGCCGCCGAACCTGCTCGGGAGTACAGGCTGTCGGTGCGCGGCTCGCCGTGCTCGTCGAGGGCGGTGGTCTTCGAGTAGTGACCGGTGGGCCGCTCGGGGTCGACCTCGATCGCACGGCCGTCGACACCGCGCGCCTGCAGTTCGGTGCGGATGAGGGTGCCGAACTCGTCGTCGCCGAGCCGTCCGACCCAGGCGGCCGGGACACCGAGCGCGGCGAGACCCGCGGCGACGTTCGCCTCCGCGCCGGCGAGGTGGAGTGTCGAGTCCGGGGCCACCAGCACCATCGCCTCACCGAGGCACGCGACACCGGACTCGGGGGTGGGGGTCGATTCCTGCACTTGTTACCTCTGCGACTGCTCGGACCGGCACGGGGGTTGGGTTTCGAGAGCCCTCGCCGCGGCGATGCATGCCGCATCGGACCGTTGACGATGACCCAGCCCAATGCTAGACATAGGAGACACAAAAACGCAATCACCGTTGCATACAGCGCAACGTAGCACTTCACGGCCCTTCTTCTGAAGCCGGCCAGCCCCACAGAACCCCGAACGACAGGATCGACGATGACGATCAGCGGAACGGACGCACTCGATTCCGGCGCCTTGGCGGAGCTCGACGAGCTGCGCCTGTCCGACGTGGACAAAGCCCTCCCCTCCGCGGCGAACGGCCACACCAAGGCCGAGTTCCTCGCCACCCGGCCCAGGCTGTCCGCGTTCAGCACCCCGGTGATGGTGCTCGACGAGACGGCCATCGCCGGCAACCTCGACACCATGGCGGCGTGGTGCCGGGCGCACGGAGTCGACCTCGCTCCGCACGGGAAGACAACGATGTCCCCGGTGCTGTGGGACCGGCAGATCCGCGGCGGCGCGTGGGGGATCACGCTCGCGAACTTCGGTCAGCTCCGGGTGGCGGTGCGATTCGGCGCGCGCCGGGTGCAGATCGCGAACTCGCTCGTCGACCCGACCGCCCTGCGGTGGCTGGCCGAGCAGATGGAAGCCGACCCGGAACTCGAAGTCCTGATGTGGGCCGACTCCCCGCAGACGGTCGACGCGATGACCGCGGCACTCGCGGACGTCACGGTGGTCCGGCCGCTGCCCGTGCTCGTCGAACTCGGCGGAGCGGGCGGCCGCACCGGTGCACGGTCGGTGGCCGAAGCCGTGGCGGTCGCCAAACGTATCGGGGAGAGCCCCGCACTGCGGTTGGCCGGCGTCTCCGGTTACGAGGGGGCGCTCGCGCACGACGCGTCCGAGGAGTCCCTCGCCCGGGTCCGGGCGTACCTCCGGTCGATGGCCGAACTGCACCGCCGGCTCGAGGCCGAGGGTCGCTACCCGGAGGACGGGGACGTCTACGTGACCGCTGGCGGCAGTGCCTATTTCGACGTGGTCGCCGAGGTGCTCGCCGAACTTGCGGGCGGCAGAACCAAAGTGGTGGTCCGCGCCGGCGCGTACATCATCCACGACGACGGCTTCTACACCGGGATCACCCCGTTCGGCCGCGGCGGAGACGAGGAGGAGCGTCGTCTCACGTCGGCGATGCACACGTGGGCCCGGGTGGTGTCCCGCCCCGAGCCGGGCCTCGCCCTGCTCGACGCAGGCAAGCGCGACGTCCCGTTCGACGAGGGACTGCCCACCGCGCAGGTCGTCGCCGGCGCTCTCGGGGCGGCGCCGAAGCCCCTCGTCGGCGCCGAAGTGACCGCCGTCAACGATCAGCACGCGTTCCTCCGGCTCGATCCCGCACGGCCCGAACACGATCTGCGCGTCGGCGACGTCGTCCGGCTCGGTCTCTCCCACCCGTGCACCGCGTTCGACAAGTGGCGGTGGATACCCGTCGTCGGTGACGACTCCGACGACCCCGTCGTCGTCGACCTGATCCGCACCTTCTTCTGATCCCCCGCCGAGGACTCACACCATGACCACTCTGATCCGTTCCGCCACCGTCGTCGACGGGTCGGAAGCGCCGAGGTACCGCGCCGACGTGCTCGTCGACGGAGACCGGATCGCCGACATCCGGCCCGAGGCAGACCACTCCGCGACCGCGCTCCCCGCCGCGGACCGGGTGATCGACGCCGACGGCCTGGTGCTCGCGCCCGGATTCATCGACATGCACGCCCACTCGGACCTGCAGATCCTGTTGAACCCCGAACACCCGTCGCGGATCACCCAGGGGGTCACCACCGAGGTACTCGGCCAGGACGGACTGTCCTACGCACCCGTTACCGACGACGTGCTGGCCGTGGTCCGGCGCAAGATCGCGGGATGGAACACCGATCCCGAGGGTTTCGACTTCTCCTGGCGGAGCGTGGGCGAGTACCTCGACAGGCTCGATCGCGGGATCGCCACCAACGTCGCGTATCTCGTCCCGCACGGTGTGGTCCGGGCGCTGGTGGTGGGCTGGGACGATCGCCCGGCGACGCCGTCGGAGATCGAGGAGATGCAGCGGATCGTGGCACAGTCCATGGTGGAGGGCGCCGTCGGGTTGTCCGCGGGGCTGACGTACACGCCGGGGATGTACGCGGACAACGAGGAGTTGCTGGCACTGTGCCGGACCGTCGCCGAGCACGGCGGCTACTTCTCCCCGCACCACCGGTCGTACGGCGCCGGCGCCATGGAGGCCTACGCCGAGATGGTGGACCTGACGTCGCGGGCCGGGTGCGCACTGCATCTCGCGCACGCCACGCTGAACTTCGGACCCAACAAGGGCCGGGCCCCGGAACTGCTGACCCTGCTCGACACGGCAGTATCCGCCGGTGCGGACATCAGTCTCGACACCTACCCGTATCTCCCCGGCGCCACCACGCTGTCGGCGATCCTGCCGAGCTGGGCGTCGGCGGGCAGCATGGAGCAGACCCTCGACCGGCTCCGCGATCCGGTTGCACTCGAACGCATCCGGGAGCATCTCGAGGTCACCGGATCCGACGGCTGCCACGGCGTGATCGCCGAGTGGCACACCCTCGAGATCAGCGGCGTGCAGAACCCGGAACTCGACGCCTACGTCGGGAAGACGGTCGCGGACATCGCCGCCGAGGAGAACCGCGACCCCTTCGACGTGTGCATCGACATCCTGGTTCGCGACCAACTCGGCAGCGGCATCCTGCAGCACGTCGGGCACGAGGATAACGTGCGCGCGATCATGCAGCACCCCCGGCACACCGGCGGCAGCGACGGACTGCTGGTCGGCGCGAAACCGCACCCCCGCGGCTGGGGAACGTTCGCACGCTACCTCGGGCACTACTGCCGCGACCTCGGCCTGATGTCCCTCGAGGAGTGCGTCGGTCACCTCAGCGGCCGCGCCGCGACCCGGTTGCGTCTCGTCGACCGCGGGTACGTCCGCCGCGGCTACGCCGCCGATCTGGTGCTGTTCGATCCGGACACGGTCGGCGACACCGCGACCTACGCCCGGCCGCGTCGGGCTGCGACCGGTTTCTCTCACGTATTCGTCCGCGGCCGCCTCGCCCTCGAGGACGGCCGCCTCACCGGCGCGACCGCCGGAAGAGCGTTGCGCCGCACAGAAGGAGGAGCAGTCCGATGACCGAGATCGACATCCTGCGGGCCGACCGGGTCCTGACGGTGGTGCGCGCGGAGACCATCCCCGACGCCACCGACCTGTGCCACGCACTCGCCGAGGGCGGAATCAGGACGGTCGAGTTGACGTTCACCACCCCCGACGTGCTCCATCACCTCGGCCGCGCCGCCGATGCCGCCGCCGCGGCGGGCAGCATCCTCGGCGTCGGGACCGTGATGACGGGCGATCAGGCCGCGGCCGCGATCGACGCCGGAGCCCGGTTCCTCGTCACCCCCGGTATCCGGCCGGACGTCGCGAAAGTCGCCACGGGACGGTCGATTCCCGTCTTCCTCGGCGCGTTCACCCCCACCGAGGTGGCGATGGCCGTCGACCTCGGATCCGCCGCGGTCAAGATCTTCCCCGCCAAGCGGCTCGGCCCCGGCTACCTGTCCGACCTGCACGGCCCGTATCCCGGCGTGGAACTCCTGCCGTCGGGCGGGATCAACGATGCCAACGCCCGCGAGTTCCTCGACGCCGGCGCACTCGCCGTGTGCGCGGGCACCAGCGTCGTCCCACCGTCCAGCGTCGCGGCAGGCAACTGGACCGACATCACCGACCGCGCCCGCGCGTTCGTCACCGCGCTCTCGGCCTGAGCACCCTTCCCCTTCTCCCTGGAGACGCAATGACGTCGTTCGTCGACTGGCTGCAGCACGACACAGCCGGACTCCTCACTCTCGCAGCGATATCCATCGCCGTGTTGCTGGTCCTCATCATCAAACTCAAGCTCGAGCCGTTCATCGCGCTGATCGTCGTCGGCGTCGGCGTCGCTCTCATCGCGGGAGTGTCGGTGGTCGAACTGGTCGGCACCCCGACGTCGGCGGCCGACTCCATTCTGGAGAAGGGCTTCGGCGGGATCCTGGGGCACATCACCCCGATCATCGGCCTGGGCACCGTCCTCGGCGCGATGATGGAACGGTCCGGCGGCGCCGACGTGCTGACGGAGCGACTGCTGAAGTTGTTCGGGCCCAAGGGCGCACCGCTGGCGATGGGTGTCACCGGTCTCGTGCTCGGCATCCCCGTCTTCTTCGACATCGGCATCTTCATCCTCGCCCCGCTCGTGTACGTGGCGGCCAAGCGCGGCGGCAAATCGCTGGTGATGTACGCGATGCCGATGCTCGCCGGCCTGTCCATGACGCACGCGTTCCTGCCCCCGCACCCGGGCCCCGTCGCCGCGGCCGGTCTGCTGCACGTCGACATGGGCTGGATCATCATCATGGGTCTCGCGTGCGGTATCCCCGCGTGGTTCGTCAGTGGCGTCGTCTGGGGTACCTGGATCGGCAAGCGCGTGATCATCGAGGTGCCGGACGAGTTCATCCCGGAGGAGAAGGAAGCGGACATAAACCCGCCGCCCCTGTGGCTGATCTCGTTCATCATCCTCGTGCCGATGGTACTGATCCTCGGTGCGACGGTCGGCAACGTGGTGCTCGACGAGGGCACCGCCCTGTCGGTCCTGATCTTCCTCGGCACCCCCACGATCGCGTTGACCATCGCCGTCCTGCTGGCGCTGTACCTGCTGGGAATCCGCCGCGGAATCTCCGCGCAGGAGATCGGCGGCATGTCCGCGGCCGCACTGAAACCGGTCGGCATGATCCTGCTCGTCGTCGGCGCAGGCGCGTTCTTCGGCGCGGTCCTGCGCGCCACCGGAGTCGGGCAGGCCCTCGCCGATTCGATGGACGCCCTCGGGCTTCCGGTCATCCTGTCCGCGTACTTGATCAGCTGCGCACTGCGCATCGCCCAGGGTTCGGCGACCGTCGCCATCGTCACCACCGCAGGCGTCATCGAACCGTCCATCGCCGCGGGGAACTACACCTCCGCGCAGATCGCCCTGATCGTCATCGCCGTGTCGGCCGGATCCATCATCGCCAGCCACGTCAACGACGGCGGATTCTGGATCGTGTCACGGTATTTCAACATGTCGGTGAAAGACACTCTGAAGACGTGGACGGTGCTCGAAACCATCCTCTCGATCGTCGGCTTCGCGATGGCCTCGCTGATCTGGGTGCTCGTCTAGCTGCCGGATTCCGCGTCGCGCAGCACCCGCGCCGCCCCGGCGAACGCCCGCACCTGTCCGTCGTCCCACACATGCGCGGGCACACCGCCGCCGAGCAGTGTGCGGACGAGGGCGGGGTCGTCGCCGATCGGCACGTCGCTACCCGCGATCACGATGTTGCCGTAGCGGCGCCCCTTCAGCATCGCGGGATCGGCGATCACCGTCGTGTGCGGGAACACGCTGCCGATGGTCGCCGCCTCCCGGCGAGCCAGGACGAGGTCGCGGGTGTCGCCGCAGTTCACCACGTAGATGCCGCCAGGTGCCAGCACCCGCCGCACGTGCCCGGTGAACTCCGTCGTCGTCAACGACGCCGGAGTCGTGTTACCGGCGAACACGTCGCGGACGATCAGGTCGCGGCTCGACTCCGTCAACGTCTCGGTGACCGCCCGCGCCTCCCCCACCCGCAGTCGCAGCAGCGGGGCCCGCGGCAGGTCGAACCATTCGCGGACCAGTTCGGCGAGCTTGCCGTCGAGTTCGACCACCACCTGCCGGGCGTCCGGATAGCGGGCGGCGAGATGTCGGGCGAGCGAGCAGGCGCCGCCCCCGAGATGCAGGGCACGCACCCGCCGATCCGTGCTCCAGTGCGAGGCGACCAGTTCGGCGATCCAGCGCATGTACTCGAAATCGAGGTACGTGGGGTCCGACAGGTCGATGTGGGAACTCTCGACGCCGTTCACCTTCAGCACCCAGCCGTGCGGGTTGAGGTTGTCCACGGCGAGTTCGCACGTCCCCGTGTCGATCGGGTACACGCCGGCCACCGGACCCCCGTCGGATGTCCGGGCAGCCCGACCGCCGCGCTGCCTGCCCATCGTCCGTCGTCCCTACTGCTCGCGCCGCCCGCTCGCGTCTGCTGCGAGAATCGTCCTCCCACGATACCGGTCCGCTACACGGGTGCCCTACCGTGGAGTTGCGCACGAGAAGGGAAGACGATGGAACCTCAGGAAGTCGACTTCGCGCACACCGAGGGCGCGGCGAAGCGGCGACGCGAGAAGGCGATGGGACTCGCGCGGTATGTGTGGGATCGCGGGATCAGCGGTCAGGAACTGCTCGACCTGACCGACAGCACGCTGCGCAAACTCGCCCGGGCGGCCGGGTCCAACCCGCCGAGCACCATGGAAACCTGGCTCACCGTCGTCGAACTGCTCGAGCAGAAGACGGCCTGGGCGCAGCGCCACCCCGACCATCCCGCCGCCACCCCCGCGCACCGCGACGAGAAGATCATGTGGGTCACGCCGCCGGTCCAGCCCTGGACGTGACCTGTGAGTACTTGTTAACCGCCGGCGGTTGAGAAGTACTCACGGGAGCTCGAGTATCTGGTCGTCGGACTCCCCCGGATCGCCGCGACCGTCGCGGTTGCTGGTGCTGAACCAGACGGCGCCGTCGGGTGTCGCGACGACGGTGCGCAGTCGCCCGTATTCGCTCTCGAACAGCGACTGCGGTTCACCGAGCGCGCCGTCTGCGCCCACCGGGATCCGCCACAGTCGTTCGCCGCGCAGTGCCGCGACCCACAGTGCGCCGTCGTGGAAGGCGAGACCGGACGGCGACGCCTCGCCGGTGGACCACTGGATCACCGGGTCGACGAAGCCTGCCTCGCCTGCCCGTCCCTCGACCTCCGGCCATCCGTAATTGCCGCCGGGTTCGATCAGGTTCAGCTCGTCCCAGGTGTTCGCGCCGAACTCGGTGGCCCACAGCCTGCCGGCGTCGTCCCACGCGAGGCCCTGCACGTTGCGGTGCCCCAGCGACCACACGGGCGATCCGGGGGTGGGGTTGTCGGCCGGGATCGATCCGTCGGGGTCGATGCGCAGGATCTTGCCGCCGAGCGACGACGGGTCCTGGGCACGCGGCCGGTCGCCGGCTTCACCGGTGGCGACGTACAGCTTGCCGCCCGGGCCGAACGCGATCCGGCCGCCGTCGTGGATCGATCCGGCGGGGATGCCGGTGAGGATCGGGACCGGCTCGCCGAGGCTGCGGCCGTCGAAGCTCAGGGAAACCACCCGGTTGTCGTCGCCGGTGGTCAGGTACGCGTAGATCGTCCGATCCGTCGCGTAATCGGGCGAGACGGCCAGGCCCAGCAGTCCCGATTCGCCCTGCGCCGACACACCGGGCACCTCGCCGATCACGGCGGTGCTGCCGTCGGCCCGGAGGTGCCGGATCGCGCCGCTGTCCCGTTCCGCGATCAGCGCCGTCCCGTCCGGCAGAAACGCTATCCCCCACGGCACGTCGAGGTCGGACGCGACGACGGCAGGCTCGCCCGCGGACGGCGCAGCGGCAGCACCGGTCGTCGACACCTGCGCCGAACTCCCCTCGGACTGGCACGCCGCGCACGCGACGACCACCAGTGCCGCGGTGGCCGCGAAAAGTCGCTGTCCCATGGATGTCCTCCCGTCGCGCGACCGCACCCTGTCCATACTCCCCCAGGTGAGTGGCAAAGCGTCTTCGAGCACGCATTGCCACTCACATGGGGAGGTGACGGCCGGCAGCCCTCTCCCTCGAATATTGCGCAGCAGGCGGCGGACGGTGCCTAGACTCGAACCATGGCCACGCCTCCCCGAGCCGGTAGGACCACGGTGATCGATGCCCGACGTTCGGCCGGGAAGGCCGCACGCGAGACGCTGTCCCGCAAAGCGCAGGGCGTGTTCGCGCTCCCCGAGCGCGATCCGGTGGCGGTGATCGAAGCGCAGAACACCACCCGGGTGCAGACGCTGGTGCCGATCCGGGTCGGACGGATGCTCGAATCACCGTTCGCGCTGTACCGCGGGTCGGCCGCGATGATGGCGCACGACCTCGCCGATTCACCGGTCACCGGGTGCCAGGTCGTCGCCTCGGGCGACGCGCATCTCGCGAACTTCGGGCTGTTCGCCTCACCGGAACGCCGGATGCTGTTCGACCTCAACGACTTCGACGAGGCCTATCCGGCGCCGTGGGAGTGGGATGTGCGCCGGCTCGCCGCGAGCGTGTGGATCCACGGGCGCGCCAACTCGTACACCGAGGCGCAGTGCGCCGACGCCACCGGCGCCGCCGTCCGTTCGTACCGCAACACTTTGAGTGCACTGTTTCAGCTGACCGCCACGGAGCGGTACTACTTCCAGGAGGAGACGGACGTCCTCGAGCACGACCCGCGCGCGCAGAAGCAGCGGATCCGTGCGATCGCCGAGAAGGCCCGCAAACGGACGTCCGAACAGGTCCTCCGGAAGCTGACCACCATGGAGGAGGACGGCAAGCCCTACATCGTCGACCAGTTCCCCGTCATCCGCCATTCGACGAAGTACGACCTGGGCCGCATCACCGAGTTGTACCACCTGTATCTCGACACGCTGCGCGCGGACATTCGACTGTTGCTGACGCAGTACGAGGTGGTCGATTACGCGATGCGCATCGTGGGTGTGGGCAGCGTCGGAACCCGTTGCTGGCTGCTGCTGCTGCAGGGGCCGGCCGGCGAGCCACTTTTCCTGCAGGCCAAGGAGGCACCTCGGTCGGTTCTGGAGACGCACGGGAAGGTCGCGGCCGCACCGGACTCGATCATTCGTGCGGTCGCGGAGAACGGTCAGGGTTCCCGGGTCGTCGGCGCGCAGCGCATCCTCCAGGCGCAGTCCGACCCGTTTCTGGGGTGGGTTCGCGACGTCGAGGGCGACGACGGACTTCGGCGCGACTTCTACCTGCGGCAGTTCCGCGACATGAAGGGGTCCGTCGACCTGCAGACACTGGTACCGGCGCAGTCGGCGAGATACGCGGCGCTGTGCGGCACGATGCTCGCCCGCGCGCACAGCCAGAGCCCCGGATCAGCGTTCATCGCGGGATATCTCGGCAACGGGGAAACGTTCGACCTGGCGATCACCGCGTGGGCCCGCCTGTATGCGGATCAGTCCGAGAAGGATCACGACGCGCTGCGGGCGGCGGTGAAGGCGGGGCGGCTTCCCGCGGAGACCGGTCTGTAGACCGGTACCATGACGGCGTGTGCGAAACAGGTGGCTGCTGAGGTGGCCGAGCAGCCGGCATCGGGTGAACGGTACTTCCTCGAGTCACTGGACCGCGGGCTCAGCGTCCTCGAATGCTTCGACGAGCAGCACCGGGAGCGCACCCTGAGCGAGGTAGCGCAGAGTGTCGGGATCACCCGCTCCACGGCGCGCCGCATTCTGCTCACCTTGGTGGACAAGGGTTTCCTGCGTCTCGACGGCCGTAACTTCTCGCTCACACCGCGGGTGCTGCGGTTCGGTTTCTCATATCTCGCGGCGCTGCGACTGCCGCAGGTCGCCGATCCGCACATCGAGGCTCTCGCGAAGGAACTGGGCGAGACCATCTCCGTCACCATCCTCGACGGCCCCGACGTGGTGTACGTGGCGCGGGTCCGGTCACCCCGGATCATCCGCATCTCCATCACCGTGGGCATGCGGTTCCCCGCGTACGCGACGTCCACGGGGCGGGTACTGCTGGCGGGACTGTCGGCCGACGCCTTCGACGACTACCTGAAGACCACCACGTTCCAGTCGTTCACCCCGCAGACGATCTCGGACGTCGACCAACTGCGCACCGCGGTCGCGCAGGTCGCCGCGGACGGCTGGTCGATGTCGGAGAACGAACTCGAGGTCGGCATCCGCGGCGCGGCCGTTCCCATCCGCGATCGGACCGGCGCCGTGGTCGCCGCCCTCAACTCCTCGCTGCAGGGCACCCAGTACACGCGCGCCGATGTCGAGGCGACGGTGGTGCCGAAACTCGTCGCGACGGCGGAGCGGATCGGGTCCGACCTGTCGCTGGGCTGACCGCCTACGCGGCGCGCCGGGACTGCTGTTCGACGAGCGCCAGCACGTGCGCGTACATGCGCTCGAAATCCGGTGTGACACCGGTGAACAGCTGGAACGCGTCGGCAGCCTGGAAGACGTTCATGCCTGCGCCGCCGAGGGTGGGTGCACCGAGCGCGCGGGCCGCCCGGATCAACGGCGTCTCGATCGGCCGGTAGATCACGTCGGCGACCCACAGGTCGGGGCGCAGCAGGTCCACGGGCACGGGGGTGCCGGGGAATCCGACCATGCCGATCGGTGTGGCGTTGATCAGACCGGACGCCGCCGCGAGCGGGCCGGCGATCTCCGGCGCCGGGACCGCGTCGACGACGCTGCCGGGAAACAACTTTCGCATCGTGTCCCGGCAGTGTTCGGCACGGTCGAGGTCGACGTCCGTCACGGTGAGGTGCCCGGCGCCGCGGGTGAGCGCCGAGTAGGCGACGGCGACCCCGGCGCCGCCCGCCCCGATCTGCACCACCCGGTCGAGGCTCGCACCCGGCAGTTCGCGGCCCAGGCTGCTGCCGAATCCGGTCCAGTCCGTGTTGTGCCCGACGGCCCTGCCCCCGGTGAACACGACGGTGTTGACGGCCTCGAGTCGGGCGGCGTCGGGCGACAATTCGTCGAGGTACGCCATCACCTGCTGCTTGTAGGGGTGGGTGACGTTGAGCCCGTCGAACCCCCACTGCCGCGCGAGGTCGATGATGCCCTCGACGGTGGCGGCCGCCCCGTGCAGACGCTCGAGGTCGAGGAGTCGGTACACGTAGTTCATGCCCTGTGCGCGCCCTTCGGCCTCGTGCAACGTGGGCGAGAACGAACCGTCGATCCCGTCTCCGATGAGTCCGCAGAGCACCGACTGTGCAGCCATGACCGTCGCCTCCTCGTCTACCGGCTCAGTGCGCGTTCTCGAGCTTCGTGGCCGTGGCGGCGTCCGCCGCGTCGGCACTCGAATCGGGCTGCAGTCGCCATGCGATCAGGGCGCTGACGACGCAGCCGCCTGCCAGGTACACGGCCACGAGGTGCCAGGACCCGCCGCTCGCGGTGACCAGGGCCGCCGCGATGAACGGGGTGAAGCCGCCGCCGATCGCGCTGGCCACCTGGTACCCGACGCCCGCACCGCTGTACCGGTACTCCGCCCCGAACATCTCGGTGAACAGCGGCTGCTGCACGCTCACGACCATGTCGTGCGAGATGTTGACGAGGAGCACGGCCAGGATGACGGTGCCGATCATCGATCCGTGCTCGAGGAAGATGAAGAACGGGAACGCGCACACCGCGCCGATCAGCGCGCCGAGGATGTAGACGCGGCGACGGCCGTGCTTGTCGGACAGCCAGGCGAACAGCGGGATGGTGCCGATGCCCACGGCGCCGACGAGCAGACCGACGTTGAGCATGAAGTTGCGCTCCATCCCCAGTTCCTGCGTGGAGTAGCTGAGCGCGAACGTGGTGACGATGTACATGGAGAACAGTTCGGCGAAACGCAGGCCGATGATCTGGAGGAACGCCTTCGGGTGGTTACGCAGTGCCTCGACGAGCGGGATCCGCTTCTTCTCCTGCGGGTTCGCCTCTTCGACCTTCTCTACCTTCTCGACGAATTCGGGGCTCTCCTGGACTCCGGCGCGGATCCACAGACCGATTCCGACGAGGACGACGCTGGCGATGAACGGAACACGCCAACCCCACTGGCTGAACGCGTCCTCGGTGGTCAGGTTGCTCATGAGCATGACGAATCCGGTGGCGAGGATGAGTCCGACCGAGTATCCGACCTGCACGCCGCTGCTGTAGAACGCCTTCTTCTTCGGCGGCGCGCTCTCGACGGCCATCAGCGCGGCCCCGCCCCACTCGCCGCCGACGGCGAAGCCCTGGATGGCGCGCAGCGCGACGAGCAGGCCCGGCGCCCACCAGCCGATCGACGCGAAGGACGGCAACAATCCGATCAGGGCAGTGCTCGTGCCCATGATCAGCACGGTGAGGATCAGCATCCGCTTGCGTCCGATGCGGTCGCCGTAGTGGCCGAACACCACGCCGCCGAGCGGGCGGAACAGGAATCCGACGCCGAACGTCGCGAACGCGGCGAGCGTTCCGATCGCCGGGCTGACGTTCGGGAAGAACTCCGAGTTGAAGACCAGTGCCGCGACCAGCCCGTAGAGCAGGAAGTCGTACCAGTCGATGACCGCGCCGACGAAGCTGCTCAGCGCTGCTCTGCGCGCCTGCTTCTCGGCCGCCGGGGTGAAGGCGTGATCGCTCATTCCGATGTCCCGTCTAGGTTGATGCCGGACCCTGGTGTTCGTATGCCGAACGCGTGTCCGCTGATTGAATAATGTGACGGTAGCCATAGCGTTTCCAGGTTGTCAAGACAGTGCCGATGCGCGGTCACACCGCAGGGCAGATGCGTGGTACTGCCGTTTCGTCTATCCCGGCAGCTCCAAATTCACCGAATCGGCGGTTCCGCGGCCGCACTGACTCGTCCACACTTTCTCGAATCAGCGACGCACATCACATCCGGAGTAGCGCCGAAGGGATTTCTCCATGTCAGGAACCACCGATCCGCAGCTTCAGCACACGCTGAAGAAGCGGCACCTCTCGATGATCGCTATCGCGGGGGTGATCGGAGCAGGCCTCTTCGTGGGCTCCGGGGTCGCGATCCGCGAGACGGGCCCCGGCGTTCTGGTCGCCTACGCACTCGCCGGCATCGTCGTCATCCTCGTGATGCGCATGCTCGGCGAGATGTCGACCGCCAACCCCGAGACCGGCTCGTTCTCCGCGTACGCGGACCAGGCGATCGGCCGGTGGGCGGGATTCAGCATCGGCTGGCTCTACGCGTGGTTCTGGATCATCGTCCTCGGCATCGAGGCGACCGCGGGCGCCGTCATCATGAACCGCTGGATCCCCGACGTCCCCCAGTGGAGTTGGGCACTGATCCTGATGGTGCTGCTCACGCTGACGAACATCGCGTCCGTGAAGTCGTTCGGCGAGTTCGAGTTCTGGTTCGCGTCGATCAAGGTCGCGGCGATCGTCATCTTCCTGGGGCTCGGCATCCTCGCGATCTGCGGGTTCCTGCCCGGTGTCGAAGCACCCGGCCTCACCAACCTCACCGGGCACGGCGGGTTCTTCCCCAACGGGGCCGGTGCCGTGTTCGCGGCAGTGCTCGTGGTCGTGTTCTCCTTCTTCGGCGCCGAGATCGCCACCATCGCGGCCGGGGAATCCGCGAACCCCGTCGCTGCGGTGCGCAACGCCGTGCGGTCCGTCGTGTGGCGCATCCTGATCTTCTACATCGGGTCGATCGCCGTCGTCGTGACGCTTCTCCCCTGGGACGACGCCTCCGTCGCGCTGAGCCCGTACGTCGCGGTCATGGACTCGTTCGGCATCCCGGCGGCAGGCAACATCATGGACGTCGTCGTGCTCACGTCCGTGCTGTCCTGCCTGAACTCCGGCCTGTACACGGCGAGCCGCATGATCTTCTCGCTCTCCCGCCGTGGCGATGCCCCGGCCTCGCTGGCGAAGATCGGTTCGTCCGGCGTCCCGCGCCAGGCCGTGCTCGTCTCGACGGTCGTCGGATTCCTGACCGTGGGCCTGAACTACCTGTACCCGGACACCGTGTTCCTGTTCCTCGTCAACTCGTCGGGCGCGATCGCCCTGTTCGTGTGGCTGGCGATCTCGGTGTCGCAGCTGCGCATGCGGCGCCGACTCGAGGCGGAGGGCAAGGACCTGACGCTGAAGATGTGGCTGTTCCCGTATCTGACGTGGTGCACCATCGCCGCCATCATCGCGCTCTGCATCGGCATGCTCGTGCTGCCGGAGACGAGGAGCCAGATGTACGTCTCGATGGGGCTCGCCGCCGTGGTGGTGGGAATCGGGATCTACCGTCAGCGGACCCGCCAGGTCACCGGCGAGGCGCCGGATCCCTCGACTTCCGGCGAAGAAACGGTCGACGCCCTCCGCCCCTGAGCCCGGTCCCGCACGTTCGCATAACGAACATTAGTGCGCTCACTGAACTCGGCGTACAGTCCCGCCGAGGGAAGGCCGGACCCACCGGCCCGAGGAAGGACCGAAGCTCATGAGGTGGGCGATTCTCGGCGCGAGCAATGTCGCCGCCACCCGCGTGCTCCCCGCGCTACGCGAGTGCGGGGAGACCGCGGCGGTGGTACTCAGCGGTGACGCGGCGCGCGCGGAGGACTACCGGCGGACCCACGACATCGAGTCCGCCACGGGCGACCTGCGCGAGGCGGTGGGCGGCGACGTCCGGGCCGCGTACATCTCCTCCACCAACGACAAGCACTTCGACCACGCCATGGCCGCGATCGACGCGGGCCTGCACGTGCTGTGCGAGAAACCGCTCTCGTTCGACGTCACTCAGGCGCAGAAGATGGTCGACGCGGCCGCATCCGCGGGGGTCGTGTTCGCGACGAACCACCACCTCCGCACCCATCCCGTCCACCGCGCGGCGCGAAAGTTGCTGGCCGAGGGCGCGATCGGCGACATCCTGTCGGTGCGCGTGAGCAACGCCATCCTGCTGCGCCAGGCCCTGCGGGGGTGGCGTCTCGACGGCGTCGGCGGCGGCGTCGTCCTCGATCTCGCGGTGCACGACATCGACACGCTCCGCTTCGTCACCGGGATGGAACCGACCACGGTCACAGCGGTGGGCGTGTGCCAGGGACTCAGCGACGGTCCGGCGGACGCCGTGATGACGAGCGGCATCCTCGGCACCGGCACCCTGTTCTCGCTGCACGACGCGTACACGGTTCCCGGCGCGGTGACCGGATTCGAGATCCACGGAACGGCGGGCACTCTCGTCGCCGCGGACTGCATGCGCCCCGATCCGACCGGAACGCTGCGCATGATCCGGGACGGGCACGACACGGCCGCCCCGCTCGAAACCGTCGACAACCTGTACGCGCCGGGGATCCAGGCGTTCGTCGACGCCGTCCGCAGGGTCGGTGAACCCGTGGCGACGGGACTCGACGGATTGCGTTCGGCGACCGCCGCGCTGGCGATTCTGCAGTCGATCGAGGAGGGCCGGGCGGTACGCGTCTGAGGCGCTACATGATCAGCCCGCTGGGCCGTCGCCGCAGCGGCGACGGCTCCTGCACGGGCATCTGATTCGGCGGAACCGGGTAGGGCGCACCGGCGTTGAGCGTTCCCGCGGCCACGTTGGGCCCGCACTGGGCGATCGCCGCCTGCAGGCGTGGCCCGGGGTCGGTCATCGCGGGCACGCCGGCGTTCGGTGCCGACGAGAAGTCGAAGGCGGACGTCATGTCGCCGACCGCGCCGCGACGCCAGTCGGTGAGGTTGGGGACGGGAACACCGAACCGCTTCTCGAGCAGGCGTAGTTGCGACGTGTGGTCGAACGTGTCGGACGCGACGAGGCCGCCGCGGCTGTACGGGGAAATGATCAGCGACGGCACCCGGAAACCGAGGCCGATCGGACCCGGATTGTTCTCGCTCTCCGACACCGTGTTCAACGGGACCGTCAGGTATTCGCCCGGGGTGCCCGGCGGCGGTGTGGGCGGGGTGACGTGGTCGAAGAAGCCGCCGTTCTCGTCGTAACTGATGATCAGCGCCGTCTTCTCCCAGATCGCCGGGTTGGACGTGAGGATGTCGAGCACCTCGACGATCCCGACCGCGCCCGCGGCGGGGGGCAGCGCCGGGTGCTCGCACGTGAAGATGTTGGGGACGATCCACGACACCGCGGGCAGGGTGCCGTTCGCGACGTCGGCCCGGAAGTCGTTCGGGTACGTCGGATCGAGGCCGCGGCGAGCGAGTTCCGAATTCGGGTCGCTGTACTGCTTGAAGCAGCCGAGCATCCCGTCGAGCGCGACACTCGACACCGGTCCGAGGTCCTTGTTGGCGTACACCTTCCAGGTGACGCCGGCCTCTTGCAGGTTCTCCGGATAGGTGCGCCAGGAGTAGGCGAACCTCGGGATCACCGTCGGTGTCTCGACGAGCGGGCCGCCCGCCAGCCCGTCCGGGTCGATGGTTCCCGTCATCCAGTACAGCCGATTCGGGTCCGTCGGCCCGAGCACGGAGCAGAAGTAGTGGTCGCAGATCGTGAAGGCGTCGGCGAGGTCGTAGTGGACGGGGATGTCGGCCCGCGTGTAGTAGCCCATCGTGGCGGGACCGTTGAGCGGCCCCTCGTGCGCGATGTGCACCGGCATCCACCGGTCCATCGCGCCGCCGTTCCACGCGTCGTGCTGCGGTCCCCACGCATGGGTGGGGTCGTTGATGCATTCGCCGTCGAGGTGCGTGCCCTGCGTGGTGTCGAGCCGGAAGGGGTTGAGAAAACCGGTCGGGGTGGGCCCGGCGCCCGGCGTCCAGCCGTACTGCTGCCACGCCGGCGACGGGTCGTCGAACCCGCGCACCCCCGACAGCGTGCCGTAGTAGTGGTCGAACGAGCGGTTCTCCTGCATGAGGTAGACGAAGTGCTCGATGTCGTCCAACGATCCGCTGCCACCCGGATCCTGCGCGTACGCCCGGTCGATCACCGGGCCCGCCCACGAACTGAGGAATGCGGCGCCGCCTGCCGCTGCGGCGGAGGCGAGGAACTTGCGACGTGAGATGTCCGATGCCGGGGTCACGGATCGTGACGCTAGTCGCTGCGGACGCCGCCCGCCCGGTGAATGCGCACGTTGCCCTACCGCGGGCCCACCGGCACATCGCCTTCCAGCGTGATGCGGTGCATGACGCGGTGCTGGGTTCCGTAGTCGCGGTTGGCGTAGTGCGCGGTGCTGCGGTTGTCCCACAGCACGAGGTCGCCGAGACGCCAGCGGTGCCGCACGACGTGCTCCGGTTTGGTGAGGTGGGCGTACAGGAAGTCGAGGATGCCCCGGCTCTCCGCCTCGGACACTCCGGCGATGTGGGACGTGAAACCCGGATTCACGAAGATGCCCTTGCGCCCCGTCTCCGGGTGCACCCGCACGACGGGATGCTCGACGGGCACGAGTGCCGTGACTTCCTCACCGTCCCAGATGTTTCCCTTGCCGCCGCGCTTCTGCGCGAGGTAGTACCCGAATTCGCGGTTGCCGTCGTGCACCGCGGTCAGCTGGTCGATCATCTGCCGGATCGGCAGCGACAGCGACTCGTACGCCAGTTGGCTGTCGGCCCAGTTGGTGTCGCCGCCGTGCGGTGGGAGGACGACGGGCCGGAGGATCGACCCGAGCGGCGGCCGCTTCATGAACGTGACGTCGGTGTGCCACACGTCGGCGAAACCGTTGTCCTGGCTGTCGAGCGCGTACACCTCCCGGGCGACGTTGCCGCTGTCGTGGACGGGATGGCCCGCGGTCAGCTGACCGAGTCGGCGACCGAACTCGATGTGGCCCGAGTCGTCGAGCGACTGGCCCCGCAGGACCAGCACCTTGTGCTCGGTCAACGCCGACCGGATCGCGGCCACCTCGGCGTCGGTGGCGGACGCGACGTCCAGTCCGATGATCTCGGCCCCGAACGACGGGCCGAACTTGTCGAGCGTCAGCGACGCGGTCCTGGTTTCGAATGCAGTGCTCATGATGTCTTTCCGCGAAGGTGGATCGTGCCTGGGTACGGGAGGACCGGCCCGGACCTGCGAACGCGGAGGATGCGTGAGGAATTACCGGATGCCGGCGGCCACCGAGGAATGGACAGCACGCGGTGCGCGCGCCGGGGCCATCAGCAACAACAGATGTTGGCGCACGTACGGCACAGGTCGACGGTCAGGCGTCGCACCAGGTGAGTCGTATGCACGACGCAATTCCTACCGGATGGGAGGGAAATGAGCAAGCTCGGGGCAATCGCGCGCGATCAGCTCCAGCGCGCCTGACCGCCGTCGAGCGGGATGGTGGCTCCCGACAGGTAGCCGGCGTCGGGACCGACGAGGAAGACGACGGCGCGCCCGATGTCGCGTTCGCAATCACCGATCCGGCCGAGCGGAATCGACTTCACGAACTCGGCGGCCTCCTCCGGATTGGTCTCCGTCCACCACTTCAGTCCCGGGGACAGTGCGTGCGGCGCAATCGCGTTGACGCGGATGCCGTCCGGACCCCATTCGCTGGCCGCGGTCCGGGTGAGCGAACGCATCGCCTCCTTGGTGGCCGCGTACAGCCCGTAGCCGCTCGTGTCCCAGCGCACGGCCGACGAGCTGACGAGGTTGATGATCGAGCCGCCGCCGCGCGCCTTCAGGTGCGGGTAACACAGCTGCATCAGGAACAGCGTGGCCACCGGGCCGACGGCCATCGCGCGGTCGAGAAGCTTCGGGGTGATCTCCAGGAGTGGCCCGAGCGCGCTCGCGTTGGCGTTGTTGACGAGGATGTCGATCCCGCCGAACACCTCCACGACGCGGTCGACCATCGGACCCAGCTGATCGCGTTTGCTGACGTCGCAGACGATCGGCTCGGCGACGCCGCCGAAGTCGGCGATCGCGGCGCACGTGTCGACGAGTTTCGCCTCCGTGCGCCCGACCACCGCGATCCGTGCACCTTCCTTGGCCAGCGCGAACGCCATCCCGGCACCCACGCCCTGACCGGCGCCGGTGATCAGTGCGACCTTGCCGTCCAGCGTCCCCATCACGAGTCCCCTCTCGCTGATTCCGTGTCGGCTGCCCACCGGTTGGCCGTCAGCCGGAAGCTGGGAATGTCGGCCAGCGACATCACCGCCTCGTACGTGCGCTCGTAGCCGGTGTGGGCGATCCGCCATCGCCCGTCCGGCCCGCGGGCGTAGCGGTCGGAGTAGAACGCGGCCCCACGCAGCACCATGTCGTGTTCTGGGATCAGCACGGTGTCGGACAGGAACCACCGCCCCGTCGCCGTGTCGCCGTCGACGTCGATCTCCGGGTGACCGCAGTGATGCTCGGTGATGGTCCGCGGCCCCAGATTCGACTTCATGAACTCGACCAGCGCGTCCCGCGACTCGAACGCGAGATGCTCGCCGTAGTTCGCGGTCGCGTCGGGAAGGAGCGTGTCGGCGAACTCGTCCCAGCACTTCGTGTCGAGGGCGCGCAGATACGTGTACTTGAGCCTGCTGATCGCGGCGACGGCCTCGAGATCCACGGCATACACCCTTCGTCCGCCCCCAAAACTGACACCTGTTCTACCACGGATCGTCAGGTGTCGGGGCGGACTCGGGGATTTGCTATCTGCTGACGCTGCCCGCGTCGACCGGCAGGGCGACCGCCGTGATGTACCGCGCCTCGTCGGAGGCCAGGAACAGCGCGGCGTTGGCCACATCGACCGGTTCGATCCACGGAATCGGCAGCATGTTCATCGTCACCGCGGCCGCGGCGAACTCCTCCCGGGTGGGGTGCTCGAGGTCGGGCCGGAACGCCCGCCGCACCATGTCGTTCTGGATCATGTCCGTGTCGACGTTGGTGGGATGCACGCTGTTGACCCGCACCCGGTGCGGTGCGAGTTCCTTGGCCAGCGACCGCATCAGACCCACCACCCCGTGCTTGGCCGCGGTGTAGTGCGCGACGCCGACAAGTCCGCGCAGACCGGCGATGGAACTCGTCAGGATCATCGCCCCGCCGCCCCGCTCGATCAGGTGCGGGGCCGCCGCCTTGCACGTCTGCCACACCCCCGTCAGGTTGACGTCGAGCATCGTCTGCCACGTCTGCGTATCGAGTTCCAGCGCAGCGCCCGAGGACGTGATGCCGGCCGTGGCGCACACGAAGTCCAGCCCGCCCAGCTCCCCGGCCGCGGCCGTCACCGCGTCGGCGAGCGCGGTGCCGTCGCGCACGTCCACCTGCGCCGTCACGATCCGGCGGCCCGTGTCCCGGACCAGTTTCGCGGTCACCTCGAGGTCCTCCGTGCTCGCCGGTGGTGTCACCACCGTGCCGACCGGCCCGCACAGGTCGACGGCCACGACGTCCGCGCCCTCCTGCGCGAATCGCAGTGCCTGCGCCCGGCCGATCCCGCGCGCGGCACCGGTGACCAGGACGACTCTTCCGTTCACTCGACCTGTCATCTCTACACCTTCTGGGTCAGTCCGGCGTCGACCACGAGTTGTGTGCCGGTGATGTATCGCGATTCGTCCGAGGCGAGGAACAGCAGCGCGTTGCTGACGTCCCGCGAGTCCAGCCACGGAACGGGCAGGACGTGGTTGGCCGCGAGGACGGGGACGACGTCGTCACGGGTGGGGTTGTCGAGGTCCGGCCGCAGCCGTGCCATCGTCTCCGGGTTCAGGGTCATGCGGGTGCCGACGGCACCGGGGTGCAGCACGTTGACCCGGATGAACTGCGGTCCGAGTTCGTTGGCGAGGGTCCGGGCCAACCCGACCACGGCGGTCTTGGACGCCGAATAGTGGGCGGCCCCGGCCACCGCCTTGATGCCTGCCGTCGAACTGACGATCACGACGGATCCGCCGCCGTCCCGCATCGCCGGGACCGCGGCGGTCGCCGTGTTCCAGACGCCGCTGAGGTTGACGTCGAGCGAGCGGTGCCAGATCTCGTCGTCGATCGTCCAGGCCGGGCCGGGGTTGTCGCAGACGCCGGCGTTCGCGACGACGACGTCGAGGGGCCCCAGTTCCGCGACTCCGGCGTCGACGGCCGCCCGCAGCGCCGCCGGGTCCCGCACATCGGCGTGGGCCACGACGGCCCGGCGGCCGAGTTCGACCACCAGCCTTCGGGTGTCGTCGAGATCGGCTGCGGCCGAGGGAAGGTCGACGGCAACGACGTCGGCGCCCTCCTCCGCGAGCCGGACCGCGTGACTGCGCCCCATACCGTTTCCGGCACCGGTGATGAAGGCGACCTTGCCTGCCATCCGTGACATCGGTTGTCCCTTCTAGTCCAGGCGGCCGGGGGTCGGGTAGCTGCGCAGGGAGAGCCCCACCCGCCCGTCCTCCACCGCGTCGTCGATCGATCCGCGCAGCGCGCCGCAGGTGGGGACGAACATCGAGTGCTCCCCCTCCTGCGCACGCAGCGCGAACTCCGGGCAGGTCTGCTCGGCGTCACCCAGCCACTGCACGCTCGTGTGCGCCTCGCTGTATTTCTCCACGAGCACCGCGTTACCGCAGCGCCGGCATTCGACGGGAAGCACTCAGCTCACCGCCTCTGCAGTGGCTGCCGCGTGCCGTGCGCCGACCCAGCCGAACACCATCGCGGGGCCGATCGTCGCGCCGGCGCCGGCGTAGTCGTTGCCCATCACGGACGCCGACGTGTTTCCGGTGGCGTACAGCCCGGGGATCGGTTCGCCGCTGCCGGTCAGCACCTGGCTGTGCTCGTTGCACACGAGTCCGCCCTTGGTGCCGAGGTCGCCGGCCTCCATCCGCACCGCGTAGTACGGGGCCTTGTCCACCTCGTCCAGGGTCGGGTTGGGCAGGCCCGGGTCGCCGTAGTACCGGTCGTACGCGCTGTCGCCGCGACCGAAGTCGGCGTCGACTCCCGCCCGGGCGAAACCGTTGAACCGGGTGATCTCGGCGGACAGCGCCTCGGCGGGCACACTCATCTGCTGCGCCAGTTCGCCGAGGGTCTCCGCGCGCAGCATCAGGCCCGTGGAGAACCATTCCGCCGGGAACTTCTGCCCGGGCATCACACCACCGAACTGGTAGCGGCTCTTGGCCTTCGAGTCGAACACGAACCACACCGGGTCGTGCCCGCCCGCGATCTGGTCGTGGACGAACGACACGTACGGGGACGCCTCGTTGGTGAACCGCTTGCCGTTCTGGTCGACGATCAGCGACGGCGGGATCGACCGCTCCGACACCAGGACGTGCATGATGCCGTCCGGGCGCCGGAACGACGGCATCCACCAGGCGTCGTCCATCAGGTCGACGGCGGCGCCGACCTCTTCGCCCGCCAAAATTCCGTCGCCGGTGTTGTCGGGCGAGCCGGCACTGTAGTTGTCCTTGCCGCCCTCCCTCAGGTACCGCTTCCGCATCTCCTCGCTCTGCTCGAATCCGCCGGTGGCCATCATGACGCCGCGGCGGGCGTGGATGCGCAGTTCCCGTTCTCCGGACTCGACGACCGCGCCCGTGACGGCCCCGGACTCGTCCGTGATCAGCCCCTTCAGCGGGGAGTTCAGCCACAGTAGGACGCCGGCCTCCTGGAGACTGAGCCGCAGCCGGCCGACGAGGGCCTGCCCCAGGGTCTCCATCCGCCGGCGCCGCACCATCGCGACCACCGAACGCCAGCCGACGCCCAGTGCGGTCCTGCGGCCGGCCCAGGTGCGGAAGAACATGTTGAGGTGCCGGAACTCGGTGGACGTCATGTAGAGCCCGCCCGGCATGGCGAGGGAGTTCGGGCGCTGCTGTTCGCGGTCGGCGCCGAGTTGGTTCATGTCGAACGGCAGCGGTTCGACCGTCCGCCCCTTCGGCCGTCCGCCGACGTTCTCGGGGTGGTAGTCGGAATAGTCCTCGCACCAGGAGAACCGGAGGTGCGGGCAGTGCTGTTCGAAGAACTGCATCATCGCCGGGCCCTGCTCGATGTACGCGTCGAGGCGTTCGGCGGGCACGCTGTCGCCGACGATCGACTCCAGGTACTTCCGGACGTCGGCGGGGTCGTCGGCGCGGCCTTCACGGACGAGGATCGGCGAGTTGGGGATCCACAGGGCGCCACCGGACAGCGCCGTCGAACCGCCGTACACGCCGGACTTTTCGACGACGAGGGTGTCGAGTCCTCGCTCGGCCCCGGCGAGGGCGGCGGTCATGCCGCCCGCACCGCTGCCGATCACCAGGAGATCGACCTCCCGGTCCCAGTTCTGCTCGTCTACGCTCATCGTGCACACCTTCCGAAGTGGTCTCGATCACATCCTGCCGGTGTCAATTGCTCTTTCCCACAGCCCTTCCCGCGGAGCGGGAGACAGCGGCACCGACGCGGAGCGGGAGACAGCGGCACCGGCGCCGAGCGGGAGAAGGGCCGAGCGGGAGAAGGATCGGCTACGTGGCGGCGGTGAAGATGCCGAGCCCGCCGCGGTACACCAGGAGCGGCGGCACGTCCCGCAGCACGTCCAGTCCGGTCACGCGTGCGACGACGATGGTGTGGTCGCCGGCGTCGTGCTCGAATTCGACGGTCGCCTGCACCCGGGCCAGCACTCCGTCCAGCGCGGGGGCGCCGTTGCC
The DNA here is from genome assembly GCF_017068395.1 of Rhodococcus pseudokoreensis. NCBI lineage: Bacteria > Bacillati > Actinomycetota > Actinomycetes > Mycobacteriales > Nocardiaceae > Rhodococcus > Rhodococcus pseudokoreensis. Next base: position 6,066,928 of record NZ_CP070619.1, on the reverse strand, counting down.
GGCGTGCGACCACCCGACGCCGGCGAACTTGTCGGCGCCGCTGGTCGCGAACGTCCCGCACACGTCCCGCTGGTCGTGGGCGAGGACGTTGACGCACAGGTGCTCGCTCGCCCGCAGCCGCGGCCAGCTGGTCGACGTCCGTGCGGGGCTGAACGACACGTACGGCGGGTCCAGCGACAGCGACACGAAGGACTGACACGTGAAGCCGTGCGGGCTCTCGCCGTCGTGCGCGGTGATCACCGTGACGCCGGTGCAGAAGTGCCCGAGCACCGACTTGAGGTCGGCGGGGTCGATGCGGCGCACCACCGGCGGCGCGGGTTCTTCGGTTCGGGTCATCGTGTCTCCTCGGATCGACGGGTTGCGTTCAGCGTGGCCGCGACACCTGCGGGCGGGAAATGCCCCGTCCCGCCCAGCGGCAGGGTTTCGCGGCAACCGGCGGGCGGCGCACGGTTGATAGGCTCGGGAAATGCCTTCGTCCGACCCCACCCAGAGCTCCGGGTACGCCGGCCTCCGATCCACGAGCTGGCCGGTACTCGGCATCCTGTCGTTCGGCGAGGAAATGTCCGGCTACGACCTCAAGAAGTGGGCCTCGTACAGTGTGCGCTTCTTCTACTGGAGCCCGTCGTTCAGTCAGGTGTACTCGGAGCTGAAGAAGCTCGAAGATCTGGGATACGTGACGTCGCGGACCGTCGTGGACGACGAGGCGCGGGTGAAACCCAAGCGGCTGTACAAGATCACGGACGCCGGTATGGCCGTCATGCGCAGCTGGGCGCGGGAGGCGCCGATCGATCCGCCCGTCCTCAAGCACGGGGTGATGCTGCGCATGTGGCTCGGCCACCTCACGGAGCCGGAACAGCTCAAAGAGGCCCTCGAAGAACATATCTCGTATGTGGAGGGGATGAGCAGGCAGGCCGCGCTCGACGCCCGCGATTCCGCCGTCGAACCCGAGTGGGCGTTCGCGCACATGGTCAACAAGTGGTCCGAGCGCTACTACGCCGCCGAGAGCGAACTCGCGAAGCAGATGCTCGCCGACATCGACGAGGCCGCCCTGCGGATGCGCGGCGAAGGGACCCCGGAGCATCCCGGTGTGCCGAAACCGACCGAATCGCATTCGATCCGGCGCTCGAGGGCGGCGCAGCAGGAGTACCAGGCCGCCATGAAGGCGGCGCAGGATTCCGGCGACGAGGCCGAGACCTAGTCGGACGGGGTGCGCACCCGTTCGGCCACCAGATTCCGAAGCTGCGGCCACAGCTGTTCCCGCACCCGCTGCGCCGCGGTCATCGCGTCGATCGTCAGGAATCCGTGGAACATTCCCTCGACCCGCTCGAGCTGCACGGGAACACCGGCGTCGGCGAGCGCCGCGGCGTACTTCTCCCCCTCGTACCGGAGCGGGTCGCGTTCGGCGGTGATCACGACCGCGGGCGGCAGCCCGCCGAGGTCCTCGGCCCGGACCGGGGCCGCGTAGGTGGGCACCGTCTCGCGGTGAGCAGGCAGGTACTGGTCCCAATACCATTGCATCGCAGCGCGGGTGAGAAAGTGGTCTTCCGCGAACTGCACGTAGGACTCGGTGTCGAAGTCCGGTTCCACGACGGGGTAGACCAGCACCTGTCCGGCGACGGCGGGTCCGCCCCGGTCGCGGGACATCAGTGCCGTGACGGCGGCGAGGTTGCCCCCGCTGCTGTCACCGGCGACGAGCAGACGGTCCGGATCGCCGCCGAACTCGGGGGCATGCTGCGCGACCCAGCACGTCGCGGCGTAGGCGTCGTCCGCCGCGGCGGGCCACGGCGATTCCGGGGCCAGGCGGTAGTCGACGGAGACGACGACGGCGCCGATCCCGTTGCACATGGCGCGGCAGAAGCCGTCGTGGCTGTCGAGGTCGCAGATCACGAACCCGCCGCCGTGGAAGAAGACGACGACGGGACGCGGTCCCGCGGAGTTCCCGGCGGGCGAATAGATCCGTACCGCAATCGATCCGGCCCCGCCGGGAATCTCCCGGTCGTACACGGCACCGACCGGCTCGGGGTCGGATACGGCCCTGCGTCCGGCCTTCGTCGCCGCCCGAGCCTGGGCGCCGGTCATGGTCTCGACCCGGGGAAAGTTCTCGTTGAGTCCCCGGAGGATGGTCTCGGCCTGCTCGTCGAGCGGCATCTATGCTCCTCGGTCCCGTCTCAGGCGGAGTATCGGTCGGCGCGTCCGCCTGCCGGTGTCGCGGTCGACATGTAGTTGCGCCAGGTGCCCTTGGCGGACATGCGAATCGGCGCGGTCAGACGGTGATCGAGCTTGATCTGGCTGCTCGGACCGCACACGGAGATGGCGGCCACCACGTTGTCCTCGGTGCCCACGGGCACCGCGACGCAGCTCACGCCCACGAGATCCTCTTCGCGGTCGTAGGCCGCTCCGCGTTCGCGGGTCTTCTGCAACTCGGCACGGAAAGCGGCCGGCGAGTCGATGCTGAATCGTGTGCTGCGGGGCAGACCGGCCTCGACGACACGGTCGACCACCGACTCGGGCGCGTGGGCCAGCAGCACCTTGCCGACGCTCGTGCAGTGCGCGGGCTGGCGGCCGCCGACGCGGGACGGCAGCCCGACGCCGAACCGTCCGGCAATCTTCTCCAGGTAGACGACGTCGATCCCCTCCAGCACGGCGAGGTGCACGGCGTGCCCGGTGAGGCGGTGCAGTTCGTGCAGGAAGGGCAGCGCCGCCCGGTGCAGACGGTCCTGGTGCACGGCGAGGGACCCGAGTTCGAACAGCCGCATGCCGAGTTCGTAGTCCCGGCCCTCCCGGCGGAGCCACCGCAGCTGGACGAGACGTTCGAGCATCCGGTGCGCGGAGGATCGCGGGAGCCCCGTGCGGCGCACGATCTGCGCGAGCGTGAGCCTGCCCGGGCCGTCGAAGGCGTCGAGGAGAAGGGCGGCGCGATCGAGGCCGGCGGTGGGAGTGGGGCTGAGTGTCGTCGTCATGGGGACCTCCGTAACGGCGCTGCTCGGTGCGGCGCCGCGCTGTGTGACTGGCGACACTTACTATAAATAGGCATATACCTATTTGCAATAGTGCTTCGCGGCACAGCCCCCGAACAGCCGAAAGGCCCGGTGCGCGCATCGAGTGGATACGCACACCGGGCCCGGACACCCCTTACATCGCCGCCAGCGGCTCACTCCCCGACCAGTCGTGTCCCCAGTAACTGTCGGCGGTGATCTCCTCCGCGGAGTAGTACTTCTCGTCCACCTTCATGCCCTCGGTGCCGAACTCGACGTCCCAGCCGCCGGGCGCCCGCACGTAGAACGACACCATCTTGTCGTTGGTGTGCCGACCGAGCGTCGAGGAGACGGAGAACCCGTCCTTGACGACGCGGTCGAGAGCCTGCCCGACAGCGTCGAGCGTGTCGACCTCCACCATGATGTGCACCAGTCCCGGCGCACCACCGTGCGGTGCGGGGCACAGCGCCAGGCTGTGGTGCCGCTCGTTGACGCCGAGGAAACGCACCCGCATCGGCCCGAACTCCGGCGGGGCCGGGATCCGGAACGCACCGCGGGGCAGGAAGCCGAGCACCTCGGTGTAGAAGTCGAACGCTCCCCCGAAGTCCATCACCGGCAGCACGACGTGGCCGAGGCCCTGCGCCCCGGTCACGAACTTCGCGCCGAACGGGGTGACCACCGGGCTGTGGTCGAGGACGGCGCCGTGGAAGATCTCGATCGTCGCGCCCGTCGGGTCCTGGAACGTGACGACCTCCTCGACGCGGCGCGCGTCGGCCTCTTCCACCGACAGCGGTTTGACGGCGATGCCTGCGCCCTCGACCGCCTCCTGGACGCGGACCAGGCCCGCATGGTCGCGGACCTCCCACCCGATGGTGACGACCTCGTCGGTCTCCCCCGGCACGATCACGATGCGCGCCGCCCGCTCGTCCATGCGGAGGTAGAGGGCGTCCTCGTCCGGTCCCGACCCCTCGGCGAATCCGAGGACGTCGAACGCGAACGTGCGCCAGCGCTCCAGGTCGTTGGTCTGGATCTTGACGTAGCCCAGGCCCTTGATGTCTGTCATGTGTTGTCCTTCTGCTGTTTTCGTGTGCCGGCGACGGTCAGATCATCGACTTGAGGTTGTCGGCCGGGTCGAGGCCGAGGGAACTGAGCGCCGATGCGTGGTACACGGTGCTCGGCACGTGGATCGCGTGCGCCAGGCCGGCGTGCGCGTCCCGCCAGTACCGCTGCAGGGGCTTGTCCATGCGCAGCGCGTTGCCGCCCGAGCGGGCGAAGATCTGGTCGACGGCGGTGACCGCCCGCCACGCCGCCCGCACCTGGGTGCGGCGTCCGGCCGCGCGGTCCTCGAACGTGACCTCCTTGCCCGACTCGACGAGGTCCCAGATCCGGTCGACGTTGGCGAGCAGTTCCTGCCGGGCGGCGTTGATGTCGGCCGCCGCCTCACCCACCGCGAACAGCACGTAGGGGTCGTCCTTGATCGCGGTGCCCTGCGCACCGACGCGGTCGCGCTGGTAGTCGAGGTGGGCGGCCAGTGCGCCCTCCGCGATTCCCACCACGGCGGAGGAGATTCCGAGCGGGAACATCGTCGACCACGGCATGTTGTACAGCGTCTCGGTGCGCCCGAACTTCTGCACCGCGGTGCCGTTCATGACCTCGTCGGCGTCCATCACCCGGTAGTCGGGGACGAAGGCGTTCTGGACGATGATGTCCTTGGACCCGGTGCCCTTGAGCCCGACGACGTTCCACGAGTCCTCGACGATCTCGTAGTCGCTGCGCGGCAGGATCATGTGCAGCATCTTCGGCGGCAGCGCCATGGCGCCGTCCTTGTCGCCGAGCATCGCGCCGAGGAAGATCCAGTCGCAGTGATCGGTGCCCGAGGAGAACTGCCAGCGTCCGCTGAACAGGTAGCCGCCGTCGACGGGAGTCGCGATCCCGGTCGGCGCGTACGGCGAGGCCATCCAGGTGTCGGAGTCGGCCGCCCACACCTCCTCCTGCACCTTCGGGTCGGCGAACGCCAACTGCCAGGGGTGCACCCCGACGATGCCGCACACCCATCCCGTGGCCGGGTCGAGCGACGCCGCGGCCATCACCGTCTCCGCGAACTCCCGCGGATGCGCCTCGAACCCGCCGTACGTGCCCGGCTGGAGGAGCTTGATCGGGCCCGCCTCGCGGAGCTTCTTCGCCGTCTCGTCGGGCAGCCGGCCGATCCGCTCGGCCTCGGGCGCCTGATCGCGGAGCTGGTCCGCGATCGCCATGATGTTGTCGAGAACCTCGTGGGTCATCTGTCGTGTCCTTCTTCTCTGAGCCGGCTCAGGCGTTGGTGTCGAGCGGGACGACGCCGTTGGCGAGGTTGTCGGCAACCTCCGCCTCCCAGCTCTGCACTGCCCGGGTGGTGTCGATCTCGAATTCGAAGCGCTTGGTCATGTCCTCGGTGATGTCCTCGACGTCCACGTAGAACTGCTGGTACCAGCGGCGAAGCTGGTACACCGGCCCGTCCTCCTCCGACAGCAGCGGGTTGTCGATGCGCGACTTGTTCAGCCAGATGTCGACGTCCTGCTTGAACCCGAGCTCCACGCCCTCGGCGAACTGGGCCGCCATGCCGTTCGCCATCTCGTCCGACAGCCCCTCGGGCTTCTTCACCATGGCGCCCCACTGCAGGACGAACGAATCGGCGCTGACCGGGTAATGGCAGTTGATCAGCACCGTCTCGATCATCATGCCGTTCGCCTCGCTCCACAGCTTGTCGATCATGTAGGACGGGCCGAAATACGACGCGTCCGAGCGCAGCGTGGAATTGGGGTCGTCGTAGCTGGTGCCCACCGAGATGTCGTGGCGGGGCGTCGACTGCATGTACTGGGTGGCCACGTGCCCTTCGAAGACGTTCTTGAAGTAGCGCGGGAACGAGAAGTGGACGTAGTAGAAGTGCGCCATGTCGACCACGTTGTCGACGATCTCGCGGCAGTGCGAACCCTCGACGAGCAGCGAATTCCAGGTCCAGTCGGTCCATTCCGGGGAGCCGAATCCCTCGATCTCGGGAATCGTCACGTCGGCGGGCGGCGGGTTGCCCTGCGGGTCGTTCCAGACGTAGAGCTGCCCGTTGCGCTCGATGGTCGTCCAGGCCCGGGTCCGTGCCAGCGGCGGGACGCGCCGCGCATACGGGATTCCGGTGCACTTGCCGTTGCCGCCCCAGCGCCAGTCGTGGAACGGGCAGGCGATGGAGTCGCCCTTCACGGTGCCGTGCGCCAGGTTGCCACCCATGTGGCGGCAGTAGGCGTCGAGCACACTGAGGGTGCCGTCGGACGTCTCGAACACCACCAGCGACGTGCCGAACGCGTCGATCTGGTGCGGGGTGCCGTCCCTGAAGGTCTTCGCCAGACCCAGGCAGTGCCACCCTCGCGCGAAACGCGTTGGTGCCGATCCCACTTCGATCATCCGGACTTCGTCGCCGTCAACGGCACTGTTGCGCGCCATGTCTACCTCCGCCTCGCTGTACGTCAAGAACACCCTCGGGGTGTGGTGTAGCTCATAGTCGGCGCACACGGTCCGTTGCGGTACCCGACTCTCCCACTGAGCGAGAGGCTTTCGCAGCGAGTCGTCACGGCGGGATTTCGGCGTCCCGATCACAGGGACCACGGCCCCCGTTTCCCGGCCGCGGCGACTACCGTGCGGACTACAGACCCCGTGATTTGGGAGGAACGATGGCCGCACTCATCTCTTCGCAGCCGTGCACAGCGGAGATCCGCCGGCTCTGCGCCGACGCCCTCCCGGACGGGGTGGTCGTCGCACCCCAACCGGGCGCGGCCGTCGAGCAGGACTTCCTGCTGCTGCGACCACACCCGACCGCGGACGACGCCCTGTTCCCTCGGATCCACCGGCTGGACGACCACGACCTGCTGATCCGCTTCCGCAACCGCGACGAGCAGTTGGTCTTCGAGTTCTGGACGAACAGCTTCACCGGCGCCGCGACACAGGACGACCGGTCGGCCGACCTGCTCGAGCGCCACTGCGCCGAGCAGTTTCCCGGTGACCTCCGCAGGTTCCGCACCCGCATCCGGCGGGCCGTGCCGTCCGAGGCGGAGTTCACGTCTTCGTTGCAGCAGACGTACGTCCAGGACGGCGTGCGCATGACCGACGTCACCGTCACGTGCACGCTCGACGGGGACGTGCTCGCCCGGGCCTGGGCCACGTACGCCCTGCCCGACTGAGCGCGCCCCCCATCCCACGAACGACCAGAATCCCACGAATTAGTCAGCCGCGCAGGCAATTGCCTGCGCGGCTGACCAATGCCTGCGCAACTACCCCACCGGGTCGGCGAGCCTCGTGCGGGACCGGCTGAATTCGAACCCGCGGAACCCCTCCTCTGCGACGTCGGCGCAGATCCGCCCGTACGCGCCGAAGCCCCCGAGGTACGGCATGAACACACGCGGTTTGCCCGGAATGTTGGCCCCCATGTACCAGGAGTTCGCCAGCGGGAACAGGGTCTGTGCGGCAAGCTCGCGGCAGTGCTCCACCCACTGCTCGGTGGCCGGCACCGACGCCTCGACCGCGTCGTAGTCCTTCTCCCACAGGTGTGCGATGCAGTCCGCGATCCAGTCGACGTGCTGCTCGGCGCCGAGCACCATGTTCGCCAGCACCGACGGGCTGCCCGGCCCCGTCACGACGAACAGGTTCGGGAACCCCGGAACACCCAGACCCAGATAGGTTTTCGGTCCCTCACTCCAGTACTCGGCGAGAGACACGCCGTTCCGGCCGACGATCCGCATGCGGTCGAGGGCTCCGGTCATGGCGTCGAATCCGGTGGCGAACACCAGCGTGTCGAGTCCGTAGTCGGCATCGGCGGTGGTGACACCCGACGGGGTGATCGACTCGATCGGCGCCGCCTTGAGATCCACCAGGGTGACGTTCGGCCGGTTGTACGTTTCGAAATAGTGGGTGTCGGTGACGATCCGTTTGGTCCCGATGGGGTGATCGTTCGGGATCAGCTTGTCCGCGACCGCGGGGTCGTCGACGAGGCGGCGGATCTTCTCCTCCGCGAACTCCCGCGCCGTTGCGTTGGCGGCCTCGGTCTTCGTCTGGTCCGGAAAGGTTTTCGCGAACAGCACCCCGCCAAGCTTCCAGCGCGTCTCGTAGGCGTCGCGGCGTTCCTCCTCGGACACCTCCAGTGCCGACTTCGGGTGCGCGTTGTACGGTGACCCGCCGCCGCTCTCCCGGGACAGTCGCCTGCGCTCGTCGTACCCGGCCTTGATCGCGCGCCGCATCTCGTCGTCCCACGTCTCGTTGCCCGCGGGGACGCTGTAGTTGGCGCTGCGCTGGAACACGTACAGGTGATCGGCCTGCTCGGCGATCTCGGGAATCGACTGGATGCCCGAGGATCCGGTGCCGATGATCCCGACCCGCCTGCCGGTGAAGTCGACCCCCTGGTGCGGCCAGTGCCCGGTGTGATGCGTTTCGCCCGTGAAGGATTCGCGGCCCGGGATGTTCGGCATGTTCGCGGTGGACAGCGCCCCGGTCGCGAAGACGCAGTACCGCGCGGACAGGATGTCGCCGCGGTCGGTGCGCACCTCCCACCGCAGCGTCTCCTCGTCCAGTTCCGCGGACGTCACGCGGGTGCCGAACAGGAAACGGTCGCGGAGGTCGAACCGGTCCGCGACGTGATCGATGTACGCCAGGATCTCGGGCTGGGTGGCGTACTTCTCGCTCCAGTCCCACTCCTGCTCGAGTTCCCGCGAGAACGAGTACGAGTAGTCGACGCTTTCCACGTCGCACCGGGCGCCGGGATAGCGGTTCCAGTACCAGGTTCCGCCGACGCCGTCCGCGGCCTCGACACCCTGGACCGTCAGGCCCAGGCTCCGCAGTTTGTGGACGGCGTACAGACCCGCGAATCCCGCGCCGACGACGACCGCGTCCACGTCGCAGATCCGATTCGCCCGAGCATCAACTTCGGTGCGTGCACTCACGGGCGCGCTCCTCTCCCATTCGACAGACACATTTCGGCAGCAAAGGCCTGTCTGGGACGGTAGGTCGGAGCACCCGGGCAACCACAGGTTCGTTCCCGGTGAGCGGTCGGGCAGCGGCTGACGTGGGTCGATCAGCGAGCTGGGCGAGTGGAGGCTTCTGATGTCGATGCCTGCCCGTGCCGCCGAACCGCGGGCGTCTTCTCCGCCCCGCCCTGTAGGGGCGTACGTCAGTCTACAATCCCGAGCCTTTTCAGACAACGGTTGTTATTAGAATTTCAGCAATTCTCACAACAACCGTTGTGTTAATCGCGTCGATCCCCTACCGTGACGCTCGTCACGACAACAACCACGGGTTGGAGCAACCATGATCGACGAGGCAACCAAGCAGCAGTTCCGCGAAGACGGAGCGACCCTGATCAAGAACTGGCTGAACCCAGAGCAGATGGGCGAACTCCACGACGCATTTCTGTGGAACGTCGCCAACCCCGGTCCACACGTGTTCAACCGGCTCGACGGCACCGAGTTGCAGACGCACATCGACAATGCGAACCCCCATGCCAAGGACAAGTTGGACCAACTGGTGGCCCAGATGCCATTCGCGGACCTGTATGCCGAACTCTGGGGTTCCGAGCACGTCTGGTACTACGCCGAAGAGGTGTTCCTCAAGGACGGCGGCGCCAGCGGTCGCGGTCCCTGGCACCAGGACACCTCCGTGATGCCCCTGGCGGGCGAACATTGGGGCAACGCCTGGATCAGCTTTCAGAATCTCCCGAAGAAGAACTCCTTGGAGATCATTCGTGCCAGCCATCACGGCGTCAGGTACGACGGCGCGAGCTTCTCGAACGCGGACGATCCGACCGACCCTGCATTCGGCGACGGCACGCTGCCCCGCCTGCCGCACATCGACCGCGACCTCGCCCAGGACCCCAATTCCTGGGATGTCATGTCGTGGACGGTCGAACCAGGCGACATCGTCGCACTGCACCCCTCGTCGCTGCACGGCGGCGCGGGCGTCGATCGGGAGACTCCGACACGCCACACCCTGGTCCTCCGATTTTTCGGTGACGACGCAACGTTTCGTGTTCTGCCCGAATCGAACCCGCACTACGCCCGTAACGGGGCGCTGTTCAAGGAGGAGATGGCCAAGCTCGACGACGGCGACCCGTTCCGCTCGCCGATCTTCCGCCAGCTCCGATGACCACCCCGCGAGCAGAGGACGACACGAAGACCATGAAGCGCGAAGCGATCAATCTCGACACCACCGTGGCCACGTACGAGCGGCTGCACTTTTCGCAGGCGACCCGGGCCGGAAACCTCATCTGGGTGTCCGGGCAAGTAGGTCTCGACCGTGCCACCGGCGAGATTCCCGAAGATCCGCAGGCCCAGGCACGACTGGCGTTCGAAGGCGTCAAACAGGTTCTGGAAGAGGCGGGTTCATCTCTGGACGACATCGTCGAGTTGACGACCTTCCACACCGATCTGCACGGGGACGGCCCGGGCTTCGGGGCGGTGAAGGATCAGTACATCGGCGAGCCGTACCCGTCGTGGACCGGAGTCGGCGTCACTCAGCTCGCCCGGCCGGAGTTCGTCGTCGAGATCCGCGTCGTCGCCGTCGCGGCCCGGCAGCGGCACGAATTGGGCAGAACGCACGGAACGCGATGAAGACTCTCACCTCGCCGATGCAGTACTACCCGCACACGGGCTGGGTCGACCGTCCCACGCATCTCGCGGCGCCCTTTCAGGGCGAGCACCATTGTGACATCGCCGTGGTCGGTGGTGGCGTGGGCGGGATGCTCACGGCGCTGCGACTTGCCGAACATGGTCGTGACGTCGCCCTACTGGAATCCGACCTCTGCGGCTGGGGCGCGAGCGCGCGCAATGCGGGCTACCTGTCGAGCGCCGTGGGAAGCGACCCACGCATCCTCGCGAAGTACTACCGGGATCGTTTCCGCGGCTTGGTGCGCTTCGCCGACTCTGCGGTTCGCTTCACCGAAGACCTGATGGACCATCATTCGATCGACTGCGACTACGAGCAAACCGGCATTCTCGCTTCTGCCGTGACACCGTCCCAGCTCGAGGCGGTGAAAGCCGGCGCCCGGATACTTATCGACGCCGGCATGGACTCGGTGATTGTCGACGGTCGTGACATGGGCGTTCCGGATGCCTTCCTGGGCGGCATCTACGCGCGCATCGGCGGGATCATGAATCCGGGCACGTTCGCTCTCGGTATCCGCGATGCGGTCCTGGCATCGGATGTCACGACGTTCGAGCAGAGTCGGGTCCTCGACGTCACAGACACGGGCAACTCGGTCACGCTCGACACGTCCGGTGGTCTCGTCCACGCCGAGAAGGTGGTGCTGACGAACAACGCTCACGCGAACGAATTGTCGATCACCCCGCGATGGCTCGCCACCCCTGTGCGGGTGACCGCCATCGAGACCGAGCAGGTGGCGCCCGGCCTTCTCGACGCGGCCGGCTGGACGAGCCGCACCCCGATGGTGACCAGGCACATGGTGATGGAGAGCTATCGAACCACAGCCCGCGGCACGATTGTCGTCACCACCCGAAAGCTCCAGACGACGCGTGGAAAGATCGACGACCGCCAACCTGATCAAGCGATCGTCGCCGACCTGGTACGGGCATTCCGCACACGGTTTCCCACATTGCACGATGTCCAGCCGGCGAAGGCGTGGGCTGGATGGATCGGCATGACACCGTCGGTCTTGCCGGTAGCCGGATATGCGTCTCCGCGGGTCGTCTACAACAGCGCCTGCAACGGCCACGGTTTGGCTCAAGCACCGTATCTCGGAAGTCTTGTGGCCGATTACATCTGCGGCAAGGACATGCACGACGACCTGAGAGCTGTGTGGCGGGCGAAACCGAAATTCGCTCCCGGACTGGTCAACTCGCACACGATCAAGCTGGCGTGGATGGCGGACCGGTTCACCGACCGTCGCGGCTGAGTCCGCTCATCCCGTCACCATCTGGTGCCCGAACCCTGAGAGGTTTCTCGTGAAGGAAATTTTCGACGTTGCAGTAGTCGGTGCCGGCTTTGCCGGTGTGACCGCGGCCAGGGATCTCAGCCTCGACGGCCACTCGGTCGTGTTGCTCGAGGCGCGCGACAGAATCGGCGGCCGAACGTTTCTCGGTGATGCGTTCGGCCGGTCGGTGGAATTCGGTGGCACCTATGTGCACTGGACTCAGGCGCACGTCTGGCACGAACTCAGGCGCTACGGCCTCGGCCTGGCCACACCCTTGGAACTCACGAAGATCTACTGGCTCGCAGACGGAGTCGTGCACTCCGGAACCTCAGCCGAGTACGCGGGCGTCGCCGACCCGCTGACTGCTCGTTGTCTGTCGGATTCGCGGGAGTGGTTTCCGCGACCGAGCGATATCGCCGCCGCAGATACCGGCGTGATCGAAAAGCAGACACTGGCCGACCGAATCGACTCGTTGAACCTGTCCCCCCATGATCGCGATGTGCTCGCGGGCGCGATGTCGTCGCTGGTCCACTCCGAGAGCGAGCAGGGCATTGCGCAGTTCCTGTGGTGGGCTTCGATCAGTTGCGGCCATTGGGACGCGTTCAAGGAAGCGGCCGGCCACTGGCCGATCGTGGGCGGGACCAAACGGCTGCTCGACGCGATCAACGGTGAGTCGACGGCCGAATTGCGCTTGTCCACTCCGGTGACGGCGATCGAAGATGCCGAATGGGGAGCCGTGCTCACCACCCGTACGGGCGACACCCTGCGCGCGCGGTACGTGGTCTCCGCGGTCCCGCTCAACACGCTCGGCGATGTGACCATCACCCCTGCACTCGCCGAGCAGGTCCGCACGATGGTCGATCAGAAGCACCCGATGAAAACCGTCAAGATCTGGGCGCGGATCAAGGGTGAGATCGAAGCCTTCGCCGCCCTCGCCCCGGCCGGGCAGCATCCGATCAACACCGCCCGGGTGGAGTACCGGCACGAGGGTGACACGCTGGTCGTGTGTTTCTGCTCCGACGCCTCCGCTATCGACGGCCGAGATCGCGAAGCGGTGCAACGCGCGCTCCGGCTGTTCGTCCCCGACATCGAGGTGGTCGACACCGCCTGTCACGACTGGGTGGCCGACGAGTTCTCCCAGGGCGCGTGGGTTCACCACCGACCGGGGAACCTCACCCAGGCGGTGCCGCGGATGCGGGATCCTCACGGCCACATCCACTTCGCTGGTGGCGACATCGCCGAGATCGGAATCGGCGGCATCGACGGTGCGATCGAGACCGGCACCAGGACAGCCCGCGAGATCGCACGAGCACTGGCCAACGCAACACGCTGATCGGAGCCCATAGACGTCGCCACCGGAAGCGCGGTATCCGGCTGGTGCGGGCGGTCACCGTACCAGCCGGGGCACCCGGCTAGCGCGGCGTGCCGGGGACCGGGGCGATCAATGCGATGGCGGCGGCGACGAGTTCCTTGACCCGGCTCGGAGTGAACCTCTCCGGTTCGAGAGGGAACAGCAGCGCCCAGCCGTCGCCCATGGCGCTCAATTGGTCGGCGAGCAAGTCCGCGGGGATGTCGTCCCGGACGGTGCCCCGCGCTTGCCCGGCAGCGAGGATCGAGGTGTACACATCGCGGAATCGCGCGTAGCGCTGCTTGTAGACCGCAGCGAGCTTCGGGTCGTGCCGTGCGTGCGCGAGCAGTTCCGACATCACCGGCCAGAATTCCGGGTCACCGGTGGTCAGCCGCAGCCAACGTTCGAAGAGCCCTTCGATGGCGGTGTCTGCCTGGATGTCGTCGATCATCGCGTCGTAGCGGTCGAACCGGCTCTCGATCAACGCGAGGATCAGTTCTTCCTTGTTCGCGAAGTAGTAGGTCACCGCCCCGGTGGTGTACCCCGCTCGTTGGGCCACCTTGCGCAGCGATGCGCTGGCGTAGCCCTCCTGCGCGATCACCGATGTCGCCGCCTTCAGCAACTCTGCACGCTTCACCTCGGGGTCCCCCGGTGGGCGGCCCCGCCGCGACGGCAACTCGGTGTCGCCGTTACCGCTCGCCTGTCCGATCTGCTTCTTCAGCACTCTTCGATTGTGTCACAGACTTCACAGAACATCCGTTGTGCAAAACATCCTCCGGGGATACAGTGATCCGTGTCACTCTGACGTGACGGCCTCGAACCGAGTCGATCGGATACAACGCTTCCCGCGCCACGAGGCACGTGTGTCACCTCCTCCCTTCTCCTCGTCCGCAAGGGCGAAATGCCGTCGCACGAAAGGCATAACAATGGATCTGTTGGATTCTGCGGACGAAAATGTCCGCACGAGGAAATCTCTGGACGTTCCTGCCCGGCTCGACCGCCTGCCGGTCATGGCGCCACACATCATCTGGATTTCGATACTGGCCGTCAATCTGGCACTCGAGTACTACGACAACGCCCTGTTCGCTTACACGATGCCGGCAATCGCAGACAGCACCGGCCTGAGCCTGGGGCAGCTCGGTACCGTCAGCAGCGCCTTCTTCGTCGGGATGGTAGCGGGCGCATTGGCCGGCGGGTGGCTGTCCGACCGGCTCGGCCGGCGGCAGGTCCTCGTGTGGTCCACGGTCCTCTATTCGCTTGGGGCACTCGCAACCGCGTTCGCACCGAACTTCGAGGCAATGATCCTCGCGCGCTTCGTCACCGGGGTCGGTGTGCAGGCGGCGACATCGGTCCTGCTGGTGTACGTCGCCGAAATGTTCCCGAGCAAGACACGTGGCCGGTTCGTATCGATCCTGACGACGGGATTCGTGATCGTCGCCCCGCTTGTCGCGTTGCTCGCGCTGTTCACGATCCCGGGCGGCGGGCCCGACACGTGGAGGCATCTGTTCATCATCGGCAGTGTCGGATTGCTGATCGCTCCCCTTGCGCGACTGATCCTGCCGGAATCGGTCCGCTGGTACGTCTCGCGCGGCCAGATCGACACGGCCGAACAGATCGTGGAGAAGCTCGAGGCCCGCGCCCGCCGCCGCGGACCGCTCAGTGACCCGCCGGTGGTCGTCGGCACCGACACCGAGCAGCTGTCACTCCGCCAGATCCTCGGGAACCGTCGGGTGCTCCGCGTCATCACCGTCGTATCCCTGGGCTACTTCGGTGCCACCCTGGGCTACTACCTGTTCGGCAATTGGGCGCTCTACGCGCTCATCAACGGTCTCGGCTACTCGGAAACCCACGCGTACGAAGTCCAATTGGTATGGAACATGGTCTACTGCGTCACCCCCCTGGTGGCACTCCTGGTCATGGACAAGGTGGAACGCAAAACCCTGATCCTCGTCACCTCCCTCGTCAGCGTGCTTCCGTTCTTGCTGCTGGGCATGTCGACCAGCAGCTGGATCGTCACGGCAGCCGGCGGCGCCGCAGCCATCACCACCGGACTCGTCCTCACCGTGTTCTACGCCTACATCCCCGAAGCGATTCCCACGGGAGCGCGCGGCATCGGAAGCGGGATCATCATCGGCGTCGGACGGTTCGGCGGCGCCGTTTCGGGTGTCCTGGGTGCGGCGCTCTACGGCAGCTGGGGTCTCGGCGGCGTGATGATCACAGCCGCGGCCTGCTACATCGCATTCGCACTCGTCGTCTCGGCATTCGGACCCCGTACCACCAACCGTTCACTCGAAGGCGTTGCCGCCGAAGAGCTCAGCACGAACACGTAGCGACGCAGGACCGCGGCGGAGCCTATCCGCAGCTCCGCCGCGGGTATCCACTGCCGGCACAGGTCCGTGCGGGTCAGCGCCTTCTCACGCACCTCGTCGCCCCTCGACGAACCGGAGAGTGCGGCTTCTTACGTATGCAGCGCCGAGCCGGGAAGTCTTGGGAGAGTCCGATGCCCAGCCGGTAACAGCCTGCCGGGCCGATCCGACGATGGTCAGAATGTCCTCTTCGAGCAACGGCGCCCGCGGGGAGCGGGGCCGGCATCCTCCACGGCTGCCTCCGCCACCGCACCCACTACGACGAACACATTGCCTGGGACCACCGTCGCACCGCCCACGCCGCTTGACGATTTACAGCCCTGGGATGTCTAACTCGACACGACGGGAGCCAGTTCGGGGTCGATCACGTCCGCGAGGTCGTCCCACGGCACCGTGACGGTGACGAGTCCGATGGCGTGCGGTCCCACCTGGTAGTCGTTGAAGTGGATCTCCATGCCCGCCGGGGTGGCCAGCCAGTTGGCGAAGTTCGCCTCGGTCGGCTCGATGCCCGACCGATCGAAGTCCGGTCCGGCGACCGTCTCGGGGAGCAGGCGCGCGGAACTGTCCGACAGCGCCTGCAGCCCGGCAGGCAGGTCGGGGAAGAGGTCGCCGAGCGTGATCGGTGCGGCCGTGTCGGAGTTCACCACCACCGTCGCGACGATCGGCGTGGGATGCGCCCCGGGCGGATCTGCGTTCCAGGACGTCACGAGCAGCCCACTGATCACGTGCTCACCGATGTGCGCCACGCTGTGTTCCTGGCTGCTCAGCGTGAACGCGTCGGTTCCCGAGCCGTCGATCTGGTCCTGGAGCGCGGCGCGCATCGATTCGTTGAACTCGGCGGTGACCGCCGGGTCGCCGCCCTCGATCTGCGGGATGAGCACGTCGTAGCGGACGCGGCCGGTGGAACCGGTGACCTGCAGTTCGGACTCCGTGTAGGGCGCACCCGCCGGTGTCGCCGAACCGGTCGCCGGGTCGGTCGTGGACGGTCCCGCGTCGGACACGGTCGACGGCTCACTCACCGCCGTGCCGGATTGGTCGGAGCAGGCGGCGGGCGCGAGGAGCACGGCGCCGCCGACCAGTGACACCAGAATCGATCTCCGCAAGCCTCTCATCAGGCATCTCTACCACGTCCGATGCCCGCTCACCTACCGATCGGGTCGACGACGGTGTGCAGCGTGTCGACGAACCCCTGTGCGGTGGATGCGTCGTAGAGGTCGGCGGAATACACCAGTTCGGCGTCGATTCCCGCGGGCCTCCCGTCGACGTCGTGACGTTCGGTGAAGTGGAAGTGCAGATCGCACTTGGCGATGTCGAGCGGACGCGGAGTGACCTCGAAGTCGAGCCCGGACGCGTTGAGGGTGGCGGGCGCGAAGTTGTTCAGCGACAGCGCAACCTGGAACAGCGGGTGCAGGGACGGCGACCGCGGCGGGTCGAGTACCTGCACGAGTCGTTCGAACTGCACGTCGGCGTTCGCCAGCGCGCGAAGTTCCACGCCCCGGGATCCTTCGACGATGTCGCACAGCGTCATGCTCGGGTCGACCCGGGTCCGCAGAACCAGCGTGTTGACGAACATGCCCACCACGTCGTCGAGCGCCGGGTCTCCCCGACCCGCGATCGGGGTGCCGATCGCGATGTCGGGATCTCCGCTGAGGCGGGCGAGCAGGATCGCCACTGCCGACCTGAGCGCCGTGAACAGGCTGGCGTGGTGCTCGTGCGCGGTGGCCAGCAGGCCTCGATGCGCATGCTCGTCGAGCGAGAACGGAAGTCGCCCCGCCCGGTACGTCCACTGCTCCGGCCGCGGGCGGTCGGTGGGCAGCGCAAGCTCCCCGCGCAGCCCCGACAGTTCCTTCGCCCAGTGGGCGATCTGCTTCGACGCGACACTCGCCGGGTCGTCCTCGTCGCCGAGCAACGCCCGCCGCCACACGGTGTAGTCCGCATACGTCGCGGTCGGGGGCTCCCAGTCGGGCGACCCGCCCGCAGACCGGGCACCGTAGGCGTCCGCGAGATCCCGTGCCAGCGGCGCGAGCGACCAGCCGTCGGCGGCGATGTGGTGGAGGACGCACGCGAGCAGGTGGTCGCGATCGCCGAGCCGGAACAGCCGGGCGCGCAGCGGCGGGTCCCGCCGCACGTCGAATCCGGCGGACAGCAGGTCCGTCGTCCGGGCGTCCGCGTCCGCCGCACTCGTCACCACCGGACCGAGGTCGGGCATCGCGTCGACCACGTCGAGCACGTGCTGGTACGGCCCCGACGGCGAGTCGGGGAACACGGTCCGCAGGGCCCGGTGTCTGCCGACGACGTCCGCCATCGCCGAGCGCAGGGCATCGGCGTCGAATTCGCCGCGCACGCGCACGGTGAAGGGGATGTTGTGGAGAGCCGGTTCCACGACGGTGCGGTCGATGAAGAATTGCGACGGGGACAGCGGCACGAGCGCGGGCAGCGGTGTGGCACCCACCGTCGGCCCGCGCTGCGGGCGGATGGCCGGCGACTGTGCGCAGGCCTCCGCGACCCTCAGCGCCAGTGCGGCGACCGTCGGTGCGTCGAAGAGGTCGCGCACGCCCATGCCGGTGCCGAGCTCGGCGTTGATCCGCGCGACCACCCGGATCGCCGACAGCGAGTCGCCGCCGAGGTCGAAGAACGAATCGTCGGCACCGACCGCGTCCACACCGAGAACCTGGGCGAACACTCGCGCGACCCGACGCTCGGCCGGCGTCGACGGGTCGCGATGAGGCACCGAGCCCGAGCCGAACT
This sequence comes from Rhodococcus pseudokoreensis, assembly GCF_017068395.1. Classification (NCBI taxonomy): domain Bacteria; kingdom Bacillati; phylum Actinomycetota; class Actinomycetes; order Mycobacteriales; family Nocardiaceae; genus Rhodococcus; species Rhodococcus pseudokoreensis. The sequence goes on along the minus strand of NZ_CP070619.1, from coordinate 6,048,553 downwards.
CCGGCAGCGGGAGCGCAGCCCGGTCGAGCTTCCCCGTCGGTGTCAGCGGGATCGAATTCAACAGCATGATCGATTTCGGGACCATGTAGTCGGGCAGGAATCGTGCCAGCTGCGCTGTCATCAGTTCACGATCGATCGAGGTGTCCGGCTCGGCCATGATGTAGGACACCAGGTTCGGGTTGCCTGCCGGGTTCCGGTGCAGCACCGTCGCCGCGAACGTGACGCCCGGTTGTGCGGTCAGTGTGGCGTCGATCTCGCCGAGCTCGACACGGAATCCGCGGATCTTGATCTGGTCGTCCGCCCTGTCCAGGAACTCGAGCGTCCCCGTGTTCGTCCACCGGACCACGTCCCCGGTGCGGAACATCCGGGACCCGCGGCGGCCGAACGGGGCGGCGACGAACCGTGCGGCGGTCAGGCCGTGGCGCCGGTGATAGCCCCGCGCGAGCGCCGGGGTGGCGAGGTAGAGCTCACCGACGGCGCCCGGCGGAAGAGCCAGATGCAGGCATTGAACCGTTCTCAGCCGGTGCTGCCGATAATGCCCGGCATGCCGGAACGGGCGCAGTCATGACTACGCCCGCAGCGGCGTCACCAGCCTGGGGGTACCTCCCTCGACGTAGTCCTTGGGGAGTCGCGGCGTTCAACATCGCCGACGGCACAGTGATCTCCGAGCTTCATTGACGTCACCGGGCCGTGGAGTTCAAGAAGTTCCTCACTGCGATCGACAAGGCCCCGACAAGTTGGACGTGCATCTCGCCTGCGACAACCTGGCCACCCACAAAACACCGGCAGTGGGCGACAGGCTGGCCAAGCACCCACGTTTTCAGTCCACTTCAGCCCGATCGGGTCTTCCTGGATTAATCAGGTCGAGCGATGGTTCGCATTCCTGACCGATCAGCTGCTCCGCCGTGGTGTACACAAAAGCGTTGCAGCACTGGGGAAAGACGTTCGCAACTGGATCAAGACCTGGAACGACGACCCGAAGCCGTTCGTCTTGCATAAGACCGCCGAGGAGATCCTCGATTCCCTCGCCAAATATATCTCAAGAATTTCTGACGCGGGACGCTAGTTCGGCCAACGGGTCCACGTTGCATGTAGAAGTCGCTCACCTGCACCACCCAGGTCAGCAACGACAGTGAGTGCCACAAGGTTCCAGATCCAAGACCACGTGCACAGAACGCATATCAGTGCGACTGAGAGTCCGGCAAGCACAATGGCGCAATCTCACCACCCAGTCCCGAGCCGGAGCACGACCGCGACGGACAACGCCTTCGCTGTTCGGGGCACCGATCTCCGTGGCGCCAGCAACACCCGGTATTCGCCGGACCGACCGCGAGCAAATGGTGAAAACAAGTCGGCGCGGCGGATACTGTCAGCAGGACAGGGCCCGAAGTCCTTGAGGACAGTGGCACACAAAATATCCGGCTATCTCAGTGGGCGATGGAGTACCCCGCCGTGCCGGCGGCGGTAGATATTGAAGACCGCGAGTGCGTTTCTTGCGGTGGGGGAGGTCGACCGCTGGCTGCTCTTGATGGCCTTCAACACGCCCTGACAGGTCATCCCGAGCCCGTCGGCCGCTTCCTCTGCACCGAGACGAGCGGCGGCAGCCACGACATCGGTGAGACGATCGAAATCGGCCGTTCTGAGCACCCCCAGCGACCGAGCCGGCCGCTCATACGTCCGAGCACCGCCAGCGCCGTCGCGGTGACCTGGACTGAATCCTTTCCTGCTCGTCGCGGATCGCTCGCCGAACTTGAGAACGTCGTGGTGAGCTTCCCGTCCTGGTTGACGATCGGGTGGCCGTTCTTCAAATGCGAACTTCGAATCCCGCCACCTTCACGGCTTTGAGCCCGTAAAGCCCTTGGCCGGTATTCGATCGCCTTCCCGACTCCCGACTGTCGGCCGCGGTTCCAGAGGTCAGCTGAGCCCTTGTGATGCGTTGTCGTTGGATCGCTCGGCGGTCGGATCGCCTGCACCGACCCAGCTCTCGAGCAGTGCGAGGGCGTCGTGTGCCGGGGTGTCCGGGAGCGCGAAGTAGGCGATGAGTTGCAGTCCACGCTCCAGCGAAAGGTCCATCGCTTCGTATTTGAGTTCGAGCGGGCCGACGATCGGGTGGTTGATTGCCTTGACGCCGGAGCGGTGATCGCGGACGTCGTGCGATGCCCACAGCGCGCGAAACGGGTCGCTGCGGGTGGCGAGCTCTCCGACGAGGTCGCTGAGTTCGCGGTCGTGGGGGTTGCGTCCGGCTTCGGCGCGCAGGATCGCCACAATCTGTTGGGCGGCTTCGTGCCAGTCCTGGTAGAAGGATGCAGCACGCGGGTCGAGAAAAGCGAATCGTGCGAAGTTCGCGGGACGTCGTGGGTCGGCGTACAGCTCGGAATAGACCGCTCGCCCGAGACGATTGATCGCGACCAGGTCGAGTCGGCCGTTCTGTACGAAGGCCGGCACGGTGGCCATCGCGTCCAACAATTGCTGAACGCTAGCGCGGACTTGCCGATTCTGTGGGCGTAGTTTGCGCCGTTTCGGGTTGGTACCATCATTGGCCGCGCGAACCAGATCATAGAGATGTGCGCGCTCGGCGTCGTTGAGCTTCAACGCACGACTGACGCCTTCGAGAACGGATTCGGACACACCTGCCGCCTGGCCGCGTTCGAGGCGGGTGTAGTACTCGACGCTCATACCGGCGACCAGCGCGACTTCTTCGCGGCGGAGGCCGGGTACGCGGCGCCGCCCGCCGAAGTCGGGGAGGCCGACGTCGCCCGGGGTGAGCCTGGCCCGCCGGGTGGTCAGAAACTCACGGAGGTCGCTCCGAATGTCCACGAGACGAAGTTTACGTCGCCTTTCGAGTTCCAGGGTGTCCCTGTCAATACCCCTATCAGCCGGGACTCCCTCGCGGGGCGACATCCTTGTTGACTGGTGTCATCCGATCGTCACTGGAAAGGACATCCGAACATGAGCAACGCCGTCTGGTTCATCACAGGCGCCGGGCGCGGCCTCGGCATCGACATCGCCCAGACCGCCCTCGCCGCAGGCCACTCCGTTGTCGCTACCGGCCGCATCCCTAACAAGGTCCTCGACGCCATCGGTGCGCACGAGAATCTGTTGACCGTCGAACTCGACATCACCGATCCGTCCGCGGCCGAGGCCGCTACGCGCGCCGCGGTGGAGCGGTTCGGTCAGGTCGACGTGTTGGTCAACAACGCCGGCAACTTCTACGCCGGCTACTTCGAAAACATAAGCCCCGAGCAGTTCCGCGCCCAGATGGAGACGAACTTCTTCGGTCCCCTCAACGTCACCCGGGCGATCCTTCCGACCATGCGCAAGCAGCGCTCCGGTCAGATCATCACCGTCACCTCAACGGCGGGTCTGATCGGCCAGGAGTTCGTCGGCGCTTACGCCGCGTCCAAATTCGCCCTGGAGGGATGGATGGAGTCGCTCCGTTTCGACGTCAAGCCCTTCGGTATCAAAACGATGGCGGTCGAGCCAGGCTTCTTCCGCACCGAGCTACTCGTCGAGGGATCCTCGACGATCTGGCCCGAACTGGACATCGCAGACTACGCCGAGCGCACCGCGCAGACCATCGAGGCGTGGAAAAGCATGAACGGTCAGCAGGGTGGTGACCCTCGCAAGCTTGCTCAAGCGCTGGTGACCCTTTCCGATTCAGACGCTCTGCCGCTCCGATTCGTCGGTGGCGCCGACGCGGTCGAGGGGGTCGAGCAGAACCTCGCCGCCATACAGGGCCAGATCGACGCCAACCGCGACCTGTCCACCTCTCTCGCCTACGACGCGTGAACGCTGATCACGCAGTAAGGAAGATCTCACCTGATGACTTCGAAGCTTCACGGAACCGTCGCGATTGTCACCGGCGCCAGTAGTGGCATCGGTGACGCAGCTGCCCGGCAGCTCGCCTCCCAAGGGGCCAGAGTCGCCGTCGTCGCGCGTCGAAAAGAACGCCTCGATACGCTTGTGTCATCGATCGAATCAGACGGTGGCACCGCCCTCGCGGTGACCGCTGACATCACGAACCGCGCTGAAGCCGAACAGGCCGTGAAGACGGTCGTCGATCGCTATGGGCGCATCGACATACTGATCAACAACGCAGGACTCATGTTGCTGGGCACCGTTCTCGATCAAGATGTGACCGACTGGGAGCGGATGATCGACATCAATCAGAAGGGGCTGCTGTACATGACCAGCGCTGCCCTCCCACATCTGCTCGAAGCAACCACGACAGGCCCCCGTGAGGTCGCCGACATCGTGAACATCTCCTCGTACGCAGGGCGCGTGGCGTCGCCGAACTTCGCGACCTACAACATGACGAAGTTCGGCGTGAACGGATTCACCGAAGCGCTCCGCCAAGAAGTCACCCAGAAGCATGTTCGCGTCGGCGTGCTTGAGCCCGGCGCCGTCGCCACCGAACTCAAGCTTCACAACAGTGAAGCAATCCAGCAGCAGCTTGCCGCTGCCGAGGCCGAGAACATCCCCGAACTCCTCGAACCTGACGACATCGCCGACAGCATCACATTCATGGTCACCCGCCCCCGCCGCGCGTCGATCGCCGAACTCTGGAACATGCCCACATCTCAGGCTTGAACGAACAAGGAAAGCGGGACACATGCAGAACGCACACCTCGGAAACCTCCAGGTCTCACGCATCGGCCTCGGTGCGATGACCATGGCCGGAATCTATACGAGCGAGGGCAGCCTCGATCATGACGAGTCCATCCGCACCGTCCACCGCGCGCTCGATCTCGGTGTCACCCATATCGACACCGCCGAGATCTACGGTCCTTTCCTCAGTGAGGAGCTCATCGGACGGGCCGTCGCAGGGCGGCGCGGCGAGGTCGTGTTGGCCACCAAGTTCGGGCTTCTCTCGCACCGCACCCCGACCAGCGAGGGCCGGACTTTGGACAGCAGTGCCGTCAACATCAGGAAGGCCGTGGAAGGGTCTTTGAAGCGCCTGGACACCGACTACATCGACCTGTACTACCAGCACCGTGTCGACCCGAAGACCCCCATCGAGGAGACCGCGGGTGCTGTGAAGGAGCTGATCGCGGAGGGAAAGGTCCTGCATTTCGGTCTGTCCGAGGCCTCCCCTGAGACCATTCGCCGCGCGCACGCTGTGCAGCCCGTGACCGCATTGCAGACCGAGTACTCTCTGTGGACCCGGGATATAGAGGCGGAGATCCTGCCGCTGTTGCGTGAGCTGGGCATCGGTCTTGTGCCTTACTCACCACTCGGACACGGTCTGCTCGCCGGACACATCCGTTCGGTCGACGACTTCCCCTCTGACGACTGGCGCAAGACCAACCCGCGATTCACCGGGGAGAACTTCACCCGCAACCTGGCCATCGTCGACGAAGTACGCGCGATCGGCGCCGAGAACGGAGCCACCCCGGCGCAGACCGCCCTTGCATGGCTGCTCACCCGAGGTAGCGACATCGCACCGATCCCCGGAACTCGCCGAGTCACGCGTGTCGAGGAGAACACCGCCGCGCATCAACTCGAGCTCACCGCCGGCCAGGTACAGCGCCTCGATGCACTACAACCCGCCGCAGGGGCACGGCACGACGACACCAACATGGCCGACATCGAACGGTAGCCACCATTTGCGCAAGCAACGGAACGGACAGCACACATGAAGTACCGCACCCTGCCAGCCACCGGCATCAGCGTGTCCAACCTCGCCTTGGGAACCATGGGCTTCGGCACGGAGACAGAAGAAGCCGAGGCCTTCGCGATCCTGGACCGCTTCATCGAAGCCGACGGCAACCTCATCGATACCGCCAACGTCTACGGGGCCGGCGCATCCGAAGAGTTGCTGGGACGCTGGTACGCCTCTCGTCCTCACTCGGTGACCGACCGAGTCGTCTTGGCAACCAAGGCACGTTTCGGCACCGGCCCGGATGTCAACGAGGTCGGCAACTCCCGGCGTAACCTCGACCGGGCATTGACCGCATCCCTCCGGCGCCTCGGACGTGACAACCTCGACCTGTACCAGCTGCACGGATGGGACCCACTCACCCCGATCGCCGAAACGCTGGGCTTCCTCGACGACGCCGTGCACGCGGGGAAGATCAACTACATCGGCTTGTCCAATTTCACCGGATGGCAAATGCAGTTGACCTTGTCCACCGCAAAGTCGATGGGCCTGCAGGTGCCTGTAAGCCTCCAGCCTCAGTACAGTCTGGTCTCACGCGAACTCGAGTTCGAGATCGTGCCAGCTGCCCTCCACAACAACATTGGCTTGCTGCCGTGGTCTCCCCTGGCCGCTGGGTTCCTCAGCGGGAAATACCGGAAGAACGTAGATGCTGGGGCAGACACCCGCGCCGGTGCAGGGAACCCGATGAATGAGCACATTTTCGGGGAACTGCGCGCGAGTGAGCAGAACTGGGCGACTCTCGATGTGGTCCGCGAGATCGCGGCAGCCAATGATGTAACCCCGACACAGGTGGCTCTCAGTTGGGTGGTGAACCGTCCGGGAGTCACCGCACCGATCATCGGTGCGAGGACCATCACACAACTGGAACAGAATCTCGTGGCGAGTGAATTCGTCCTGACCGCCGATGAGACTCAGCGGCTGGACACCGTCAGCGCGCCCGTGTCGGGCGACTATCCGTATGGGCCGTTCGGCACGAAGCAGCGTGAGCGCTATGTCGATTCGAGCAGTCAAGCGATCGGCGAGCTGTACTAGCTCACCGTGCTCGGGGCGTCGGTCACCCGCCCTGGCCTCGTCATGGTCGGGGCGACGACCGACGTCACCCCGACCTCTTTCGAACGGAACCCCCAATGTCGAAGAGACCTTCGCGACCCCCAGCACCGACAAACGCTTTTTCTGGATCGAAGGAACCGACGAACGATTCGCAGACTACAACTACTTCGGCGGCAACCGATAGGTGAGGCTCGATTGGTTCCACAGCCACGTGTGACGGCACAACCCAGGCGGCCCCGGTGGTCGCGGAGATGCGGTTACGGGCCGGCAAGACCGGCTCCGGGCGCGGCGCCGCCTCCCAGTTTTGTCGGCAGCGGCTGCACGTTTCGACAGCCCGCAGGCCAACGACTCCGCTTCCGGATGCTAGCCCTACGACCGCTGCGCTCAGTCCGGCACCGCCGCGCCCAGCCCGGAACGGCATAGGCGATCTCGACGTACTGCGCACGGTTGGTGAGAATCACCACCACCTTCGTGCCATTGTGTACGCCCAGTCTCGCCACCGCGTTGGCCAGTATTGCCATACGCTCGCCCCGTCCAGCCAGGTGAGACGGTTTCCTCCTTCGAGGATCGCAGTCTTGTGGCGGAGCAGGTGCGACTGGGCGTGCAGGTCTCGTCTGCCCGATGGTGAGTTGCTAGCCGTAGGTGACCATCGTCGTCCTTTCGATGCTTCCTGAAGATCATGACACCGAGCCCCTCAGAGGGCGGAGAATCGGCGCTGCCCGTCGGTCAGCACCATCCGCCCGAAATTGAGGCCGGGAAAGTGCGCCCCCGCGACCAGATCCCCACTGCCGGCGAGCTCGTCGGCGAGCCGGTTGCGGGTCTGGGAGGCGAGCTCGGGATCCTCGTCGAAGATGGCCCGCCAGTCCGGTTCCTCGAGCTCGACAGTCGAATGCACGACGTCACCCAGGAGATACCCCCGCCGGCTCTCACCCGAGACGACGAACACGGTCGAACCGGGTGTGTGTCCGGGGCTGTGCAGAGCGTCCACGCCCGGGGCCAGGGTGATGTCCTGGTCGAACAGCTCGAGCTGGTCGGCGATGGGCGAAAGCTTGCGCACGGCACCGGGGCTGGCGTCCGGAGCGTCGACGAAGTGTTCCCAGTCGAGGCGATGCGCACGATAGGTGGCACCCGGAAAGACGACCTGCCCCTTCTGGGTCGTCCAGCCCACGTGATCGAAGTGCAGGTGGGTGAGCAGGACGTCCGTCACCTCTTCGGGCGCCACCCCGTGGGCGCGCAGGGAGTCGAGGAACTTGCCGCCGGTGTACCGACCCCCGTGTCCGAGCAACTTGTCATCGATGGTGCCTACTCCGGTGTCGACGACAACGACGCGCTCACCGGTCCGGATGAGGAAGCCGCCGATGTCGAAGTCGAGAACACCCTGCTCGTCGAGGGCCTCTGCCTTGCTCGACCAGGGGTCGTCGACGCCCGGCCGGGTGAGGATGCGGTGCGGGTCCTCGTGGCCGATCCCGTCGAGAACGGGCTGGACTTCAATGTCTCCGAAGTGCATTTTCAATACCTTTCTCGCACAGTGGCTCCAGGAGCCGTTTGGCGGACCGGACTGATGTATCGCATGATTGCGCTCGCAATTGGGCTTCGGATCGCGCCGGGCCGCTCGACGCTGTGGTCCTGCAACTGCCCTTTGGGTCGGCTGGCTACAAACAAGCTCTTGACAGTCACGCGAATGTCGAACATTATCACTATTGGTCAGTGGTTGGAGTGCTACCCGATCAGACCAGTGAATCCGACAGGAGCAACGATGGAAAGAGTAAGCACGAGTAGCCGACGAGCCTTTCACGAGATGTCCCTCGCTGAAATCGCACGGGTAACAGAAGTTGGATTCGCTGGCAATATCGGCCTTCAGTTCACCGAGGCGACCGGGGATCGAGTACGAGCGAATTGGGTTGTGGAGCCTACAATCCACCAGTCACATGGAATCGTTCATGGCGGCGCGTACTGTACTGCCGTGGAGACATTGGCGAGCATCGGGGCATCGATATTCTTCGGCGCGCATGGCCGCGTGGTCGGCGTCAACAACAACACCGACTTCCTGCAAGCATCGACGGACGGCACGCATTTCGGTGAGGCAACCCCACTCCATCGTGGACGCTCTCAGCAGCTGTGGCAGGTACTCATCAGGAATAATCAACACACGCTAATAGCACGCGGTCAAGTTCGGTTGCAGAACCTAACCAGATGAACACCTGTCACGCGGACTCATTGCGAGACCGCTGGCCCGATCACCAGGCGTAAGAGTTCTTGCCCGTCAGCGATCGAGATGTCTGTCAGCGATCTTCATCCCCGGATCGGATACGGTTCGAGCCGCCCTCTGAACTCGCAGGCCAAGGTATCCGGCGATCGTCAACGGCACGTCCAGACCCGAGGGCGCCGCGGGAACACAGCACGTTCGGTGACCGGTCGCGGAACCAGTCGTCCCCCATCATTCAGACATCTATATGCACGCAATCCGTTTCGTTACCTGGCGCAGAAGCTCCACCGAATCGCGCCAGTGTCCGTTGATCCCTAAAGCAACTTCGCATGTTGAGATCTCGCCTACACCACACCCCATCGACTTCAACTGCGCAGCCCCGCGAGAGGCAGGAAAACAGATGAGATTCAGGCTTGCAGGGATGGCTGTCACACACCTGGCCGCATTCCTCGACCACCTCATGGTCGCGATTCAGACGTATGCATACTACGACTTCGTCGATGCACTCGACGAAGACCTCAATCACATCCCGCACCGTCGTCGGAGCGAGGTGGCGTAACAGGTGGACACCTACAGGCACCACCCGAACCGAATGCCACAGCAAGGACCTCCGTGGCGATCATCGACGAGTTCCCCGGTCGATTTCCATCCCTGACCTGCGATAAGAGTATTGTCAGTCTTTTTAGCGCTTTGTCATAGTTGCCCACTGTTGTGACTCTCGGTCATCTATGCAACCGCAAGGAGGTCCGAGTGACACAGTCGCTCAATGTGAAGGGTTCGTCGTTCCGAATGGGACTGTTTTTATCGGGGTGGCTCGACCCGGGAGCGCCGAGTGCCAAGGCTTTGATCGACACCCTGCTGGGTCGTGTCGTCGCAGCCGAGCAAGCAGGTTTCACGTCCGTCTGGGTGGGCCAGCACTTGCTTGGAGATCCTTGGCCCGTGCTAGATACGAGTGTCTTCCTAGGCCGAATTTCTGGGGCGACAGAGACCCTGGAGATCGGCGGTGTCTACCTGTTGCCTCTCTCGCATCCGATTCGTCTGGCCGAGTCGTTGATGAGCCTGGACAACATCTCCGGTGGCCGCTTCAACCTGTGCGCAGCGCTAGGTTGGGCCCCACGCGAGTTCGCTGCCATCGGTATCCCAATCCGTGAACGAGTGAAACGGTTCGAGGAGATCATCACGGTGATCCGGCACTTGTGGTCCAGTGCCGAACCGCTGAACTTCAACGGGAAGTATTACTCATTCGACCGAGTCAACATGGTTTCGCGGTCTGAGCGTCCTGGGGGAATCCCCATTTGGATAGGGGCTAGCTCCGAGGTCGGCGTGCGGCGTGCCGCACAGCTCGGTGACGCGTGGTTGGGCAGTAGTCATACGCCATTCGAAGACTTGGCATCATTCTCCAAGTGCTTCGACACAACTTTGGCCACGGAAGGTCGGGTTGTCCAACGCCGCCCCCTGCTGAGGCATTGCATTGTCGCAGCTACCGACGAGTTGGCCACCCAGAGATTCGTCAATGCCTTCGAGGCCTATTATCGAGCTTTGGGCGACTGGGGGATTTTCAAAGAAGTCGTAGGAGAACGGCACTCGATCGACAGCTCGGCATGTCGACTCCCTCCCGGGCGTGCCGTCGTGGGCAGCCCCGAGACAGTCATTAGGCAAATCGCGGAGTACCAGCGACTTGGCTTTAACGAGATCGTCTTCCAAGTCGGCCTGCCTGGCACACCTGAGCGCTTCGTCCATGAATCTCTGGAATTGCTTGGTTACGAGGTGCTGCCCCGGCTAGTCGACACACAGACAGCACCGGCCATGAGCGGCCTTGTCACACGTGAGGACTCTAATGGCCCGTGCCAGAAGCCTTTTGACGGTACGCCCAATCCAACTTCCCCAGCAGATACCGCATTCGCGACGTGCCCGGTGCCTCGACTCGGGACCTCGCCGAAAGCCTAAAAGGTTCGATAAATGCCCGTACTCATCCTTCACGCTGCGATCGCAGTCGCCAGACTGCTCACACCCCGCCGTGTCACGGAGACGATCCAACGCATGCTCACGAATATTGCTATCATGCAGACCACTACGCGATGGTTGGCAATGGCCCCGAGCGACAACCAAGAGGACTATGGCCATGGTCCGTCGAGAGATTGACCGGCTGAAACGAACGTCGCGACCCAGTGAGCCGAGCACTCTGGAACGGGGCTATTTGGTCTGCGTCCGCCAATTTTCCAGCAGTCAGCTGTGTATCGATTCTCGCGCGCGGGAGCGGCTGTCAAACTACCGGCGATCAGTCGGGAGACCCTGCGACGGATCCTGCGGGACGGCAAGGCCGCCTGGCAGGCGACCACCACGTGGAAGGCGTCGACCGACCCGGATTTCCTGACGACGATGCAGGCGATCTGTGCGACCGGCCACCGGCCGGGTGGTCTGTGTCGACGCGTTCGGCCCGCTGAACCTACAGCCTCGTAAGGGCAAGTGCTGGCGGCCGGTCACCCATCCGCACCGGCAGCGGGCCACGTACCACCGCTACGGCGGTGTGATGTACATGCTCGCGGCACTTGATTTGGCCAGCGGGAGAATTGTATTACCGAATCCGGCCGCGTATGCGTTCCCGGTGAGTTCCGGGGCCTGCTCAAAGTGCTGCGGGTCCGGTGGCCCGGGGAGAAGTTGTACGTCGTTCTCGACAACTTCTCCCCGCACCGGCCCCCGACAGTGAAGGCGTGGGCCGCCGCCAACGATGTCGAGTTGGTATTCCTTCCGACGTACGGTTCTGGCTGAACTGGATCGAGTCCGAGTTCGCCGCGCTGCGGTACTTCGCGTTGAACGGGACCGATCACCGCAGTCACGCCGAGCAGAACGCCGCCATCGCCGCCTACGTGCGCTGGCGCAACGCCCCACGCCGAACCGAAGATCAACTTCGCGCCGGACTCACCGATCCGGACGTGGACCGAATACCCGCATTATCCGGCCCTGGTTGCCTGACGAACACTAGTTAGCGGAACTTCTGGGTTGAAGATGTCTGGGAGCACGCCCTCTCCTACCGAAACTTCGCTCCCTATTCGTGCACGACACCCAAGACGCGCATTCTGGACCGCCAGCCGTCCCCGCTAACTACACCCCATTGGTGCTAGAGGCGAACTTCAGCGCCACCGTTGACCAAGAGCGACTGCCCGGTGCACCATTCGGATTCCTTACTCACAAAATACTTCATCGCGGCGTACAGGTCTGCCGCGTTTCCGAGGCGCTTGACAATCGACTTCTCAGGCATAGAAAGTACGTGCGCTCTGGGCTTGTTCGCGAAAGCGGTGGGTGTGTCCATCGTGCCGGGCGCCACGCAGTTGACCGTGATGCCGTCATCCCCGAGCTCTTTCGCAAGATTCCAGGTAACTTGATGAACAGCCAACTTGCTGGCCGAGTAGACACCGGCAGGTTTGTACGCGCCTTGCGACGACACGTTCACGATGCGCCCCCACTTGGCTTTGCGCATGATAGGTGCGACTGCGCGGGTAACCACAACAGGCCCTTTCACGTTGACCTCCATGACCGCGTCCCACGCCTTCATGTCCACACCGAGCATCGGTCCGGTCCAGGTCGGGTCACCGAACAGGCCAGCATTGTTGATGAGCGCATCGATTCGCCCAAAGCGTGATTCGACGGCATGCACCATGTCGGCAGCACTCGTCTCATCGGTGACGTCAATTCCAACCCCGATTGCGTGACCGTCCGATCCGCCGATCTCGGACGCGGTGCGTTCCGCCGCTTCCGCATTCAGGTCAGCGACGACGACTACATAGCCGTCTTTCAGAAACAATTCGCACAATCCGCGACCGATGTAGCCTGCTCCGCCGGTCACGATCACCACTGGCGCTTCGATCATTTCTACTTTCCTCCATCGTTGTTCGATTGATGACTGGCAACAGCCGACGTCAGGATTGCGGATAGGGCTTTCATGCTGCCACATCGTCTAGCGCGCTTCTGACACCTTCGTGACCAGGACAGCTGTTCCGGGTAATCCCGAACGTCAACGAGCGGTGTGGATGGCTTGCAGTTGGGTGAAGTCATGGAGTCCCCACCGTCCGTTCTCTACACCCATCCCACTCCACTTCGCGCCGGCGAACGGCTGATGTGGGAGTGTGATCGCGTGGGTATTGACCCATGCCGTGCCGCAGTCCAGACGACGAGCTATTTCAGCGCCTCGGTCGGGATCCGACGTCCACACCGATCCGCCAAGTCCGTAGTTACTGTTGTTCGCACGTTCGATCGCGTCGTCCAGATGACGGTAGGACAGAACGGGTAGTGCGGGACCGAACTGCTCCTCGTTCACGATCCGCATACCGTCATCAACATCGGTCAGGATCGTTGGCCGGTAGAAGTACCCTTCGGTATCCGGCCGTCGACCGCCGGCCGCCGCGCGGGCACCGTTCCGCAGTGCATCGTCGACGAGTTCAGAGACCAATTGCTGCTGCGGATGGTTGTTCAGCGGTCCGAGTTCGGTGTCTGACTCCATTCCGTTTCCCACAACCGCCGCTCGAGCGTATTCAGCCAGAGCGTCAACGACCAGTTCGTGTAACTGTTCCGGCACATAAAGCCGTTTGATAGCTGCACAAGTCTGCCCGCAGTTCACGAATGCGCGCGCAAAAATTTCTTTCGCGATCAATTCAGGTGCGGCGTCGTCGAGCACGATCGCCGCGTCGTTCCCACCGAGTTCCAGAGTCACCCGTTTGAGGTCTGGCACCGCAGACGCGGCGACAAGTTTGCCAACACCGGTCGATCCCGTGAAGCTGACCTTTCGGGTTAGCGGGTGCTCTGTTAGCCACCTGCCAAGATCATTGCTGCTGCCCGTGACAGCGCTCAAGACGCCCGGCGGGAAGACGCGCTGCAGAATCTCGACAAATTTCAACGTTGCAAGCGGCGTGTACGGAGACGGCTTGACGACCACAGTGTTGCCGGGCCGCAAGGCCTGCGCGGCCTTCTTACCTGCCATTTGAATCGGGTAGTTCCACGGGGTGATCGCGACCGCTGGTCCTAACGGACGACGGTAGACGGCAATTCTGCGCGCTGCACTGTCTTCGACGATCTCAGGTTCTCCAAGATCAAGGTCTGCGTACCAGCGGAACCATGTGGCCGCGGTCGCGACTTCTCTCAGTGAATCACGAAGTGGCTTACCATGTTCTGCCGTCAGGGTGACAGCCAGCTCGTGCGCCGCGGCGTCGAGTTCGTCGGCACCGGCGCGCAAGGCGCGTCGCCGTGCATCATCATCGACCTTCCAGCTCGCAAAGGCGCGCACTGCGGCCTCCATCACATCGTCCACCTGCGACGGGGCGCATTCAGGCGCGTCCGCGACGCGGCGCGCGGTCGCCGGGTTCACCACTTCGAATGTCCGGTCGGCCTTCACGGAATGACCGTCGATGGTCATCGCGGACGTAGCCACCACAGGACCTTGATTGCCGATCTGTACGGGCTTCGACACTTACATCTCCTTGAGACTGTCAGACAGTTCTTCAACAAAATATGTCAGACATTACTGCGCAAAACAACCCCTCCATCCCGAAGCACCGCGGTTCCCACTCGGCATTCAACCGGACCCCAGTTCTCGGGAGAGGCATCCGCGCCGCCGCACGCACCACGAGCGCGAGATGTCCGAAAGTCCGACAGTTAGCACCGTGCGAACTAGTGCATTATGAACTAAGTCACATTCTGTTAGCTCGGAGGTTCACATGACGGCGATGATTCAGCCCGGCCAGGTAGAGCTGCTGCCATCAGTTCGACAGTTCCTGTCCGGCACCAAACAGCTCTATATCGGTGGGGAGTGGGTGGACGCGGCGAACGGATCGACATTCGACACGTTCGACCCCGCGACCGGCGAGCGTCTGACCAGCGTTGCACGCGGTGGACCGGAGGACATCGATCGTGCAGTGTCCGCTGCGCGTAAAGCTTTCAACGGGGGGCCGTGGCCCACTATGAAGGCGAATGAGCGCGAACGTTTGATCTGGCGTGTCGGCGACATCCTGTCCGAACGTGCGGTGGAGTTCGGGCAACTCGAGTCTCTCGATAACGGCAAGTCCGCCGCAGTGGCGACCGCTGTCGATGTAGCGTTCGCGGCCGACGTGTTCCGATACTACGCCGGCTGGGCCACCAAGGTTGAAGGCACCACGATCAACGTCAGCATGCCTTTCACACCGGGACAAGAGTTCCATGCTTACACCCTGCGTGAACCACTGGGCGTATGCGGCTTGATCGTGCCCTGGAACTTCCCGTTGATGATGTCGGCCTTGAAGTACGCACCCGCCCTGGCGACGGGCAACACGGTGGTCTTCAAACCTGCCGAGCAGACTCCGTTGACTGCCCTGCTACTTGCCGAAGTGTTCGAGGAAGCGGGATTCCCACCTGGTGTCGTCAACGTCGTCACCGGTTACGGCGACGCCGGAGCAGCTCTGTCCGCACACGAGGACGTCGACAAGATTGCCTTCACCGGATCAACCGGCGTAGGCAAGAAGATTGTCGAGGCATCCATGGGCAACCTCAAGAAGGTGTCTTTGGAACTCGGCGGCAAGAGCGCGAATATCGTGTTCGCCGACGCCGACCTCGACTCCGCCGTTGTCGGTTCTCTAAACGCGTGGCTCTTCAACCATGGCCAGTCCTGCGTTGCCGGCACCCGAATGTTCGTGGAGGACAAAATCTTCGACACTTTCACGGCTGCCGTCGCAGACGCTGCCAGCCAGGTGAAAATCGGTCCCGGCCTCGATCCCACTACCCAACTCGGCCCGCTGATTTCACAGCAGCAGTTCGACAAGGTCACCGGCTACCTCGAGGCCGGAATTGCAGACGGGGCGCGCGCACTGACTGGTGGTAAGCGTTGGGGTACGGAAGGGTTCTACGTTGAACCGACAGTCTTCGTCGACGTCAAACCTGAGTTCAGCATTGTCGAGGAAGAGATCTTCGGACCGGTGGTTGTTGCGATGCCTTTCAACGCCGCCGACGGCGTGACCGAGGCGGCCAACGACAGCATCTATGGCCTCGCCGCCGGAATCTGGACGAAGGACATCTCGAAGGCTCACCGCACCGCTCGCCAAATCAAGGCCGGTTCGGTGTGGATCAACCAGTACAACGGCTTCGACGTAGCCATGCCCTTCGGCGGATATAAGCAGTCAGGGTGGGGATCCGAACTAGGGGCGACCGCACTCGATCTCTACACCCAGACCAAGTCCGTCAATATTGCTCTCTGACAAACATACTCAAAGACAAAGAGGAGAAAAGGAATGAAGACCAAAGCTGCAGTCGTGCTGGAGGCCGGTAAGCCGTTCGAGATCATGGAACTCGATTTGGACGGTCCCGGCCCCGGTGAGGTGATGGTCAAGATGGTAGCCGCGGGCCTGTGTCATTCAGATCTCCATCTGGCAAACGGCGACATGCCGCCGCGATATCCGATTGTTGGGGGCCATGAAGGCGCCGGCATCATCGAGGAAGTTGGAGCGGGGGTCACCCGGCTGAAGCCCGGGGACCATGTGGTCTGCAGCTTCATCCCGATGTGCGGTAGTTGCCGGTACTGTTCCACCGGTCGGCAGAATCTCTGTGACATGGGGGCCACCATCCTCGAGGGCTCATTGCCCGACGGTACCTTCCGATTCCACAAGGACGGGCTCGATTTCGGTGGGGTCTGCATGGTCGGGACGTTCTCCGAACGGACCACGGTTTCGCAGTTCTCCGTCGTCAAGATCGATGAGTGGCTGCCGCTGGAGAAGGCCGTGCTCGTCGGCTGCGGTGTGCCGACCGGCTGGGGAACGGCGGTGTACACCGGTGGTGTCCGGGCCGGTGACACGGTGGTCATCTATGGAATCGGCGGGCTTGGAATCAATGCGGTTCAAGGCGCTGTGAGCGCCGGAGCCAAGTATGTCGTTGTGGTCGATCCGGTCGCGATGAAGCGCGACGTGGCGCTCAAGTTCGGCGCCACCCATGCGTTCTCGGAACCCGCTGCAGCGGCGGAGAAGGTAAAAGAACTCACGTGGGGGCAGGGAGCGGATCAAGCGCTGATTCTGGTCGGGTCCGTTGATGCTGAAGTGGTGCAGAATGCCACCGCGATCATCGGCAAAGGTGGAACCGTGGTCATCACCGGCCTCGCACATCCCGAGCTACTCAATATCCAGTTGTCAAGTTTTGAGGTTACGCTCTTCGAGAAGACGATCAAGGGTTCGTTGTTCGGCTCGGCGAACCCTCAATACGACATTGTCCGACTACTGCGGCTCTACGATGCGGGTCAACTCAAGCTCGACGAGCTGATCACGACAAAGTACACGCTCGAAGAGGTCAACCAGGGCTACCAGGATCTGGAAGACGGCAAGAACATCCGTGGAGTCATTCTCTTCGAATGATCCCGCTGCAGGGAGAACTAGTGCTGCACAGCGCTCAACCCTCAGTCGCCAATCGCCGCTCGGTACCCGGCCGTGAGACGGGTACCGATATCGACGGGGCAAAATTGACAGCAGGAGAACTCCGAACGTGGGTTAGGGCATGCCCTTAGACAAGCGACACCCCAACCCACGTTCGGGGGTACCTCTCGAGGGTGGATGTCGCGACCACTGGTCGAGACGGGCACAGAGGATGCGATGCCACTGATGCAGAGTGGTATTCGGCGGAGTCCCAGGTCGGCGCCCCCGCGCCGGCGAAGTGTCACGGGGGCGAAACGAACGGAGGGGCAGTGCTGGTCCGGTCGACGCCCGCGACTGCTGTGGGTCGGCTTCTACGGGATTGCATCGCCGGCTTTGCCGTGGACGACCCTTCGACGACCACGAAAATCGATGCCGCGCTCGGTCAGCACGAGCAGAGAAGGCGGTCGAGTCGCCGCATCGGCGTCCGCGCTTGTCATTTTCTCATCCGGTGCGGCAATTCTCTGTATCGGGGATCTCGATCCGCCGCCGGCGAGCTGTGATCTCCGCGACCGCTTCGGGATCGGCGGTTGGATCCGATCGTCCCAGTTCTGAGGCAGGGACAGCCGGCGGCCGAGCGGTGTGGAGGCACGCATCGGACGAGGCGAGCACTGACGGCGATCCGGCAATGGCCGAGTAGAGCGGCTGTATCCTGCCTGCAAACTCTCGAGAACACCACGCCAAGTTACCAAAGTACTACTGAAGCGTGATCTTGAGCGCCCGAATACGTAAGTAGATGGTACTGCGGCTAATTCCCAACAGATTGGCCGCGTGGACCTTATTTCCTCCGCATTCCTCCAGAGCATCGATGATCGCTTCGCGTTCGGCTCGCGCCCGACCTCCGAGACCCGCGACCCGCGGTGCAACACGGTATTTCTCTGGTAGATCGGCGACGGCTATCCGGGAACTTGAACGCCTGCACGCCGCCGTCCGCAGGACCACGGCGAGTTCGGCGAGATTTCCGGGCCAATCACGGGAGGCCAGTGCCTCGACCGCACTGAAGGATAGGATCAAACCTGGTTCGATGGCGTTGAGAAGTGACTGAGCAATGTCTGCGAACTCGCGAGTCCGCTGACTAAGTGGTGGAAGCAGGACCTGTCCAGGGCATCGTCCGACTAGCCCTGCGACACCGGGAGGCAAATCGCCAGTTGGCGTGCTAGTGACAACCACGCGCGGACCACCGACCGCTTCGACAAGTCCCACCATAAGTGGCAGTAGCGAATCAGGAATCAACTGGACATTTTCGACAACGAGGACCTTCGCGGTCGTGTCGGCTTTTGCGGCAATCAAACGTTCCGCCCACGAGTCCGCGCCTTCAAATGCGATTGTCGCCGCGTCCACACATACCGTTGTGCTGCCGTTCGCGAGTTTCCGGACAGCGGTGGTGCGTCCAGTCCCAGGCTCCCCACTGATGGCCACCGGGTCGCAGAGGTCGCGTAACCGGGCAAGATCGGATTGGCTACGTTCGTGTGCGGAGCTCGACGGCGCCTGCGCACGTCGGATCGGGTTTGTTGTCCTACGGTCTGAGCGAATCACGAACACCGCACCACAATCAGTCCCTGCCACGCCCTCTGCCCGAACAAGCGCCTCCTCTCCGGAAGACAATTGGATTCGGACGGTCCGTTGCTGATTCGGGCGAAGATCGGCCGCCACGGCTCGTAACGTCGCATGATCGGACATCTGGAGAAGGTCGAGCGCAACCCGGTTGCTCAGGAAGATGTCCTCACCAATTGCGCTCACCGCAATTGTGTTCTGGGACGACACTCGTTGAAAGGCATCGATTAGTAGCTGCTGTGAGGCGTGCACACCGTCGATCAATCCTTTTTCGATGTCGCTCGCGGCGCGCGTCATGAACGGCACAAACATTGGGTTGGCACGTGCCCCGATTCCAGTCATCTCGAGCACGCCCTCAACCCGACGAGTCACTGGATGGACAATCGGGTGTCCATAACAGCTGAATCCCTTGAATTGGTCGAGGAAATGCTCGTCACTATGGATCACAATCCCATGACGCAACTCCACTGTGGTCCCGATTGCGTTTGTGCCGACTCGGTCCTCTGCAAAGCTCGATCCGAGCAGAGCGCCTGAGGAAAGCAGGCGTCGTTCCGTCGCGCTGCCACCGAAAAGCGTCGCCACTATCCTGCATTTAGGATCGGCAAGGATGACGCCGAACTCTGTACCAGTGAGCTGATGTTGCATCTCCGCCAGAACAGGTTCGGCGGCCCGGCGGAGGCGGCTAGAGCTATCGATCTCGCTAGTTTGCTTGACATCATAGTTTGATGCCGGATGCAGACCGAAAAACGCCGAACGCTTCCATGATTCGGCGATCTCCGGACGCCCAGAACCGCGGTCTTGCACACTGCGCGACGATCGGACTTGTGGTTCCACTCTTCGACTCCTCGTCACCTCAACAGACCGATGCTGCGTCAGCATCTTTGCGACACCGATGAGGAACTTCACGGAAAAGACGAAGAGCTTCGGCTCGCGCCCCCTCGTTGGCATCTAGCAGACCGTATTGAGCGCGTACCGACCATCGGTGAAGGTTATGATTCTTCTAAAACGCACTGCCGAATCGGGTTAAACACGTTCGGGTTTAAGCCCAAGATCGCCCGCCCGTCTTTGGCGACTTTCGACGGAATCTGCCCGGCCGCTCAGTACAGTGTGTACCCACCGTCGACTGGGAGCGTGACTCCGGTGACATACGAGGCGGCGTCGGATAGCAGCCACATTGCTGCCTCGGCCTGCTCGACCGGTTCACTGGCTCGCCGCAGAGCATGCGTACCAGCCATTGTGCCCTCGTAGTCCGGGTTCATCTTCAAATAGTCGAGGTACATCTGTGTGCGGGTGGCAGACGGACCGATGGCGTTAACGCGGATGCCTTGCTCGCCATACTCCGCAGCTGCAGCCTTCGTTAGGCCCACCAGAGCATGTTTTGACGCAGTATATTCTGCCGCCTTGGGCACATAGACGAACGAAGCCACCGACGCCGTGTTGACGATGGATCCGCCGCCTGCACGAATCATCGCCGGCACCTCGTACTTCATGCACAGGAAGGGGCCTGTTACGTTGATCGCCATCAATCGGTCGAACTCCTCGCGGGTAACGTCGGCAAGCATCTTGCCCGTCTGGGGAACCGCCGCATTGTTGAAAGCCCCGTCAAGCCGACCGTACGCAGCCTCCGCCGCTCCTACGAGAGCCTGGACCTGCTCCTCGTTCGTGACATCGGTTCTGACGAACTGCGCCTTGAATCCTTGCCGATTGAGATCCTGCGCGAGCACCTCGCCGGCTTCGTTAACGTCGGCAATCGTCACCATCGCGTGGTTCTCGGCAAAGAGGCGTGCGGCCGCTTCGCCGATGCCGCTGGCGCCACCCGTGACAATTATTGAGCGGCCCGCAACTTCGGTCATCTCTTCTCCATCTATCCAAGGAATCACTTCGAGCATTGCCTGCGGCGGTTGCTTTGAGCTACGCCGAGGTCGCCGAAGAACACGACAAATCTTACAAATCTCACTCGATTGATGGCCCAGGCTCCACTAGTCACCGATCGGTGTTGGATTATCGGGCCGCCAGCCGACAATTCGAGTAACTCCGCGCCGGAATCACTCCGATTAATCATCCTGAACTAGATGCTATTCCGCGTGCGCGTACGTATTTGCATCTATTCCCCTCGTTCGGCTCCGATCAAAACCGCAGCCACCACGGCCGGTTCGTCCGTGCGATTGCGCCATGCGTGCCTGGTGCCCCGTTGAACCACACAATCTCCGGGCCGGAGCACCACTTCGTCATCGTCGAGTTCCAGCACGATTTCGCCCGATACGACGAATGTGTAGTCGATCGAGTCGGACGCATGCATCCCGGACCGGGTCTCGTCGTATGCGTCCAACAGCCCCGGCAGTTCTACGCATTCATCGGCCGAGTCTGAAGAGACTGTCTCTGGCAGTACGGTATAGATGACAAAACGGTGCCCTCCCGGACCCGGAAAGAAGGGATCCACACACGTATCCGGTTGCGAGTGCCCCACTGTTGCGATTCCGTCTTTCGTTCCCCACAACAGATTCAGGGCATGCGTCGGCTTGCCGCTATCGTCCATTGTCGTTACACGATCGACGACACGCTCCTCCATTCCTGAACTACCGTCAGCATTAATATGCGTAACGATGGTTTTAACAGAGTCAGACATCTCGATCTCCTCTCATGGGTTCAACAACGTTCTGGATATTCACGGGTCAACGTCCCCGCCATCCTCGGCTCGCGGATCTCGCTGGCACGAAGCTGTAAACACATTGGTGCCGTCCTGGTTTTTTGGACGACCACGATTCACTGTTTGTGTTCGTGCGCGGCGTCGTACACGAAGCCCGGAGGCAAGCCGATCGATTGGACCTCCACGTAACTGTCGAAACCTTCTATCGCGCCTTCACGACCGATTCCACTGCTCTTGAAACCGCCGGCCGGCGCACGTGAGCCTGCCCTGCTTCCGTTCAGCTCGACCGTACCGGTCCGGAGGCGCCGCGCGACCGCCAGCCCATGGTCCACATCCGTTGTGAAGACCGAACCGTTGAGGCCGTATCGAGAGTCGTTAGAGATATCAATCGCTTGGGCCTCGTCGTCGTATGCGATCACAGACAAGACTGGCCCAAATATCTCCTCCTGCGCGATTCGCATCGATGATTCCACTTCGGTGAACACGGTGGCATCAACGAACCACCCGCGATCCGTGTTGCCAGGGCGGCCCCCGCCCAGCACAATCTTCGCACCTTCCGAGCGGCCGATTTCAAAGTACTCTTCGACACGCTCACGCTGGCGGGCGCTCACCAGCGGTCCGAGTTCCGTCGCTTCGCTCATCGGGTCGCCTACAGGCATCGCAGCGATCATCGCTGTGAGCCTGTCCACGAGTTCCGCCTGACGCTTCCGGGACACGAGGATCCGTGACTTCGCACTGCATACCTGCCCGGTGTTGCGGAGGGAGCCGAACCTCAAAGATTCCACCGCCGCATCGAGATCGGCGTCATCAAGGATGATTGCCGCGGACTTGCCACCCAGCTCCAGAGTGACCCGCCGAAGGTCGTTTCCACATAAAGATGCGATTCGCCGCCCGGCGGCTGTCGAGCCGGTGAACGAAACCTTATCGACCGCCGGATGGGTTACCAGGGCCTCGCTTGCCTCGCGGTCGGCGGGCACCACATTCACGACTCCTCGCGGCAAGCCCGCCTCTGTCAGCAGTTCGGCGACGAGGTATGCGTCGAGTGGGGCCTCCGGCGCTGGCTTCAGAACCAACGTGCACCCCGCCAGCAGAGCCGGCATCAGCTTCAGCATCGTGATGGCTTGGGGAACATTCCAGGGCACAATAGCCGCCACGACCCCCACCGGTTGTCGCGAGACCAAAGCTCGTCCTGAACTCGATTCCCGTATGGCTTCGAACGGATACTCCTGGGCGAGTTCTAGAAAGCTCTCAATCTTCTGTCGCGCGGCTCCAGCCTGAATCTTCCTCGAGACCTGGATCGGGCATCCCATTTCCGCCGTCACCAACTCCGCCATCAGATCTTCGTGCTGCGCGTACAGCTTCGAGAAGCGTGTCAGCACCTCCACTCGTTCGGCGAGCGGAACACGAGGCCAGGGTCCCCGATCAAATGCTTCCCGGGCGGCAGTTGCCGCCCGATCGATGTCAGTTCGGGTGGCAGCGGCGACGCGTTCGACCACCTGCTCGGTAAATGGGGAAACCACCTCGATTTGCTGGTTACCACTGGGGGCTACCCATTCACCATCAATGAACAGTTTTTGAAACTGACCGTGCCACACGGTGTTTTCTCCTTCTCAGTACTCTGCAGGTGCGGGTGTAGGTGCAGGTGCGTCAATTGTGTCCCGCTCGAAGGCCGATTCGCGAAGTTCCACGTCCTTGGTCTCTGGCGTGAAGAAAATGACCACCAGGGCGAACACGGCGATAGCCATTAGATAAAATGCCGGAGCAAGCGGGGATCCGGTGGACGATACTAGAGCGGCCGCCACCAATGGGGCCGTGCCGCCGAATATGGCAAACCCAAGATTATAGGACAGCGCGTGTCCGCTGAACCGGACCTTAGTCGGGAAAAGTTCAACCATCGTAACCCAGCAACCGGCATGAATCGGGGCGATACCCAGCACCAAGAGGAGCTGCCCGGCGAACGCTCCAACCACGGTGCCCGACGAAGCCAACTCAAAGGCGGGATAGGCAAGCAACACTACCGTGACAGTGCCGCCGAACATCAGCGGCTTTCGACCGATCCGGTCGCTGACCGCGCCCCACAATGGGGTCATGACGGTGAGGACGAGCATTGCCAGCGCATTCGACAGCAGTGCCGGCGTGGTGTCCAGCCCCACGACCTTGACCAAATAGGAGTACATGTAGCTGGCGATCATGTACCCCCCCACGCCCATGATCGCGACCAGCAGCACAACCGTAATGAGCGCTTTCAGATTGTTCCTGGCCGTCAAACCATCCGGGTTAACGGCAGGCGTCTCACTCAACGTTTCGGTGTACTCGGCCGGGTCGTCCAATGCACGGCGAAGCACGAAACCGACCACCGCCAGGAGGGCACCGAGGATGAAGGGGATACGCCAAGCCCAATCCACGTAAGCGTCACGCCCTACCGCAGCAGTTATCCCGAGAATCAGCATTGCCGAGACGGCCGCGGGAACAAACGCAGCCGCACCCACATACCCAACCCACCGTCCGCGCCGGCCGGGGGGCGCCGACTCGACTACGTACGTCATTCCACCGGTGGTCTCACCTCCGACGGCGAACCCCTGTACAAGGCGACAGAGCAGGAGCAACACTGGGGCAGCGAGACCGATCGTCTCGTAGGTGGGCAGCAAGCCCATCGCCAAAGTGGCACCACCCATGAGAAGAACCGTAATGCCCAGGATGTTGATGCGTCCCATACGGTCACCAAGCTTGCCGAAGACGACGCCACCGAGCGGTCGGGCGAAGAAGGCGACCGCATAGATAGCGAAAGTGCCCAAAATGGCGGCAGTCGGGTTCGAGTCGGAAAAGAAGTGGTGCGCGAGCACGGGCACGGAGAGCCCATAGATCAGGAAGTCGTACCACTCCACGAAGGTGCCTATGGCCCCTCCTAACAACCGACGCCTGGCGGCAACAGATGACATCGTTACTCCTGAGATTGTTAAGCGGACGTCCAACCTGGATCGGGTCACGCAAGCTCTACCGTGTTCCCACAGTGTGTTGTTGGCCACTCCGTGGGCCTACTGAAGTGTGTCTGATCCATGCGTTGAATGTCAATCATTTGCCAGACGGTTATTGCCAGATGTTTTGTACTGTGCAGTTCACCGCCAGAGCAAGCGCACTGACGTCCAGCCAGAATCTCTGGAACGGAGGGTAACGAAGTCGACCAGCTGTTCGACTTCCCCGATCAGCGGCGCCTCCAGGGCGCGGAACATGTCGACTCGGTGCTGCCAGCTAAACGCTGAGCACAGCTACTGGACAACCGTCAGGATTGTGTGCGCTCAGCCGGCGAGGCTCGGCCCAATGACGTACGCAGAGGCTGAACGAGGTCGGTTAGCGTTCTCCTTATGACGGATCGACGAGTGCCCTGGATGGGCACGATGCCATTGCGGCGGGTGAGCAGCCAGGCAAGCGCGGCCTGCGCGGTCGTCGCACCGTCTTCACGCCAATAGCTCGGACCGCGCTGACGATGCGGAGGTTCTGCTCGAAGTTCTCCCTGGTCAAGCGAGGATCACTCTTTCACCAGTCGTTGTCGGCGATGTCGAGGTCGAGGTCGAGGTCGAGGTCGAGGTATATCTGTCCGACGACGTCACCGATCTAGGCCAGTACTCAGTTTGCAGAGGGGTGCTCCGTTAAGCCACGTGTGAACGGCGATCGTGGCGCAGAGTCCGAAGTGCATGACCCTTCTCCTCACCGACAGCTCGGCACGCCATAGCAATATGCTGGTTGGAATGCGTGGGTAGACCCGCTAGTGGTGGTGAAGGCGATGTGTTCCGTGCGGAGGCACTTGAGGGACCACTCAAGCGGTGCGGATGTTCGGCCCGGCTGGAATCGATCATGCGTCCGCACCGCGTCCGGCATGCGACACCACGCCGAACTTGATTCGCTGTGGGACGATCCGTAAATCCCCGCGGCGTCGATGGGGTCACACCGAAATTCAGAGACAATGAACGGTACGGATGGACACCGGTAGTTGCGTTCGATGAACGGGACGGCGACACGGTCAGGGCGGGAACGGTCAAGTTCTTCGCCGATGGCGTGATCGAGGCAGGCACCGCGGCGCTGCTGGCGCCCTACACGGACTGTCCGCATTCCCACGGCATCAGCAACTGGACCACGGACGAACTGTGCCGGGCCGCGGCCGAATGCGAGCACGACGAACCTGGCGACCTCGTGCACGTCGACATCAAGAAGCTCGTTCGCATCCCGGACGGCGGCGGACATCGTAGGCTTGGCCGCGCCGCCCGGACGGCACAACCGCTCCGGGGGCGGTTACTCCTACCTGCACCATGCTGTCGACGATCATTCCCGGCCGGCGTATTCGCCAGATCCTCTGCGACGAGAAGAAGGAGACCGCGGCCGGCTTCTGGTCGCGGTCGCACGACTTCTTCGCAGATCACCACATCACCGTCACTCGGGTGCTGGACCATAATGGATCGTGCTACCGCTCAATAACTTTCGCCGATGCACTCGGGCCGGACATCGCGCACAAGCGGACCCGACCGTACCGCCCCCAGCCCAACGGAAAAGTCGACGGTTCAATCCGGACCCTCGCCGCAGAATGGGCGTTCGCGGATACCTACCTCTCCGATGAGGCCCGAGCCGCGACCTTCAGGACTGGCGGCATCACTACAATCACCACCGACCCCATACCGGATCGGCGGCAAGTCGCCCATCGACCGCGTCCGCGTTCACAACGTCCCCAGGAATTACATCTAGGGCACCCCCGGCAGTGATGTCCGCGTCGGTTCGGGTTGACGGCGACGACCGGGACGGATCGCTCCCCCGTCCTGCCACCACGGCCTCGTACCGAGCGCAAACGCACCGGTGCCGCCGTGGCCGATCGCCGACGGGTAACGCTTCGAGGTCATCGTCGAAGGCCGGAGCAGTATGTCCCACTCTGGGTTGGAGGAAGTGAATCCGTCAGATCACTCCAATCCAGTCGAACACTGATTGCCTACGCTGACCACCGCCACATAGAAACTAGTGTCCACATCTCCGAGGGAAGATGTTCCCGATTACCAGAACTGTGCAGCAAGCTACCCACTGTGCGGTCTCCTCTGAGGCGTGCTCCTCACCAGATCGACGACACTCGCGGCCATGCGTCCTTGTTGACGTACGAAGGAGATAGCCCATAAAGTCTGGCTTGAATTTTACCAGGCGTAAAATCCTTGACCGGTCTTACGGCCGAGGTGACCTGCGTCGACCTTCTCCCGCAGGATGGCTGGTGGCTCGAATCGAGGACTAACCTCGCGGGCGAGGTGTTTAGCGATCGCCAACCGCACGTCGAGGCCGACAATGTCCGTGGTGCGCAGTGGACCCATGGGGTGCTTGTAACCCAGGGTCATCGCGGTGTCGATGTCCTCCGCTGACGCTACCCCCTCCTCAAGCATCCGCATCGCCTCGAGGGCAATCGCCACACCCAGCCGCGATGACGCGAACCCGGGAGAATCGGTGACTGTGATGGCGGTCTTGCCCAGCGCAGCAACCCATTCCTGTGCTTCGAGGGCCATTTGCGCTGCGGTCTTCGCACCGACCACTATCTCTACCAACTCGCTAGCAGGCACGGGGTTGAAGAAGTGCAGGCCAAGAAACCGCTCGGGTCGAGCCAGTCCGGTCGCCAGCTGATCCACCGACAATGAACTGGTGTTGGTGGCCAGGAAAGCTTCTGGGGCGAACTCCTCGATCCGTGCCAGTACTCGGGTCTTGAGATCGACGAGTTCCGGCACTGCTTCCACCACCAACCCGGACCCGGCCAGTGCCGCCGGATCGGTCGAGACTGTCAGCCGGTCCCTGACCTGGTCGACGGGTTCTGCGAGGGTGCCACGTTCGGCCGCTTTTGCCAGGCTGGCACTGACTCGCTGCGCCGCGGCAGTGGCAGCCGTTTTGTCGGCTTCGATCACCGTCACGGAGGCTCCGGCCAACAGGAATGCGTGCGCAATACCCGTTCCCATACGGCCGCCTCCGTACACACCGACGTTCAAGGGCAAAGTCATCAGTTCTCCGATCCGGACGAAACGTTTTCAAGGACGACGGCCAGTGCCTGGCCGACGCCGATACAAAGGGCCGCCACTCCCCACCTTTTCCGGTCCCGGACCAGACGGTGGGCGAGGGTGCCGAGGATTCTGGCGCCGGAGGCACCCAGCGGGTGGCCAATAGCGATCGCACCACCCCAGGAATTGACTATGTCGGGGTTGACCTTCCAAGCGTCGACGCATGCAAGTGATTGCACCGCGAAAGCCTCGTTGAGTTCAATGGCCCCCACCTCGTCCCAGCTAACTGCTGCTCGGGCGAGAGCCACGTTGGCGGCCTCTACCGGCGCGAACCCGAAGTCTTGCGGGTCAAGCGCATACATACCCCGCCCGGCGACCCGGGCCAGCGGTGCCGAACCTATCCGCTCGAACGCCGCCTCTGACCCCAGAAGCAACGCCGACGCGCCATCGTTGAGCGGGCTCGCATTCCCGGCGGTGATCGTTCCGGCCTTTCGAAAAGACGGCTTTAGCGTGGACAGCTTGTCAATTGTCGTCCCGGGCCGGATCCCCTCGTCTCGGAAGAGATCGACGCCTGGGACACTAATCACGAGATCGTCGTACCACCCCTCACTCCAAGCGGTATCGGCCAGAACGTGTGAACGGACCGCGAACTCGTCCTGTCTCTGCCGGGAGATCGAAAATCGGTCCGCGAGCATTTCGTTACACTCTCCCAGTGACACCGTCCACGCGGCGGGCATCTGCGGATTCACCAATCGCCATCCCAGCGTGGTCGACACCGCAGCGATATCTCCCGCGGGGTAGGCCCGCGACGGCTTCGGCAATACCCATGGCGCGCGCGTCATTGATTCCACTCCCCCGACCAGCACGATATCCGCATCCCCCGACTCCACGGTTCGCGATCCCAACATGGCCGCGTCCAGAGACGATCCGCATAACCGGTTCACCGTGGTCGCCGGCACACTCGTCGGCAATCCCGCGAGCAGCACCGCCATGCGTCCGACGTTACGATTCTCCTCACCGGCGCCGTTGGCATTGCCCCAGACGACGTCACCAATTTCCGACGGATCCAGGGTTGGAACCTTCGTTAGCAAGCCCGAAATAGCCGCCGCAGCCAGATCATCCGGACGCTTATCAGCCAGCTCTCCACCGAAACGCCCGAACGGGGTGCGGGCCGCGGCATAGAGATATGCCTCGGTCATTAGATCTCCTTTGCGACGAGTTCGGATCTCACGTTCGGCCGGCGTGTGGTGACGAGGCAGTCTCGTACCGGTGCTCGGTGGCCCTGCGCGATGTGCTGTTCCGGGTGCGGCCAGTGGGTTGGGGCGACGAACAAGACTGTCATCAGGCGAGCCCTGTGGAGACGACGACCTTGCCCTTGGCCTTGCCGTCTTTGAGGTACTGCAGGGCGTCGGCAACGTTGTCCAACGGAAAGGTGGTGTCAATAGCAGCATTGATGTGGCCTTGGTCGAACAACTCGAAAATCTCAGCCAGGGTTGACCGCATCATTGTGGGTTCGCGGTCGTGGTAGTCACTGCTCTGGAGACCGATCAGGCTGATGTTCTTCACTAGAATGTGTCCGGGCTTGATGGAATTCTGACTGCCGGAGGCGAACCCGACGATCACAATCCGGCCTTCCCAGGCAGTCGCGCGGATGATCTGGGTGAGAATTTCGCCGCCGAGCGTCTCGAGAACGACGTTGACGCCCGCGCCATCGGTAGCGGCGAGCAGGTCGTCACGTAATGTTTCCGGAGTGGAGGTGAGCACGAGGTCTGCACCCTGCCGCCGCGCGAGTTCACCCTTGACTTCGTCGTGGGCGAGGGCAATTACTCGGGCGCCCTTTGCCTTCGCCAACTGCACGCCGGCCGACCCGACTCCGCCGCCCGCACCGGTGACCAGGACCGTCTCGCCCGGCTGCACCTGGCCGCGGCGAAACAGGCCGAGATGCGCCGTGGAGGCTACGAGCCCGAGGGCCGCGGCTTCCTCATAGCTCATGCTGTCCGGCAGCTCCACTACCAATTCCTCCGACACCACCAGCTGCTCGGCGTAGCCGCCGTACTCGACAAGTGTCAGGACCCGCTGCCCGACGGCGATGCGGGCGACACCCTCTCCGACCGCAAGGACCCGACCCGCGGCCTCCTTGCCGGGGCTGAACGGTCGCGGCGGAAGGTTCTGGTAGCTGCCTTCAACAACGAGGATGTCCGGAAAGTTGATGCTGACCGCGCCGACCTCGATGACCACCTCCCCGGGACCGGGAACCGGATCGGGGACATCCGCGATCACCAGGCCGGACGGAGGTCCGAACTCCGTGACTAGAGCCGCACGCATGGTGAGTTCCTTAAATTCGTAGATGCAGTTTCGTTGTTCAGGCATCCCGCACACGAGCAGGCGGCGCGAGGTTCGATGACGTTGTGCTCTGACCGGGGTGGGCCGGGTCATGGGTGGACAAGCAGTGACAACGCGAGTTCGTGATGGCCTAGATCGCGCCGCGGCGATAGCCGTGGGCGGAGCTGGCCGATCATGATGCTGGCTCCACCGTAGAGTCGATGTGATGCCGCTGGCGCGGGTACCCATTGAAATTCGCTTCAGGGTTCGCATTCCGATTCCGCCGCGGGTTCCAGAACACCGCAGGCGGGAAGGTCCAGCCAGCTTGGCACTATCGGTTCAGGGGCCGTCCACCATGTGTGCGTCCAATGCCCGCGTGAAGGCCAACAAACCGATTCGGTTGACCGGTCAGGGCTTGCCGAGTGGTCACACGATCATCTCCCGAAGCTTGAACTTCTGAATTTTACCGCTGGGAGTCATCGGCAGCTCCGCGAGTGCGACCACCCGCTCCGGTAGGTAGTGCTTGGAGAGCCCCTGGGAGAGAAGGTAATCACCCAAAGTTTCTACGGTCGGCTCCGGGCAGCCGGCTTTGACGACGAGGACTGCGCACACCCGCTCACCGAGCCGATCATCGGGCAGGCCGACGACGGCGGCGTTCAGCACGTCGGGATGGTCGAAAATGATCGACTCGACGTCCGTGACCGGGATGTTTTCGCCGCCGCGGATGATGATGTCTTTGGTTCGTCCCCGCAGGGACAACCAGCCGTGCTCGTCGAGGCTGGCCCGATCGCCGGTCTTGAACCACAATCCTGGTGCGAAGGCATCGGCGGTCGCGTCGGGCCGATCGTAGTATCCGTAGATCACCGACGGACCACGGACGAGTAGATCACCGACCTCGCCCACTGCGACGTCCGCGCCGTTCTCGTCGACGACCCGCGCCTCCGAGCCGGCGAAGACCGAGCCGTCTGTGCTCTGGATCGTATCGGGTTCGGTCGGCGTACACGAGACGATGATGCTGCACTCGGTCATTCCCCAGGCCGGGCAGATGTAGGCGCCGAGTGCCTCTTGTGCCTGCGCCGGCAGACCCCGTGGTACTGACGAGCCTGCGATGACAAGGCATTTCAATGGGTTGGACGGGTCCCCGGCCAGGTCGGTGCGAACCATGTCTTGCAGGAAGGCTGGTGCTCCGAAGAACGTGGTCACCCCTTCCTGTCGTATCACCTGCACACCCCATTTCGGGTCCCAGCGATCGACGTGCACCCCCGTCCCGCCGAGCACGACCGTGAAGAGGATGCCCCATACAAAACCTGTGTGGTGGCCGACCGGTGACGCCACCAGTTGGACCATCGGATCCCCGTAGGCGGTCGGTCCCACGTGTGTCGCCTGTTGCCGGGCTGAGTAGATCAGAGTGTTGTGGC
Source organism: Rhodococcus pseudokoreensis (assembly GCF_017068395.1). Lineage (NCBI taxonomy): Bacteria > Bacillati > Actinomycetota > Actinomycetes > Mycobacteriales > Nocardiaceae > Rhodococcus > Rhodococcus pseudokoreensis. Next base: position 6,017,275 of record NZ_CP070619.1, on the reverse strand, counting down.
TGTGCATCGCACCCTTCGGCTCGCCGGTGGTGCCGGAGGTGAAGCCGAGGTAGCAGACCCGGCTGGGTTCCGGGTCCGGGAACTGGCGGGTGGGCACATCGGCATGGCTGGACCACAGCGACTCGCCGTCCAGGAGGTCTGAATCGTCCTCGTCGAGGACGATCACGTGCTCGAGGGTGGGAATCTGCGCACGGAGCGTACGGGAGAGTTCGAGGGTATCGTTGCTGCGCCAGCGGCGCGGGATGACCAGTACCTTGGCCCTACTGCGCCGCAGGATCGCCGCAGCTTGCTTCTCACCGTAGGCGACCGGGATACCTGCATAGATCGCGCCGATCTCGTTGATCCCGAAGACCATCTCGGGGTATTCCACCCAGTTCGGCAGCATCAGCACGACCGCATCGCCGACACCGACACCGAGCGCGGCGAAGACGCGCGCGGCGTGGTGCGCGTTCTGGTCGAACTCCCGGTAGGTACGGGTGATCCGATTGCCCTCGCTGCGGCGGCCGATCAGAGCGAGTCGGTCGGGGTCGGTCTCGGCGATGTCTGTCAGCAGCGATCGGATCGACCGGTTCTCCCACCAGCCCTCGGCTCGCCAGGCCTCGGCGGTCTCGTCGTCGATCGGTGTGGCCTGCCCGTCGAGGACGTCGGCCAGTGGCCGGTAGGTCGAGGTCATGACACGTCCTTCCAGAGGGCAGTGGGCGCGGGCGGAAGGCTTACGAGAGCGCGGGCGGTGGCGACCGCGCCACCCTGGGTGTCGACCGCGGCGCGGAGCGACACCGCGTCGCGCAGTCGACGCTCGGCGCTGTACTCCGCTAGGTAGCCATAGCCGCCGTGCGACTGCAGGGCGTCGGCAGCGACCTGGATCGCGCTGTCGCACGCCTGCTGCGCGACGGCAAACGTCTGCACCGGGTCCTCGGCGGTCAGAGCGGCGCCGAGTGTGGTTATCGAGCGGGTGGCCTGGTAGAGCAGGGACTGACGCACCGTGGGAATTGCGGTGAGTGTGTTACCGAATTGACGGCGGTCGGCTGCGTAGTCCGCGGCCGCATCAGCAGCGGCACCAGCGATACCGGCCGCGACAGCGGCCGCGCCGAGCCGCAGCCGGTTTCTGGCGGCGTTGGCGTCGATTCCGGTCAGTTCGTGGAGTGTGTCACCGGCGGCGTCGACATCGGCGGTTCGCGTGAGTGCGCCGCCGAGCCCGGTGCGCCGCAGCGGAGTGAACGTCACCGCGGCCGGAGACACCAGTAGAGCTGTGTCGTCACCGTCGAGCACCAGCAAGTACGGCTGTGCGGCGGCCGCGTCGACTCGGTCGATCGAGCCGGTGAGCGTATTGCCGGTGAATGCCAACCGGACATGCGACGAGACGCTGTCGGCGACCGCGACGGATGCCTGACCGGTATGGATCTGGGCGACGAGGTCGGCGAACCGGTTGTCGTCGGCGAGGACGTCGACGGCGGCGTGCGCCTGCGCGGCCGCCCAGCCCAGCGCGGGCCAGGCACGGCCGAGCCGTTCGAGGGCCAGTGCGGTCAGGTCCCGTGCCGCACCTCCCCCACCCGCGGATTCGACTGTGCCGAGGGTCCAGACCCCGAGTTCGGCTAGTTCGGTGACCAACCCGGCCACCGCATCCGGTTCGTCGTCGAGCACCGGATTGTGCGCGGCGACGAAGGCGTCCAACATGGCGCGTAGATCGCCCTGATCGCTGTGGAGGGCGGGACCCCACCACCCCGATGACCAGCTCACGACCAGAAACTCTCGGTCTTGGGTTGACGGCGCTCGCCGAACGCAGCACTGACTTCGTGCGCCTCCTTGGTCTGGAGGTAGAGGGTCAGCTGCTGGTCGTGGGCCATCCGTGCCTGGCCTGAGACCCCGTTGTGGCGGGCGGAGAAGGCGCCCTTCATCCCGCCGATCGCCAGCGGGCTTCGGCTCGTGATCTCGCGGGCCACCTCGGCGGCGCGAGCCTGGAGTTCCTCCGAAGGAACGACCTCGTTGACTAGGCCCATCTCGCGGGCCTGCTCGGCGGTGTACTTCTTGTTCAGGTACCACATCTCCTTGGCGCGCTTACGACCGATGGTGTCCTCGAGGTACCAGCTGCCGTATCCGGCGTCGAAGCTGCCCACCATCGGGCCGACCTGCCGGAAGACCGCGTTATCCGATGCGATGGTGAGGTCGCACACGGTGTGCAGCACGTTTCCGCCGCCGACCGCGAAGCCGTTGACGGCGGCGATGATCGGCTTCGGGATGGTGTCGATCGCCTGGTAGACGTCGATGATCGGCAGCACCTGGGACTGGTCGAGGGAGGTGATCGGATCGTGTTCGCCGCCGATGCAGAAGAACTTTTCGCCGGCACCGGTCAGTACCGCGGCACGCAGTTGCGGATCGAGTCGGAACTTCTGCAGTGCGTCGATGAGCTCCAGGCAGGTCTGGTACCGGAATTTGTTTCCTGCGTCGGGCCGATTGAGGGTGATGGTGAGGACTGGGCCGTCAGTGCTGGTCAGGATGTCGTCGTATGCCATGTCAGTTCTTCTCCTCGGTGGGCTGTCCGGTGCGGAATCCGTGGCCGTTCTTGTCGCCGAGCCGGTCGGCGGCGACCATCTGACGCAGCAGGGGTGGCGGCGCGTATCGCGAGTCCAGTGTGGCGGCGTATGCCGCTTCGGATGCGTGGAGGTGGTCGTCGAGCCCGATCGTGTCGAGCATCTTCAGGGGCCCGGTCTTGTAGCCGAGACCGAGCTCGAGGGCGACGTCGATGTCCTCCGCGGTGGCCAATCCGTCGTCGTACTCCGCGATGACGTCGTTGAGATAAGGCAACAATAGGGAATTGATCAAGAACCCGGGCCGGTCCCTGACTACGACTGCGGATTTCTCGGCGAGGGTGTCGACGAAGGCGACGAGCCGCTCGATCAGGTCCCCGTCGGTCTGCAGAGCGCGCACCACCTCAATGGTGCGCTGTACCGGTGCTGGGTTGAAGAAGTGCAGCCCGGCCACACGCGCCGGGTTGGGCAGTGCGGCAGCAAGGTCGGTGACCGAGAGTGCAGAGGTGTTGGTCAGGAGGGGAATTTGTTCCCCCACCACGGTGGCGACTTCACGCAACAGGACCGTCTTCACCTCTGCGTTCTCGGTGACCGACTCGATTACGGCGTCGACACCGGCGAGGTCGGCGACGTGCGTGGTGGTGATGATCCGGGTCAGTACCGCGGTCTTGTCCTCGTCGGTGCCGGTGCCGCGGGCGATGCTGTCGTCGAGGAACGCGGTGACTGCGGCGCTGCCCGCTTCCAGACGGTCCTGGTCTGTGTCGAGGACGATCACCGTGCGCCCGGAGGAGGCCAGCACGTGGGCGATGCCGGCGCCCATGGTGCCGAACCCGAGCAGACCGATCGTCGAGAAGTCGGTGGTGGACTCGCTCATGGTTACTCCTCAGGACCCGAAGAGTCGGGTGTCGTCGTAGTCGTAGAAGCCGCGGCCGGTCTTGCGGCCCAGATCGCCCGCCGCGACCATCCGCTCGACCATCGGCGGCGGGAAGAACTTCGGGTCGCGCAATTGCTCGTAGAGGCGGGTGGCGACCTGCTGGTGGATGTCCATGCCGACGATGTCGAGGAGCCGGAACGGCCCCATCGGGTGGCCGAGGGATCCGAGCACGGCGGCGTCGATCGACTCCTTGGTTCCCCGCCCCGCCTCGAGTGCGTGGATGCAGGAGTTCTCCCACGGAATGAGGAAACGGTTGACGATGAATCCGGGACGGTCCTGGGTGACCACGCTCGTCTTGCCGAGCGAGCCGAGGAATTCGATGGTCGCCTTGTGTGCCCAGTCGGCGGTGTGCCGGCCGTCGGCGACCTCGACGAGCTTCATCAGCGGCGCCGGGTTGCAGTAATGGGTGCCGACGACCCGCTCCGGCAGCCGGGAGCCGGAGGCGATCCCGGTGACCGACAGCGTCGAGGTGTTCGTGTGGAACAGCGTTGACTCCGAGACGATCTCGTCGAGGCGGCCGAAGGTGTCCTTCTTCAGCTGCAGGTCCTCGAAGACCGCCTCCACGATCACATCGCACGACGCGAGGTCGGTGAGATCGGTGGTGCCGACGAGCCCGTTCTTGGCGGCGTGTCCAGCGTCTGCGTCGAGCTTGCCGAGCTTGACGCTCTTGTCGAAGAAGCCGCGCACGGTGTCGATGCCGCGCTGCAGGTTGGCCTCGTTGATGTCGAAGAGGATCGTCTGGTGACCGGCACGGGCCATCACGGTCGCGATACCTGAGCCCATGGTTCCGGCGCCGAGGACGGCGACGGTCTTGCTGTCGTTACTCACTGGTTGTCCTCCGGTCGGTTTTCAGCGGACGCTCTGGCCGCCATCGATGACGATGACCTCGCCAGTCATGAAATTCGAGTCACCGCCGGCAAGCAGCAGCAACCAGGGTTTGAGTTCATCGGGTTCGCCCAGCCGGCGCGCGGGGATGGCACGCACCACGCTGGCCAAGGCGTCGGCGTCATCACGCATCTCGGCGTTGAGGGCTGTAGCGAAGTACCCGGGTGCAATGGCATTGACCTGGATGCCGTAGCGCGCCCACTCGATCGCCATCGAACGGGTGAAGGCAATGACCCCGGCCTTGGATGCGGAGTACGCAGCGTGGTTGGCGACACCCTGCAAGGCGAAGTTGGAGGCGATGTTGACGACCTTGCCCGATTTCTGTGCAAGCAGATGGCGGCCGACGGCCCGGGTGGCGAGATAGGTGCCGCGCAGATTGGTGGCGACGACCCGATCCCATTCCTCGGCGGACTGCTCGACGAGGGGGGTGGACGCGACGATCCCGGAGTTGTTGACCAGTACGTCCACTCGACCGAAGGTCTCGACGGTGGCCTCGACCATCCGCTCCACGGACGTCTCGTCGGTGATGTCGGTCGGACATGCCAACGCCTGGCCACCGGCGGCCTTCGCCTCCTCGACGAAGCTGTCGAGTTCGGCGCTGGTGCGGGCGGCCACGGTAACCGCAGCACCCGCCTCGACCAACGCGTGGGCCATCGATCGGCCCAGCCCACGGCCGGCTCCGGTGACGATCGCGACTTTGCCTTCCAGTGATGTCATGCCAGTTCCTTCATCGCACGGGTGGTCTCGCGGCCGATGAGCAGCCGCTGAATTTCGTTGGTGCCGTCGTAAATCTGCGTGACTTTCGCGTCGCGCAGGCACCGCTCGACACCGATATCGGCGAGGTCGCCGTAGGGGCCGAGAATGCGGGCGGCTTCGATCGAGGCCGAAAAGCCCAGGTCGGTGCAGGACTGCTTCATCACACCGATCTGGCCGGGGGTGATGTGCGGATCGGTGTCAGCCTGACGGGCGACCGCCTGCAGCAGTAGCCTGCCCTGGAGGATCCGGCCGCGCAGGTCGGCGAGGGCGAAGGTGTGCTCGTCGGAGAGGCGGCTGCCATGCAGCCGGGTCAGCGCGGCCAGCGTCCGGGCATACGCCGCGCGCGCGAGCCCGACGCCCTGAGCGGCGGCGCTGATCCGGGACTTGACCACCGAACTCATCACAACCGACCAGCCGCCTCCCTCGGTTCCGAGGAGATTGTCCCGCGGGATCTCGACCTGGTCGAAGAAGAGTTCGGCGGTGCTCGAGCCGTGCATCCCCATCTTGTGGAACGGCTGGCCGTGGCCAACTCCGGCCCAGCCGCCCTCGACGACGAATGCGGTGATTCCGTCGCGGCCACGCGATCGATCCACGGTGGCGAAGCAGATGATCACGTCGGCGCGGTCTCCGGTGGTGATGAACGTCTTCTGCCCAGTGAGCGACCAACCGTCATCAGTCGGTGTGGCGGTCGTCGTCAGGCTCGACACGTCGGATCCCGCGTCGGGCTCGGTGATTCCGAGTGACCCGTAGAGTGACCCGTCGAGCAGCCCGGGAATGTAGCGGCGCTGCAGCTCGTCGGTTCCGGTGAGCAGGATCGGGTAGGCCGCGTGCATTTGCGTCATGAAGACCAGGCTCGTTGCCGCGCAGCCGGCGGTGATTTCCTCCATCGCCACGGCGTAGGCGACGTTGGTGTCGGCTGTGCCACCGAGGTGTTCGGGGAAGATCAGTCCGCACAGACCTGCCGCGGCCAGCGCCTGGACGCTCTCATGAGCGAATTCGTGGGTTGTGTCGAGGTGCGCCGCCCGGGGTGCGACCTCGCGGGCCACGACGTCCCGGGTCTGTGCGCGCACCTGTAATTCGCGGTCGGTGAGCGCTGCGTCCGCCGCAGGCTCGTCAAGCAGCTCGTGCAGTGTCAGATACGCCTTCGGGTCGGTATCGATTTCGAGTGGTTCGACACTCATCGGTGCGCCTCCGGGTTCGCGAATTTCGCGGGCCGGCGCTCGAGGAACGCGCCGATGCCCTCGGTGGACTCGTCGCCTGCGACAGCCAGTGCCGCCAGTCCCGTCTCGACGCCGAGCCCGGCATCGAGTGGGGCGTCACGACCGACCTCGAGGGCGTGCAGGATGGCGCGGACCGCCAACGGGCCCTGTGCTGCGATCTTCTCGGCGAGGGCGGTCGCAGTGGCCAGCAACTGATCGGGCTCGACTGGTGGGAGAGGGGTCAGTCCGAGCGCGTAGGCGCGGTCCGCGTCGAGTCGGCTCCCGGTGAGCATCAGGTGCGCGGCCACACGCTCACCCACCGCCCGAGGCAACCGCTGGGTGCCGCCGTATCCGGGAATCAGTCCCAGACCGGATTCGGGCAGTCCGAGTGACGCTTTCGTCGACAGCACGGGCAGGGTTGAGGTGAGAATGAGTTCGAAACCGCCACCAAGGGCAAGTCCATTGACTGCAGTGATGATCGGGATCGGTGCCTGCTCCATGGCACGGAAGATGCGCTGACCCAAGGCCATAACCTCCCGGGCGCGATCCGGCCCCATCCCCGCGAGTTCCTTCAGGTCCGCTCCCGCGCTGAAGGCCTTCTCTCCGCTACCTGTGAGCACGACCGCACGCACTGCGGGATCGGCGGCCGAGTAGGTGACGGCGTCTAATAGAGCGGCTATCACGTCGGTGTTGAGGGCATTGAAGGCTTCAGGTCTATTGATCGTCACTGTCGTGACCGACCCTGCACGCTCGACTTTGACCACGCTCATGAGACAGCTTCCTCGCGTACAACGTTCGTCGGCTCGGTGACCGCGCCACTGACAAGCAAGCCGGCCACTTCGTCGTGGCTGTAGCCGAGCTCGAGCAGTACCTCGCGGGTGTCGGCGCCGAGATCCGGGAAGCGTTCGTTGCGTAGCGGCATTGAAGCGAGTCGGAAGGGGCTGTGCACCGTGACAAGTTCCCCCGCTGAGTCGGGTACTGGAAGCAGTGCACCTCGGGCCACAACCTGCGGGTCCTTGACGACCTCTGACAGCGTCTGGACCAGCGCGACGGGAACGTCAACCTCGCCAAGAATGCGAAGCCAGTCCGTGGCCGTCCGGGTGACGAGACGTTGCGCGATGATGTCGGTGATCCGTGCTCTGTGCTCGCGGCGGCCGGCGTTGTCTGCGAGTGACGGGTCTGTTGCGAGTTCGGGGAGGTCGACGGCGGTGCAGAAGCGTTGCCACATCGCATCGTTGCCGATCGCGATGACGATGCTGCGGTCCGAGGTGTCAAAGGGTTGGTAGACGGCGAGTACGGAGTCGGTTCCGCCGCTGGGGGCCGGCTCGGACTCCCCTGCGTGGTACGCCGCGATACGGGGCGCCATGAGCGCGAGGTCGGTATCGAGCAGCGAGACGTCGATGATCTCGCCTTCCCCGGTGCGGGCCTGTCGTACGGCGGCTGCGTTGATTGCGATCGCGGCGCACATGCCGGTGACCACGTCCGAGAGGGCGGTCGAGACGCGTTGAGGGCTGCCACCCTTTTCGCCGGTGACCGACATCAGCCCGGAACGTGCCTGCGCGACGAGGTCGTATCCCGGCAGGTCGCTGTCCGGGCCGTCCAGGCCGAAGCCGGACATCGCGCAGTAGATCAGCCTTGGATTGCGCCGACGAAGCGTGTCGCCGTCGATTCCCAAGCGAACGAGCTTGGCCGGGTTCGTGTTCTGCAGGAAAACATCTGCGGTGTCGAGCAGCCGCAGCAAGACCTGCCGCCCGCATACCGAGCCCAAATCGAGGACCACGGACTTCTTGTTGCGGTTGGCCGAGGCGAACCATGCCGAAGTTCCGTCGACGAAGGGCGGACCCCAACTGCGGGCGTCGTCGCCATAGCCCGGCCGCTCGACCTTGATGACCGTGGCCCCGAGGTCGGCAAGGTACATCGCTGCTGTGGGTCCGGCGTAGGACGTGGTCATGTCGACCACCCGCAAGCCCGTCAGCGGCCCTTCGGTCTGGACGTTTGTGGTCATCGGCGTCCTTCGCAACTCGTTCGTACAATGATTGATTGGTGTCGCGGCCCGCCGCCGCCCTATCTGCAAGCGGCGGGCCACGAAGTCTGTTCAGCAAGAGATGGCAGACGGCGGGATATGGGAATCCGACTCGCCTGGCATCGCGCGCTTCCGCTTAAGGCGGTCTAACGCGCTTTCCGTAATGAAGCGTGTCCGCACGGGGCGCGGTTGCGGTAGAGACCATCGGCGGCCCGGAAGCCACTATATATGGCAATTGACACGCTGTGCAAGGTCTAACATTTAACAGTCAGTGCATCGCGGGGCAAGATCACACCGGATCGGGGAACTGCATAGCCTCGGCCTGGCCGCGTATCGATTCACGCAATAGCAGAGTTGACAGGCAGCCGGGAGGTCGACCCGTACGGCACAACTCGACTTCGTCGATGCACACCGGACCTACAAAACAGTCTCTCGCATCCCACCCGTTTCTCAGATCGAGCCCGCCGATCCGAGTCGTCGGCGATGCCACTACACAGGCGTGACAGGGAACCTCGTTCGGTGCACCAGGGGCACGCGCATGCGTTCTCACCCGAAATACGAGGGTTGTGATACCCAGAATGTAATGTCAGACTATTATCTGAATGGTAAAGATTTTGACGGGCGAATGGATGGTGGTGTAGCGCATGATGGCGCAAGAGGATCTCGCGAATGTGTTTGGGCGATACGTAACAAAAGCGACATACCGGTCCCTCCCGGAGGAGGCGATCCGCTCCGCTAAATACAGCACTCTCGACACCCTTGGTGTGATCCTGGGCGCGAGCGGTCTCATGGACGTCATGCCGGCCATCGTCGAACTCACCAGGGAATGGGGCGGCAAGCCGGAAAGCACACTGTTCGGCTTCGGAGGGAAGCTCCCCGCTGTCTCCGCCGCCTTCGTCAACGGCTCCATGGGTCATGGCCTCGATTACGACGACCATCTGCCGGAAGGGCACCATCCGAGCGTCACAGTGCTACCGGCGTTGCTCGCCGTGGCGGAACGCAAGGGTGACGTGACGGGCGAGGACTTCATCACCGCCCTGGCGGTCGGCCAGGACCTCTTCGCGCGACTCCGCAAGAACGTCACGTGGAAGCAGGACTGGTTCATGACCCCGGTCGTGGGGACGCTCGCCTCGGCGGCGGCATGCGCCAAGCTGCTCGGTCTGGATGCTAAGCAAGTGGCCGACGCGCTCGGCATCGCCTGCACGCAGGCTGCTAGCACGATGCAGACCGCCTACGGCACCGGCGGCGATCTACGTGGGATGTACGGCGGGTTCGCCGCGAAGGCCGCGGTGCTCTCGGCCCTGCTGGCCGAGAAGGGTGTCAAAGCCACATCGACCCCACTCGAGGGTCACGCCGCTTTTCTGCCGGTCTATTTCGGTGAGTGGGACCGTGACGCGATGGTCGCCGATCTCGGCAGCGAGTTCCAAGGCTCGACCATCCTTTACAAGATGTGGCCTAGCTGCGGTCTCACGCACGCCTACATCGACACCGCGCTCCGACTGATGGGCGGACCCGGTCGCACCGACGAGATCGAGAAGATCGAGGTCTTCGGCGGCGATTTCGCGAAAAAGCTGAGCGAGCCGTCGGAGTTCCGCCGACGGCCCCCGACCTCGAACGACGCCAAGTTCAGCATCCCCTTCACGGTCTCGCTCGCATTACTGAACGGGACGGTGGGAGTTGGCGACTTCTCGCCGGAGCGCCGCGCGGATCCGCTCGTCTACGAAGTCGCGTCGAAGGTCGTGTTCGTCGACGACCCCCAGTACAACTGGGGCAAGGAGCTACCCGCGGGGGCTGTCCGACTCATCCTCAAGGACGGTCGCGAACTCTACGGCGAGGCCAGGCACGACGAGACTCCCGGCGCTGCCCACAACCCCCTCGGTTGGTCACAGCTGGTGACGAAGTTCGAGGACTGTGCCGCCCACGCCACCCGTCACTTCGCGGACACCGAGATCAAACAGCTCGTTACCACCATCGACCAGCTCGAGTCCGTCGCCGACGTCGCGGTCCTCACTCGCCAGCTCGGCTGACCCCGGACGATTCCATGGACAAGCTGCTTACCTCACTGGTCGACTTCATCCAAGCGACCGACTTCGAGACGCTCACCCCCGGCGCCGTCCGCGCCGTCGTACGCCATACGACAGATACCGTCGGATGCGGCGCGGGAGGCTTCGCCAGCCAGCCCGCAGGCATCGCCCGCGAGGTCACCCGCGGTATCGGCGGACCTCTCGTGGCGTCGATGTACGGCGAGCCGGAGAAGTACCTCGTCGACCAGGTCGCCTTCACCAACGCCACAGCCGACCGCTATCTCGACTTCAACGACTTCGGGGTCTCGGGACACCCGAGTGACATGATCCCCGCCCTGCTCGCGATGACCGAGGCGATGGGGGGGACCGGCGCCGACGCCGTCACCGCGATCTACCTCGCCTACGAAATCGCGACCCGGCTGGCTGAGGCGGTGCCCCCCGATGGCGGATGGGATCAAGGGGTGTATTGCTCGCTCGGCATCGCCGCCGGCCAGGCCAAGATCCTCCGGCTGCCTCGGGAGAAGATCGCACACGCCCTCTCCCTCGCCGTCGTACCCGGCATCCCGCTGCGGGTGACCAGGTTCGGCGAGCTATCCGAGTGGAAGGCAGCGGCCACCGGCCATGCCGCCATGACAGCGACATTCGCCGTCCGACTGGCTGCGGCCGGGATGAGTGGGCCTTCCGAACCGTTCGAGGGCAAGGATGGACTACTCGAACGGGTATGGCCCACCTTCGATCTCACACTGACAAGAGCGGACCCGTCGGCCATCGAGCGAGCCAGCCTCAAACGACATCCGGCCTGCTACTGGGGTCAGGTGCCCGTCGACCTGGTCACCGAGCTGCGCGACCGCGCCGCCCTCTCCGAGATCGTTGCGATCGACGTGGCGACCTGCGCGAACGCGTGGCGCTCGATCGGGGGCGGCCGAGGCGACGCCGCGGAGAAGTGGCGTCCACCAACCCGCGAAACCGCAGATCACAGCATGCCCTACCTGATGGCTGCCGCTTTCGTCGACGGTGAACTGTCGGATGCGGCATTCACGAGCGAGCGGCTGACGGATCCCGAACTCTTCTCGATCATCGACCGCATCAGTGTGGTGGAACGTTTCGACCTGACGAATCGAGCGACCCGGGACAGTTGCCCGACCGAACTCACCCTGACCATGGTGGACGGTTCGACATTGTCGGCGGCCGCCGACGTGCCACGCGGTCATCCGGCGAACCCGATGAGCGATGCCGAGGTGCGTGAGAAGTTCGAGTCACTGGCCCTCCGTGCCCTCGCTCCCGATCAGGCAGGTGCCCTTGGGGCCCTGCTCGCTCGGCTGCCCGAACTCGAGTCTCTCGACGCAGTCACGACCCTCTTCCGTGCATTCGAACGCCGGTGACCCTTGACACCAACCTCGCCGACGAGTCTAATGTCAGACATACATCTAAGTGTCAGTCAAATTCCTCCTTGTAAACGAAGGGCAACGGTGACGGAATCATGAAGCCGATCGCGTCCGTGGTGGGAATCGGGGCCCTGCCGGTCGGCAAGCACCTCGACAAGCTCGAGCACGAGATGATGGCCCAGGCGCTGGTCGCGGCAATAGCCGACGCAGGCCTGACCAAGAAGGACATCGATGCGCTGATCTTCTCCACTCCGCGCCCCTACGCGGACCAGCGGTACTTCGGGACGTTCATGGCCGGATACCTCGAGATGGCGGTGGGTGACATCCTGATGGAGGTCCTGGGCAACGGCCTGACCGGCTCCATCGCCTTCGACGTCGCACTCGAGCGTGTCGCCTCGGGCAAGGCCAAGGTCGCCGTAGCTCTCGGCGTCAACAAGGAACTGCACGTCCCCACCGGTGAGCACATGACCTGGTCGATGCGGGCCGTCGGTGACGTGGACTTCCACGTTCCTTTCGGCGTCACCCCCATCGCCTGGTATGCGTTCAACGCGGTGCGCTACATGCACGAATATGGCCTCACCCGTGAGGAACTCGCGTCGATCCCGGTGAAGAATCGCTATCACGCCTCGATGAACCCGCTCGCGCAGATGCGCAAGCCGATCACCGTCGAGGACGTCGTCGCGGCGAGGGACATCGTCAAACCGCTCGGCCTGCTGGACGTGCCCCCGCGGTCCGACGGGGCGGTGGCCATCGTGATCGCGGATCCAGATTTTGCCCGTTCCCTGGGCACCCGCTACGTCGACGTCGTCTCGCGCGGCTTCCATCACGAGGGCATCCACCAGGTGTCGAGCCGACCGCGTCCGCTGACATGGTTCGAGTCGGCGGAGATCGCCTCCGGGAAGGCGTACGACGAGGCCGGCATCTCGGTCAACGACATCGACTTCGCCGAGGTCTACGCTCCCTGCTCCATCGTCGAACTGATCCTGAGCGAATCCATCGGACTGTTCCCCAAGGGCACCGGCGGCGCCGCCGCCGCTAGTGGGGCGACCACCATCGGCGGCCAGGTACCGATCTCGCCGTCCGGCGGCTGCGCCAGCCGCGGACACCCGCCGCACGTGACACCCCTCTACAACGTCTACGAGGCGGTGGAGCAATTGCGCGGAGAGGCAGGAGAGCGTCAGGTGACTGGCGCCGGAATCGGCGCCGTCACCGGCGAACTCGGCGACTACAACGCCACGATGATGCACATCCTCACTGGCCACGGCGCGTGAACGGAGTCAGACTGATGCCAATCCAAACGACGGGGACAACGCTGGCCTACCCGCCGCGGGTCACCCCTTTCACCGAACCGTTCTGGCAGGGACTGAACGACGGAGTCCTTCGGACCACCAGGTGCCGCGAGTGCTCCCACATGACCTTCCCACCCAAGCCCATCTGCCCTGAGTGCTGGAAATCCGAACTGGACTGGGTGGATTTGAGCGGCCGAGGCACCCTGTACAGCTACACCGAAGTCTCGGCGGCCCCTGCGACTTTCGCCGACGAGGTCCCGTATGTGCTGTGCCTGGTCGATCTCGACGAGGGAGTGCGCTGCCTGAGCAGGATCCTCGCGCCGTGGGAGGCCCTCCGGCCGGACCTGCGCGTAAAGATAAAGGTCCGCCAGTCGAAACCAGTTCGACTGTTCGACTTCGAAATCGACAAGGCCGAGGAGACCCGATGACCGAGAGCACCGTCGACCTGGCGGAACGGCTGGCCGAGCACGCCGTGCGCCAGAGCTACCCCAACCTCAATCCAGCCACGATCGAGGCGGCCCTCGAGGTCCTCTTCGACACACTGGCCTGCGCACTCGGCGGGCTCCACTCCCCCGGCGTCCCCCAGGCACGCACCGCACTGTCCACCTGGGGTACCGGTAACGCCACCATCTGGGGCACCTCGGACACCGCGCCGGCGCCATTCGCGGCCGTGGCCAACGGAGGTGCACTGCACGCACTCGACTACGACGACACCGACGACGCGGTGCCGCTGCACGCTGCAAGCGTCGTCCTCCCGGCACTGGTCGCGGACCTGGAGGAAAATCGGCCCGACTGCGGCGGCCAGGAGTTCCTGACCGCGCTGGTCGTGGGCCTCGACGGCGCAATGCGGGTCGGCCGGGCCGGTGGCCCCAAGGGCAGTCGGGGCTGGAACTACAGCGTCGTCAGCGGCGGTATCGGAGCCGCGCTCGCGATTGCCCGCCTCCGCCGGTGGGACGTCGCCCAGGCAGTAAGCCTGCTCGGGCACCAGCTCGCGCAGACATCGGGCAGTCTGCAGTCGATCATCGACGGCACCCTCGCCAAGCGTTTCCAGCCCGCCGTCGTCGCCAAGGACGTCCTCTTCGGTGCAGCACTGGCCGGTGCTGGTGTCGACGGCCCACGCAACGTCTTCGACGGCCGCGCCGGCTTCATCAACCTCTACCAGGACGGCCAGTTCAACCGCGACATCCTCCTCGAGGATGCCGAACACGCCGGCTACCTGACCGATCTCAGCCTCAAGCCCTACCCCGCATGCCGCTTCACACATGCACCCATCGACCTGACGCTCCGAATCCGCGAATCCGGGATCACACCGGAGGCCGTCGAGCACATCACGTTCGACACAAGCGGCCAGGCGTTCAACATGGTCGGCCGGACCTTCGATCCCGCTACTGCCAACATCGTGGATGCACAGTTCTGCATCGGCTATACCGCCAGCGTCGCACTGCACCGCGGCGCCGTCCTGATCGGCGACTTCGCCGACGAGGCACTGCGTGACCCGGTCGTCGGTGGGTTCGCGGCCGAACGCATCACCGTCCGCCCCACCGAAGACGTCGATTTCCTGGCCATGGCGCCGGTGACAGCGACGGTCCGGCTCAAGGACGGCACCGAGCAGACCTTCGTCGGTAAGACCGTCTCCGGGAGTCCGGAGCACCGCCTTACCGTCGATCAACTGAAGGCCAAGGCGGCCGACTGCTTCCAGCACGGCGGAGCAGCCGTGACCGTTGAGGAACTGTGGGACACCGTTCAGGTGCTGGCGCAGGATGCTCCAGTATCGAGGCTCCTCGAACTACTTGCGCGACCGTCGAAAGGACCGGCCCCCCGATGAACGATCACACCCCTGTGCGGGAAGGTGTACTCGACGGCATCAAGGTCGTCGAACTCTGCCACCTCATCGCCGGACCCTACTGCGGGATGCTCCTGGCCGATGAGGGTGCCGACGTAATCAAGGTCGAGCCGCCCCAGGGCGAACTGACCCGTAGTCGCGAGCCGATCCGCACCACCGATCAAGGCACCATGTCGGGGTACTTCGCCTCACTCAACCGGCGCAAGCGCAGCATCACCCTCGACCTGAAGTCCGAATCCGGTTCCGCGCTGCTCGACCGGCTGCTGGCCGATGCGGACGTGTTCATCACGAACATGCGTGGCGGAGCGCTGGGCCGCCTCGGGATCCACCCGTCGGATCTTCAAGAACGCTACCCAGAGCTGATCGTGGTCAGTATGAGCGGCTTCGGCTTGTTCGATGCCGGTCTCGACGCCAACCGTGCCGGCCTGGCGATGGTGGCCGAGGCGCTGTCCGGCACCACCGGCCTCACCCGGGATCGTGAGGGGCGCCCGACCTGGTGCGGGTTCGCGCTCGGCGACATCGTGACCGGTATGACCGCGCACTCCTCGGTGCTGCTCGGGCTGCGTGAGCGCGAGCAAACCGGTCGCGGACGCATGATCGACCTGTCGCTGACCGAATGCACGCTGCCGCTGGCGACCGTGGCCCTCGCGCGCGTGCAGTCCAGCGATGCGCACCTGTCGAAGGTCGCCGGGGCAAACGACTTCCACGGTGTCCCCTACGGGACGTTCGCAGCCGCGGACGGCTACTACAACATCGGAGTCAACCGGGACGACTTCTGGGCGCGATTGTCCCGAGCGATGGGACAGCCCGAACTCGCCGACGACCCGCGGTACGCGACCTACGTCGAACGCTCCCTCCGGCAGCGTGAAGTCGAGGAATTGCTCGAAGCCTGGAGTACCCAGTTGACCCGGGCGCAGGTCGTCGACGCCCTCACCGCGGTCGACGTCCCCGTCGCACCGGTCCTGACGATGAGCGAGGTGCTCGACAACCAGCACTTCGCCGATCGAGGAACCTTCGTAGAGGTGGACGACGCGATCGGTGGCTCGCTGAAGCAGCCGGATGACCCGACGGGGTTCGCGGTGCCAACCCCGGCCCGCGTGCCGCGTCTGGGTGAGCACCGCGACGCCATCCTCACCGAAATCGGTGTGGAGCAATCCCAGATCGAGTCGCTGGCCGAAGGCGGGGCATTCGGCGCCGCGCCCCACGTCAACGCGACCGCATGAGCCAACCCACGGGCAAGATAAGAAAGGTTCGAAAATCATCATGACTGTTGAGAACTCCACTGAAGCGACGACGGCGACCCTGGACGACGTGCTCCAGGCCGCCAAGGCGGTCACCTCCCGCTTCAACAACGACTACTACCGGGAGGTCGACGAGAAGGAGGCCTTCCCCGAGGAGTTCGCGAAGGCGGCGGAGACGGCCGGCCTGCACTCCGTGATGATCCCGGAGGAGTACGGCGGCTGGGGTCTGGGTGTAACCGAGGCGTCGGTCATCACCGAGGAGATCAACCGCTCCGGCGGTGCCGGAGCCGCCATCCACGCAGCGATGTTCGCGATGGGAATCGTGGTCAACCACGGCTCGGAGGAACTCAAGAAGAAGTGGCTCCCGCAGATCACCAGCGGTGACGTCCGACTGACCACCTTTGCCCTGACCGAGCCGAACGCCGGCACCGATACCTCCAAGCTGGCCACGACAGCCCGCCGGGACGGCGACGAATGGGTCCTCAACGGCCAGAAGGTGTTCATCTCACGTGCCGCCTACACCGACCTCATGGTGATCATGGCCCGCACGAGCCCCTCGCCCGACCCGAAGAAGCCCGGTCTCGGCATCTCCTGCTTTCTGATCGACATTCGCGACGTCGACCCCGCACGCCTGGCGATGAAGAAGATCCCGTTGATGTTCAACCATCACACCTACGAGTTGTTCATCGACGATCTGCGGGTTCCGGCCGATTCGCTGATCGGCGAGGAGGGTGTCGGTTTCAAGTATCTCTTCGACGGGCTCAACGCGGAGCGTATCGTCATCGCCGCCGAGTGCATCGGTGACGGCAAGTGGTTCATCGAGCGGGCAGTGAAGTACGCCAACGAGCGTGTGCTGTTCGGCAAGCCGATCGGTGCGAACCAGGCCATCCAACATCCGATCGCCAACGGGTACGCCCACTTGGAGGCGGCCGATGCGATGCGCTGGAAGGCTGCCGCTGCCTACGACGCCGGCGCCGACAACGCTCCCGCACTCGCTAACATCGCCAAATACCTTGCCTCCGAGGCATCCTGGGCACTGGCTCAGACGTGCATGCAGACCTACGGTGGCTACGGTCTGGCGAGGGAGTACGACATCGAGCGGAAGTTCCGCGACAACCGCGTGTTCCAGGTCGCCCCCGTCTCACCGAACATGGTGCTCAACTACCTCAGCCACAAGGTGCTGGGGATGCCGAAGTCCTACTGAGGGGTCGGCGTGGACGGGCTGTATTTCGAGGATTACTACGAAGGCCAGCGAATCGAGACACCGCGACGCACGGTCACCGACTACGACATCTCGGCGTTTGTGAATCTGTGTGGGTTCCTCACACCGACTTTTATGGATCTGGAGTACGTCAACCTGCCCGAGCACTACGCCGGCCGCATCGCCCCTGGCATGCTCACATTGTCGTTCGCCGAAGGCCTTATTCTCTCGGCGGGGGTTACGCGTGGCACCGGGCTTGCGCTTCTTGGACTGACCCCGACATGGAAAGCGCCGGTATATGCCGGCGACACCATCCAGACCCAGATCAACGTGGTCTCCAAGCGGCTGACCTCACGCGGTGACCGGGGGGTGGTGACGACCGAGAACGTCGTCGTGAACTCCAAGGGCGCAACGGTGGCGACCTACACGTCCGTGCGCATGATCAAGAGCAAGACATTCGGATCGACGCCCGAGGAGGAGAACTGATGGGCAACGCAACAAAGCCGGCCTTCTATTTCGAGGATTTCGACATCGGGGACACCTTCACCACCCCCAGCAGGACGGTCGGGCTGGCGGAGGTCGCGACCTTCGCCGGCCTCTCCGGTGACTACAACCCGATTCACACCGACGCCGAATTCGCCAGCAAGAGCCAGTTCGGCGAACGCATCGCGCACGGCGTGTTGGGCATGAGCGTGCTGACCGGACTCGTCACGCGACTCGGTGTTTTCGAAGCCGGCACCATCGCCCTGCTCGGTATCGAGGAATGGCGGTTCAAGGGACCGGTCTTCGACGGCGACACGATCCATGTCAAGGTCCTCATCGAGGACAAGAAGCTCACCAGCGACGGTAAGCGGGGCGTGTTGCGACGGCGATACCAGCTGGTCAATCAGCGCGAAGAGGTTGTGCAGGAAGGTGTTATGCCGCTGCTGATGAAGTGCCGGCCCGAGTGATGGAGGCGGGCCGATGACCGCCAAGCTGGACGTCAACGTCGAGCATTCGTGGAACTCGGCCTATCTCACTCCCCCCCGCACTGAGCGTGTTCGTGCCGGCGGCGCCGAGATCACCGTGAACTGTTGGGAAGGCCGAAGCGGTCGAGGGGGACCCGATGTGGTGCTAATCCACGGTGGGGCGGCCCAGCGCCAATGGTGGGACCACCTGGCCCCGTTCATAAATGGAGCGGGGCGGGTGGTCGCACTCGACTTGTCGGGGCATGGCGACAGCCAACACCGGGAGCAGTACACCCTGGATGCATGGTCCGATGAGGTGGCCGACGTCGCGGAAACTTTCTGCCGTCCCCGCCCACTGCTCGTCGGACACAGCATGGGCGGTCTCGTAGCGGTAAATGCGGCTCAGCGTCAGTTGGACCTGTTCGGTGCAGTCCTGGCGCTCGACAGCCCCCTTCGGCGTACGTCCAACAGCTACGCGGAGCGGCGCCAGAAGATCGCTGCCCGACCGGTGAGATCCTTCACCTCACGAACCGAAGCACTCAATGGCTACAAGACCTTCCCACCCGTTACCGTGGCTCCTGCTGAAGTGATGAACCACATCACGCAGACCGCATTTCGGCGATCGGGTGATCGGTGGGCGCTCAAGTTCGACCCCCGCATCTATCTGCGACCCCAGGTCCCCGACGACTTCGTCCGACCAGCGCGAATACCCACCTGGTGGGTGCAGGCCGAGAACGGCTTCGTCGACGAGGCGATGGCCCAGCGGATCCACGAGTCACTCGGTCCTGCAGGAGCACTACTGCGGGTCCCCGGTGCAAGTCATCATTTAATCCTCGAACAGCCTCTGGCAGCTGCGTGGATCATCAGCCTCTTTGCTCAGCACCCTGGGCATACCGGATGAGCGAGTCTGGGACGACTGGCATCCTGCCGCAACGCAGCTGGACATCACGCGTGAGCCGTCCGTGGTTCGCCCGATTGATGGTGGTGACCTTCGTTGCCCAGTTCATCAGCTCGGCGATCCGGCCATTGATTACCTACGAGAGCCTCGCGGCGGGTGCGGGAGCGGTGCAGGTCGGTGTCATCACCGCGGCGTTCTCTGTACTAGCGCTCGTCGTGGCGCTTCCGCTCGGAAAGGCGGTCGATCGTCGAGGCGAGACGGGGTTCCTCGTACTCGGGGGGGTCCTGGTGTGCTCAACCCTGCTGTCCCTGCTTGCCCCGTCGAGCCTGCTGCTACTCGGGGTGTGCAGTGCGTTTCTCGGCCTGGGCCACCTGATCTTGGTCGTTGCATCGCAGACGTTGATCGCCAAAGGAAGTGAACCGAAACGGCGTGACACCAGATTCGCCACGCTTACGACAGTGAACGCAGTCGCCCAGATCGTTGCACCGGCCATGACCGGCTTCCTGGTCGGCGAGGTGACCGGCAGCCACGGCGAGTCGGCCATCGACATCCCGAACAGTCACATCGTGCTCACAATCGTTTCCGGCATGGCGGTGGTGGCAACATTGTCAGCCATCAGCCTCAAGATGTGGCCGGGATCGCTCATGCAGCGTCCCGTATCAGACATTCGGCCCGGACGGGGAAGCTTCTCGTCGGTGATGCGATTGCCTGCTGTGCCGGCGGCGATGCTGGCCAGTCTCACGGTGCTCACCTCGATCGATCTGCTGGTGGCCTTTCTTCCCGTTTTCGGGCAACAGCATGGGCTCTCACCGCTCACCGTCGGATTGCTGCTAG
This sequence comes from Rhodococcus pseudokoreensis, assembly GCF_017068395.1. Classification (NCBI taxonomy): domain Bacteria; kingdom Bacillati; phylum Actinomycetota; class Actinomycetes; order Mycobacteriales; family Nocardiaceae; genus Rhodococcus; species Rhodococcus pseudokoreensis. Next base: position 5,997,291 of record NZ_CP070619.1, on the reverse strand, counting down.
CTACCGAGGGTGTTGCTGCCATGGTGGTGCGAATCTGGATGGTCCGGCTGATCACCCGGTTCACACGTCGACGGCTCCTAATCGGCACCATGACCCTGGCAGCAATCAGCCTCTCCAGTTTGCCGGTGCTCGGAATGCTCGATAGACCCGGCCCTGCGCTTTTCGCCGCCATGGCGTTGGCCGGACTGGGGCTGGGAATCGGACAACCCGCAACGATGGCGTGGGTAGCTGCGCAGACACCCGTCCATCTGCGGGGTACGGCAGTCAGTATCCGGCTGAGCGGCAATCGTCTCGGTCAGGTCGTTGTGCCGATCTCGGCGGGCGCCCTTGCCGGTGGCCTTGGTCTGGCTGCTGCCTTCTGGTGGCCGGCCGTGCTCCTCCTTGTCTCCGCCGGCCTCATTGTGCGAACTCCCCGTACAGCCGATCCATCCATGTGAGGACCCGGCCCTGTAAATTGTCAGGCTATAATGGTGACTGTCCCGGACTACTGGAGCGCATATGTCAAACAGCACTAGCGGTGGCATTGCCCAGCCGCCGATCCTCGGGCAGAAGGTGCTGCGCCCCCGCCAACAAGTCGAAGACGCGCTGCGTAAGGCCGTCCTCGACGGCCAACTCCGCACCGGGGACCGCCTCCCACCGGAGACGGAACTCGCCCGACAGTTCAGCGTCAGCCGTCCCACCATCCGCGAGGCACTCTCCGCACTCGAGACCCAGGGCCTGATCCGCAAAGTCCCCGGCGCCGGCGGCGGAAGCTTCGTGCAAGCCGTCGACCACACCGCCCTCGGCGAGGTCGTCCAGGAATCGATGCACAACCTCCTGCGACTGGGCAGCGTGAGCTTCAACGAGGTCGCCATGGCCCGCCAGCACCTCGAGATACCAGTAGCGGTCCTGGCCGCCCAAAACCGCACCGACGCCGACGTCGAGGAACTCCGCGCGATCCTGTCCGAACAGAAGCGGCGGACGGTCGACGACCCGATGATCCCGGAACTCGACGCGCGGTTCCACATCACGATCGCGCGGATGTCCGGCAACCGGATCCTCGCCTCCCTGGTCTACGCCCTCCACCACGAATCCGAACCCGTCGGACACCTGGACCTCTCACCCAGATTGGGCCGCGATACCTACGCCCAACACCAGCGCATTGTTGACGCGATCGCCAATCAGGATCCCGAAGCGGCCGAGCGTGCGGTCACCGAGCACCTGAGCTACCTACGCGACCACATCCGCAGAAGCATGGACGCGAACGACAAGGTTCCCGCCCAGCCGTGCCCGACAAGCGCCCTGACAACAGGCATCTCAGCTTGAACTGAGCGACTCACCGGTCGGGGTGTGGTTTGTCGCAGAGCCGTTTTGCCACCGAATTCTTCTGCCCCAGCAGATAACCCGAAGCTGCGCATTGCTGCTACCCCGTGGGTCGAATCCACCCAGGCAGACCGATCCCCCCTTCATCCCATCCCGGGACATCTGTCCCATTAGCGTTGGGCACAGCGACCCGACACGCGGCCGGCTCGTCCGACTGCGACGCACCCATTGTCACCCTCAGATTCGATGCCGTCACGAATCAGCCCTGACATCGAGGGGTAGACACAACGCAGCGTGCGGGGACCCAACGCGCTGGGCCTACACATACGCGTGGTTCGCAGGTTGCTTCGCGCCGGGAGTCGAAGCACACCTCATTTTCTCGCGGAAATGCGGTAATTACCAGCACCGATGGAAGGCCGCAGCTGTTGCTGGGGGGTGGAGAATTGGCACCCTCGACGACGCCACAACACACCCGCTGCCAAAAGCTGATGTTTAACCCGATATCTATTGACTTACATTCGCTGTGATGTCAGTCTCATAGGGCGCGGAGTCGTTTTGCCCGATTCATCCGACCCGCCTCCCTTCCGTTCAACATCACGAGCGTCCTCAGACGCCGCCGTGGAATGACGACAAGTAGGAATCGAAAGATGCCGAATGCAAGCACGCCCGTGGCGACTCATATGGCGACGCACACGGTCAGACCAAAGATCGAGTTTCAACGGCTCGGCAAGCGATTTCATCGCAAGAGTCAAAGCGTCACGGTAATGGAGGGGCTGGATCTCACCGTCAACGAGGGCGAGTTCGTTTGCGTCGTCGGCCCGAGCGGCTGCGGTAAGTCCACGCTACTCAACATGTCTGCCGGCCTGATGCTGCCGTCAGCTGGCAAAGTGCTCTACGACGGTGCCCCAGTTCCCGAGCCGAACACCAAGGTTGGGTACGTCACCCAGAAAGACAACCTGATGCCGTGGCGCACCGTTACGGCAAACATCGCACTGCCTCTCCAAATCCGCAGGATGGGCAAGGACGCCATCCGGAATCGGGTCGCCGAGATGATCGAGCTTGTGGGCCTCGCCGGATTCGAGAAGGCCTACCCTGGCGAACTCTCCGGCGGCATGCGCAAGCGTGTGACGCTTGCACGGACCTTGGCCCACAAGCCCGAGGTCATTTTCGCCGATGAACCGTTCGGTGCGCTCGATGCGCAGCTCAGGGGGATCATGCAGCAGGAACTGCTGCGCATCTGGGCTGCGTCGAAGTGCACGGTCGTCTTCATCACGCACGACATCTCCGAAGCCGTAGCCCTCGGCGACCGGGTCGTCGTGCTTTCCGCGCGCCCCTCACAGGTCAAGGTGGATGTCCCGATCGACCTCCCGCGTCCGCGTGATTTGTCCAAGCTCCGTTTCGACCCTCGATTCAGCGAGCTCAACGAATACCTGTGGTCCGTTCTCTCGGAGGACCTGAACGAAGGTGACGAGGTATGAAGAATACCGCTGAAGCGGTCGATGTCCTGACCGCACACCCCGACCAAACGCCGACGGCCGTCGAGGAGCGTCCGCACGACGAGACCGTGTGGCTCGACGAGCCTCGTTCCGGAAGCAGCCGCTGGCTTCACCTCGCAGCTATCCAGCTGGGACGAATCGGGATCGTCGTCGCGATTCTGGCGATCTGGGAATTCATCTCGGGACGCTGGGTCGACGAGTTTTGGATTTCGAAGCCGTCGGCCATCTGGGAGGTGCTTTGGGGATGGATCTCCTCCGGGGACATTCTGATCCACCTGCAGACGACGCTGACCGAGATGCTCCTCGGCTTAGTCTTCGGGGCCGTCGGCGGAATCACGGTCGGATTTGTTCTGGGTCGTGTCGAATGGCTTGCTCAATTGCTCGACCCCATTGTCACAGCAATCTACTCGTTGCCGAAGGTCGCGTTGGCACCGCTATTCATCCTGTGGTTCGGTGTCGACCTCGCCTCCAAGGTGGTGCTGACCGCAGTCGTCTGTTTCTTCCTGGTCTTCTACAACACCTATGCCGGCGTGCGGGACGTCGACAAGGACCTCGTCGACGTGGTCCGCGTTATGGGCGGCAGACGAAGCGACCTGCTCTTGAAGGTGGTACTTCCCAGCGCCGCAGTCTGGATCTACACCGGACTACGACTGGCGGTACCTTATGCGCTGATCGGAGCCGTAGTCGGTGAGATCGTTGCATCCAACAAGGGATTGGGATTCCTGCTCGCCCGTGCAGCCGGAACCTTCAACACGGCCGGCACCTTCGCTGCATTGTTCATCCTCATGCTGATCGGGACACTTCTCAACTTCATGGTCGACTGGTCCGAGAGGATCACAGGACGACGCACAAGTTGAACGCAACGGGAACGGGGCTACGCCTGGTCACCCCGTCTCCGGCCTGGGCCTCGTGCCCGCCGAACAACTCGCGATCCAGGCCCCGCGTTCATCCCCAACTCCGCGATCGTCTGCTAGTCGCGAGATCTCCACAGACGGCGTCACTTCGCCACGTATCGAAGGGAAAGTCATGATCAAGAGCCGTGCGCGAAAGACTGCCATTGCCGGCGCCTCATCAGTAGTGATGTTGCTCGCCGGCTGCGCCGGGGGTGGTGGGAATTCTGCCGACCCCGGTGCTGCCGCAACCGGTACCTGCCAGGGCGCGCCGATCAGAATAGCCCAAACCGCACCCAGCTTCGTCTATTTGCCCTTCTACGTCGCGGAAGGCGCCGGATACTTCGAGCAGGAGGGCCTCGTCCCGGAAAGCGTTGAGGTGCACACCGGATCAGGAATCGTCGCAGCTGCAGTCAGTGGCAGCGTCGAAGTGGCACTCGTAACCGCGGGCGAGGTGTACGTCGCCCGCCACGAAGGAGCTCCTGTCAGAGCTTTCGCCCAAGTCGAGAACCTCGGCACCAATGTGATCATCAAGAAGTCGATCTTGGACGATCTCGGTATTACTGAGAATTCTTCCGATTCCGAACGACTCCAGGCACTGAAAGGCCGGCGCATCGGTGTTACCGGCAGCGGCAGCGGCAGTGACCAACTGATCCGCTACCTCGCCGCGGCGGGAGGAATGGACCCCGACAAAGACATGGAAATCATCGCCACCGGTAGCGGCGGGAGCAGCGTTTCCGGCTTCACGGGTGACCGCTTCGACGCGATTGCCATCTCGTCACCACAGTCAGATATCGCGCTGCAGCAGGGACAGGGCACGTACCTGTACAACATCGCTAACGGCGACTACAAGCCGCTCGCGAACAACCTTTACATCACCGCCATGGCCTCCGACCGAACAATCGCGCAAAAGTCCGACGTGCTCGAGTGCTTCACCGCGGCCCTCGCACGGGCACAGAAAGTCATTCACGAGGATCCTGAGACGGCCGCCAAGATCGCCCAGCCGTTCCTGGGCACCATAGACCCGACGATCTACGCAGAAGCATTTCAGTCGAATCTCCATTCATGGCCGGCAAGCCCGGTGATCGATGACAGCGCTGCCATGGCGGCACTGAGGTTCCAGAACGGGGTCATGGGCGGCAACGGTCTCAGCGAGGACCTCCTCAGCGAGGCTGTGGACACCGATATCGCTACCGCGGCCACGTCCCAGTGAGGCTCCGGGTCTCCTGGACGTAGGTCTGCAATGCCGCCTTCGGTCGCGGAGGGCGGCATTGCAGACATGTCGTCGGTGGCGGGTGTGGTCTGCTATGGGTCCTACCGCCCGCCCTACTCCACCGCCGTGGCAAGTGGGTTGGAGAGACCCTTCCCGGATAGCACGGAGCACCTGGCCTGGAAATCCGGGACGCCCAACATGTGGGGTGGCCCCTTTCTCCCCGATCCGGGACGCTTGCGGTGCGAGCCGAGTCGCTCCACCTCATATGAAGGTAGTAAACTGTCGGACTAATGCAATCCTCGTCCCAGATTTCTGGAGGGCATATGTCAAACAGCACCATCGGTGGGGTTGCCCAGCCGCCGATCCTCGGGCAGAAGGTGCTGCGCCCCCGCCAACAAGTCGAAGACGCGCTGCGTAAGGCCGTCCTCGACGGCCAACTCCGCACCGGGGACCGCCTCCCACCGGAGACGGAACTCGCCCGACAGTTCAGCGTCAGCCGTCCCACCATCCGCGAGGCACTCTCCGCACTCGAGACCCAGGGCCTGATCCGCAAAGTCCCCGGCGCCGGCGGCGGAAGCTTCGTGCAAGCCGTCGACCACACCGCCCTCGGCGAGGTCGTCCAGGAATCGATGCACAACCTCCTGCGACTGGGCAGCGTGAGCTTCAACGAGGTCGCCATGGCCCGCCAACACCTCGAGATACCAGTAGCGGTCCTGGCCGCCCAAAACCGCACCGACGCCGACGTCGAGGAACTCCGCGCGATCCAAGCCGAGATGAAGCGGCGGACGGTCGACGACCCGATGATCCCGGAACTCGACGCGCAGTTCCACATCACGATCGCGCGGATGTCCGGCAACCGGATCCTCGCCTCCCTGGTCTACGCCCTCCACCACGAATCCGAACCCGTCGGACACCTGGACCTCTCACCCAAATTGGGCCGCGATACCTACGCCCAACACCAGCGCATCGTCAAGGCGATCGCCAACCAGGATCCCGAAGCGGCCGAGCGTGCGGTCACCGAGCACCTGAGCTACCTACGCGACCACATCCGCAGAAGCATGGACGCGAACGACAAGGTCCCGATCTCAGGCACTCTTCCGTCGTGACATTTCCACAGGGAAATGGACATCGGAAAAAGGTCCCGTAGTTGTTGCTACAACGCATGATCCTGCTTACCCAACAACGGCGAGATTCATGGAACTGCTCGACTGCCACGGCCGACAGTAATCCGCCACATCTAAGATGGACGGTCCCGTCTCGGGTTGCAGCTGCGGCGATACCCTGATCCGCCTTCGACCCACCGCGACCTTTTCACCCGAACGGCAGGGCCTAGAGTCCTGGTCGTAAGTGGCCGTCGGGTCGCCCTGCGGGCTGTGGTTCAGGGTCACGTTCACCACGGCACAGTGTTCGCCATCGCCACTGTTGTCCGATCGAACCCACCAGACTCGGACAGATTGATGACGCCCCGGGTTCCGATCGATACACGATGTGCGCGTCGTAGCGGAGGACGGAGATATCCTGGTGACACGCCGACGCGCCGACAATGGAGTGACCAGTTGTCTGGATCGTGTGGCTGGAAACGGGATATCCAATGAGTGACAGCGACCCCTTGCACACACATCGTGCGGCACTTCCATTCATCGCCGACGAGCTCAGTGCTTGCGGCTTCGCCGATATCAACGAAATCGGGAGCGGGGGGTTCGGAGTCGTCTACCGGTGCACACAGACCGCGTTGGACCGGACCGTAGCGGTCAAGGTGCTCACCACCGATCTGGATGATGACAATCGGGCGCGGTTCTTCCGGGAACAGCGGGCGATGGGCCGACTGTCAGGACACCCCAATATCGTCGGCATTTTCGAGGTCGGAGCAACCGAGCGTGGGCGCCCGTACCTGGTTATGCCCTATTATCCGCGCGACTCGCTCGACGCCCAGATTCGTCGGCGCGGCCCGCTCAAGGTGCAAGAAGTTTTATACCTCGGGGTCAGGATGGCAGGTGCGCTGGCAACTGCGCATCGGGCCGCCATCGTGCACCGGGATATCAAGCCCGCGAATATCTTGCTCACCGATTACGGTGAACCAGTCCTAGCAGATTTCGGTATCGCGCACGTAACCGGCGCCTTCAAAACAGCTACTGGCACTGTCACTGGTTCGCCTGCCTTCACGGCGCCGGAGGTCCTCAGTGGGGACTCCCCGACCACCGCTGCTGACGTCTATGGGCTGGGCGCCACTCTCTTCACCGCATTGACCGGACACGCCGCATTCGAGCGCCGTAGCGGCGAGCAGGTGATGGCACAATTCCTGCGAGTCACCACACAGCCGGTACCGGACTTGCGCGTGCACGGGTTCGACGAAGAGTTGAGCGCAACTATCGAACGTGCCATGTCCCGGACTACGGCGGACAGGCCGACTTCGGAGGAGTTCGGCGAGATCCTGCAGCAGGTCCAATCCCAACGTGGATGGCCCATCGACGCAATGGCGGTGCACACCGGACACGGCGACAGGCAGGGCAGTCCCTTTCCGGCTCCGCAGCCACGACTGGCCCCGCAGGCCGTTAAAGGTCACCAATATGACCTTCCGGCGGATCTGACCAGTTTCGTCGGCCGACGCAACGAGTTGACCGAGGGAAGGCAACTCTTGTCCGCGTCACGGCTGGTTACGCTGACTGGGATCGGCGGAGTAGGCAAGACACGTCTCGCTTTCCAATTGGCCGGCAGCGTGCGAGGCGCCTTTCCCGACGGCGTATGTCTGGTGGAACTGGGGGAACTCCGAGACGAGCACCTATTGATACCAGCCGTCGCCACGGCGCTCGGCGTGCGCCACGAAGGAACGAGCCCGCTGCCTGTCCTCGTGGAGTATCTCGCTGCCAAGAAACTGCTGCTGGTGCTCGATAACTGCGAACAAGTGATCGACACGGCCGCGACGATGGCCTTGACCCTGCTGCGTTCCTGCCCCGGGCTGAAAATCCTTGCCACCAGCCGGGAGCGCATCGGTATCGAAGGAGAATCGATACTCCGGGTGCAACCGCTGAGGGTCCCGGATCCAGATCGGGCCCCGCCGCTGCAGGACCTCGTACACTACGAAGCGATCACTCTATTCGCCGAGCGGGCCGCCGACGCCGTGCGGGGCTTCGCGTTAAACGACAGCAATCACACGACCGTCGCCCGGATCTGCCACCGGCTGGACGGCTTGCCGTTGGCACTCGAGTTGGCGGCGGCTCGGTTGCGGTCGATGTCCCTCGAACAGATCCTGCAGCGCCTGACCGACCGATACACATTGCTCACCCGTGGAAGTCGGAGCGCGCCGACCCGCCAGCAGACCCTGAGGTGGAGTATCGACTGGAGCCATGATCTCTGCGCTGCGGCCGAACAACAGCTGTGGGCAAAATTGTCGGTATTCGCCGGCACCTTCGACTTCGACGCAGCCGTGCACGTGACGGACGGCACCGTAGAGCCCGACGAGTTACTCGAGCAGGTCGCATCGCTGGTGGACAAATCGATCTTGCTCCGTGAAGAGTTGGAGCCCGGGGCGGTCCGATTCCGCATGCTCGAGACACTTCGCGATTACGGGCGAAATCGACTGCAACAGGCCGGTGAGCATCGGGCAATGCAGTACCAACACCGCGAATGGTATCGGCGGCTGGCACTCGATGCCGAGAGCGAGTGGATCAGCCCACGCCAACTCGACTGGCTTGCCCGTCTCGATCGGGAGCAACCGAATTTACGGGAAGCGTTGGAGTTCAGCTTGTCAACGACGGATCACGCCCGGGAGGGGTTGGAAATGGCCGCCGCCCTGTTTCCATTCTGGTTCTCCCGAGGACATCTTACTGAGGGGCGTCGCTGGCTCGAGCGCGCATTGGCCAACGACGTGGACCAGTCACCTGCACTGCGCGTCAAAGGGTTCTACGCCTCGAGCATTCTTGCGACCAGGCAGAATGCACTTCAACAGGCATCCACATTGATCGGCCGAGGGCGTGAGATCGCGAATGATGTGGGGACGATACGAGATCGCGCCCTCATACAGCGAGCCGAAGGGTATCTCGCGTTACATCGCGGTGATCCGGGAGACGCAGTTTCCCTTCTGTCCCCGGCGCTGGACGAATTCCGCACCGACGGTGACCTCCTACTGCAGATCATGTCGCTGCACGGTCTCGGGTTGGCGCACCAACTCCTCGGTCAGTCGGATCAGGCCATCGCCTGCCTCGAAGAGGCCATTCAAATCGCCCGATCACACGGTGAGTCTGCGTCGCAGGGCCGTTCCTTGTGGACACTTGGACTGGTGTTGTGGCAAGAGCGCCACCGCGATCGCGCAGTGTCTCTGCTACGGGATGGACTCGAATTAGCACGACTGTCCGATGACCCCGCCGGAGCGACTTGGTGTCTTGAGATACTCGCCTGGATTGCAGCCGCCGAGAGCCATTTTCATCGCGCTGCGGTTCTCATGGCAGCTGCCGATACGCTGCGGCGGCAGGTTGGAATATCTGTGCAACAAATACCGAACTTGACCTCTGCTCACGACGAATGCGAACGCACCACGCGCCAAGGACTTGGTAATCGGGACTTCACCTCAGCAAGTCATGAAGGTGAAGCAATGACTTTCCGATCCGCCGTCTCATACGCCCTAGGGGGAAAAGCTACGACCTCACCATCACGCGGCAGCAACACGTCCAGCGTTCTGACGAAACGCGAGCAACAAGTGGCCGATCTCGTCACACGCGGTCTGACCAACAAGGAAATCGCCACCCAACTGGTGATCTCGCCACGCACCGCTCAAGGCCACGTGGAACATATCCTGACGAAACTCGGTGTAACGTCACGAGCGCAGATCGCCGCCTGGGTCGTCGAACAGCGTCCAGGATCCCGGCACCAGGACCGTTGATCGAATGGCGATTCCCGGGATAGATCCCCCATGCAAAGGTGGGCACATACCGAATCGACGTGGTGACAAGTTCTTGCCATAGTGGCCGAGCGATCAGCTCGGCCAGCTCGAGGGCGGTGGCACCACCTACGACCGACACACGACTGGGCAAGTTCAAGCGTCCCCAGGAATCTCGATTCGGAAAGCACTCCTGGCGAAATACTGCGTCGGCTATGGCGCAGGGTCTGGCACCTGCGCCATAGCCGACGACATCATGCAACCCTCACGAGGGTGGACACGTGCTCCGCACGGTCACGACGACGTCGGTCAGTGGTCGGCCATAGTTTTGATGTCGATCACGAACCGGAACCGAACGTCTCCTGCCACCACGCGATCGTATGCCTCGTCGATCTGGTCTGCGTCGATTACCTCGACAACCGCGCCAATGCCATGCTCTGCGCAGAAGTTGATCATCTCCTGGGTTTCAGACAAACCTCCGATTTTGGTGCCGGCGATCGAGCGCCTGTTGTGCCGGAGCGTATTGAGCGAAATGCTCGGTGGCGTCTTCGGCAAGCCGATGCAGACAAGGGTGCCGTTCATCGCTAGCAGATTAAGGTAGGCATCGATGTCAAAGTTCGCCGGCACGGTGGAGAGGATGAGATCAAACGACTCAGCTAAATCCGCAAATGTGTCTGCGTCGGTGGTTGCGCGGTAGTCGTCGGCACCGAGGCGAAGGCCGTCAGCGCGTTTGGCGAGCGACAGGTCGAGCACCGTTGTGTGTGCACCGAGCGCCTTGGAAATCTGAACTCCAACGTGCCCAAGTCCACCGAAACCGAGTATGGCTACGCGCTTGCCCGCCCCGGCATTCCAGTGCACCAGGGGTGAGTACTGAGTGATGCCTGCGCAGAGCAGGGGTGCCGCGCTCTGCAATGGAATTGCCTTCGGGATACGTACCACGAAATCCTCGTCGACAACGATCTTCTCGCTGTAGCCGCCCTGGGTAGTCTCCCCGTCCCGGCCGACCGAGCCGTAGGTGGCGACGTATCCGCTACAGAACTGTTCCCGTCCTGCACGGCAGTGGGCGCAATCGCGGCAAGAGTCGACTAAACAGCCGACCCCAACCCTGTCCCCGACCGAGAACCTCGTCACCTCCGACCCAACAGCCGATACAATTCCCGCAATCTCATGCCCCGGCACCAGCGGGTACGCCTTCGTCCCGGAGTCGCTGCGAGCGTGGTGGATATCCGAGTGACAGATACCTACGAAGGCAATGTCGATGAGGATGTCGCGGGCGCCTACATCGCGGCGCTGAATCGTTACCGGTTTGAACGCCTCCCCAGGACCAAAGGTGGCACGTGCATTTACGGTAATCATTCTTCTCCTGTACTTTTCACCTATGAAAGGGGGCAATATATGCTCGGCTTTAGGGCCGAGCCGGACGCTCCCGCCCACGAGCGTCTGTGGAGTGTTAGGTCCCCATCTGGGATTTCACGACGGTTTCAGGTACCTGGACTTCGGTACGTGATCGCCTAGCACCCAACGAGCTACGAAGTTCGGTGTCCTTGGTTTCAGGAGTGAAGATGATCACGAGCAACCCGAACACCGCAATTGCGATGACGTAGTAAGCAGGCGCAAGAGGGGTACCCAAACCGCTGACCAATGCGGTGGCAATCAACGGCGCGGTTCCTCCGAAGATGGCATTTCCGATGTTGTAGGCGATCGCATGTCCCGTGTAGCGAACGGCAGTCGGAAACAGTTCCAGCATTACTGTGAACCCCGCCGACGCGAAGAGGGCAACCCCGACCGCAATGAGGAGCTGTCCCCCGTAGGCGCCAGCTACTGTTCCGGATGCGGCGAGCTTGAAGGCGGGGTACGAGGTGACGGCGAGCCAGGCAGCACCGGCAAATAGCACAGGCTTTCGTCCCATGCGGTCGGCAACTACACCGAACACGGGCATCAGGAAGGCCATTGCAACGATCGCGACAGCGTTCGACAGCAGCGCGACGGTATTCCCTAGTCCCGCGACCTTGACCAGGAAGGTGTACATATAGCCCAGGATCAAGTACGCAGCAACCGCTTGGACGGAGACGAGCAGAGTGACGATGACGATCGATTTGAGGTTCGCACTCACGGCGGACCGGATGGGATTCTGCATCGGCTTCTCACGGGCCGCTTCTGTGAATTCTTCAGGATCGTCGAGACGACGTCGCAGCCAGAGGCCAACCGCGGCAAGGACGCCGCCGAGGATAAAGGGTAGTCGCCAGGCCCAGTTTTCGTAGGCATCGTCGCCCACCGCCGCACGCAGACCGAGGATGAGGATGCCGGTGATCGCGGCGGGCAAGAATGCAAAGCAGGCAACGATGCTGACCCATCGGGCACGCTGACCGTCGGGTGCTGATTCGATTGTGTAGCTGTAACTTCCGCTGGACTCACCTCCGTGCGAGAAACCCTGGGCGAGGCGGCAGAGGAGCAGCAGCGCCGGAGCCAGCAGTCCGACACTGGTATAGGTGGGGAGCAGTCCGATTGCCATGGTAGCGACGCCCATGAGCAAAACGGTGATCGCGAGCACGTTAATTCGGCCCATCCGATCACCTAGGTAGCCGAACACGAGACCGCCTACGGGCCGCATGAAGAAAGCGATGGCAAAGACTGCAAATGTGCCCATGAGGGCGGCAGCCGGATTCGCTTGTGGGAAGAAGTGGAACGCAAGGACCGGCGCTGAGAACCCGTATACGAAATAGTCGTACAGTTCCGCAAAGTTGCCGATAGCCGCGCCGGCGATGCGACGGCGGCCGCTGACAGCCTTCATATTTCCATCTCCTTTAAGTCTGAGGCTTCGTCCCGGCTCCACCTCAGGTGGCGCCCAACCAGCCTCTACGCCCCAGATACGCGGCCAAACGACCTACTGCGAACGTGTGTCTTGACTCACAGTAGTATGTCCGACATTAAACTTGCTGTCAACAGACTCCACTAGCCGGGAAAACACCGGTTCGATAGTTCGCTTGCTCTATCCGCGATACGCGTTGTCCCCCTACGAGCCCAGACAATCTGCAAACGACGCTCGACGACCGCGAGGACCTGCCACCTCTCCCGTTCCACCATCGACGATGGAGGACGAGACCTTGACGAATCAAGATTCAAACAGCCATTTGTCATCATCAGATCACTACAACGGACGTCTGAGATCCGCGTGGCAACTTCTAGTTGAGCGCCGCAGCGACCGACCGGTCAACTCCGATGGCCTTCACCTCAACATAGGCGTCGAAACCTTCGAACCCTCCCTCCCGGCCGATACCGCTGCTCTTGACCCCACCTGATGGCGCAAAAAGTCCCGCAGAGGCACCGTTGAGCTCGACCGTTCCGGTCCTAATCCGGTTCGCCACGGCTAACCCTCGTTCGATGTCAGAGGTATAAACCGCCCCGTTCAACCCATACTCGGAATCGTTCGCTATCGCGATGGCCTCGTCATCGGTCTCATACGCCAAGACGGCAAGGACCGGACCAAATATCTCTTCTCTGGCGATTGTCATCGACGGTCGCACGCCGGCAAAGATCGTCGGTTCGACAAACCATCCCCGATCCAATCCAGCCGGACGCCCTCCACCCCGCACTACTGTCGCACCTTCACGGCGTCCGATGTCGAGATACCCTTCGACCCGCTCACGCTGACGGGCGCTGACCAACGGGCCAATCATCGTCGCCGGGTCCATTGGATCACCGATCGGCATCGAGGACATCATGGCGCTCAGTCGCTCGAGCACCTCAGATTCCAGTGCCCGCGGAACCACGATCCGAGTCTTCGCACTGCACACCTGGCCACTGTTTCGTAGCGACCCATGTTGCAGCGACTGAATCGTGGCGTCGAGGTCGGCATCGTCGAGAATAATGGCTGCCGACTTGCCGCCCAACTCGAGGGTGACACGACGCAGGTCGTTGCCGCAGAGCGCGGCGATCCTCCGACCAGCGGCCGTCGACCCGGTAAACGACACCTTATCGACCCCCGGGTGCGAGACGAGATACTCACTCGCGTCGCGATCCGCCGGCACTACGTTGACCACGCCTCTCGGTATTCCCGCCGCCTCTACCATCTCCGCCAGCAGATACGCGTCGAGCGGAGTTTCTGGTGCGGGTTTCAAGATAACGGTGCAGCCAGCAATCAAGGCCGGCGCCATCTTGACTATGGCCGTCGCCTGGGGAACATTCCAAGGAATAACAGTCGCCACCACGCCAACGGGTTCGCGAGTGATCAGAGCACTACCGCTCTCGGAAATCCGGACAGTATCGAACGGATACTGGGGGGCAAGCTCCACAAAACTATCGAGTCGGCGCCTGGCGACGGAAGCCTGCAACGTTCTCGAAAGGGTAATCGGACAGCCCATTTCGCCGGTGATGACCGTTGCAAGAAGATCTTCCCGCGCACGAAACTCATCGCTCAGTCGCCTAACGAACTCAAGCCTTTCCTTCAACGTAAACCTGGGCCACGGCCCCTCGTCGAAGGCGGTACGTGCTGCGGCGACCGCGCGATCCATATCATCTTTCGAGCCTGCTGGCACGCTGGCGATCACCTGTTCGGTGAATGGCGAGACGACATCGATCGTCTGAGAGGTCGCTGGATCGATCCAAGCGCCATCGATGTACAGCTTGTCGTACTTTCCTTGCCAGGTCATGTCGTATCTGTGCTTTCAGTTCGTAAATTTGCAGATTGATGCCTGATCGGCTGCGCGACTGTCGGGCATGCCGTCTGTGGTGCAAAAGTCCCGCCCAACTCGGGGTTGATGGACCACAACGTCGCTGCACCCAGCAGAAGCGGGCGCTTGTCGAGCGCGCTGCCCTGATCAATGCCGAGCGTCTGATCGATGCCGAGCGCCGTAGACCAAACTCATTAAGGTCCTCCTCGGACTCATTTGGATTGCAGACGCGGCAATAACCGCGACTACTACACCGGCGGACGAAGGCGACTGTCGCGGTAGCAGGGATGCCAGCACCAGACCGAACACCAGGGCGGCCATCAACTGAAATCATCTACCTCGACAAAAACAGAATGACATCTGCGCTAATGTAAGTCAATAACCATCCATGCACGCCGGTAGAGGCGTCGACGCGTGTCGTGTTACGCGCGAGGCCCCTCTGGGACGCCACACCGCCCCCTCTGTTCGTGGACGGACTCTCACACGAAACCCTTGGATGGATCAGCCCACCGCCGAGGATGCGAGGTCATGCCATCGGTTCGGGGTCAAGTCCCTGGAGGGGACTTGACCGACAGGTACCTATCCAACGGTCAAGTGCGCGTTCAAAGTCCGTGCACAATGCCGTAGAGGCTCCGTCCTGCTGGCACTCCTACGGGAACTTGCGGCAGATAGCTAAATCCACTGACAATTAACGAGAACCGTCGATTAAGACGGGTCGCAATTCACTGGTCGAACTGGTGCCGCGGCAACCAGGAACTGTCCTCACAATACCGACATCGTGCCGTTCCTCCTCGACCGCCAGCCCACGCTACGGCAGCGAATGCTCCCATCGACCCTGCAGGCGTTCATGGCACTCGCCCGGCCCGGCAATCTCCGGGAGCTACACATGGTGCTGACCTCGGCTGCCGTGCGGGCCAACGGTGTCAACCTCGCGCTGCAGCACCTCCCGTACGAGTGCCGTGCCCCCAGTGCCGACCGCGAGCCGGCTGCGCTCAAACGCGCCGAGCGTGAAACGATCCTCGACGCCCTCTCCGTGAGCGCCGGAAACAAGAAGCGCACAACCGATCGTCTGGGCATCGCGCGGTCGACGCTCTACCGCAAGATGCGGGCGCTTGGAATCGGACAAGCGGACACATGCGACACATAAACGTTTCGCCGGCGGCCACCAAGTCGCCCACCGCGAGACAATGGCCTTCGCGGAGCCTCGCCGGTCGAAGTACCTGAACAGCGCAATCTTCTTGTTCTGCCTGTGCCACCATTACCGTGTGCACGGGTGTGCAACGAGGAAGGCCACGATCGTGAGTGCAGAAACCACCACCGGATCGACATCCGTCATGCCGGCCGCGTTCAACGGCCACGGCAACCCGATGAACGCGCTCGATGTCAACCGCTACACCTCGGCCTGGAAGGCCTTCGGAAATGCGGTACCCCGCCCCCGCGCAATCCTCGTCGTCAGCGCCCACTGGTACATCAACGCGACCGCCGTCACCGCCATGCCACGCCCGCGCACCATTCACGACTTCTACGGCTTTCCCGACGAGCTGTTCGACGTGCAATACCCGGCACCCGGACTGCCCGAACTGGCCACCGAAATCAGCGACACCGTCCACCCCACCTGGGTCGGCGCCGACATCGACAGCTGGGGCATCGACCACGGCACTTGGTCCGTGCTCGTGCACGCCTTCCCCGACGCCACCATCCCCGTCGTGCAACTGAGCATCAACGCCGACAAACCCCTCGACTACCACCTCGAGCTCGGCGCCACACTGGCCCCACTACGGGAGCGGGGTGTGCTCGTCGTGGCCAGCGGCAACGTCGTACACAACCTGCGGAGCATGAACTGGCGACTCGCCGACGACGGATACGACTGGGCCCAGCGCTTCAACGACGACGCCAAAGCCACCATGCTCACCAACCCCACCGAATTCGCAGCACTCGACGCCCACCCTGACTTCACCAAGGCCGTGCCCACCCCGGATCATTTCATACCGGCCCTCTACCTGGCGGGCCTCGCAGGCGAGACCGCGCACCCCGACGTCGACATCCTGGTCGACGCCTACGCATACGGATCCCTGTCGATGACCGCATACACCCTCGGACTCGCCTGCCCGACCACACCCGGCCCCACCGCATCATCCCTACCACCGGGCAGATTCCCACCAGACTCGTCGAACATCTGAGCGGCCTGTCAGGAAGGTGGGGTCAGCGTGGTGACCGTGCCGACCCCAGTGGCTTTCAGCAACCCCGGCGAACAACTGAATCAGACCACCACGCCGCGGAGAAGTGTTCCTCTCTCGCCGCTCGCGCACTGGGCACCGGCAACGGACGAGCACGACGAACACCGCGAAAGACGTTTCGACTCGAAGCGACTAACCCCCATGTGCCGGAGCCAGTTCCAACCACCAATCCCCGTCCCGTGCAATCTGAACGGACGGAGGGCAACGCCGACGATCCACTGGCATCGCGCAGACGCGGCTGCACGGTGGTACCGGCGGGGGATCACCGGCCCCGCCGCGCGTCTGCCCGACCGGCAGGTCACACCTGCGGGCTGGCGGTTTCGCTGCGGTAATGAGTCGGGATTCTGGTGGGATCGGGAAATTCCGGCGGAGCCGTGCTCCGGGCGGGGAGGATGACGTCACTCGATCTCGTCCGATGGGATCACCGGTGAGCACCTACACGGTCGGCTACATCGTCGGATGGGACAGTGCGGGACGTTGAACTCGACGATTCGAGAACCACTGCGGCTGAGCATAATTCCGCGAGTATGACGTTCATGATCCGCTGATCGACGGGCCGGAACGCCCCACTCATCCCGCCCTGCAGGATCCAGAGCCCGTCGAATGTGAACGCCGTGGCGCTCTGACGTTGTAGCGCCACGACGCCACGCCCGCCGAGGTTCGCCGCAATCCCTTCCCTGCGCCGTACCCGGTCAGCAGGACTGCAGGACCCGGATCATCGCGTCCTTCTCGACCTGGGTGACCCACAGGCTGTAGAGGGCCTTGACGTCGATCTGCCGGGAGACGTAGGTGCAGCGGTTGCCCTTGCTCGGCGGCAGCCAGGACGCGGAGTCGGACTTCTGACCGATGATCGTGTCGCCCGACCGCGACACCGATACCACCTACCGCCCAATCCTCCGCGAGGCAGCGGACGCAGGCGGTGATCGAGAACCACCGCGTCCACGCCGCGCATGAGGGAGCCGATCGTCATTCGCTCGTCCGGGGAGATCGGATCGGTGAGGGTGACGCTGCACGTCGTCTCCGTCGGACCGTACGCGTTGCGCATGTCCTGCCTGCCTGCCCACCGCCGCACCACCTCCTGCGGGCACGCTTCCCCTCCGACCAGCACCAACTCCAGGTCGTTCGTCGCGCCGGA
Organism: Rhodococcus pseudokoreensis; assembly: GCF_017068395.1. Taxonomy (NCBI): domain Bacteria; kingdom Bacillati; phylum Actinomycetota; class Actinomycetes; order Mycobacteriales; family Nocardiaceae; genus Rhodococcus; species Rhodococcus pseudokoreensis. The sequence goes on along the minus strand of NZ_CP070619.1, from coordinate 5,979,475 downwards.
GTCGATCGCGGCCAGCGCGGACGGCGTCGTCAGGAGGTGGGTGACGTGTTCGTCGCGCAGCAGTCGCAACAGCTCGTCACCGCCGAACACGCCGGGCGGGGTCACGACGAGCGTCGCGCCGCCGATACAGGCCGCGAGTACTTCGACCAGCGCTGTGTCGAAACTCGGTGAGGCGAAGTGCAGGATCCGCGAGCGCGCGGACACCGCATACTTGTCCCGGATCTCCTGGGCCAGGTTGGCGAGACCCCGATGGGTGACGACGACCCCCTTCGGTGTTCCGGTGGAGCCGGACGTGTAGATCAGATACGCGGGATGGTCCACGAGCAGGGGGCGTGTGCGTTCCACGACGGCCGGGATTTCGGAAGGGTCACTCCGACAGAGATTGTCGAGTTCGTCGACATCGGCGGTCAGCCATGCGATGTCGCCGGGCAGCCGGGCGCGCTCCGAGCGGACGGTCAGCCCGACCGTCGCGCCGCAATCGCCGAGGGTGTACGCGATGCGAGCGTGCGGATGTGAGGGATCGATCGGAACATAGGCCGCGCCGGCCTTCGCGACCGCCCACAGCGCCAGCACCGACTCGATCGACCGTGGGACGGAGACCGCGACGACGTCCTCGGGCCCGATGCCCCGACCTGTCAGGAGGCGCGCCAGCCGGGTGGCGAGCCGGTCCAGGTCGCCGTAGGACAGTGCGCGCCCCCGGTCGGTGATCGCGATCGCCGCCGGGTCATTCGCGACGGTTCCCGTCAGCAGACGGTCGAGGGTGACGGGGTCCGCATCCGGAAGACCATGCGCGGGAGCGAATTCCGCACGTTCGCCCGCGAAGAAGACGTCGAGGTCGGCAACCGACGTATCCGACTCGGCCGATGCGGTGAAGCTTTGGAGGAACGTGAGGAAACGCGCGTGGTGCCCGGTCAGTTCGGCGTCGTCGTACAGTGCCGGGTTTCCCTCGAAATCGATGCGGGCGGCGGCTCCTTCGGACCCCGGATAGATGTTGACGGCGAGGTCCGCGACGGGACCGGTGGTGAGTACCCGGACCGTCCCCTGCACGGCGCCCAGCGTGATCTCCTTCGAGAACATCATGACGTTGACCACCGGCCCGAAATGCAGGAGTTCGACCCCACCCGAGGCGAGGTCGCGGCCGATGTCCTCGCGGCGGTAGCGTTGACGGCGCAGTGCCGCCGTCAAACACGCCTCCGCGGTGCCGACCGCACGGCTCACGGTCGCGGAGCCGATTCCGTTCAGCCGCAACGGGATAACATTGGACACCGAGCCGCCGGCATGCCTGAGGCAGGCCGTCGTCCGCGCCGACACGGGCAGGGACAGGACCACGTCTTCGGCACCGGTCATCCTGGCGAGATAGGACGCGAAGGCGGCGACGGTCACGGCCGTCGGATTCCTTGTGTTGCCGCTCGCAGGGGTGTGCCCGGTCGCCGTCCGGGCGTCGACTTCCGGTCGCGCCGCGCGGCCGCTCAGGCTGAGGACCGACGCCGGGCCGCTGCCCTGTTCGCGCCAATAGTCGCGGTCGCGGGCGAACCGGGTGGAGGCGCGGTAGGCCTCGTCTTCCCGCACGAGACGTTCCGGTCCCTCGATCCGGCAATCCGGGGGTTCCCTGCCCTCGACGGCGGCGACGTACAGTTCGGCCGTGCGGCTCATCAGCATCATCGCGGCGTACCCGTCCGACACGATGTGGTGGGCGCGGGAATACCAGTAGTAGTGGTCGTCGCCCAGCCGGAGAATGTGCGAGACCAGGAGCGGACCGTCGTACATGTCGGTGCGTGCGGTCCGGTCGTTCCGCATCCAGCGGTGGGCGGCGTCGACGGGATCGTCCTCGCCGCGGAGGTCGGTGGCGGGTACCCGATCGCCGGCGGCCGGATCCACGACCTGATGCGGCTGTCCGTCGATGTCCACGAGCCGCACCGATGCCCAGCCGAATTCGCGATTCGCGCGACGGGTGGCGTCGCGGAGGGCACCCAGTTCGACCGGCCCGTTCAGCTCGACGTAATGGGCGATGACGTACGGGACCTCGGGCGTGAGCTGTTGCGCGAACCAGATGGACCGCTGGGCCGCGGTCAGCGGAAAGGCGCCGACGGTCGAACGCGTCGGCTGCGCGAGCGGACGTTCGGCTACGTGCCGCCGGACGGGTGTGGGTCGCTCCGGGCAGGCGCATGCCGTGCCGCCGGTTTGCTGCGAATCGAGATACGTGTTCATTTGGCCCCCCTCGGGCTGTGCTCTGCCTGGTCCGCCTCCCCACCGCGCAGGTTGTCGCGGATGGCGGATCGGCGACGGATACGGCACTACCGTCAGGGTGCATCACCCCAAGGCGGTGCGCCAGGGACCCCAGGGTGGTCACTTCCCACCCCCGAAATAAAAGAGGTGCCCCGGCCGTCATCCGAGTAGCGTCGATCGGGTGACTATTCGCCTTGGATATCAGATGCCGAATTTCAGTTACTCCACCCCCGTCGCGGACCTGTTCCCGACCGTCATCGCACAGGCCCGTGAGGCCGAATCCGCGGGATTCGACACCGCATTCGTGATGGACCACTTCTATCAGCTGCCGGGCCTCGGTGAGCCCGACGAACCGATGCTCGAGGCGTACACCGCCCTCGGCGCCCTCGCCACGGCCACCGAGAACATTCAGCTGTCCGCCCTCGTCACCGGCAACACGTACCGGAACCCGCCGATGCTCGCCAAGTCGGTGACCACCCTCGACGTCGCCAGCGGGGGACGCGCCGTCCTCGGGATCGGGGCCGGCTGGTTCGAACTCGAGCACCAGCAGTTCGGCTACGAGTTCGGTACGTTCACCGACCGGTTCGAACGGCTCGACGAGGCGCTGCAGATCATCGCGCCGATGCTGCACGGTCAGCGCCCGACGTTCGACGGCAAGTGGTATCACGTCGAGAACGCGATCAACGAACCGCGGATCCGCGACGACCTGCCGATCATGCTCGGTGGTGGCGGGGAGAAGAAGACGTTCGGTCTCGCCGCCCGGTTCGCCGATCACCTGAACATCATCTGCAACGCGAGCGAGTTGCCGCGCAAACTCGAGGCCCTCGACGCGCGGTGTTCGGAGATCGGCCGCGATCGGTCCACGCTGGAGACCAGCTACCTGGCCTTCGTCATCATCGACGAGGACGGCGACCGCGCCCGGCAACTCCAGCACGAGTTCCTGCTCGCGCGAGGCGTCGACCTGTCGAAGGCGTCGGACGAGGAACGCGCCGCCGCCACCGACCGGCAGTTCTGCGGCGCCCCCGACGAGGTGGCCGAGCAGCTGAAGACCCGGGTCCTCGATCCGGGAATCGACGGCGTCGTCCTCAATCTCGTCGCCAACGGGCACGAACCCGGCATCGTCGAACTCACCGGCCGCACGTTGCGACCACTCGTCGAGGCCTGACACCGGCCAGGAATACGCGCACTACCTCCGCGGTTGTACCCGGAGGTAGTGCGCGAGGCTAACCTCTCGCACCTCGGTGACGAAAGGTGAAGAAGCCCGTGAGTGCTGTTCTGTCGATTCTGGATCTGGCCTACATCCGCGAGGGCGACACGGCGCGGGACAGTTTCGATGCGAGCGTGAAACTGGCGCAACTCGCGGAGACCCGCGGGTACCGCCGCATCTGGTACGCGGAGCACCACAACATGCCGTCGATCGGATCCTCGGCGACGAGCGTCCTCATCGCGCACGTCGCCGCGCACACCCGGAACATCCGGCTCGGTGCGGGCGGCATCATGCTGCCCAACCACGCGCCGCTGACGATCGCCGAGCAGTTCGGCACCCTCGCGACCCTGCACCCCGGCCGCATCGACCTCGGCCTCGGCCGCGCCCCCGGCAGCGACCAGAAGACGATGTACGCGCTGCGCCGCGATGCGGCCTCCGCGGACCGGTTCCCGCAGGACGTGCTGGAACTCCAGGCGTACCTCAAAGGCGTGTCGCGGGTGCCCGGCGTCGACGCGATCCCCGGTAAGGGGACCGATGTTCCCCTGTACATCCTCGGATCCTCGCTGTTCGGCGCGCAGCTCGCCGCGAAATTCGGCCTGCCCTACGCCAACGCGTCCCACTTCTCCCCCGACTCGCTCGTCGACGCCGTCACCCTGTACCGGGAGCGGTTCGAACCGTCCGAGGAACTGTCCGAGCCGTACGTGATCGCCGGCGTCAACGCCATCGCCGCCGACACCACCGAGGACGCGCACCGGCAGTTCGAGGCCTCGCTGCGGCGACGGGTGGTGCAGATGGTCGGACGCGGCCAGAAGTTCACCCCCGAGGAGGTCGACCTCATCATGACGTCGCCGGCGGGTCAGCAGGTCGCGCAGATGGTGCGGTACTCGGCGGTCGGCACACCCACCGAGGTCAAGACGTACCTCGACGAGTTCGCCGAGCACGCACAGGCCGACGAACTGATCGTCGCCTCCCACGCCGAGAACACCGAGTCCTGGCTGAAGACGTACGACTCGCTCGCCGACGTGTGGCACTCCGCACCCGTGCGCGGGTAACGAGTCTCTGGACTCGTTTGCCGCGCACGGGTGGCGAAGCCGCCTACGCGTGGACGATCACGCCGCGGATGTTCTTTCCGTCCCGCAGATCCTGGTAGCCCTCGTTCACCTGCTCGAGCGTGTACTTGGTGGTGATCAGCTCGTCGAGCTTGAGCTGACCCGCGTCGTACAGCCGCAGCAGGCGGACGATGTCGTACTGCGGGTTGGCCGAACCGAACAGCGTGCCCTTGATCGTCTTCTGGTTCAGGGTGAGGTCGGTGCCCGACACGTGCACGGTGAGCTTGGCCGGGTCGGCGAGGCCGGTGATGACGACGGTGCCGCCCTTGCCGATGACGGCGGTCGCGTTCTGCACGACCTCTTCGTCGACGGTCCCGACCAGGATCAGCGCCTGGTCGGCGCCCTGTCCCCAAGTCAGCTCGTTGACCTTCGCGGCGGCCTCGGCGGCGTCGGCGAACGCGTGGGTGGCGCCGAACTTCAAAGCGGCCTCCCGCTTCATCGCCACCGGGTCCACGACCACCACGTACTTGGCGCCGGCGCTGACGGCGCCCTGCACGGCGTTGATGCCGAGTCCGCCGATGCCGTAGATGACGACGGTGTCACCTGCGCGGACTCCGCCGGCGTACACCGCGGTGCCCCACCCGGACGGCACACCGCAGCCGACGAGGACGGCGGTCTCCAGCGGGAGCCAGTCGTCCACCTTCACCACCGAGTGCTGGGAGATGGTGGCCCGCTCCGCGAACGTGCCGAGCATGCACATGGCACCGAAATCCTGCTTACCCGAGTGGAATCGGAACGAGCCGTCGGGCATCGAACCCTCGAGAATGGTGGCACCCATGTCGCACAAGTTCTGGCGGCCGGTGGCGCAGTAGCGACACGTGCCGCAGTTCGGGATGAAGCTGCAGACCACGTGGTCGCCGGGCTTCACCTTGGTGACACCGGGCCCGACTTCCTCGATGATGCCCGACCCCTCGTGTCCGCCGACGATGGGGTAGCGCGGCGGCAGATCACCGTCGGTGAGGTGCAGGTCCGAGTGGCACAGACCCGCCGCGACGTACTTGATGAGTACTTCGCCGGGGCCCGGACCGTCCAGTTCGAGTTCCATGATCTCGAACGGCTTGCCGGCTTCGAGCAGAACGGCTGCTTTGGTCTTCATGTCTTCTCCTCGTTGAGTGACGGTCAGAGTGCGATGTTGACGGCTTTGGTCTGGGTGTAGAGGTCGATGGCGGTGGCCCCGAGTTCACGCCCCCACCCGGACTGCTTGTATCCACCGAACGGCATGGCGGTGTCGAACCCGTTGTACTGGTTGATCCACACCGAACCGGCCTTGAGCTGGCGGGCCGTGAGGTGCGCCTTGGACAGGTCCTTGGTCCAGATTCCGGCGGCGAGGCCGTAGATGCTGCTGTTCGCCGCCTTCGCGACGCCCTCCTCCGCGTTGAACGGCAGCGCGGCGACGACCGGGCCGAAGATCTCTTCCTCGACGATGCTGAATTCGGGCTTCACGTCGACGAACACCGTGGGCTCGACGTAGAAGCCGGTGTCGCCCCAGCGCTTTCCGCCGGTGAGGGCGCGGGCGCCGTCGGCGAGTCCGGCGGCCAGGTAGCCGGTGACCTTGTCGAACTGTTCCTGCGACACGAGCGGTCCGAGCTGGGTGGTGGGGTCGAGTCCGGGGCCGATCTTGACCCGGCTCGCGGCCTCGGCGACCGCGGCGGTGAAGTCGTCGAAGATGCTGTCCTCGACGAACATCCGGGTGCCTGCGACGCAGCACTGGCCGTGGTTGAACAGCCAGGCGTTGAGCGATCCGGTGACGGCGGCGTCGAAGTCCGCGTCCGCGAAGACCACGTTGGCGCTCTTGCCGCCGAGTTCCAGCGACACCTTCTTCAGGTTGCCTCGGGCGGCGTCGACGATCTTCTTCCCGACCTCGGTGGATCCGGTGAACGCGATCTTGTCGACGTCGTCGTGAGCGGACAGCGCGGCCCCGGCGTCGCCGTAGCCGGTGACGATGTTGACGACGCCGGGCGGGAAGCCGGCCTCCTCGAACACCTCGCCGAGCAGGAGCGCGGTGAGCGGGGTCTGCTCCGCGGGCTTGAGGATCACTGTGTTGCCCGCCGCGAGTGCGGGGGCCAGCTTGAACGCGGCCATCAGCAGCGGGAAGTTCCAGGGAACGATCAGTCCGCAGACGCCGACGGGCTCACGCAGCGTGTACGCGTGAAACTGGCCGCCGGGGACGAACGGCATGCTCACGTTGACCGTACTGCCCTCGATCTTGGTGGCCCAGCCCGCGAAGTAGCGGAAGATGTCGGCCGACCAGGCGACGTCGACCGCCGCGGCGATGCCCGCCGACTTGCCGTTGTCCAGCGCCTCGAGCTGACCGAATTCCTCGGCGCGCTCGGAGAGGATGTCGCCGACCCGCCAGATCAGGCGTTCGCGCTCGTTGGGCTTCATGGTGGACCACGGGCCCTCGTCGAATGCCGTACGTGCGGCCCGGACTGCGCGGTCGACGTCCTCGGCGCCACCGCGTGCGACGGTGGTCAGCACCTGCCCGTTGGCGGGGTCGATGGTCTCGAACGTCTCGCCGCCGGCCGATTCCACCCACTGCCCGCCGACGAGGAATCGCTTGGTGCCGGACAGAAAGTTCCGTACCGACGGCAAGAGTTCCGCTTGGCTGGGTTCGATCGTCGCTGTCATCAAAACCTCCGAAGTTGTGAATGTGACGTGGCTCATAGTGCACTGGTTGCCATATCACTAACTGTCCTGACTTCGGACACCTCCGGACGGTCGCGGATCGGTGGATGAAACTGCAGCTAGACGGTGATTTCGAGGGCCCGCATCCGGACGTAGAGCGTGCTGCGGCTGATGCCCAGCGCGGCCGCGGCGTGCACCTTGTTGCCGCCACTTTCCTGCAGTGCGTCGACGATGGCCTGGCGTTCGGCGCGCTCGCGGCCCGCCAGCCGCGACACCCGCGGCGGCGTCCGATACTGGTCCGGCAGATCCGCGACGGCGAGGTGCGCACTGGTGCGCCCGCGCGCGGCCGCCTGCAGCACGACGGACAGTTCCGCGATGTTGCCCGGCCAGTCACGGGCGATCAGAGCGTCGAGCGCGCTCGCCGACAGCCGGAGGCCCGGTTCGACGGAGTCGAGGACCGCCTGCGCGATGTCCGCGAACTCGCGCGTGCGTTGCCGCAGCGGCGGCAGCACCACCTGCCCGGGGCACCGGCCGGCCAGACCCGCCACTCCCGGCGGCAGGTCACCGAGCGGCGAACTGGTCATCGCGATCCGGGGACCCGCGTCGGCCGCCAGCATCTTCACGACCAGCGGCAGCATCGATTCGGGCAGCAACTGCACCTCCTCGATCGCCAGGACCGCGGAGGGTCCGGCCGCAAGGGTGAGCAGTCGGTCGATCCAGGCCCCGGCGCCGTCGAGGGCGATCGCGGCAGCGTCCATACATACGAGCGACTTGTCGCCGGCCAGATCGCGGACCGCGGTGGTTCTGCCCGTTCCCGGTTCGCCGCTGATCACCACCGGATCCCGCGTCTCGCGCAGCCGCGACAACTCCGACCTGCTGCGTTCGACGACGGAACTCGACGGCGACTTCCCGCGCCGGATGGGGGTGCTCGTCCGGCGGTCCGGACGGACGACGAACACCGCGCCGCCGTCGGTGCCCGCCACGTGGTCGGCCCGGACCAACGCCGGTTCACCCGAGGACAATTGGATCCGCACCGTCTTCGACTGCTCCGGGCGCAGGTCCGCGGCAAGCCCCCGCAGCGTCGCGTGATCGGACACCTGCAGCAGATCGAGCGCGACCCGGTTGCTGAGGAGGATGTCCTCGCCGATCGCGGTGACCGCCATCTGATTCTGCGGCGACACCCGCTGGAACGCGTCCACGAGCCGCTGTTGCGACACCCGGGACCCCTCGAGGAGTCGTCGTTCGATGTCGCCGGCCGCACGGGCCAGGAACGGGGCGAACAGCGGGTTGGCCCGCGACGCGACACCCGTCATGTCGAGGATGCCCTCGACGCGGCGCGTCACCGGATGCACGATCGGGTGCCCGTAACAGCTGAGATCCTTGAACCGCTCGAGGTAGTGCTCCTCGCCGTGGATCACGACCCCCCGCCGGACCTCCAGCGGCGTCCCCAGCGCGGTGGTCCCGACGCAGTCCTCGCCGAACCTCGACCCCAGCACCGCCCCGGCGCCGTCGATCAGCCGCTCGAGTTTGCGGCCGTCGAAGAGGCGGGCGACGATGCGGCAGTCGCGGTCGGCGAGCAGGACGCAGAAACCGGTGCCCTGGATCTGCTGTTGCATCTCGTCGAGGACGGGCCGGGCCGCCTGCAGCAGCCGACTGGACTTGTCCAGGTCGGGGCAGGGATCGTCGCTCGGCGTCGACGTCGGTTCCAGCCCGCTGAGCGCCGAACGCTTCCAGGACAATGCGATCTCCGGCCGCATCGCCGCGTGCCCGGTCGTGCCGCCAAACTCCAACCTCGACTCCTTGCCGCGCGCGGACCCGGTCGTGCACCGGTGCACGACTCACATCCGAACGTACCCACACTGTGTGACTCACGCCATAGTGCCCGCGGACGCGGCGGGCAACTGTCCGGATTCTGGACAGCGCCCCGATCGGTCAGTCGAACAGGCCCCGCACGAACGGGATGGTGTCGGCCTGCGAATCGACGAGTGTGCCGCTGTGATCGGTGGGATACGTCGTGAACGTGACCGGCTCACCGTTCGCGGTGAGCGCGGCGACCAGCGAGAACGCCGACGGCGCGGGCACATCGATGTCGGTGAGCCCCTGCCCGATGAACAGGGGACGGTCGTACCCGCTCGTCGGGACGCCCATGTAGTCCACGAGCAGGCCGTGAAAGTTCGGAATCGTGTTCAACGGCCTGCTGAACAGGTCGCCGACCACCACGCCTTCCGCGGCGTCGTGAAGTTCGTTGACGCACAGCTGTTCCGCCGCGTCCACGTAGTGCGCGCCGAGGGGTGTGAGATACGAGTCGAGGTCGATCTCGGGGTGCGCCGACCGCAGTCCCGCGAGGATGTAGAACAGGTACGACGTGAGGCCGGCGGGGATCGCCGTGGGCGGCACCCCCGGGCCGAGCGGCAGGAGTGTCAGTTCGATGTTCGCGGGAACACCCGTTCCCACGGCCCCGCGGTAGTCCAGCGTCTCCCCGCCGTACTCGGTGGCGTAGCGGGCGGTCGTGATCGCGGCGCCACCACCCTGCGACTGTCCGACCACCACCCACTTGTTCGACAGCGATTCGTCGACGGTGCGGGCGGCCTTCACCGAGTCGACGACGCTGTGCGCCTCGACCTTTCCGTCGAGGTACGGCATCACACCGGGTGTGCCGAGGCCGACGTAATCGGTGGAGACGACCGCGTATCCCTGCTCGAGCCATCGGCCGAGGTACGGATAGTCCCGCTCGGGGAGGGCGGGGCCGACGAGCGAGGGTGCGCAGTCGTCCGCGAGTCCGGACGTGCCGTGCGCCCACGCCACCACCGGCCAGCCCCCGTCGGGCGCCTGCCCCGGTGGCACGTACACGGCGCCGCTGCTGAGTGCGGGATTCCCGTCGGACCCGATCGACCAGTAGGTGATGCGCTGCGCATCGGCGGTGCCGGGGATCCGGAGATCGGCGGGCAGCGGCGCGACGTCCACGACGCTCCCCGGTGTGCGGTCCGCCTCGTCGGCGAACGCGGCCGGGGAGGCGAGGCAGGTGCCGCCGACCGTCAGGGTGGCGATCGCGACGGTGGCCGCGGCCCGTGCCAGTCGTACCGAGTGTGTCTTCACCGCTTCAAGATCCCACACGTGAGCGGCAAAGAGTGCCGGAGCACTCTTTGCCGCTCACGTGGGCTACTGCTGGGCGGCCAGATCCCGGCCCCTGGTTTCCGGGATCGTGACCAGCGCGACGGTCGAGACGGCGACGAGCGCGAGGGCGTACCACTCGAACAGTTCCGGCGACCCACGGTCGGCGAAGAACGTCTGGACGTAGGCCGCCGTCCCGCCGAACGCCGCCACCCCGATCGAGTACGGCACCCCGACACCGGCGGCGCGGAGCCCGGTCGGGAAGAGTTCGGCCATCATCGCCGGCATGACTGACAGGAGCGAGCCCATCACGAACAGGGCGATCGCCATCGCAATGAACAATGTGACCGCGCTGTGCCCGATCATGGCGTTGAGCGGAAACAGCAGGGCGGCGATGCCGAGGTTGCCGATGTACAGCACCGGCTTGCGCCCCACCCGGTCCGACACGGCGCCCCAGAAGGGCAGCGACGCAATCAGTACGAGGTTCGCGCCGACCCCCGCCCACAGTGCGCCGGACGGATCGATACCCCGGACCGTGATCGCGTACGCCGGCGCCGACACCGCCCACACGTAGTAGACGACCGTGCCGCCGACCGTGAAGAACAGGATCTGGCACACCTGCCGCCGGTGCGCCACGAACAACTGCCACATCGACTGCTTCGCAGTGTCGTCACCCGACTCCTCGTAGACCTCGGTCTCGCTCATCCGGGACCGCATCCACAGCACGAACAGGCCGAGCACGCCGCCCAGCAGGAACGGCACCCGCCAGCCCCAGTCGGCCATCTGCTCCGAACTCAGCGTCGTCGTGAGCAGTGCGCCGAGCAGCGTGCCCACGACGACTCCGGTGGTGTTGGAAATGTAGATGAGGCTGGACCACAGTCCGCGCCGCGCTGTCGGCGCGAATTCCACGATGTAGGTCTGCGCGGACGGCAATTCGCCGCCGTGCGCGACGCCCTGCGCGAGACGCGCGACGACGAGGACGACCGCCGCCGCGACACCGATCGTCTGATGGGTCGGGGTCAGGCCGATGACCAGGCTGCCGATCGCGGCGAGTCCGACGGCAAGTGTCATCGACAGCTTGCGTCCCCGGCGGTCCGACAGCCAGCCGAACAGCAGACCGCCGAACGGCCGCGCGACGAATCCGACCGCGAAGACGCCGAACGACGCGAGCAGGTCGGAGACGGCGGACCCGGTGTGGAAGAACTGCGGCGCGAAGAACGCGGCGAACGTGGCGTAGACGGTCCAGTCGAAGTACTCGATCCCGTTGCCGGTGCCCACGCCGATGATCGCGCGGGCCTTCTCCCAGCGCTCGGACCGCTGACGGACGGTGGGTTGGCCTGCGTTCACGGACCCGCTCTCGGTGGCGATCCCGGTCATCGTGCGTCACCTCCCGCCGCGGCAGTCCGGGTCTTGTCGAGACGGCGAACGGCCAGCCCGGCGTAGATGGTCGCGGCGTCGGCGAGCACCGCGTCGTCGAACTGGGCTCGCGGGGAATGGTTCATCGGAGCGGCGTCGGGATCGGCTCCCGGCATGCAGGCGCCCAGCCCGATGAAGGCGCCCGGCACTTCCTGCAGGACGTAGGAGAAGTCCTCGGACCCTGCCATCGGATGCGTGACCGTCTCGTAGCGGTCCTCCCCCATGAGGTCGCTGACAACTTCGGCGCCGAACGCCACCTCGTCGACGTCGTTGACGGTCATCGGGAACTCGGGCGCGACGGTGACGTCGACGTCGACGCGTTGCGCGGACGCCACCCCCTCGAGCACCCTGCGCAGCGCCCCCGGCACCTTCTCGTACGTGGCGGGCGAATAGCACCGGACCGTCGCCTCGAACCGCGCATCGTCGGGAATGATGTTGTGCCGCGACCCGGCCTGCACGTTCGCGACGGTCACGACGACGGGATCGAACACGTCGAACGTGCGGGTGACCATGGTCTGCAGCGACGTGATCATCTCCGCCATCGCGGTGATCGGGTCCCGGGCGGTCGACGGGGACGATCCGTGGCCGCCCGCCCCGCGCACCGTGACGGTCAGCTTGTACGACGCGGCGAGCAGCGTGCCGGCCTTGGAGAAGAACCGTCCCTGCGGCTTCTGGCAGGAGAAGACGTGCATGCCGTACGCGGTGTCCGCGCGGCGACCGGACGCGTCGAGGACACCCTCGTCGACCATCACCTTGGCGCCGTCCCACCCTTCCTCGCCGGGCTGGAACATCAGGACGACGTCGCCCGCCAACCGGTCGCGGTGCCGGCTGAGCAGTTGGGCGGCTCCGACGAGCGCCGCGGTGTGCAGGTCGTGCCCGCATCCGTGCATGGCACCGTTCTGCGCCGCGAAGTCGAGTCCGGTCTGTTCGGTGACCGGGAGTCCGTCCATGTCGGCGCGCAGCAGCACCGTCTGCGCGGCGATTGCCGATCGCTTGCCGCCGCGGAGCACTGCGGTGACGGACGTCGTGCGGGTTCCCGTCGAGATCTCGAGCGGCAGTCCGTCCAGCGCCGCGAGGACCGTTTCCTGCGTGCGCGGCAGGTCCAGACCGACCTCGGGTTCGCGGTGCAGTACGCGCCGCAACTGCACGAGGTCGCCCTGCAGAGCGCGGGCGTCGTCCAAGAGATCCATTGCTCTCCCTTATGTCGGTGGTCACGTTCGGGACCGAATGCGTCGGTGGTCATATGCTGTGAGCCGCGCAACGACGGACCGCCGAGAACGTCGAAAACGATCATTATCACCGAACCAGGGAGAGTTTTATGAGCGAGATGCTGACCGAAGCCGAGCTTTCGCTCATTCACGCCCTGCAGATCCGCCCTCGGGCGACGTGGGCCGAGCTGGCCCCGATCCTCCGGGCGACGTCCGCGACCCTCGCGCGGCGGTGGGAATCGGTCACCGAACGCGGACTGGCCTGGATCACTGCCTATCCCGCGCCGATGACGGGTGCGGGGGCGTTCACCGCCATGATCGAGGTGACGTGCGACCTCGCAGGCACGAAGGCTCTGGTCGAGGCGCTCACCCGGGACCCGCGGGTGTCGTCGATCGAGCATGCGGCCCGCGGCCGGGACCTCATCCTGACCGTGCAGACGGGATCGCTGCACGAATTGTCGGACCTGGTGCTCGAGGAGTTGCCCCGCCACCCGAGCGTCAATTCGACCCGGACGCACACGTGCACCGCACTCCACGCGGAGGGCAGCCGGTGGCGCCTCGATTCCCTGGACACGGCGCAGTCCGCCGCGATCGCCGCACTGGAGAACACCCCTCCGCAGTCCGGATCCAGCAGGCCGGAGAGCCTGACGGACGAGGTCGCCCGGGCGCTCGTCCGCGAACTCACCCGGAACGGCCGGGCGTCCGCGCGCGAGATCGCCGCGGTGATCGACCGGCCCGCGTCCTCGGTGCGCAGGCAACTCGCCGGGCTGTTGCGTTCCCGCGCGGTGGTGCTGCGCTGCGACGTCGCCCAGAACGCGACGCGGTGGCCCATCACCGTCACGTGGTGGTGCCGTCTGCCCGTGCGCGCGCACCGCGACGTCGTGGAGGTCGTCAACACCCGCCCCGAACTGCGGTTGTGCATGTCGATGACCGGACCCGCGAACTTCCTCGTCAGCATGTGGGTGTCCTCGCTGCCCGACCTGCTGCGGGTGCAGGAGTGGCTGGAGACCCGCGCCCCCAGCCTGGAGATCATCGACTCGTCGGTGACGCTCCGGTCCCGGAAGCGGATGGGGTGGGAACTCGACACTCACGGCCGCGCGACCGGTTATGTCACCGCGCACGGCGGCTGACCGCTACGGTCGAATGCGCCATCATCGGACCGGCTGGAGCAGGTGATCCCCGTGACCTCTACCGCGAAAACGTCGACGACCGGCGAGCGTGCCGACTTGCTGGAGTCGCTGGCCAAGCACCGGTACCTGCTCCGCCACACCGTCCGCGACCTCACCGACGAACAGGCGGCCCGGCGCCCGACGGCGAGCGTGCTGTGCCTGGGCGGACTCGTCAAACACGTGTCGGACACCGAACGGGTGTGGGCCGATTTCATCGTGCGCGGCACCGACGCCGTCCGCGGCGGTCCCGTGGACGGCACCGGCACCGGCAATCGCGAGAAGGAATTCACACTCCGCGACGACGAAACCCTGGCCGGCGTCCTCGACCGGTACGCGAAGGTGGCGCACCGGACCGACGAGATCGTGGCCGCGCTGCCCGACCTCGACATCTCGCATCCGCTGCCGAAGGCGCCGTGGTTCGAACCGGGTTCGCGCTGGTCCGCGCGCCGGGTCCTGCTCCACATCATCGGTGAGACCGCCCAGCACGCCGGGCACGCCGACATCATCCGGGAATCCCTGGACGAGACATGACCGTCCCCGAGCATCGCGTCCGAATCGCCGAGGAACGCGCCGACGCCGAACGTCGAATAGCGTCGCTGACCGGGCGTTTCACCGCGATCGTGGAGGGATCGGAATTCACCACGGACGACGACGAACACGATCCGGAGGGCTCGACCATCGCGTTCGAACGGGCCCAGGTGTCGGCGCTGCTGGCCGACGCCCGGCGCGAGGTCGAGGATCTGACGGCGGCGCAGCAGCGACTCGACGACGGGACGTACGGCGTCTGCATCCGGTGCGGCCGGCCGATCGCCGAGGTTCGGCTCGACGCGCTCCCCGCCGCGCAGACGTGTATCGATTGCGCCGGTTAGGGCAGGAAGGCTCCCCACTCGCGCGCGGCCACGTCGCGGGCCCGGCGATGGTCGTCGGCCTCGGGACGGATGCCGTCGGCGAGGTCGGCGAGGGCTTCGGCCAGGTCGCCGACGTCGACCTGATGCCGCATGGAGGAGTCGAGGAGTTCGTCGAAGGCCTGGTCCGCGCTGTACGAGCTGCCGCGCGCGGTGGTCAGGATCTGAATTGCAGCGTCCAATGCGGACAGGTGCCGTGTCGCGCGGGTGTCGCGGTGAGCTTCGATCGTCAATATTCCGCCTCTGAGGTGTCGCCACTGGGCGTTGCCGGTCTGGTGTGACCACATCACATCACGATCCGGACGTTCGTGTTGCGAAATCGAGACCGTGTCCGAAAGTTGTTTCTCGACAGGAGGATCCGAACTCCGGCGAGGTACTTGTAACTCTCGTTACTACCGCGAAGTTCTACCGGTGAGTAGGTCGCGCGCGGAATCACATTTCTGAACGGCTCCAGAACAGCGGATCGAAACCGAACAGACCGGCCATTCCGCAATACTGTTTCCCGGGCGGAATTCTCCACCCGACGCGATCGGACGGCCGTGCGCCGCGCAGTCCCTGTGGACCCGTGTGACCAGAACTGTTCAGAATCGGGATGATTGACGTGAAACTCGTCGTCGACCTCAATCGGTGCCAGGGTTACGCGCAGTGCGTGTTCCTCGCACCCGACGTCTTCACTCTGCACGGAGAAGAGGCCCTCCTCTACGACGCGGGCCCCGCCGACGGCGAACGCGAGCACGTGTCGCAGGCCGCCGCGGCCTGCCCGGTGCATGCCATCACCACGGACCTCCCCGTCCACCACGATGGGGAGTGACGTGCGGATCGTCATCGTCGGCGCGTCGCTCGCCGGGGTGCGCGCCGCGGAGGCGCTTCGGGGGCAGGGCTTCGACGGTTCGCTGACCCTGATCGGCGACGAACCCTACGAACCGTACGACCGGCCGCCGCTGTCGAAGGCCGTGCTCCTAGGGATCATGCCGCCCGACCACGCGGCGCTCCCCTACCGTTCCGACCTCGACGCGAAGTGGCTGCTCGGCGTGCGGGCCACCACCCTCGACCTGGAGAACAACCGGGTGGTGCTCAGCGACGGCGACGCCGTGGAGTTCGACAAGGTGCTGATCGCGACCGGCGTCCGCGCCCGGCCGTGGTCGAACTCGTCCGAGGCGGCACTCGACGGCGTCTTCACCGTCCGCACCTGCGACGACTCCCGCCGACTGAACGAGCGGCTGTCTGCCGGACCGCGCCACGTCCTGGTGATCGGCGCCGGGTTCACCGGTTCGGAGATCGCGTCGGTGTGCCGGGAGCGCGGGCTGTCCGTGACGGTCACCGAGCGCGGCCCGGCACCGCTGGTCGGTGCGCTCGGCGGGGTGGTGGCGGCGGTCGCCGCCGACATGCAACGCGACCACGGCGTCGACCTGCGCACCGGGGTCACGGTGACCGGACTCGACGGCGACAGCGACGGACGACTGTGCCGCGCGCACCTCTCGGGTGGGACCGCACTCGACGTCGACGTCGCGATCGTCGCGCAGGGCAGCATCCGCAACACCGACTGGCTGGCCGGGTCCGGCCTCGCCGCCGGGCCCCGGGGGGTCACGTGCGACGCCGGTTGCCGGGCGTTCGACATCAACGGCATCGTCACGGACAACGTGTTCGTCGCCGGTGACGTTGCGCGGCAACCGCATCCGCTCTACGACTACCAGTTGCTGGCACTGGAACACTGGGGCAACGCGATCGGTCAGGCCGAGGTGGCGGCGCACAACATGATCCACGACGGCCTCCGCCGGCGACCGCACCTGGAAATTCCGGCGTTCTGGTCCAGCCAGTTCGGCGTCAACATCAAGTCCGTCGGCATCCCCACCTATTCCGATCAGGTGGTGATCACCCAGGGTTCGGTCGCCGACCGGCGCTTCGTGGCGGCGTACGGCTTCCGTGGTCGCGTCACCGCGGCGGTGGCGTTCAATCAGGGGAAGTGGCTCGACTTCTATCGGGGGCTGATCGAGTCGGCGGCGGAGTTCCCACCGGACTTCGACGTCATGGACCGGGCGGACCCGTTCGAGGTGCGGCCGTCGGAGTTGCCGGACCCGGCCGTTCTCAGCCACGGCCCGACCGTCGCGGTGACCGGTCATCTGCCCACCGAACGTCGTGTCGAGTTCGTCTCGCTACCGAAGTAACAGGGAGAGTGTCCATGTCGCGTGCCCAGTTGTTCGAGCGGATCACCGACCAGGCGAACCGGCCGAACCCGTATCCGCTGTACGAGGAACTCCGTGAGACTCGGGTGGCGCCGCAGGACAACGGCTCCTTCCTCGTCGGCCGGTACTACGACGTGATGGCGCTTCTGCACGACCCGAGGATCAGCTCCGATCTGCACAACCGGGGGCCGGGGCTCCCCGGAGCGGATCGCGCCGGCGACGGGCCGGAGTCCTTCCTCAAACTCGATCCGCCCGAGCACGATCGGTTGCGCCGACTGACGACGCGACAGTTCGGCCCACCGCACAGCCCCGACCGGATCGACTCCATGCGTGGCGAACTCGCAGAACTCGTCACCAACCTCGTCGACGGACTCGACGGCAAGGGCCGCATCGACATCGTCGACGATTTCGCGTACCCCTTCCCCGTCTCCGTCATCTGCCGTCTGCTCGGCGTGCCTCACGAGGAGGAACCCCGGTTCCACGCCTGGGCCGACGCATTGGTGGCGGCCATCGACCCCCGGCGCACCAGCGCCGACAACGAGCAGGTGAAGGCG
This sequence comes from Rhodococcus pseudokoreensis, assembly GCF_017068395.1. Taxonomy (NCBI): domain Bacteria; kingdom Bacillati; phylum Actinomycetota; class Actinomycetes; order Mycobacteriales; family Nocardiaceae; genus Rhodococcus; species Rhodococcus pseudokoreensis. The sequence continues at coordinate 5,961,762 of NZ_CP070619.1, read as the reverse complement.
GCGCAACAGGCCCAGATGGAAATGGCCATGTTCATGGCCGGTCTCATCGAGGACCGTCGCCGCAATCCCGGTGACGACATGCTGTCGGGTCTGGCCAACGATTCGGGTCCCGACGGCCAGTTGAACACCGTCGAGTTGGTCACCAACTCCATCCTGCTGTTCATCGCCGGGCACGAGACGACCGTCAATCTCATCACCAACGGCATGCTGACCCTGCTGCGCAATCCCGACGTGCTCGAACGGCTTCGCGCGGAACCGGAGTTGGTGCCGAAGGCTGTGGAGGAATTGCTCCGCTTCGAACCGCCCGTGCACCTGCTGGGCCAGCGAACGCCGATTGTCGACATCGAGATCGACGGCGTCACCGTCCCAAAGGGGTCGCCGCTCGTCCTGGCGTTGGCGTCGGCCAATCGCGATCCCGAACGCTTCGTCGACGCCGACCGGTTCGTCCCCGACCGCGAGGACAACCAGCACGTGGGTCTGGGCAGCGGCATCCACAGTTGCTTCGGCGCTCCCCTCGCCCGCCTCGAAGGGCAGATGGCGCTCGCCGAACTCATTCGCCGCCTCCCGAATCCGCGCCTCGTGGAGGACCCGCCGCCCTACCGGCCCAACCCGGTGCTGCGTGGTCCGCGGCACCTGCTGGTGGACTGTGGGTGACAGGGGCTGACCGGCTCCTCCGCGCACGCTCGATCAACTCACCGGGGTGGTGCCGGTGGTTGATGCGCGGTGTCCGGGTGCGGTCGATGTGCGGCGGCGGGATCCATTCGGTCCGGCCCGCGTGTGTGGAATGCGCGGGCGCGGACCTCGTCGCCCACCCGGTGGCGCTGTCGTTGACCTGGGCGTGGCATGCATCGCAGACCAGGGCCAGGCCGTCGACGTCTGTGCGCCCACCCTTGTGCCAGTCCGTGACATGGTGCACGGCGCACAGACTCGGTGGCGCCGCACATCCCGGCCGAGTGCAGCCCCCGTCCGCCGCAATCAGGGCGAGTCGCTGATCGGCGCTGGCCAAACGACGCCGCCGACCCAGGTGAAGCGGACGACCTGCGTGGTCGAACAGTGCCAGCACCGGATGCGCGTCCTCCGCCAGGGCCAGTGCGTCCGCGATCGGGAGCAACCCACCTGTGGCCGTCGTGGCGAGACCACCGACCGCCTCCTCCAATTGCTCGAGCGTCATCGTCACGATCACCGTGGCCGGGAGGCCGCGGTGCCTGCCCAGCACTCCCGACTCGAGCAGCGCCCGGAACAGCGCACTGAACGCGTCGTGGTTGCGCTGCGCGGCGGTGCGGGTATCGCGAGCAGCCGCGGCCGCCAACATGTCTCGATCGAGAGCCGGGTCTTCTCCGTCACCGGTCGGTGATCCGGGATCGTCCGGATTGTTCATTCCGGGCCGCGCCCATTTCGCGAGGATCGGATCGAGCATCGCCCGTGCGACGGGGTCGAGTTCACCGGAGATCCGCGACATCAGTTCGGTGTCCTGACGGCCGATCGAAATGCCGCGTCTGCGCTTCCGGTCGCGGTCGTCGCCGAGGTTCCCGTCCGGATTCAGGTAGGCCAGCAGTCGATGCCCGGCCTGCTCCACATCCTCCGGGGTTCCCGTCCGCGCCAACCTCGCCAGCACCGCCTCGGCGTCCGCGACCGCCTCGTTGCCGACGGCATGCGGAATCTTGCGCATCACCCTCGCGATCGCCCGTGCATGATCCGTCCCGATGTCGCCGTCACGCTGTGCCGCAGCGGTTTCCGGAAACACCGGCGCCATCGGATCGCCGGCCAGGGTGTGCCACACCCCCAGTTCGCGGGCGGCGGTGACCCGGGCGGACGCATCCGCCCCCGAGATCCGGAGCACGTCGATCAGCAGCTTTCTCGGGGAGTTGCATCCCAGCGAAGACGGGATCGAGCGCTCCACACTCTCCACGACCAACCGGTGCGAGACCGCCTCCGCGCGGCGCAGCGACCGTTCCAGCTCACGCATCATCTCGACCACATCACCATCCGACAACCCGCTCAACCCGGATTCGAGCAACCCGTCGACCGCAGCGGCGAGCATCGACAGATGCTCCGCCACCCGGCTCCCCACCGACCCCCCAGTCGAACTCATGTGCGAATACTATCGCGGGGGTCCGACAACTTTCAGAGGCCGCGGGCTCGCAGCGACTCGGACGGCGTCACACCGTACTTTCGACGGTAGGCGGCGGCGAATCTGCCGGTGTGCATGATTCCCCAGCGGGTGGCGACTTCCGAAACGGTTGCACAGGAGGCACTTCCGGTCAGGTCGGCGTGCACACGTTCGAGGCGCACGTCGACGAGGAACTCCATCGGTGTCATGCCCACGTATTCGCGGAACCCCTGCTGCATGCGCCGGACGCTCACGCCGACGAGTTCGGCCATCTCACCTGCGGTCCAGGGGCGGGCCGGATCCTCGTGGATCGCGTCGATGACCCGCTTGACGATGCGCGGGCGGATTCCCGACGAGCCCGTGTCGTCGTCCGGCATCGCGGTGAGCACGAGGGCGGTGGTCAAGGCGCCACACAATTGCTGCGACACCATCTCACTGCGCAGGAGAATGCTGTCGTGCAACGCCTGGTCGGCGACGGAACGGACGAGCCTGAGCCACTCCGCTCCGGCGCCCGCACGCAGGTCGAGTTGCCGCGGCAACAGCTGACCCGGCCTGGCGAGCACACGGTCCATCTCCCGCTGGAGGTAGTCCCGGTCCACCTTGAAGCCGATGATCTCGCAGGAACTGCTCCAATTGGTGATCACGGTCCGGGTGTCGGGCGGACAGATCGTCGCCAGCCCGGGCGTCGACGTCACTTCCGTGCCGCCGGTGACGGACACGATGCGACCGGTCAGGGGGATGTTGATGCCGTACGCGCCGGGATGGTCGGACTCGATGGCCACGGCTGCCCCGAATCCGATCCGGGCGAGCCGCGACGCCCCCATGTCGGACGATTCCAGCGACGACCGCGCGGCGTTGTCACGCGACAGCGGACGCAGTTCGTGGGGGAAGTACGCGTCCGCGACCACCTCGTGAACCTCGTCCCAGTCGGTGAAACCGGGGCCTTCCAACTGTCCTCGCATACGTACGTCCAGACCTCTCACCTCGCGCTTCGGCGGCGTTCGAGCAACTCCCGACCCTAGCATCGCCTGTGACTCACGTCACTGCAAGGCCCTGCGCCGCGCCTCCGCCAACCCCGTTTCGCGTTCCGGATCGGCGGTTCGCAATGAGGATCGACGGGCTGTGACGCCCGTCATACGTTGTGCAGGTGCCCCGAAACGCAGGGGTGATCGCACGAATCGTGCAGAAAGGCGGTTTCGAAAAATGGATCAGCGCACTCTCCGTAACATTTTCGGCCAGTTCGCCAGTGGCGTCACCGTGATCACGTGCGCGAACGCCGACGGCGAGCCGCACGGGGCGACCGTCACCGCGTTCACCGCGATCTCGATCGAACCTCGGCTGTGCCAGGTGACGCTGACCCGGAAGTCGAAGGCGTGCAGCTACCTGAGCGATGCGCCGTTCGCGGTGAACATTCTGGCCGCCGATCAGCTCGACACCGCCATGCACTTCGCGGGCAAACCACAACGGACGGAGCCGGTGTGGGACCAGTCCGGCATCGCTCCCGCCCTGTCCGGCAACGCGGCCACGCTGACGTGTTCGCCCTGGGCGTCCTACGACGGCGGCGACCACGTCATCTTCATCGGCGAGATCGTCGATGCGTCCGTCGACCCGGTCAAGGACCCACTGCTGTTCTACCGGAGCACATTCCACGATCTCGGTGCCGTGTCGGGCACCGCGGCGTGGAACGGTTGCCTCGACGACCCGCACAGCGGATGGTTCGACGCCACCGCGTCGTTCACCCCGGTCCACCTGCAGCTCGCGCGCGCTGCGTCCTGACGAACAGCCCCCGACCCATGATCACGAAGGGAACACCATGACCACCACCGAAGCTCCCGTCGACCGCAGCAAGGTCAACCCCGCCGCGGACTGCGATGCCAACCGCACCGCGAACTTCGCGTCGCGGCCGATGACCGGCGACGAGTACATCGAGTCGCTGCGCGACGACCGCGAGATCTGGCTGCACGGGGAACGGGTGAAGGACGTCACGACGCATCCGGCGTTCCGCAACCCGATCCGGATGACCGCCCGCCTCTACGACGCCATGCACACCGGCGAGCACGTCGACGCCCTGACGACACCCACCGACACCGGCAACGGTGGTGTGACGATGCCGTTCTTCCGGGCGTCCAAGACGTCGGACGACCTGCTGAAGGACCGCGACGCCATCGCCACCTGGGCGCGCATGACGTACGGCTGGATGGGCCGCTCCCCCGACTACAAGGCGTCGTTCCTCGGCACCCTGCACGCGAACAAAGAACTGTATTCGCCGTTCCAGGACAACGCGGAACGCTGGTACAAGGAATCGCAGGAGAAGGTTCTCTACTGGAACCACGCGATCATCAACCCGCCCGTCGACCGGCAACTGCCGCCGGACGAGGTCGGCGACGTGTTCATGAAGGTGGAGAAGGAAACCGACGCCGGCCTGATCGTCAGTGGCGCCAAGGTCGTCGCGACCGGTTCCGCCATCACCAACTACAACTTCATCGCCCACTACGGTCTGCCGATCAAGAAGAAGGAATTCGCCCTCATCTGCACGGTGCCGATGGACGCACCGGGCGTGAAGCTGATCTGCCGCACGTCCTACACCCAGCAGGCCGCGGTCATGGGCAGCCCGTTCGACTACCCGCTGTCGTCGCGGATGGACGAGAACGACACGATCTTCGTCTTCGACAAGGTGCTCGTGCCGTGGGAGAACGTCTTCATGTACGGCGACGTCGAGAAGATCAACGCCTTCTTCCCGCAGTCGGGGTTCCTGCCCCGCTTCACGCTGCAGGGCTGCACCCGGCTGGCCGTCAAGCTCGACTTCATCGCGGGCCTGCTGATGAAGGCACTGGACGCCACCGGGGCGGGCGGCTTCCGGGGTGTGCAGACCCGGGTCGGTGAGGTGATCGGCTGGCGAAACCTGTTCTGGTCGCTCACCGAATCCATGGTCCGCGACCCCGAGCCCTGGGTGGGTGACACCGTCATCCCGAAGCTCGAATACGGTCTCACGTACCGCATGTTCATGCAGCAGGGTTACCCGCGGATCAAGGAGATCATCGAGCAGGACGTCGCGTCCGGGCTGATCTACCTGCCGTCGTCGTCCGCCGACTTCAAGTCGCCCGACGTCCGCCCGTACCTCGACAAGTACGTCCGAGGCTCCGAGGGAATGCCCGCGGTCGAACGCGTGAAGATCATGAAGGCCCTGTGGGATTCGGTGGGCAGCGAGTTCGGTGGCCGCCACGAACTGTACGAGCGCAATTACGCCGGCAACCACGAGGGTGTGAAGGCGGAGCTGCTGATGTTCGCGGAGAACCGTGGCGACGTCGCCTCGATGAAGGGCCTCGCCGAGCAGTGCCTCGCCGAGTACGACCTCGACGGCTGGACGGTGCCCGACCTGATCGGCAACGACGACGTCTCCTACTTCGGCCGCAGCTAGTTCACAGACCAGGAGCTACCATGACCACGCTCGAAAGCCCCACCGCCGTCGGTTCCGGCAATGCCGCCACGGACAAGTTCAGGGGCGCCCGGTTCACCGCCGACACGTCCCCGGAGCGCCTGTCCGCCATCGCCACCGAGGCGCTCGCCGGATTGAGCGCGCTGATCCAGAAGCACGCCGTCACCTACCCGGAGTACCGCGTCCTCAAGCAGTGGCTCATCGACGTCGGCGAGGGCGGCGAATGGCCGCTGCTCCTCGACGTCTTCGTCGAGCACGAGATCGAAGAGGTGAACTCCCGGAACTTCCAGGGCACCAAGGGAAGCATCGAAGGTCCGTACTACGTCCCCGGAGCACCGGAACTCCCTGCGCGGTGCACACTTCCGATGCGCGAGGAGGATCGGGCGCACACCGCGCTCGTCCTCCGAGGCCAGGTGACCGATCTGGAGGGCACCGGGCTCGGCGGTGCCACCCTCGAGCTGTGGCATGCCGACGACGAAGGCTACTACTCGCAGTTCGCCCCGCACCTGCCCGAATGGAATCTGCGCGGGACCGTCGTCACCGACGCGGAGGGTCGGTACGAGATCACGACCATTCAGCCTGCGCCGTACAAGATTCCGACCGACGGTCCGACCGGCCGATTCATCGAGTCCGCGGGCTGGCATCCGTGGCGGCCGGCGCATCTGCATCTGCGGGTGACCTCGCCGGGCAAGCAGCCGATCATCACGCAGCTGTATTTCGCGGGTGGGGACTGGATCGACGACGACGTCGCCACCGCGACGAAACCCGAACTCCTCCTGGATCCGCGGCTGGACGAGACCGGGCGTAAGGTTGTCACCTACGACTTCGCGCTCGATCCCGCCGCGGACTGAGACACCGACCATGTCCCCGGGCGACACGATGAGACTTCGTGTCGCCCGGGGTCTTACGCTTGTGGAGGAACCTTCATGGCCAGCACGTCACCGGCCCGGACCACGGAATTCGTGCGCACCGCGACGGCGGTGATCGAGGTCGTCGTCGAAGGAAGTGGGCCGCCGGTAATCCTGTTGCCGTCGCTCGGCCGGGAGTCGTACGACTACGACGATGTCGCGGGCGGATTGGCTCAGCACGGGTTCCGGGTCTGCCGGCCGCAGCCGCGTGGCATCGGCCGCAGCACCGGTCCGCTGGCGAACATCACGTTGCACGACCTGGCTGCCGACGTCGGGGCGGTGATCGAGGCGCAGGACAACGGCCCGGCGGTGGTGGTCGGTCACGCCTACGGGCATTACGTCGCTCGGATGCTGGCCGCCGACCGGCCCGACCTGGTGCGCGGCGTCGTCGTGGCTGCCGCAGGCGCCCGGAACTATCCGGCTGCGCTCACCGAATTGGCGGTGAAGTGCGCCGATTCCTCGCTGCCCGACGCGGAGCGGATCGGCTACCTGAAGACCGGGTTCTTCGCGCCGGGCAACGATCCGACGGAGTGGCTCAGCGGCTGGTATCCGGAGGTGTCGAAGCGTCAACTCGCCGCCGCGGCCGCCACCCCGAAGGACGAGTGGTGGGCGGTGGCGCATCAGCCGATCCTCGACCTGCAATCGGCTCTCGACCCGTTCCGTCCCCGCGAGACGGCGAACGAATTGCGGGACCGGTTCGGCGAATTGGTTACCGTGACCGTCGTCCCGAATGCCAGCCACGCACTGATGCCGGAAGCGCCCGCACAGGTTGTGCGGGCGCTCACCGACTGGATTCGGACCCTCGACAGCTGAGCGGTCAGGCCCGTTCGAAGATCGCGGTCAGACCCTGGCCGCCGCCGATGCACATCGTCTCGAGGCCGTACCGGGCGTCGCGACGGTCCATCTCGCGCAGCAGGGTGGTGAGAATCCGGACTCCCGTCGCACCGACCGGGTGTCCGAGGGAAATCCCCGAACCGTTGACGTTGGTGCGGTCGAAATCCTGGTCGCCGAAGTTCCATTCGCGGGTGACGGCGAGTGCCTGCGCCGCGAATGCCTCGTTCAGTTCGATCAGGTCGATGTCGGCGAGCGTCAGTCCGGCACGCTTCAGTGCCCGCTCGGTGGACGGCACCGGGCCGATTCCCATCTCGGACGGCTCCACACCGGCCACCGCCCAGGTGACCAGGCGGGCGAGCGGCCGGAGACCGAGACGCTCCGCCTGCGCCCGGGTGGTGACGAGGCACGCCGCCGCGCCGTCGTTCTGCCCGCTGGCGTTGCCTGCGGTGACGGTGGCGTCGGGGTCGGTGGCACCCATGATGGGCCGTAGACGCGCGAGTGACTCGAACGTCGTGTCGGCGCGTGGGTGCTCGTCCCGGTCAATGACCCGCGGATCACCCTTGCGGACCGGGACTTCCACCGGAACGATCTCCTGCGCGAACTTCCCCGAGTCGATGGCGGCGACCGCCCGCTGATGGGAGCTGACCGCGAGTTCGTCCTGTTCGCGACGGCTGATCCGGTACTTGCGGCGCAGGTTCTCCGCCGTCTCCAGCATGCCGCCGGGCACCGGGTAGTTGCGTCCGCCGGCGGTGACGCGCCCGCGGGCGAGCCGGTCGTGGAGCGCTGCCGGGGCGCCCTTGGCTCCCCAGCGCATCGACTCGGTGTAGTACTCGGCGCGGCTCATCGATTCGACGCCACCGGCGATCACCAGTTCGGCGATCCCCGTCTGCACCCGCATCGCGGCGTCGAGCACGGCCTGCAGACCCGATCCGCAGCGACGGTCGAGTTGCTGACCGGGAACCGTCACCGGCAGTCCCGCATCGAGGGCCACGACGCGGCCGATGGCGGGTGCCTCACCGTTCGGGTAGCACTGACCGAAGATCACGTCGTCGATGCTGCCCGGATCCACTCCGGTACGGTCGAGCAGTTCGGACACCACACGGGCGCCGAGGTCGGCGGCGGGAACGTCCTTGAACTGGCCGCCGTACCGGCCGACGGGGGTGCGCAGGGGCTCACAGACGACGACGTCGGTGGCCTGGGCGTTCGAGTTTTCAGGCACTGCGGAAATCCCTTTCGTGATCGGTCCAGCGCTGCGCCCATTCGCGCAGTTCGACCGCTCGGATCTTGGCTCCGTTACCGCCCACGGTGGTCGGCATTTCCTCGATGATGTGTACGGCGGCGGGAACCTTGAACGCCGCCAACGACTCTGCGCACCAGGACTTGAGCTCTTAGGCGTCGACGTCGGCGTTCTCGGCCGGGACGACGAACGCGACGGCTTCGGTGTATCCGCCGGTGCCGGTGACTCCGACGACCTTCGTGAGGTGGACGCCGTCGTGTTCGGCGATCCGGTGCTCGATCTCGGCGGGATCCACCAGGAATCCGCGCAACCGGAGCACGTCGCCCATCCGGCACACGTACGTGTAGCCGCCGTCGCCGGTCGCGACGGCCAGGTCACCGCTGCGGAACCATCCGTCCGACGTGAACGCGCGCGCGGCCGCGTCCGGGTTGCCGAGGTACGCGTCGACGACGTTCGGTCCGCGTACCTGAAGCTCCCCCTGTTCGCCGTCGGGGAGAACGGAATCGTCCAGTGGGTCGGCGATCCGGATTTCGATGGCGGGTTCCACCGGACGCCCGCCGCCGTTCCAGCGCACGGCTTCCGGGTCGGTGCCATCCCACAGCAGCATCAGAGCGAACACCTCGGAAGACCCGAAGACGCCCGTCGTGACGGCGTCGAACTCGTCCCGGACCCATGCGGCCACCTCGTGCGAACGGCCGAGGAAGTCGGCGATCCCGAGCCGTTTCAGCGAAGACAGGTCGGCGCGGTCACCCCCGTGCCAGGTGTCGAGGAGGCGGGTGAAGAGGTCGTCGCCGCCGACCACGTGGGTCACCTTCAGCGACTGCATGCGACCCAGTGTGGCCGCGGCGTCGAAGACGGGTTCCATCAGGAGGGCGCCGCCGCCGGCGAGAGTCGCCAGGGCGGTGCTGAATCCGAACACCCCCGACACGGGCAGCACACAGAGCGTGACGTCGCCGGGCTGGACGTCGAGTACTACTGCGTCGGCGCGTGCGTGCCGGACCACCGCGGATTCCCGATGGGCGGCGAGTTTCGGAACGCCGGTGGATCCGGACGTGGTGAACGCGACGGCGAGCGGGTCGGCGGGGTCCGCCCGCTCGCCCGCGGCGGTCGTGGTGGCCATGTCGGGGGTCTCCGGCACCCGAATACCGCCGGTGTCCGCGCTGCCCGCGGTCCAGGCGCCGCCGCCGAGGTCGAATCGCGCCGGATCGGGCGCCTCGCCCGCGGCCGCCGGGCCGCGCACCACGGCGACCGCCGGGGCCGGGAGGTCGACGGACTGCTGCGCCTCGCCGAGCCGCCCGAACAGGTCGAGGCCGTGGAAGTGGTCGGCCACCGCCACCACCGCGGGTCGCGCCGAGGTGAGGATGTGCGCGATCTCGTGTGTGTTGTACCGGGTGTTGACGCCGATGACGTGTGCGCCGACGGCCGACGAGGCGAGCTGCCAGACGAGTGCATCGGACCAGTTCGGCAGCAGCACGGCCACGCACTGGCCGCGGCGCACACCGACTGTTGCGAGTTCCGACTGCAGTGCCTCGACGCGGTCGCGGAGGTCGGCGCGGCTAGTGACGAGCGGTTCGCCGTCGACGACGTCGATCGTGGCGGGGGCCGCAGGGTCGGCGGTCACGAGTTCGTCGAGCAGCGCGGTGAGGGTGTCACGGCGCGTTGCCGTGTCGTGCGCCGTCACGAGAGCACCGCCGCGGTGCGCAGTTCCGTCAGCCAGCCGTCCGCCACCGACGCGAAATCGTCGATCTCCTCCATGGGGTAATGGCCGATGTCGTCGAGCAGGGTGAACGTCGTCGATCCCGGCCGGGCGTCTTCGATTCGTGTGGCGGCCTGCTCGACGAGTCCGGCCTGGATCCACGGGTCCTGCGCTCCGGCGACGAGCCTGATGGGGCAGGTGATGTCGGCGAGACGGTCCCGCACGTCGTGTGTTCCCCAGGCGATGAGGTCCGAGGACGAGATCTCCGGGTCCTCGCGTTTGTGCATCGTCGCGATCAGGCGGGCCTGAGTTTCGGGCACGGACCGCCCGATGGACGCCAGGGTGCCCAGGTACGTGCGGTCGGCGCGGCTGGGTCCGGCGACGTCCTCGAGTTCGCGGCGCAGTCCGCCGACGTTGACGCGGCCGGGACCGGCCTCGGCCTCCATGGCGATCGCCCCGGCCAGCGGCCGTGTCGGGCGGGTCGCGAGTTCGAGTGTCAGCTTGCCCCCGATGGAACATCCCATGACGAAGGGGCGTTCGACGGCGAGGGCGTCGAGGACCTTCCCGAGCCAGTCCGCGAACACCACGATGCTGGTGATCGGGCCGTCGACGGCGGGTTCGGAACGCCCGTGCCCCGGAAGGTCGGGGACGATCACCCGATAGCCGCGGTCTGCCAGTGCGGACGCGGCATGGCGCCACTGGACTCCGCTCTGCCCCGCGGTGTGCAGGCACAGGACGGTGGGTGTTTCGCTGTCCGGACGATTGTCGGGGGTGACGATTTCGACGAAGCCGAGCGCGCCGTCGATGTCCAGGTATCGGGCCTCGATCACGACCGGGCCTCCCTTCCGCACGTGAGTGGCAAAGTGTGCTCCGGCACGCGGCGCCACTCACGTGCGGCGGTGCGGGCATGGGCGATGACGATGTCGAGCGGCTTGGTGAGTCGCAGGTACTCGTACCCGTCGCCGCTGGAGGAGAATTCACCGCTGATCGCGCGGCGCATGAAGTCGTTGTGTTCGGCGACCATCAGGTCGACCCATGTCACGGCCGGGACGACGAGCGTGAACGTGGCCCCACCCGGGACCCGGCGCGCGACGTCGATGATTCGGCCGCGGTAGATCCGCAGGTGCACCTCGCGGGCGCCGCCCGAGGCGTCGGTGCAGCGCAGGCCCACCGTGCCGTCCCACGTCGCCAGCGAGGACGCGAAGGCAGGGTCGGCGGAGAGCGATTCGCGGAGAATCTCTCCCCAGGCGGGGGTGCAGAAGTCGACCGCCGGGTCGTATCGGACTGCGGCGGGGTCGGGCAGACGCCATGTCTCGATGCCCTGCTCGCGGACCGACCCGCCGTCGTCGACGAGTCGGACGTGGCGGTCGAGAACTGCTCCGTCCGCCGACTGTTCGACCCGCGTGACGACGGATTCGACGCGGACGACGTCGTCATCCGTCACCGCGGACTGCGAATTCCATTGCAGCCCGGCACGTGTGGCTCCGACAGTCGGTCGCGGGGTGAGCAGCCCCGCCACCGCGATTCCCGTCAGCGACGATTCGGGCAGGGACAGTGCGAGTTCGGAGACTCGACGGGCATCGCTCACCGTGCGATCGCCGACCGTGGATGCACTCATTCGGCGGCCCTCCCCAGCAGCTCGTCGGAGATGATCCGCATTTGGATCTCGCTGGTGCCCTCGAAGATCTTCGTCAACCGGGCATCTCGCCAGTGCCGCTCCACCTGGAAGTCGGTGGTGTACCCGGCGCCGCCGTGGATCTGCACCGCCTCACTGGTCACCCGCTCGGCCATCTCCGTCGCCACCAGCTTGCACATCGACGCCTCCAGCGAACACCGCCGACCGGTATCGATATCGGTGGCCACCGCATACATCAACTGCCGCGCCGCCTCGATATCGGCGGCCATCTTGGCGACCTTGAACCGCAGATGCTGAAACTCCGCCAACTCGCGCCCGAACTGCCGGCGGGTGTGCAGATACGCGATCGAATCCTCCAACGCCGCCCGCGCCAACCCGATCGCCCGCGCCGCGGTGTGCGCCCGGCCCACCTCCAACCCGGACACCGCCAGGTAGAAACCCTTGCCCTCCTCGCCGAGCATCGCGGTGGCCGGCACCCGGACATTGTCGAACGACAGCTCCCAGGTACTCCACCCGAAATACCCGATCTTGCGGATCTTCGTCCCACTGACCCCGGCCGGGAACCCACCGCGGTCCTTGTCGATCAGGAACGCACTGATCCCCCGATGCGGCTTGCCCGGATCCTTGTGCGGGTCGGTGCGCGCGAACAACACCAGATAATCGGCCTCGTCGGCGTACGTGCACCACATCTTCGTGCCACTGACCATCCAGTCGTCGCCGTCACGGGTCGCGCGGCAGGACATGTTCGCCACATCCGACCCGGCCTCGGCCTCCGACAACGCGTACGCCCCCAGATACTCACCCCGGGCGACCTTCGGCAGCAACGCCGACTCCTGCTCCGCGGTGAACCCGCCGCCCATCCCGTTGCCGCGGGCCAGCAACCCGGACACACTCATCCACGCCCGCGACAACTCCTCCGCCACCAGGCAGTACTCGAACACCCCCAACCCCAGACCACCGTGTTCCTCCGGGATCATGATCCCGAAGAACCCGACCTCGGCCATCGCCTTCTTCAACGTGTCCGGGATCGTGCCCTGCACCGGATCCAACTCGTTCGCGACCGGCAGCACCTGCGTCATCGCGAACTCGCGAGCCAGATCCCGGATCGCCAGGCGGTCCTCGGTCAGATACCGCGGTGAATCGGTACGCGGCTGCGACGGCCGATGCGTCATGGATACTCCTCCACTCGAACTACGGGGCGCGTGAAACGGGGAACTCGCGGTTCCGCACTCGAATCACATTAACGCTTGTTCACCCAGTAGAGCACGGCCGGGATCGCACCGTCAATGCCGAACCCGTCCGAATCAGGCGGGGCGGTACCCCACCAGGTTGAGCGCGTACACGCCGTACGAATCCGCTACCGCCTGCGCGGACAGGGGGCCGTCCGGCCGGTACCAGAGCGCGATCCCTGCGCACATGGTCAGCACGGCGGTCACCGCCTGGTGGACGTGCGGGACGTCGAAGTCACCGCCCGCTACCCCTGCCTCGGCGATGGCGACGAACAGGTGCTCCTGGGCGTCGCGCGAACCCACGACCCGTTTGCGGTCGACCTCGTCGAGATAGCGCAGTTCGGTGTTGGCCACCAGGCATGCGCGCTGGTTGCGTGCGGTGTACAGCGAGTGCGCGACGACCGCGGCCGTCCACTGCTCCGCGGGCGCGGCACCCGCCTTGCGCAGGGCGTTCCGGGTGGCGGTGAACTGCTCGTCGCTGGCCGCGCGCAGGATCTCGACGAGGAGTTCGTCCTTGTTGTCGAAGTGGTTGTAGACGTTGGCGGCGCTGCACCCGGCACGTTTGGCGATGGTTCGCATGGTCGCGGCATGAAAGCCTGCGGTGTAGAACTCCTCCAGCGCCGCGTCCAGAATCCGCTGCCTGACGTGGGGAATCACCGCACCGCTTGACCGAGTGTTCATCCCTCGGAGGGTAGAGGCAGCGCGCGGCGCGAGCAACGATCCGGCGGGAAATAGCAGTTCAGCACCGCCCCATGGACGGCAGTCGTTGGGCCGACGCTCGGCCTTGACCCGCGACACAACGTCGATTATGGTCCCCATCACATGAACGGTTGTTAATAACCGATTCGCACATTCCGCACATCGCACCGTGGAGGTATGCCGCCTTGAGCACCCTCGAAGAACGAATTGGCCGACTGGAAGACCTGGAGGCCATCCGATACCTCGATGCGCAGTACTGCCGCCATCTCGACGACGGCAACTGGGACGCGCTGATGGACCTGTTCACCGACGACGGCGAATTCGACGGATTGTCCAACCCGAAGGGCAAGAGCGCGATGCGGGAATTCTTCGCCGGACTCGCCTCCGGTGGGCTCACCGCGTTCTGGCACTTCATCACCAACCTGGAGATCGACCTCGACGGAGATCGCGCGACCGTCCGCTCGTTCCTGTGGCAGCCGTGCGTGACCGACGGCACCGCCTCGATCGCCGCCGGCCGTTACACCGACGAGGCCGTCAAGATCGACGGTCGCTGGTTGTATCGCGTCAAGCAGGTGCGTTTCCACTACTTCGGGCCGCTGGCCGAGGGCTGGGACGAGAACCGGTTCGCCCTCGAGTCGGCGCGGCGCGCGGCGGTGAACGCATGACCACCGAGTCGCCCACCACGACGTCGAGAGCATGGTCGCCGATCCTCGCGCTACCCGAGTTCGTCGAACTGCGGCGACGGCGGCGGACCGTCACCACCGCGCTCGGCCTGATCGCGATCGTAATGTTCGCCGGCTTCCTCGTCGGATTCGCCTACTTTCCCGAATTCCTGGGCGACAACACGGCATTCGGCATTCCGCTGTCGCTGTGGGTGGTGTTCTCACAGTTCGCCGGCACCTGGGTGCTGGTGTACGCGTACTTCCGGCTCTCCCGCACCTTCATCCAACCCGCCGCCGATGCCGCCGTCCTGGCCATCGCACAACGTGATCAGGAGCTTGCGTCATGACCGGCGACGCCGATTTCCTCGCCATCGGCATCTGCGCCGCCGTCATCTCCCTCACCCTATGGGTGACGTTCGCCGCGTCACGCCGAAGTCGCAGCGCCACCGGATTCTTCGCCGCGGGCCGCTCGATCACCGGGTGGCAGAACGGTTTCGCGATCGCCGGTGAATTCATCTCCGCGGGCAGTTTCCTCGGCACCACGGGATTGATCTTCTACAAGGGCGTCGACGGCGCCGTCATCCTCTGCACGTCGGTGGTCTCCTTCCTCCCCGTCCTCTTCCTCCTCGCCGAGAAGATGCGCAACGTCGGAAAGTTCACTCTCGCCGACGTTCTGGTGTTCCGGACCGGTGCACGACGGGTCCGGGTGGTGGTTGCGCTCAGCACCATCGTCACCGGCACATTCGTGCTGCTCGCCCAACTCGTGGCGGCAGGGGTGCTGCTCGAGTCGGTGTCGGGGATCCCGTTCGGCCTGTCCGTCGTGGTGGCCGGTTCGCTCATGGGCATCTACGTCTTCGTCGGCGGCATGCTCGCGACCACGTGGGTTCAGGTGATCAAGTCGTCCATCCTGTCGATCCTGGCGGTCGTGGTGTGCCTGGGAATCCTGGCGAAGTTCGGTTTCAGCCTCCCCGGCATGCTCGGGGCCGCGACGTCGAACGCCGCTGCCGGGGACGCCATCCTCTCGCCGGGTCTGATCTTCGGGCAGACCGGCGCGATCAACCTGATCTCCTACTCCCTGGCGTTCGCTCTCGGCACGGCCGGCATGGCGCACATCCTGATTCGCTTCTTCACCGTCCCCGAGGCCGCGACGGCGCGGAAGTCGCTCGGCTGGACCGTCGCGCTGTGCAGCGTGTTCTACCTGATCGTCATCGTGATGGGCTTCGGCACCGCGGCGCTCCTCGGCCCGGACGGGGCGGATCAGGTCGGCGCGGGCGGCAACCTCGCCGCACCCACGCTGGTCACGGAACTCGGCGGAGGCGTCGGCACCATCGGCGGATCGATCGCGCTGGCCATGGTCGCCGCCGTCGCATTCGCGAGCATCGTCGCCGTCGTCGCCGGTGTGGTGATCTCGGCGGCCGGCACGTTCGCCCACGACGTCTGGCCCACGCTCACCCGCCGGAAGTCCGCCGACGCCGGCACGGACACGGCGGATGCTCGGGAAGCGAAGGTCGCGCGGTACGCGGCGGTCGCGTTCAGCGTCGTCGCGGTCGGATTGACGATGGCGATTGGCAACACCACCAACATCACGTACTTCATGGGGATGGCCTTCATGGTCGCAGGCAGTGCGCATCTGCCGAGCCTGCTGCTCAGCCTGGGCTGGCGGCGATTCAACAGCACCGGCGCCATCTGGGGCATCTCGGTGGGATTGACATCCACCGTGGTCAGCCTGATGTTCACGGAGGCGCTCTGGCTGGGCAGCGGACCGGCGCCGTTGACCATTCAGCTGCCGGTGATCATCACGATGCCGCTCGGGTTGGCCGCGGCCGTGATCGGCTCACTCGCCGGTGAACGCCGTCACGGACGTTCGGCGGACCGGGACGAGAAGTTCGCCGAAATGCTGGTCCGCGCCGAAACCGGAATCGGTGCAGAACTCGCCGAAACGCACTAGCGTCCGCGCTCGACCGATGCCCCCGCTGCGACGGCGGGGGCATCGTCCGTTGCGCGGGTCCGAGTCCGGCACACGCGCGCGTAGGATTCTTCGCGGGACAACTCGAGAAGTGAGGCAGCCGTGATCTTCATTGTCGTCAACTTCACCGTGAAACCGGACCACGCGGACGGCTGGCTCGACCTGGTGCAGCCGTTCACCGACGCGACCCGAAACGAACCGGGCAACCTGTGGTTCTACTGGTCGCGGGCGGTGGACGATCCGAACCTATTCGTCCTCGTCGAAGCGTTCCGCGACGACGACGCCGCCGTCGCCCACGTGCAGAGCGAGCATTTTCAGAATGCGCTGCGCGTATTGAAGCCCGCCCTTGCCCGGACGCCGCGGATCATCAACACCAAGATCGACGGCACCGAGTGGTCGCAGATGGGTGAGCTCGAGGTCGACTGACCCCGTCCGGCTTCACGCTGAAGCCGGACGCAACGCGCGTTAGCCTGGACAAATGGCTTCCGAACTCGACGCAGTGATCTTCGACTTCTCCGGCACGCTGTTCCGGCTCGAGGAGGACGACAGCTGGATGTCCGACCTCACCGACCACGACGGTGAACCGTTCGACCTCCACCAGCAGGCCGAATTGATGCGGCGCATGACGGCGCCGGTTGGTCAGACGGTCGAGATGGACGCCGCCGAACACCACGCGTGGACCAACCGCGACCTCGACCCACGGTTCCACCGGCAGGCGTACCTCGACGTGCTGCGCAAATCCGGGGTCGCGCACGAGGACCAGGCGGTCGGACTGTACAAGCGGCTGATCGACCCGGGATGCTGGAGCCCGTATCCCGACACCGCGGAAGTGCTTGCGTCGCTGAAGGACCGTGGTATCAAGGTCGCCGTGCTGAGCAACATCGCGTTCGACATCCGGCCCGCGTTCGCGGATCTGGGGGTCGAGCATCTCGTCGACGCGTTCGTGCTGTCGTTCGAGGTGGGGGCGATCAAACCGGACCCGAAAATCTTCGAGCACGCCCTCGCCGCACTCGGTTCCGAACCCGGACGCACTCTGATGATCGGCGACAGCGAGGAAGCCGACGGCGCCGCGCGGAACGTGGGTTGCGCGTTCGCGCTCGTCGAACCCGTCCCCCTCGCGGAGCGCCCGGACGGTCTCCGGAATGCCTTGAGTGCCTTCGGCCTGTGAGTACTTATTAACGTCGGGCGGTTAACAAGTACTCATGGGTGCGGAGCGCACAAGCCGCGACCCGTGACGAGCGGCAGGTCGAGTGCGGTCACCAGGCCGGGCTTCGCCTCGACCACCGCCTGTACCGAGTTCACCAGGCGCATCGCGGTGACGATCATCCCCGACACGTTGTGGTCGCCGTGCTCGCCGTGGTGGTCGAATTCGAGCGTCATCATCGGTTCGCCCGTGATGTCGATGCGGTAGCACCCGTCGCCGCGGGTGGGTTTCGGCCAGTCCGGTTGCTGGTCGGGGTGGGTGCGGGTGATGTGTTCGAGGACCACGCGCGGCACCCCGTCGACGGTGCCGACGACTTCGAACCGCACCGTCGCCACGGTTCCCTTCGCGATGTGGCACGACAGGATGTCCAGGTCCTGCTCGGCGGGGATCCGTTCGAACTTCTCGACCAGCGGTTCGTCGAGGGTGAGATCCAGTCCCGCGGCGATCTGGCGGACGACGCTCCCCCACGCCAGCGACAGCACGCCCGGCTGGAACAGCATCGGCGTCTCCTCGACGGGTTTGCCGAAACCGAAGATCTCGCTCATCACCACCGGCTGGTAGTAGGTGGAGTAGTCGGCGATCTCGGAGCAGCGCACCTCGTCGATCCGCTGCGACAGGCTCGTCATGGCCAGCGGGAGAACGTCGTTCGCGAACCCGGGGTCGATACCGTTGACGTGGAGACTCGCGCCTCCCTGTTCGCCCGCGCTGTGGATGCGGTCGACGAGTTCGTCCGGGACCACCCCGATCGGGTACTGCAACAGGACGGGGCCCGAGGACACGACGTTGATGCCGGCCTCGAGGAAGGAGATCAGGTCCTCGATGGCGTCGAAGATGCGGTCGTCCGTCATCGCGGTGTGCACGATGCAGTCCGGTTTCAGCGCGAGGAGCGCAGCCTTGTCGTCGGTCGCCGTCACCCCGAGGTTGCGGCCGAGACCCGCCAGTTCGCCGGCGTCCTTCCCGACCTTCGCCGGGTCGGACACCCACACGCCGACCAGTTCGAGGTCGTCGCGGGCGTCGATGCCTGCGATGGCGTGACGCCCGACCGTACCGGTGGACCATTCGACGACGCGGTAGCTCATGAGTTCTCTCCTCGTTCCAGAAGCAGTACCCCTCCCGCGAATGTAACAGGTTCTAGTGCTGCGCTCGTGAGTACTTGTTAACCGCCGGTGGTTGATAAGTACTCACGGGCGCGGAGCGCTACTCGTGCACCAGCGGGGAGCCGGGCGGGCAGTCGAACGACTCACCGAACCCCGGGACGTTCGGGACGACCCCGTTGACGCGGAGATCCGACGGCGCGTGCGGGTCGCTGCCCAACTGGGTGATCATGGCCTCGTCGCGGGTCTTCTCGCGCCACACCCGGGCGTAGTTGAGGAAGAACCGCTGACCTGGCGTGTAGCCGTCGATCTTCTCCTCCGCCGCCCCGGGGTCGGAATCGAGCGCGGCCTTCAGTGCGTCGTACGACGCGTTGACGCCGCCCAGGTCGGCGATGTTCTCACCGAGCGTCAGGTTGCCGTTGACGTGGAGGTCGGGCCGGCCGGGGATCGGGGTGTAACCGTCGAACTGGTCGACGAGTTTCTCCGTCCGGGCCGCGAACTGTTCGCTGTCCGCGGGGGTCCACCAGTTCACGTTGTTGCCCTTGCCGTCGAATTGGCTGCCCTGGTCGTCGAACCCGTGGGTGGCCTCGTGCCCGATGACGGAGCCGATGCCGCCGAAGTTGAGGGCGTCGTCGGCGTTCGGGTCGAAGAACGGGGCCTGCAGGATCGCGGCGGGGAAATTGATCGTGTTGTCGCTGGGGTTGTAGTACGCGTTGACGGTCTGCGGGGTCATCGCCCACTGCGTGCGGTCGGACGTCTTCCCGATCTTCGCCAGATCGTAGGCGTGATTGAACTTGTCGGCCGCGGCGAGATTCCCGAAGTAGTCGCCGCGGCTGATCTGCAAACCGGACCAGTCGCGCCACGTGTCGGGGTACCCGATCTTGGGGACCAGTTCCGACCACTTGTCGAGTGCCTTCTGCTTGGTTTCCGGGCTCATCCAATCCACGTTCTCGATGCGTACCTTCAGCGCGTCCAGCACGTGCCGGACCAGTTGCTGGGCGCGGTCCTTCGCTGCCGGGTCGAACGCCTCCTGCACGTACAGTTCGCCCATCGCCTCACCCATCGCGGTGTTCACGTCCGCGACTGCGGTCTTCCAGCGGGGCTTCTGCGCGGTGTTGCCCGAGATCTGCTTGTCGAATTCGAACTGGTTGTCCCGAAACGGTTTCGACAGTCGCTCGGCGGAGCGGGACACCACCTGCGCGCGCAGGTAGGACTTCCACTGGTCGACGGGAGCGCGTTCCAGGAGTTCGTTCACGCGAGTGAAGTAGGGGTGGCGGCGAGGGAGAATCCCGCGTCGGGCGAGACCCCCTGCGCCGCGAGGTACCGCCGCCAGTCGAATGCCGGTGTCGTCGCGTTCGCCTGATCGACGGTGACGAGGTTGTACTGCGTCGCGGGATCGCGTGCCTGTTCGGGCGACAGCGACGCGTCCGCCAGCGCCTTCTCGAGTTCGACGGCCTGATCGGCCTGCGCCGCGCCGGCACCGATCAGGTCGAGTGACGTACCGAGGTAGCTGCGGTAGGCGTCGAGGATCGGCGCGTACTGCGGGTCGCTGTAGTAGTCCTTGGACGGCAGCGAGATTCCGGTCGGGGCGACGAATCCGATCTGCTTCGTCGCATCCCGGTAGTCGGCACCCGCAGTGAGACCGAAGACGATCGATCCGCCGTCCACGGCATCCTCGGTGAGGAATGTCGCGACGTCCGCAGCGGATCCGATGGCGTCGATCCGAGCCAATTCCGGTTCCAGTGGGGCGAAACCGGCTGCGTCGATGAACTTCTCGTCCATGGCCGACTCGTAGAGCGCACCGATCTTGGACCGGTCCGAGTTCGCGTCCTCACTCCCGAGGTTCTCCGCGGCGCTCTGGGCGATGCCCCGCTGCGTGTCCAGACTCTTGTCGCGTAGCTGGTTGAAGACGCCGTACTTGGATTCGTCGTCCGGGATCGGGGTCTCCGCGATCCAGGTGTCGTTGACCGTCCCGTAGAGGTCGTCGCAGGGGTTGATCGCGGAGTCCAGTTCGGCTGTGTCGAACGCGGCGTCCGTGGCCGGCGGCGACGAACAACTCGCGACACCCATCGTCAGGGCCGTCCCCGCCGCCACCACCGCGAACCATCGTCTGCACCCGAACTGCACCAGTCTCTCTTCCGTCGTCCCGTATTCGCCGTCCCTTCCAACGTACGCATTTACGCTGGACCGATGAGCGAAGCCGGCGCGCAACGGGTGGGTGTACTCGACGTCGTGGCCTTCGCCTGTGAGATCGCGATGCTGGTCCTGCTCGCCGTCGCGGGGTGGTCGCTCGCGAACTCGACGGTCGTCCAGGTGGTACTCGCCGCGCTCCTCCCGGTGGCCGCGGCCGTGATCTGGGGTGTCGCCATGGCCCCGAAGTCGAGCCGACGACTACCCAACCCCGCGCGACTGGTCGCCCAGACCGCTCTGTTCGCGGTGACCGGCGCGCTCGTCGCATTCGCCGGTCACCCATGGTGGGGGCTGGTCTTCGCCGTCGTGGCGACGGCGACGTTCGCTGCGCGCTCACGCACGCCGGACTAGCGGACTACCAGCGGTACCCGAGCAGGCCGAGAACGAATTCGAGCCAATCGGGCAGTCCGGGATCGCGGAACATCGAGGGCCTCCTCCGCACGGTGACACGTTGTCGCACTGTCTATCGGCCGGGACGACCCCGGCGTTAGAGCGGCGCCCTGTCGGGATTTACAAATCCTCAGTTTTGTCTAGACCTTGGATCGAAGTCCGTGTACTGTCCAAATGAGAGTGAGCTGGTTCATACCGCGACAGCTACTGGACGAGGAGGTTCGGACCGTGACGACGTCGGATATCGGCAGGACGACAGAGGAAGCACCCCCGGAAGCCTGGCGCGACCGCAAGCGCTACCTGTGGCTGATGGGGTTGATACCCCCGACCGCACTGTTCCTCGCCGCGGGACTGGTGTGGGCCTTCAACCACCTCGGATGGTCGGCGGTGGCTCCGGTGTGGTGGTGGATCGGCGCGCTGTTGCTGTTCATCGTGCTCCCGGTCCTCGACCGGTTCTTCGGACCCGACGGCCAGAACCCGCCCGAGGAAGTGATGGAACAGCTCGAGAACGACAGGTACTACCGGTACTGCACCTACGTGTTCATCCCGTTCCAGCTGGCAAGCCTGGTGTTCGCGTGCTACCTCTGGTCGGCGGACAGCCTGTCCTGGCTCGGCATCGACGGCGGCCTCGGACTGGTGTCGAAGATCGGTGTCGCGTTCAGCGTCGCCGTGATGGGTGGCATCGGCATCAACACCGCCCACGAGATGGGTCACAAGAAGACCGACCTCGAACGCTGGCTGGCCAAGATCACGCTCGCACAGACCTTCTACGGCCACTTCTACATCGAGCACAACCGCGGCCACCACGTCCGGGTCGCGACACCCGAGGACCCGGCGAGTTCACGTTTCGGAGAAAGCTTCTGGGCGTTCCTCCCCCGCAGCGTGTGGGGAAGCCTGAAGTCGTCGTGGGAGCTGGAGAAGACCCGGATGCATCGACTCGACAAGAGCACGTGGAGCATTCACAACGACGTCCTCAACGCGTGGCTCATGTCGGTGGTGCTGTTCGGCGCACTCGTCGCGATATTCGGTCCGGTCGTCATCCCGTTCCTGATCATCCAGGCCGTCTACGGTTTCTCGCTCCTCGAAACGGTCAATTATCTCGAGCACTACGGCCTGATGCGCCAGAAGACCGCCAGCGGCCGCTACGAGCGTTGCGCGCCCGCACACAGCTGGAACTCCGACCACATCGTGACCAACATCTTCCTGTATCACCTGCAGCGCCACAGCGACCACCACGCGAACCCCACCCGGCGGTACCAGACGCTGCGGAGCATGGACGGCGCCCCCAACCTGCCCAGCGGATACGCCAGCATGATCACGCTCGCGTACTTCCCGCCGCTGTGGCGCAAGGTGATGGACCACCGGGTGCTCGACCACTACGACGGCGACATCACCCGCGTGAACATCCAACCCGGCAAGCGCGAGAAGGTTCTGGCCAAGTACGACGGCGGAGTTCGGTGATGGCCGCCTACCAGTGCCCGGTCTGCGACTACGTCTACGACGAAGCGTCCGGCGCACCCCGTGAAGGATTCCCCGCCGGCACCCCGTGGGCCGATGTGCCCGACGACTGGTGCTGCCCCGATTGCGGGGTCCGCGAGAAGATCGATTTCGAAACGAAGGTGGCATGACATGAGTACCGATTTCAAGCTTTTCCGCTGCGCCCAATGCGGATTCGAGTACGACGAGGCCGAGGGCTGGCCGGAGGACGGCATCGAGCCGGGCACCCGGTGGGACGACATTCCCGACGACTGGTCGTGCCCCGACTGCGGTGCCGCCAAGGCCGATTTCGACATGGTCGAGGTCAGCCGGGCATGAGTGCCGTGCCGAATCCGTCCACCGCACTGTCGACGGTCGTCATCGTCGGGTCGGGTATCGCGGGGGCGAGCGCCGCGCAGACGCTCCGCTCGGAGGGTTTCCGCGGGCGCGTCGTCCTGATCGGAGACGAACCCACGCCGCCGTATCGGCGCCCCACTGTGTCGAAGGACCTCCTGTCGGGTGCCACGGCCGCGGAGAAGACCGCGCTGAAGCCGGACTCGTTCTGGCAAGAGCAGGATATCGAATTGATCACCGGAGCAACGGCGGTCGAACTCGACGCACGACGGAAGGTGGTGACGCTCTCGTCCGGCGAGACACTGCACTTCAGTGCTCTGCTGCTCGCCACCGGCGGCCGGGCGCGCCGCCTCGACGGTGCCTCCGGCGCAAACGTCTTCACCCTTCGATCGATGGCCGATGCGGATTCGCTCCGGGAGTCGATTCGACGCACCGGGTCCCTGCTCGTGATCGGCGGAGGCCTCATCGGATGCGAGGTCGCCGCGACGGCGCGGTCGCTGGGCGCGGGCGTAACCGTTCTCGAACGGGACCCGTCGCTCCTCAGTCGCATCGTGCCGCCGGACGTCTCGACGATGATCGCCTCCATGCACTCCGAGAACGACGTCGACGTCTGCACGAACGTCACGCTCGCCTCGCTGAACGTGGGCGACGACGGCGCCGCCCTGGCCACCGCGGCCGACGGTCGCATCTGGAGTGCCGGGACCGTCCTCGTCTCGGTCGGCACCGTCCCCGAGGTGACGCTCGCCGTTGCGGCGGGACTCCGGGTCCACAACGGCATCACCGTCGACGGGATGTTCCGCACGTCGGCCGACGGCATCTTCGCCGCCGGCGACGCCGCCAACATTCCCGGGGCGCGCGGCGACGAAAGATATCGCTCCGAACACTGGAACGGCGCTCAGGCACAAGGGATTGCCGCCGCCCGCTCCATCCTCGGTAGACCCGCATCGTTCACGGACGTTCCCTGGGGGTGGTCCACGCAGTACGGCCACACCGTGCAGTTCGCCGGTGCAACCCGTGTCGACGACGACTACGTGGTCCGCGGTTCGGTCGCGGATCGCGACTTCACGGCCGTCGCGATGCGCGAAGGCACTCCGGTCGGCGCCATCGCCGTCGGCCGTCCGAAAGACCTCCGGACCGTGCGCACGATGATCGCCCGGGGCGGCACGGTCGACCGCGCCGCCCTGGAAGACGAGTCGGTCGCCCTGGCGGACGTGCCCGCCCGTGAGCGGGAAGGCCTGGTAACACCCGCCCGCTAGCATCGATCCCATGTCCGCACACGACCGCGCCGAACGACAGAGCCGGTACCGGCTCGCCGCGACGTCGCTGATGCGGGAGACAACCCTCGATGCGCTGCGGGAACTGCTCCTCGAACGTCCGTGGCCGACGATCACCATGACCGACGTCGCGGTCGCCGCCGGCATGAGCAGGCAGACGATCTACAAGGAGTTCCGCTCGCGGCGCGGCCTGGCGGAGGGATACGCCCTGCGGCTGACCGACAGCCTCGTCACCGTCATCGAGTCCGCGCTGTACGACAACCCCGGCGACGTGACAACCGCTCTGCGGCAAGGCTATGCGACGTTCTTCGCACTCAGCGGCGCCGATCCCCTGGTATTGTCGCTGCACCAGGGGCAGGCGCCCGAGGATCTGCTGCGCCTGATCACCACGGACAGCGACATCATCATCCGCCCCGCGGCCGAACGGCTCGCCGAGACGTTGCAGCGGTCGTGGGTGGACGCCTCCCCCGAAGACGCGGACATCCTCGCGCACGCCATCGTCCGGCTTGCGTTGAGTTTCATCGCCAACCCGCCGGAAGACACCGCGGCGGCGTCGGCGAACACGGCCCGGCTCTTCGCCCCCTTCTTGCGGCTCCGCCACCCGTGAGTACTTGTTAACCGCCGGACGTTAATAAGTACTCACGGGCGCGTCAGCGCAAAGGAGTGCCGACGTAGTTCTCCGCGATGAGGGCGCGGCCTGCGGCGGAGCGGGTGACCATGTCGAGTTCGGCGACCTGCCGCTTGTGGCCGAATCCGGTGTCGTCGGGGAGGCGGTGCAGCATCGAGGACATCCACCAGGAGAAGTGCTGGGTCCGCCACACGCGCGGGAGGACGCTGTCGGTGTAGCCCTCGAGTCCGGCGCGGCTGCGGGTGGCGAAGTACTCGGACATCGCCTCGGACAGGAAGTACACGTCGGCGATGGCGAGGTTCATGCCCTTCGCGCCGGTGGGGGGCACGGTGTGGGCGGCGTCGCCGGCGAGGAAGAGGTTGCCGTGCTGCATGGGTTCGCACACGAAGCTGCGGAACTGCAGGATCGACTTCTGGAAGATCTTGCCGTCCTTGATTTCCGCGCCTTCGCCGTCGACGCGGGCGTGCAGTTCGGACCAGATGCGGTCGTCGGACCAGTTGTCGACGGAGTCTTCGGGGTCGACCTGCAGGTAGTGCCGCTGGACGTCGGGGGTGCGGGTGCTGATGAGGGCGAAGCCGCGCGGGTGGTTGGCGTAGATCAGTTCCTCGGACGACGGCGGGGCCTCGGCGAGGATGCCGAACCAGGCGAACGGGTACTGCCGGAAGTGGTCGGTACGGACGGTGGTCTCGGGGATGAGGCCGCGGGTGGAGGTGCGGGAGCCATCACAGCCCGCGACGAGTGCGCACGTCAGGGTCTGCTCGTTGCCGTCGGCGTCGACGTACGTGATCTTCGGGTTGTCGGTGGTGTGGCCGTGCACCTGCACGTCGGAGACGCCGAAGCGGATGTCGCCGTCGTCCTCGAGGCGGCGGGCGATGAGGTCTTTGAGGACCTCGTGCTGCGGGTAGACGGTGACGGCGCGGCCGTTCGTCAGTTCGTCGAAGTCGATGCGGTGGCCGCGGCCGCCGAATCGCAGTTCGATGCCGTGGTGGGTGAGTCCTTCACGCTTGACGCGGTCGCCGAGTCCGGTGTCGACCATGAGGTCGACGGTGTTCTGCTCGAGCACACCGGCCCGGATGGTGCCCTCCACCTCCTCGCGGGTGCGGCTTTCGAGCACGACGGAATCGATGCCCTTCAGGTGCAGGAGATGGGAGAGCATCAGTCCTGCGGGGCCCCCGCCGACGATCCCGACCTGTGTGTTCATGAGCTGACTCCTCGCGTAGTTCGTGACACCAGTCACTGTGCTGCGCGGTGTGTGATCGCAACACCCCCTCTTTCACTGAGTGAAAGACAAGCTATGCGACGCCCCGGGAAATGCCCCGCGCCGCCGCCCGCACGGCGGGGATCAGGGGCGCGGGATCCTTGTCCGCCGGAACCACGACGGACACGGCGGCCACCACCTCACCCGTCGACCGCGACACCGGCGCGGCCACGGCCAGCGTTCCGACGTTGAGATGTTCGCGGCACGTGACCCACCCGGTCCGGCGAATGTCGTCGAGGGTGCTGCGCAGGCGATGTTCGGTGGTGATGGTCGACGGGGTGAAGCGCTCGAGGCCCGCCGCGAGGACGTCGTCGAGCAGGTCCTTGCCGCCGAACGCCAGCAGCACGAGGCCGCCGCTCGACGCGTGCAGCGGCAGCCGGCCGCCGGCCCTGCCGACGACGGTCACGGCCCCGCGCGCCGACAGCCGTTCGATGTACAGCGCCTCGAGATCCTCCCGGACCACGAGTTGCACGTTCTCCCGTGTCGCCTCGTACAGGTCCTCGAGGTACGGCAACGCCACCTGCCGCAGCCCGTGGGCGCGGGGCGCGAGCGCACCCAACTCCCACAGCCGCACCCCGATCTCGTAGTGCCCGTCGTCGACGCGTTCGAGCGCACCGTTCGCGACCAGCTGACGGCACAGCCGGTGCACGGTGGGCAGCGGCAGTCCGGTGCGACGGCTCAGCTCCGACTGCGACAGCCGCGGACGCTCCGACGTGAACGACCCCAGCACCAGGAAGGCCCGTCCCAGCATGCTCCGGTCGTCTTCGGACATGCCGTCAGTATCCCGGTCACCACCAGCGGGTGGCCATGCCGACCTGCCGGTCGAGTTCGGGGGCGAGGCTCCGGACGTACGTCGCCGAGAGGTGGTGCGAATCGTGGTAGACGAGGATGTTTCCCTGCACCGCACGGCAGATCGCCACGTCACAGACGGCGTCGGTGAGGTCGAGCGGATGCACCGACGGCAGGTCGCGGGCCGCCTCGACCGTCGGATTGTCCGGGGCCAGCACGTCGTCGCGGGGCAGTCCGCAACTGTCGGGGTCGCCGCCGTCGGCCAGGCAGTCGACGGCCGAATACGGGACGCCGTCGTGGTGCAGCCACGGCGTGTCGCGGATACCCAGGAACGGGAGCCCGAAATCGGCGAGTCGCTTCCACAGGCCCACGTAGTCGTCGGGGGTGACGTCGCCGGCCCCCTCGTCGTTGGGACGCGAGGACGTCGAGAACACCCAGTCCGGCCGGTGATCACGCAGCCGGTCGAGGACGTCGCGGGACCAGTCACCGCAGTCGGGATACGGCTCGCCGGCCAGCAACGGGACGTCCGCGACCGTCAGCGGGCACCCCATCTTCAGGTACGTCTCGACGCGGACGCCGCGCTGTTGCCCGATGCGGTCGAGCGCGGGCACCCAGTGTTCGGCGTGGGAACTACCCACCACCGCGATCGTCCGATCGGCGGACGGGTCGCCGTACACGCAGGTGACGACGTCGCGGGTGCTCAGATCGGAAATGCAGCCGTCGAGGGTCGGCTGCGGCAGGTCGCCCGGCGCCTCGAGCAGGGTGGGACGCATGTCGGCGCGCGGCGCGAACACACCGTCCGTCAGCGACGCCGCGCCCGGGTACAGCCACGGGTCCAGCTCGCCGACCCGGGCGGTCGTCTCGGGGTTGCGGACGAGGTACGCGTGCCACCCGGACGCCGAGCCGACGACGGCGACGCCGAGCAGCGCGACCAGCGCGGTGAGCGCGCGTCCCGGACGGGCCCCGCCCTGGAACCGCATTTCGATCAGCCGCTGGGTGAGCCACGCCAGCACCAGCGACACCAGGATGACCGCGAGCCCGCCGAGCGCTCCGACCGCGGGTCGCTCCCGCCAGGTGAGGTAGAAGATGAGGATCGGCCAGTGCCACAGGTACAGCGAATAGGCCAGGCCACCGAGTTCGACGAACGGCCGGGACGCCAGCATCGTCACGACCCCCGGCTGGTCGGACGGGCCGGTTCCGGCGAGGATCAGCGCGACCGCCGCGCCCACCGGGATCAGGGCCGCCGGTCCCGGGAACAAGCCGGCGCCGTCGACGAGGAATCCGCACCCGAGCACGACGGCGAAGCCTGACACCGCGAGAACCACCCGCCACCCGCGGGGCAGGTCGACCCGGTGCACGACGAGCGCGAGCAGTGCGCCCGCGAGCAACTCCCACAGTCGCGCGAACGTGTCGAAGTACGCCCACGACTGGCGGTCCTGCGACAGCGTCGCGGCGTAGCCGAACGACACCAGGAACCCCGCACCGAGGATGCAACCGAGCAGGGGACGCACGAGACCGATCCGGCGCCGGCACATCCAGGCCACTCCCGCGACCACCGCGAGTGCGAGCACGTAGAACTGGCCCTGCACGGACATCGACCACAGGTGCTGCAGCGGACTGACCGAAGCGTCGGCGGCGGCGTAGTCGGACGCCGTCCGGGCCAGTTGCCAGTTCTGCCCGTACAGCAGCGACGCGAGAAGTTGATCGGCGATCCCGGACCACTGTGTGAAGGGCCGTTGGACGACGGTGACGACGGCCGTCGCGGCCGTCACCACCACCAGCGCGGGCAGCAGTCGCCGGGCGGTGCGCCGCAGGACAGCGGGGATCGACGGACCGGAATCAACGCCCACCCGGCGCACGAGCATGCCGGTGAAGAAGAAGCCGGACAGCACCAGGA
The DNA here is from genome assembly GCF_017068395.1 of Rhodococcus pseudokoreensis. Lineage (NCBI taxonomy): Bacteria > Bacillati > Actinomycetota > Actinomycetes > Mycobacteriales > Nocardiaceae > Rhodococcus > Rhodococcus pseudokoreensis. The sequence goes on along the minus strand of NZ_CP070619.1, from coordinate 5,932,795 downwards.
AGATGTCGACGCCGCCGGACACCCGCCCGAACCACACGTGATAGACGACCACGAGCGCGATCGCGATGCCGCGCAGTCCGTCGAGGTCGTACCGGTAGGCGCTCGCCGTCGACGGTGACGCGGCGCCGCGCGGACGGCTGGTAGCCACCTGGTGGTTGGTTCTCACAGTCCGTCCTGGCTCATCGACTCGGTACCCGGTCGATTATCCACACGGGTTTACCAAGCCTTGACCAACCCGTGGCGGCATTGGGCGCACGCCCAGGGTCGGCGGACCGCCCACATGTGGAGTGGCCATGTTTGACAGGCAACTATGGCGCGCCACACAATGAGTGCGCCTACAGAACTAGGGTTCGTATTGCGAACACCTTGCGCACACCGCTCGAGTCGAGGACATCATGACCACTTCCCAACGAAGCGCCGCCCGCGCCTCCACCGCCCTCTGGGTCGCGCCCCTCTGCTGGGTGGCCGTGCTGCTCGACGGTTTCGACCTGGTCGTCCTCGGTGCCGTCATCCCCTCGCTCCGCGAATACAGCGACTGGAATCTGTCGACGGGTGCGATCACGTTCATCTCGACGTTCGGCCTGGTCGGCATGACCATCGGCGCGCTGGTCATCGGCACGCTCACCGACGTCATCGGACGCAGGCGCGCCCTGCTGTACGCGGTGGCCGCGTTCTCGATCCTCACGCTCCTCTGCGCGGTCGCGCCCAACCCGTTCCTGTTCGGACTGTTCCGCTTCCTCGCCGGGGTCGGTCTCGGCGGCGCGCTGCCGACCGCGCTCGCCCTGGTCAACGAATTCTCGAAGAAGCAGGGCGGCGGTTCCGCGTCGACGCTGCTGATGACCGGATATCACGTGGGTGCGGTCGCGACGGCGGCGCTGGCGATCGTCCTGATCGAACCGTTCGGCTGGCGTTCGATGTTCGTCGTCGGCGCGCTGCCCGCGGTGGTCCTGATTCCGCTGATGCTGCGCTATCTCCCCGAGTCGCCCTCGTACCTGCTGTCGCACGGCAAACGTGCCGAGGCCGAGGCCATCGCGAAGCAGTACGGCCTGGAACTGGAAGCGGCCCCCGCCGCCGACGCCCCCGTCGCCGCCTCCGCCAATCCGGTGCGCGCCCTGTTCTCGCGGCCGTTCCTGCGCAACAGCATCGCCATCTGGGTCACCTCGTTCATGGGACTCCTGCTCGTCTACGGCCTCAACACGTGGCTGCCGACGATCATGCGCGAGGCGGGCTACGACCTCGGCGCGTCGCTGACGTTCCTGCTGATCCTCAACGCCGGCGCGGTGGTCGGACTGCTGATCGCGGGCGGCGTCGCCAACAAGATCGGGCCGCGCACCGCGGCGATCATCTGGTTCGCGGGCGCCGCGGTGTTCCTCGCCCTGCTCAGCGTCAAGGTGTCGTTCGGCATCTACGCCCTGGTGTTCCTCGCCGGCTGCTTCGTGTTCAGCGCGCAGGTTCTCGTCTACGCGTTCACGAGCGCCAACCACCCGCCGCAGATCCGCGCGACCGCCCTCGGCTGGTCGGCCGGGGTGGGCCGGGTCGGCGCGATCTGCGGCCCGATCCTCGGCGGTGTCCTGCTGGGCGCCGGCTATGCGGTCCCGTGGGGTTTCTACGCATTCGCCCTGGTCGGGCTGTTCGGAGCGATCGCCATCTCGTCCACCCGGACGGTGCGCTGAACTCCTGACAGCGGTCCGATGAGTTTCGGGCGTAGGCGCGGTCTATATCGGCGAGGATGAACCGACGAGGACCCGCGAGAGGAATGCGCCATGAAACCCATCACCCCCTGTCTCTGGTTCGACACAAAAGGCGAAGAGGCCGCGAAGTTCTACACGTCCCTGTTCCCGAACTCGCGGATCACGGAGGTCACCCACTACGGCCCGAACACCCCCGGCCCGGAGGGGCAGGTGCTGACCGTGTCCTTCGAGATCAACGGACAGCCGTTCATCGCGCTCAACGGCGGCCCGCAGTTCACGTTCGACGAGGCCATCTCCTTCGAGATCCTGTGTGCCGATCAGGAAGAAGTGGACCGGTACTGGGACGCCTTCACCGACGGCGGCGAGGAAAGCCAATGCGGTTGGGTCAAGGACCGTTTCGGGGTGTCCTGGCAGGTGGTCCCGGAGCGGCTGTACGAACTCATGCGCGACCCCGACGACGCGAAGGCGCAGCGTGCCATGCAGGCGATGCTGAAGATGCGCAAACTCGACGTCGCCGAACTCGAGAAGGCAGCCGAGCAGGCGTGACGCCTGCCGACGGGAGGTGGACGGCATGACCGAAGACAGCAAGACCCACATCAACGGGGTGCACACGGTCGCGGTTCCCGTGACCGATCAGGATCGGTCGCTCGAATTCTATGTGGGCACACTCGGTTTCGAGCGTCGCATGGATGCGGAGTTCGGCCCCGGCCAGCGGTGGGTGGAGGTGGCGCCGCCGGGTTCGGCCACGTCGATCGCACTCGTGCCGACCCGCGACGGTGTCCCGGTGGGCGTCGAGACCGGTATCCGGCTCACCACCTCGGACGCCGACGCCGACCATGCCACCCTGTCGGCGAGCGGCGTCGACGTGGATGCGGCGGTCCTGCGGATGGGTGACTACGTGCCGCCCATGTTCTACTTCCGCGATCCGGACGGCAACAAACTCGTCATCGTCGAGGTGGGCTGAGTTCCGCTCGGCACCAGCATCCCCGACGACAGGGTGAGCACCTGGTCGGCGCGGTCCGCATCGCGGGATTCGTGCGTGGCCGTCACGACGATCGCACCCCGCGCGGCCTCTTCTTCGACGACGTCGCCGATCACCGCGCGGGCGTGCGCGTCGAGTCCGGTGGTGGGCTCGTCGAGGAGCAGCAGGTCGCCGCGTTGCACGAGGGCCTGCGCGAGCAGGGCGCGTTGACGCTGCCCGCCCGAGAGCGCGCCGATCGGCCGCGCGCCGAGATCCGCGAGACCCAGCCTGGACAGTGCCGCGTCGACGGCGTCGCGGTCGCCGAGGGTGAGCCGCCGCCACAATCCGCGCCGTTGCCAGGCCCCCATGGCCACCACCTCGCCCACGGTCAGCGGTAGCTGCTCGCTCACCGCATTCCGTTGCGGCACATACGCCGTGCGCAGTCCGTCGGTGCCGTCGATCCGCCCCGACGTGACCCGCGCGATGCCGGCGAGGCACTGCAGGAGTGTCGACTTCCCCGAACCGTTGTGCCCCACGACGGCCGTGACGGTGCCCGGCGTGAGACACACACTCACACCGTTCAACGCCGGGGTCGCACCGTATCGGACCGCGATTTCGCTTACGACAATCATTATCGTTAGATTAGCAGAGTGGAATGGCTACTCGACCCCCTGACGGTGTCCTTCGTCCAGCGCGCACTGCTCGCGGGCATGCTGGTGTCCGTCCTCTGCGGACTCGTCGGCACGTGGGTCGTGTTGCGGGGCATGGCCTTCATGAGCGAGGCCATTTCGCACGGCATGCTGCCCGGCGTGGCCGTCGCCTATCTCGCGGGCGCCAACCTCCTCGTCGGCGCGGCCGCCAGCGCGGTCGTCATGATCCTCGGCGTCGCGTGGGTCTCGAAGAACTCGCGACTGTCCGAGGACACCGGGATCGGCCTGCTGTTCGTCGGCATGCTCGCGCTGGGGGTCGTGATCGTCTCGCGCGCACGATCGTTCGCGGTCGATCTCACCGCCTTCCTGTTCGGTGACGTCCTGTCCGCGACAGTCGGCGACCTGGTCTGGCTCACCGCGGCGGCCACGGTCGCCGGGATCGTCTCGGTGATCGCGTACCGCCCGTTCGTCGCCCTCGTCTTCGACGAGCGCAAGGCCCACACCCTGGGGCTGCGGCCGCGGTGGGCGCACCTCGCCCTGCTCGCGCTGGTGGTCCTCGCGGTGGTGGCGTCGTTCCGCATCGTCGGCACCCTGCTCGTGTTCGGACTCCTCGTCGCGCCGTCGGCCACCGCGGCGCTGTTCGGCAGGTCGATCGGCGCCACGATGGCCATTGCCGTACTGCTCGGCTGGTCCGCGACACTCACGGGACTGATCGTGTCGTGGAACGCCGACACCGCCGCGGGCGCGACGATCGCCGGGCTCGCCGTCCTCCAATTCTTCGTCGCCGCCGTCATCCGGTCGGCATCGCGACGACTCCGACCTGCCGTGTCACCCACCCCGATAGCCGTTCGATAGATGGAGAGCCCCGAATGCCGAACACCACCCTCACCCGCGCAGCGATTGCCGTGGTCGCCGCACTGACCGTCGGCGCCTGCGCGTCCCCGCCGGAGGAGGCGGCCTCCCCCGGCGGCCGCGGCCAACCGGGTAGCGACCTCGCCGCCGAGGCCGGATCCACCGAGGTGGAGGGGCCCGAACCCCGGCTCGTCGTGTCGGACGCCGACTCCGGCCGCGTGAACGTCCTCGACCTCACGACCGGCGAGACCCTCCGTTCGTTCGAGTTCGACAACCCGGCACACGTGACGACGGTGAAGGACCGGTACGCGTTCGCCGTCGACGGCACCGGCGGCGCCGTGCACGTCGTGGACGCCGGCACCTGGACCATCGACCACGGGGACCACACCCACTCGTACACGAAGGACCCGGTCGAACTCGGCGCTCTCGAGGGCGACGGCCCCGGTCGGGTGATCGAGGGCGACGACAGGGTCGCGACGTTCTTCGACCGCGACGGTGTCGCCCGCGTCATCGACTTCGCCGCGCTCCGCAAGGACAGCATCGACGTCGACACGGTCGTCCGGGCCGATGCGCCACATCACGGTGTAGCCCTGCCGATCGCCGACGGATTCGTGATCTCGGCGGCGAACGGCACCGGCCCGCTCGAACTCCACACCGCGGACGGCGGGTTCCAGCAGAGCCTCGACACCGCCTGCCCGAACCTGAGCGGCGCGGCCGCATCCGACACGCACGTCCTGGGGGCGTGCGAGGACGGACTGTTCGTCGCGACCACCGCCGACGGCACCTGGACGACGGAGAAGGTCCCGTACCCGGCGGGCATCGGTGCCGTCACCCGTCCCACCGCGCTCCGCGGGCACCCCGAACTGCCGCTCCACGTCGCCACCGCGGGGCCCGCCGCCACCAACGACGGACTGCTGGTCTTCGATGCGCGCACCCGCGGGTGGACGCACGTCCGGACCCCGGATCGGGCGCTGGACGTCGCGCTCGCGGGCGACGGACGCTCGGTGTTCGCCGTCCTCGCCGACGGCACCTTCCGCGTGTACGACGCGCAGTCCGGCGCGGAGACCGCGTCGTCCCGCGTCCTGGCACACCCCTACGACCCGAGCGACGTGTCCGCGACCCCACCGGTGATCGTCGTCGGCGGCACCCGCGCGTACGTGTCGGATCCCGCGTCGAAGACGGTGGCCGAGATCGACTTCCGGGACAACGCCCGGGTCGCGCGCACCCTCGACGTCGGAGTGTCCGCGTCCACTCTCGGCGTGGTCGGGCTGTGACGAGGATGCGGCGCCTGCTGCCGCTGGCCCTCCTGACCGCACTCGCGGCACTGCCGGTGACCGCGTGCACGTCGGCCTCGTCCGACGGGCCCGTCGTCGTGGTGACCACGAACATCCTCGGTGACGTGGTGCAGAACGTCGTCGGCGACCGGGCCGACGTGACGGTGCTGATGCCGAGGGGCGCCGATCCCCATTCGTTCGAGATCTCCGCCTCGGATGCCGCGCGGGTGGAACGCGCCGACCTCCTCGTGTCGAACGGACTCGGCCTCGAGGAGAGAATCGGCAAGACCGTCGACACCGCGCGCGCGGAGGGCGTCCCGATCCTGCAGATCGGTGAGGCCGTGCGGCCCATCGAGTATCGCTCCGGAAAGTCCTCGGGCACCATGGATCCGCACGTGTGGACCGATCCGGACCGCATGCGGGACGCGGTCGCCCTGATCCGCGACGCGGTGATCGAACACGTGCCGGACATCGACGCGGACGCCGTCCGCACGAACGCCGACGGCTACGCCCGGGAACTCGAGGAACTCACCACCCGGATGACGGACAGATTCGCGACCGTCCCACCCGATCAGCGCAAGCTGGTGACCAACCATCACGTGTTCGGTTATCTGGCAGAGCGTTTCGGCTTCGACACGATCGGGGCGGTAATTCCCAGTGGGACCACCCTGGCGTCGCCCAGCGCGTCGGACCTGTCGGACCTGGCCGCGACCGTCACGGCGGCGAGGGTGCCCGCGATCTTCGTCGACTCCTCCCAGCCCGACCGCCTCGCACACGTGCTGGCGTCGGAGGCCCGCGTTCCGGTCGACGTCGTCTCGCTGTTCACGGAGTCACTGGGTGAACCAGGCTCGGGTGCGGGTACGTACATCGAGATGATGGATTCGAATTCCCTGGCGATCGCGCGGGGGTTGTCGTAGTCGATGCATCGCCACATGCACACTTACGACTTTGACAACCGTTTGCAACAAGGGGTACTTCTCATGGGTGACCCTTTTGCGTAGACCCCGACCCACCGTCGTTGCCGCCGTGGCACTCTCGGCGGCACTTCTCACGTCCTGCTCCACCGACTCCGGCACGGCCGAAGCGTCCACCACCGATTCGGCCACGCCGCGACTGGCACTGAGCTACGACGGCGGGGTGCTCGTCCTCGACGCGCAGAGCCTCGACGTGGTCGGTTCGGCCGAGGTGGACGGCTTCACCCGGCTCAACCCCGCCGGCGACGACCGGCACGTGCTGATCAGCACCGGCAACAGTTTCACCGCTCTCGACACCGGAACCTGGACGGACGGCGGCAGCCACTACACCGCCACACCCGCACTCACCGACGTCGCGTTCGACGCGAAGACGCCCGGGCACGTCGTCCGGCACGGCGGCAAGACCGTGCTGTTCGACGACGGCACCGGACTGGTGCGCGTGTTCGACCCGGCCGCACTGTCTCAGGGCACCCCGGCCACCACCGAATTCACGACCCCGGAAGCGCATCACGGTGTGGCCGTGGAACTCTCCGACGGCAGCCTGCTCACCACCGTCGGCAACGAGGACGAGCGCACCGGCATCGTCGTACTCGACCGCGCCCGCAAGGAGATCGCGCGCAACGAGGACTGCCCCGGCGTGCACGGGGAGGCCGTCGCCGCCGACGAGACAGTAGTCGTGGGATGCCAGAACGGCCTGCTGATCTACCGGGACGGCGTCATCACCAAGGTGACGAGCCCCGACCCCTACGGTCGCATCGGCAACCAGGCCGGCGACGAGAACTCCCCGATCCTGCTGGGCGACTACAAGACCGACCCCGACGCCGAACTCGAACGCCCTGAACGGGTCTCCCTCACCGACACCGCAACGGGACAGCTCACCCTCGTCGACCTGGGCACCAGCTACACGTTCCGGTCACTCGGACGCGCCCCGCACGGTGAGGCCCTCGTCCTCGGCACCGACGGCGCCCTGCACGTGATCGACCCGAACACCAAGGCCGTGAGCCGCACCGTCGACGTCCTCGATCCGTGGACCGAGCCGGACCGGTGGCAGTCGCCGCGTCCCGCGCTGTACGTGCAGGACCACACGGCCTACGTGACCGATCCCGCGAACGAGAAGATCCACACGATCGACCTCGACACGTGGGCCGTGTCCGGGCAGGCCGACCTGCCGGAGACCCCGAACGAGATCACCGGCGTGACGGGCTGAGCCGGGTCGTCAGTCCTGGGATTCGAGCGGTCCCAGTTCCGCGTCGAGCGCCTCCTGCACCACCGCCATCGCCGACAGGCCGGCGGGGGCACCGCAGTAGGCGCTCGCGTGGATCACCGCTTCGACGATCTCGGTGCGGGTCAGACCGTTTCGCAGTGCACCCCGCACGTGCCCCTTCAGCTCACCGTGCGCCCGCAGCGCGATCAGCATCCCGAGGTTGAGGAGGCTGCGGCTGCGCCGGTCCAGCCCGGGCCGATTCCACACGGCGTCCCAGACGTGCTCGGTGACGAACTCCTGCAACTGCTCGCTGTCGGTGCCCGCGGTCCGGGTGAGCGCCCGCTCGACGAAGTCGGGACCCATCACCTCACGCCGCACCGTCAGACCGGCCTCGACGGCGGGACTCCGTGTCCCGGGCACTTCATTGGTCCCAGGTACTTCGCTGGTCATCGGTTCACTCCTGTTCACGGCGTCGACGTGGTCAGGAGTCACTCTACGAGTCGACTCGATCCGTGTGGACGACCGAGGTGACGTCGCGGGCGGAGTATGCGTGCGGGAGGTGCTCGAGCCCACCCTGGTAATCCAGTTTGCGGGGGAGCAGTCCGTCGGCCGGGTTGACGACCACCCGGGTCCGCGACCGGGCGACCCACGACCGCCACCGTCCCGGCCTCGACACCGACGGGGGCTCGTCGCCCACCCGGACCACGTGCGCAGTGCCGCCGAACCGGATCCGCGCGTATCCGAGCGCGACCGCCAGGGCGTCGTGCACCCCGGCCGCCGTCGCAAGACCGCGTTTGCCGGTGCTCAACCCGTGCCCGGGAAGGTCCGCAACGACGACGTTCACGCCGTTCTCCGCCAACTCCACGGCGAGCGGCGTGAGGTACCGCGCGTGGAGTCCGGGCGGCGCGGGCAGTACGACGGTGGCTGCGCCGCCCGACTCCACGGTGGCTGCGCCGCCCGAGTCCACAGTGGCACCGCCCGACCGTGCGGAGTGGACCTCGGCGTGCACGGCTCCGGTGGCCGCGGGAATCTGGACGTGTTCGAGTCCGCGGCCGTCGACGCCGACGAATTCGGAGGCCGGCTCGAGCGCGGCCTCGCAGGCGACGCGGCGTTCGAGGGCATCCTCTCTGCGCAACAGGGGCTTCCCCTGCAGCAGGATCATGACGGCCGCCGACTCCCGGGCCGTCAGCGAGGGCGTCCAGCCCGTCGCCTCGGCGAGCCGCGTCGAATCGACGACGGTCTCGCCCGCGGTCACCCACTGACCGGAGAACGCGGTGAGGCCGAGTCGGAACAGGACATTCGCGGCCACGACCGCAGGTCGTTCGGCCACGTCGAACATCCGCTGTCCCTGCATCGCCGCGAGTTCGCGGACACCCACCCAGTCCTTCGGACCGAGGTTGTACGGTCCGACCAGGTCCTGCTTCACGGCGCGATGGAACGCGTCGGCCATGTCCCGCTGGTGCAGAAACTGATACGCGGCCTCGTCGGCGCGCGGGAACGCGCCGACCGGACCGGTGAGCTGGTCGATGCCGTCGTTGGAGAAGTCGGGCCCGATGATATAGGTGGGGCGCAGCATCGAGATCGCCATCTCCCCCGGATGGCGGCGCAGCCACCACTCGGCGTAATGCTCGACCTCCGCCTTGTCGTGGAAGTAGTACCGGTCGGGATCCCCTGCGGGATAGACGTCTTCGGTCACGGGCTTCGGGCGCAGTTCCGGTCCGTACGCGTTGATGCTCGACGCGATCACGACGCGGAGCACTCCGGCCCGGTAGGCGGAGTCGACGACGTTGCGCGAACCCCTCAGGTTGATGTCGTGGGTGACCGCCTTGTCCCGGATCTCCTCCACCACGAACGCCAGGTGAACGACGGCCTCGCAGCCGCGGAACACGTCCTCGATGCCCGGGTCGCGGATATCCATCCGGACGAACTCGAGTTTCGGATGTTCGATCGTCAGCTCCCGCCTGCCGAGCCCGATCACCGTGTCGATCTCCGGATCGTCCAGCAGCACGGGCAGGATCGCGGCGCCGAAATCGCTCGTCGCCCCGGTGACCGCCAACTTCATCAGGCCGCGGCTTCCGTGACGGTCTCGGAGATCACGTCCACCGCCCGCCGCAGCTGGGCGTCGGTGTGGGTGGCCATGACGCAGAGCCGGAGCATCGCACCCGATCGCGGGACGGCGGGATAGAGTGCGGCACTGGTGAACACGCCCCTGTCGAACAGCGTGCGCCAGAGGCCCATCGCCTCGAGGTCGTCGCCGATGTGGACGGACACGATGGGCGTCACCGTCTCACCGCCGCCGGGAAGTGGAGACAGCGCACCCACGTCGAGTCCGTTGTCCGCCAGTCCGGACCGGAGGACGGCGGCGTTGTCCAGCGCCCGCCGCGCGCGTTGTTCCCCCTCCTCGCTGCGGATCAGCCGCACCGCGGCGAGGGACGCTCCCACCGCGGCGGGAACACCGGACGTCGTGAAGAGGAAGGCGCGGGCGTTCACCCGCAACGAGTCGAGGAGATCGCGGGATCCCGCGATGAATCCTCCTGTGGAGCTGGGACTTTTGGACAGCGAGGCCATCCGGATGTCGGTGTGGCCGTCGATGCCGAGCAGTTCGGCGGCGCCGGTCCGCTGCTCGCCGAAGATGCCGAGGCTGTGCGCCTCGTCCACCATCAGGGCCGCGCCGTACCGGTCGCAGAGTTCGGAGACCGCGCCGAGTGGGGCGAGATCGCCCTCCATCGAATACAACCCGTCCACGATCACCAGCACCGCGCCGTCGTCATCGGCCGTTTCCCCGAGAATGGCTTCCAGGTGGGCGACGTCGTTGTGACGGAACTTGCGGATCGTCGCGCCGGACAGGGCACAGCCGTCCCGGATCGACGCGTGGGCGGCGGCGTCGACGGCGACGACGTCGCCCTTCCCGACGACGGCACTGATGGTGCCCAGATTCGTTTGATAGCCGGTGGTGAAGACCATCGCGTCCTCGGTGCCGTGCCATTCGGCGATCTCCGACTCGAGGTCGAGGTGCAGGTCCATGGTGCCGTTCAGCAGCCGGCTTCCGGTGATCGCGCCGCCGAACGTGTCGAGGGCGTCCTGCGCTCCCCGACGGATGGCGGGATGATCGGCGAGACCGAGATAGTTGTTGGAACCGAGCATGATCCGGTCGGCGCCTTCCACCTGGACGACCGGTGCGGTGGCGGACTCCATCACCCGGAAGTACGGACTCACGTCGGACTCGCGAACTGCCCGGAGCAGATCCACCCGGTCGTCGCCACCCAGCCTCTTGATCAACCTGTTCACAGCCATCGATACCAACTCCTCGCGGTGTGCATGATCGGGATTACTCCGTTGATTCGGAGCGGTGGCCGATGCGGTTTGGTGGCGCCGACCAAACCACGACTGCATCTCGCTCCGAATGTCCCTATGGATATCCCTGTTCCATCGATGTTTCGGGAAAACCGAAATGTCCGCGAATACATTCGAGGAGTGTCATGACCGCATTGATGGCCCGCGAACACGCAGCGCTGCAGTCCTACCTGCCCGACCTCGCCGCCTACCTGGACGAGACGCCACTGCTCACCCTGGAGGGCAGAGACAGCGGGGCGATCGGGCGCTTCCGGGAAGCAGGCGGTACCGCACTGACCATCCCGAAGGAGTCCGGTGGGCTGGGCGCCTCCGCGCTGGAGTCCGTGCGCGTCCAACGGGCCATCGGCAGCAGGTCGCCCTCGCTCGGCGCCGCCACCACGATGCATCATCTGTCGCTCGCCACCCTCAACGAGTTCGCGCAGGAGGCCACGGACGACGACCGCGCCCTGATCAAGAGCCTCGTCGAACAGCGCGCCGTCGTCGCCTCCGGCTTCTCCGAGGGCGTCACCGGTGGCAGCGTGTTCATACCCACTATGACCGCCCGGAAGAAGGGCTCGAGCTACATCGTCAACGGCAGCAAGAAGCCGTGCAGCCTGTCGGGGTCGATGGACCTGCTCACCGCGAGCGTCGAGGTCGACACCGGGGAGAGGGCGATCGCGCTGATCCCGGCCAACACGCCGGGGATCACGGTGCGGCCGTTCTGGGAGAGCTGGATCCTCGCCGGAGCTGAAAGCGACGAGGTACACCTCGAGGACGTCGAGATCCCGGCCGACCTCGTCCTGCTCAACGGCACCGACGACCCGGACGGGCAACACGAGATGACCGGATACCTGTGGTTCGGGATGCTCGTTACCGCCAACTACCTGGGTGCGGCGAGCGCGCTGCTCGAACGACTGCTGGCGGCTGGCAAGGACGACTACGAGGGGTACGTGCGCGCCGCCGCCGACATCGAGAACGCCATGGGCGCCGTCGAGAACATCGCCCGCGCGGTGGACCAGGGCGAACGCGGGCAGGACATCTCGGTTCGTCTCCTCTTCTCGCGCATCGCGATTCGCGACGTACTGGTCCGCGCGTCCTCGGCGGCCGTCGAATCACTGGGCGGGATCGCGTTCATCAAGTCCTCCGACATCGGCTACCTCACCGCCGCCGTCCACGCGTTCGCGTTCCACCCGCCGTCGCGGCGGTCGGTCTCCGAATCGCTCGCCAAGTTCCACGCCGGGGACGAGTTCGCCTTCGTCTGACCTGCCGCGGTCCGGGCTGTCGGTGATCGGGACTATAAAGGTCTTCGAACCACCGACCGCCGGACCAGGAGCTGTGATGCCCACCGAACACGACGTCCGCGCGATGATGCTGGCATTGCCGGAGGCGCACGAGGTCGTGATCGCGAACTGGGGCGACCAACCGACGTTCCGCGTGCGCAAGAAGATGTTCGGTCTCGTCGGGTACGGCGCCCCCACCGTCTGCCTCAAGGCGACGAAGGAAACGCAGGCCGCGCTGCTGCAGGAGGATCCCGACGTGTTCCTGGTCGCACCGTTCTTCGGCCGGTGGGGCTGGATCGACGTCGTCCTCGACCGCGTCGACTCCGAAGAACTGGCCGAACTCGTCGAGGAGGCGTGGCGTCTCACCGCCCCGAAACGGGTCGTGGCGGCGTACGACGCGGGGCTGGATCGCTGAGAGAACCACCCTCGCGGGTCTCAGGACATGATGGCCGTGGTCACGTCGCTGACCACGGCCCTCGTGTGCCGCTGGCAGACCAGCCACGTGGTCATCGCCAGCGGTAACTCGGTCAGCGGATGCCAGGGCCACCCCGGCATCTGTTTCTCCGCCGTGTACCGGCTCACCAGGACGGCGTCCGCTTTCGCCGCCGCCGCACCGGCGAGCGCGTGCTCGACGAACTGCGCGAATTGCCAGTACGGTCGGACACCGGCCTCCACCGCCGCGCTCATCAACCCGTCCTGCTGGGTGGGGACCTGGTCGCGGCTGTGGACGAGCACCCGCAGCCCGTCGAGGTCCCGCAGCGAACAGGACGCCGCCGACGCCAGCGCGTGACCGGGGCGCACGGCGAGGCCGAACGGCTCTTCGCGGAGCTTCCACGACGAGCAATCGCTGGGCGGCGCCTGGTGCACCATGCACAGGTCGAGCCGCCCCTCACGAAGCATGCGCAGTTGGTTCGTGCTGTTCGCCTCGACGAGTTGCAGCGCGCACCCCGGCACCTCGTCGTCGAGTCGCCCGACCAGGTTCACGAGCCATTCGCTGGACGTACCGGGCGGGACGCCGATGGTGACGACCTCCCGGATCTTGGTCGCACCCGACACCACCTCCTGAGTCGACGCCTCGAGCGCCAGCAACTGCCGCGCGTGCTGGAGAAGCGCATCACCCGCGACGGTCGGGGTGGCTCCGCGGGCCGTTCTGTCGAACAGGGACTGCCCCAGCTCCCGTTCCAGCGCCTGCACCTGCCGGCTGAGCGACGGTTGCGAGATCCGAAGCCGATCGGCGGCGCGGTTGAACGATCCTTCCTCGGCTATAGCCAGGAAGTAATGAAGATGGCGAAACTCCACGGTCGGTTTCCTCCACTGCAGTCGTTCGACCAGGATACGACACCAGCTATGCCTTCAGGGCATAAGCGATGTGCTCAACAGGGCTTGGACAAGCGCTGTGATGGCGGTCTCTAATGGATGCAGTCGAGGACGAACCGCCCTCCGAAGACCCACTCACCCGTAGGAGACCGATGAAGCTCGGGATCTATTCCGCATGCCTGCCGTCCCTGTCCCCGGCCGAAGCGATCGACGCGGCGGCCGAGGCGGGCTACGCGGGCATCGAATGGCGCATCGCGCACGACATCGGCGACTCCGGCACCCCGCACTTCCTCACCAACAACCGCTGCACCGTCGCTCCCGAGCCTCGGGCCGTCTCCGACATCTGCACGCGCACCCGGACCGCGGAGTTGGAGGTCGTCGCACTCAGCCCGTACGTCGACTCCGGTGACGCCGCCGGCGTCAAGGACATGATGCGGATCGCCCGGGACAATGCGGTTCCGAGCATCCGGCTGCGCGCGCCGTGGATGGACGACAGCGGTTTCCACCGGCTGTTCGCCGAAGCACGGGAGTTCTTCGATCACGTCGCGACCCTGGCCGCGCGGTACGACGTGCAGGCGCTGCTCGAGATCCACCAGCGTTCCATCTGCCCCAGCGTCTCACTCGCCCATCAGCTCATCGGCCATCTGCCACCCGACCGGGTGGGCGTGATCTACGACGTCGGGAATCTGGTGGTGGAAGGGTACGAAGACCACCGGATGGCCCTGCAGATTCTCGGCGACCACCTCGCCCACGTCCACGTGAAGAACGCCCAGTACGTCGGGCCGGCCGGGGGCGGGGTGTGGACCCACCGGTGGTCACCCATGGACGACGGCGTCGCCGACATCCCCCGGGTTCTCGGCCTGCTCGCCGAAGCCGGCTACCGCGGGTGGGTGTCCGTCGAAGACTTCAGCGACTCCCGGCCCGTTCACGAGCGGATGCAGTTCAACGCCGAGTTCCTGCGGCAGCACGCCGACTTCGAAACCCCTCTGACGCAACCACTCTGAATCCACCCACACATCCAGGCAGGACCATCATGAACGAGCTTCACCGTTTCCCACTCTCCGTCGTGACGGGAGGCGCAGGCGCCCTCGGCTCGGCGATCAGCCGCCGATTCGCCCGGGGCGGCGACACCGTCATCCTCCTCGACAACAACGCGGAGGCCGTGCAGACCGTGGCCCGGCAACTGTCCGAGGAGACCGGTGCACAGGTCCACGGCTGGGTGGTCGACATCTCCGACGACGAATCGATCCGCCTCGCCGTCAAGCGAATCGACGAAGAGTTCGGCCGGCTGGACCGCCTGGTCAACAACGCGGCCGTCAACCCGCGGGCACGACTCGGAGACGTCGACGACACCGAATGGGACACCGCGATGGCGGTGAACCTCCGCGGTCCGATGTCGCTGTGCCGCTCCGCCATCCCGATCTGGACTCGCACCGGAACCGGGCGCATCGTCAACATCACCTCACGCACCTGGTTGAGCGGCGGCCCCACCGCCTACGTCACGTCCAAAGCCGGAGTCGTCGGCCTCACCCGTTCCCTCGCAGTCGAACTCGGACCGCTCGGTGTGACGGCCAATGCCGTCGCTCCCAGCATGGTCGTCACCCCGTTCACGAAGGGCGGTCGCACGGACGAGGAGTTCGCTCTCTTCGTCGACAAGCACACCAGGATGTCGCCGCTGGGCCGCCTCGCGACAGCAGACGACATCGTCGACGCCGTCGAATTCCTCGCCTCCGACAAGGCCCGGTTCGTCTCGGGCGAAGTCCTGCACGTCTGCGGTGGAGCCCAACTCGCTGCCGCGCCGTGACCGGCCCCGCCACCACACCGCCGCCTCACCCACCGCCGGGTGACACAGCCAAAGGACCACTCCCGATGCCCACCCCCGAACGTCCCCTCGCCGCGGAACCGACACCGCACCCCAGCAAGAAGATGGCCCGCAGAGCCGCACTCGGAAGTTTCCTCGGCAGCGTCGTCGAGTACTACGACTTCTTCGTCTACGGCACCGCCGCCGCCCTGGTGTTCGGCAAGATCTTCTTCCCCAACAGCGATTCCGCCGCAGGCACGCTCGCGTCGCTCGCGACGTTCGGGGCGGCGTATATCGCGCGGCCCGTCGGCGCCCTGCTGTTCGGGCACGCCGGCGATCGGATCGGCCGCAAGAACGTGCTGCTCTTCACGCTGCTCCTGATGGGCGCGTCGACGTTCGCCATCGGACTGCTGCCCACCCACGCGACCATCGGCGCCGCCGCCCCGGCCCTCCTCGTCGTGTGCCGACTGATGCAGGGAATTTCCGCAGGCGGCGAGCAGGTCGGGGCCAGCCTGCTCACCATGGAACACTCCCCCGAGAAGAGTCGCGGCTTCTACACGAGTTGGCTCCTCAACGGAGCCGCGACCGGTTCGATCCTGGCCACGTTGATCTTCATTCCGGTGGGAGCGCTCCCGGAGGAGCAACTGCTGACCTGGGGATGGCGGATCCCGTTCCTGCTCAGCTTCATCATGGTGTTCATCACCCTGCTCGTGCGGCGCGGAGTGGACGAGTCTCCCGAATTCGTCGAGGCCGAAAAGGAAGACGCCGTAGCCGAATTCCCGGTGACGACCCTCCTGCGCACTCAGCTCCGCGCGACCGTGATCGTCTTCGTCGCCGCGTTCAACACGGTCATCTCGACGATCGTCATCGTCTTCGGCCTGTCCTACGCGACGCAGGAACACGGCGTCGATCGCTCGACGATGCTCTCCGCGATCGCGGCCAGCCAGGTGGTTGCCCTGTTCTTCCATCCGCTGTTCGGCTTCATCGCGGACCGCATCGGCCGAAAAGTGGTGTACGCCAGCGGCTGCCTGCTCTGCGCGGTCGGCGTCTACGGATTCCTCGGTGCGATCGCCACCGGCAGTACCGTTCTCATCGTCATCGCGACGGTGGCGCTCAAGGGCGTCGTGTACTCCGCCCCGAACGCGCTGTGGCCGTCGTTCTTCGCCGAAGATGTTCACCCCGAACGTGCGATACACCGGCGTCGCGGTGTCCACCCAGTTGAGCTTCCTGCTGACCGGGTTCGCACCCACCATCTGTTACGCGCTGATCGGCGGCGACGACAACTGGGTGCTGGCCGCCACGGCGATCGCCGGCATCTGCCTCCTCGCCGCGGCGGCGGCGAAGATCTCCACCAAGGCCCCGGTACACACCCCGCCGGTGCTGGCGACCACCTGACCGATCGCCGGTTGCGCTGCGCTACCCCTCGTCCGTCTTGAACCGGCCGAGCTGGTGGCGCAGCGCCGTGTCGAGGTCGGGCCGCCGGAACCGGTGGTCGCGGCTCTCGAGCTTGCCGGGGGCAACCCGCTGATCGGCCAGGGCGAGCTCGCGCGCACCCTGCTCCCCGAGCAGCAGTTTCGGACCGAAATCGGGCACCGGGAGAAACGCCGGTCGGTGCAGCACCGACGCCAGGACGGCGGTGTACTCCTCGTTGCGAACAGGATTCGGTGCCACCGCGTTCACCGGGCCACTCAACCCCGAATCCACGACGGCTCGATGGTAGACGTCGATCAGATCGTCGATGTCGATCCACGACAGCCACTGCGTTCCGGCGCCCAGGCGACCTCCGAGTCCGACCTCGAACAGCGGCCGCTGCAGGCGCAGCACACCGCCGCTCGGGGACTGGACGATCCCCGTGCGGACGTGCACCACCCGCAGTCCGGCGTCCGCTGCCGGCGCCGCCGCGTCCTCCCAGTCCGCGACGACGTCGGCGAGGAAGCCGTCGCCCCGCGCATCCTGCTCGTGCAGCACCTCGTCGCCACGGTCGGGCCCGTAGTACCCGATCGCCGACGCACTGACGAACGTCTTCGGCCCCTTCCCAGACGCGGCCGCCACCTCCGCGAGCCGCCGCGTGGGTTCGATACGGCTGTCCCTGATCGCCCGGCGATGACCGTCGGTGAACCGTCCCGCGATGGACGCGCCTGCCAGGTGGATCACCGCGTCGACTCCGTCGAGCAGATCCGCGGCAGGCGCATCCGGGTTCCAGCGCCGGTCGTCGGGGGTGCTCGGGGCGCGGCGCACGAGACGGATCACCCGGTGCCCGCCCGTGCTGAGGAACGCGGTCAGGGCGGAGCCGACGAGCCCCGAACTCCCCGTCACCGCGATCGTGAGGGGACCGGGCAGGAGCGTGGACGCCCAGTGGTGCCGGGCCAGGTCGTCGGCGAGTTGGCGGTGCCGGTAGACGAACGTCGACCGGAGGAACTGACCGGGCACGATGGTGTCGACCCGGTCCGTGACCCGCGTCCGGCCCTCGGACACGACGTCGAACGTGTGCGTGTGCCGCCACGGCACCAGCAGTCGTAGCGGCAGGGCGGCCGAATAGTCGACGAACCGGTGCGGAGGGTCGTATTCCTTCGCGTCGTGCTGCGCGACCCACGTCAGCCCGCCGGGCATGCGCAATTCGGCACGACCCGATTCCAGAGACTCGGATTCCTTCGCGAGACTGAGCGGCTGCCACGGCGGTGAGAGCCGGGTGAACGCCCCGGCCCTCGTGTGCCATGCGAACAACTCGTCCCGCGAGGCCTCGACCACGCTCGAATGCACGATGCCCATGACCCGACCATAGTCGCGACAGGCCGCGCGGCGGTGACAACGACGGGTAGCGTGTGGGAATGACGCAGTTACGTGTACTGGTCACCGGCGCCACCGGATACATCGGCGGACGCCTCGCTCCCCGGCTCGCGCAAGCCGGCCACCGGGTGCGGGTGCTGGTGCGTTCACCGGAGAAACTGACCGACGTTCCGTGGGCGTCCGACGTCGACATCGCTCGCGGCGATCTGAGTGACCCCGAATCCCTTTCTGCCGCTTTCGCGGACATGGACGTCGTCTACTACCTCGTGCACTCGATGGGCGGGTCGGACGAGTTCGAGAAGGCCGAACGCATCAGCGCGGAGAACGTCGCCGAGGCGGCCCGCACGGCCGGTGTCGGCCGGATCGTCTACCTCGGCGGACTGCATCCCGATTCGGCGGATCTCTCGCCGCACCTGCGGTCCCGCACCCAGGTGGGACGGATCCTCATCGACTCCGGTGTCCCCACAATGGTTCTGCAGGCCGGGGTGGTCATCGGCTCCGGTTCGGCATCGTTCGAGATGATCCGCCACCTCACCAACCGGCTCCCCGTGATGACGACGCCGCGGTGGGTGAACAACAAGATCCAGCCGATCGCCGTCCGCGACGTGCTGCACTACCTCGTCGCCGCGGCCGACGCGCCGTTGCCGCAGAGTCGGACGTTCGACATCGGTGGCCCCGACGTCCTCCGTTACGGCGAGATGATGCAGACGTACGCCGAGGTCGCCGGTCTGCGTCAGCGTCGCATCCTCGTCCTCCCGGTGCTGACCCCGAAACTCGCAGGCCTGTGGATCGGGCTGGTCACCCCGATCCCGCGCTCACTCGGGCGGGCACTGATCGAATCGCTCCACAACGACGCCGTCGCAGGCGAGCACGACATCGACGACGTCATCCCGCCGCCGAAGGCGGGCCTGACGACGTACCCGGACGCCGTCCGATTAGCGTTGCGGCGCATCGACAACGGCGAGGTGGAGACGACGTGGGCCAGTGCGTCCCCGGTCGGCGCCCCCTCCGATCCGCTACCGTCCGACCCCGACTGGGCTGGTGAGGTCGTCTACACCGACGAACGCACCAAGGACTGCGACGCCGACGCCGCAACTCTGTGGACCGTCGTCGAGAGCATCGGCGGTGAGAACGGCTGGTACTCGTTCCCCCTCGCGTGGTCCGTGCGCGGCTGGCTCGACCGCGTCGTCGGCGGCGTCGGGCTCACGCGTGGACGCCGGAACCCCAAGCAGCTCAACACCGGTGACCCCCTGGACTTCTGGCGAGTCGAACGCATCGACCGGGGGTCGCTGCTCCGGCTGCGCGCCGAGATGCGGGCACCGGGCGGGGCGTGGCTCGAATGGACCGTCCACAGTGTGGATCCCGACCGGTCCCGGCTCGATCAGCGCGCCATCTTCTTCCCGAAGGGTCTGGCCGGGCGGCTGTACTGGTACTCGATCCTGCCGTTCCACGGAATCATCTTCAAAGGCATGATGGAGAACATCACCGGGTCGGCAGCCCGTCAGACCGTGCAGAGCGGCTGAATCCCCTCTCTGCCACCGGTGGTCGGGGACGTCAGCAACAGGCACGAATTGTAGCCACGCGATTCCACCACCTGCCGGATCTGTTTCCACCCCGCGTCGTCGACCGCGGGGGTGCGGGAGAGCACGAAACCCGACAGCCGGGCCGGGTCACCGACGAGCGCCCACGAATAGTCGTCGGCGATGTACGTGACCACATAATTGGTGGGTCCGTCCGCCGAACTCTGGAACGGCACGTCCGGGAAACTCACGTGGAGCTGCGCATTGGTGACCGGATCGTTGACGCGCGCGTTGCCCCTGATTCCGTTCGCCCCACCCGCCCACGTGGTGCACGAGTTGGCGACGCTGACGTTCGACGGGTCGAGCAGTCCGTACGTCGCCCTCGTGTCCCGCGCGCAGTCGAGATTGAACGGCTGTGGCACAGCGGCCAACTGATACCACGTGCCGAGGTACCTCTGGATGTCGAGGGACGGAACCGGGGCGAGCGCACCGGGTTGAGCCTGGGCCGGCGTGGCCACCAGCACCACGGACGCTGCGGCCGCCAACAGTCCTGCGGCGAATCCACGTGCCTTCGAAAATGTCATCTCTGCCCTTTCGCGTTCGTGCCCTTTCAGGGCATTCGGCGCCCCACCCGGATCGGATGGGTCGATCCGCGGAAAACCTTCGACCCATCCGCTTCGGGGACTGCTCCGAATGCCTGTCGATGGTGCTCCCCCGCACCCACACCGGAGAGAGGCAATTTCTGATGAAGATCACCACACGAGTCCTGGCAGTCGCCGCGAGCACGTCGCTGGTCCTGCTGGGCGCGGCGTGTTCGTCGGACGACAGCGGCTCGTCCAGCAGCGGCTCCGCTTCGGAGGCGATGACGTCCGAGTCGATGTCGTCCGGTTCGATGACCTCGTCCGCGATGGCCGATCCTGCCGCCAACCTGGTCGGTCCGGGCTGCGCCGAGTACGCGAAGACGGTGCCGGACGGTGCCGGTTCGGTCAGTGGCATGGCGCAGGATCCGGTTGCGACGGCCGCGTCCAACAACCCCATGCTCACCACGCTCACCGCCGCGGTGTCCGGTCAGCTCAACCCGCAGGTCAACCTCGTCGACACGCTGAACAGCGGGCAGTTCACGGTCTTCGCGCCGGTGGATGCCGCGTTCGCGAAGGTCGACCCGGCCACGATCGAGACCCTCAAGACCGACCCGGCCCTGCTCACCAAGGTCCTGACGTACCACGTGGTCCCCGGCCAGATCGCGCCGAGCGACATCGCCGGCGAGCACACCACCGTCGAGGGCGGCACGGTCACCGTCACCGGTTCGGGTGACGACCTGAAGGTCAACGACGCAGGCGTCATCTGCGGCGGCGTCCAGACCGCCAACGCCACGGTGTACATGGTCGACTCCGTCCTGATGCCCCAGTAGGCACCCACGTCTCGAGGTTTCACCGCGCCCGGCGGCATCGGTTCCACACCGATGTCGCCGGGCTGCCCCACGTGAGCGGGAAAGCGTGATCCGGCACGCTTTCCCACTCACGTGCGGGTGCCGGGGTCCGCCCATCCGATTCAAAGTCAGCTCCGAATAATTGATATGGACAGAGGCTCACCGACCGCCCCGGCATACGTGCTCGTACTGCCCGGCGGCAAACCACGCAGTCAGGATCCGTCGCGCTGCTGGCACCTGTCGAACCTGCGCATGATCTGGTTGGCCCGGTCCCTGCGGTCGACGCTCGGACCCCACGGCATCGCCGTGCAGCGACTGCAGTACCGGGTCCGCGGATGGAACGCCCCCGAGGCCAGCCCGGTGCACGACGCCCGGATGGCCCTCGAGCGGGCCCGACTGCGGTTCGGGGACGTCCCGGTCGCCGTCGTCGGGCATTCGATGGGCGGCCGCGTAGCCGCGCATCTCGCCGGCCTCGACAACGTGCGGGCGATCGCGGCCCTCGCACCCTGGTGGCCCGAATCCGACGGCGATCTGGTGCCCGCCGACCGCAGTCTGATGGTCGCGCACGGAACCGCCGACCGCTGGACGGACCCCGTCGCCTCCCGGGTCCAAACCGAACAGGCGCTGGCGCGCGGGGTGAACGCCTCCTGGCATCCGCTCTCCGGAGCCGGCCACTTCATGCTCACCCGGCCGCGGTGGTGGCACCGCATCACCGCCGACTTCGTTCTCGACGCCTTCGCCGCAGAAGGTGTCGTCGCCGCACCGACAGACCGGAAAGCAGGTCGCCATGCATGATTCGGAGAAGCTGGAACGCAGGAACGTCGCCGTGATCGGCAGCGGCGTCGCGGGGTTGACCGCCGCCTACGTTCTGTCGCGCTACGACCGCGTCACCCTCTACGAGTCCGACGCCCGTCTCGGCGGCCACGCCCACACCCACCACCTGACGCTGGACTCGGGCACCGAGGTGGATGTCGACACCGGCTTCATCGTGCACAACGACCGTACCTACCCCACCCTGCTGCGGCTGTTCGCCGAACTCGACGTCGCCACCCAGGATTCCGACATGTCGATGTCGATCCGGTCCGACGTGACCGGGCTCGAGTACGCGGGTGCGAAAGGCCTGCGCGGGCTGTTCCCGACCACACGCAACCTGGCCCGGCCGCGTTACTGGCGCATGCTCGGCGAGGTCCTCCGGTTCCACCGGTGCGCCCGGACCGTGCTCGACACCCCGGCCGGCGAGTCGGGCGGGCAGGAACCGCTGGGTGAATTCCTGGGCCGCAACGGTTTCAGCCCGTACTTCGTCGAGCACTTCATGACCCCGCTCGTCGCGGCGGTGTGGTCGTGCGATCCCGCGACGGCCGCGCAGTACCCGGCCCGCTACCTGTTCACCTTCCTCGACCACCACGGAATGCTCACCGTCTTCGGTTCACCCACCTGGCGCACCGTGACCGGCGGGTCCGCCCGCTACGTCGAGAAGGTCGCGGCACACGTCGACGAGATTCTTCTCGACACCCCCGTGCAGCAGGTGGAGCGCACCCCGGACGGCGGCACGTGCGTG
Organism: Rhodococcus pseudokoreensis; assembly: GCF_017068395.1. Classification (NCBI taxonomy): domain Bacteria; kingdom Bacillati; phylum Actinomycetota; class Actinomycetes; order Mycobacteriales; family Nocardiaceae; genus Rhodococcus; species Rhodococcus pseudokoreensis. Next base: position 5,910,164 of record NZ_CP070619.1, on the reverse strand, counting down.
GTCGACGGCCGCGGCGACGTCCGGTACTTCGACGCCGTCGTGGTGGCCGTGCACCCGCGCCAGGCGCTCGCCATGCTCGGCGACGCCTCCGATCTCGAGGCGGAGATCCTGGGCGCCATGCCGTATTCGGTGAACCACGCACAGTTGCACACCGATGAGTCGCTGCTGCCCCGCGCCGAGCACGCCCGGGCCTCCTGGAACTATCTGACTCCCGCCGACAGCACCGACGCGGCCGGTGTCGTCGTCACCTACGACATGACCCGGCTCATGCGCCTCGACACCGTGCGCGACCGGCGGTTCCTCGTCACTCTCGGCGGGCAGCACCTCGTCGACCCGTCGAAGGTCGTGGCGGAGATGACGTACGAACATCCCGTGTACACCCCCGATTCCGTCGCGGCGCAGTCGCGGTTGCGCGAACTCGGTTCCGGCACGTTCGCTTTCGCCGGCGCCTACCACGGCTGGGGGTTCCACGAGGACGGGGCGCTCTCGGGACTGCGCGCCGCCGAACGCATCGGCGGCTCGTGGGATGCGCGGACGGCCCGGCCCCACGAACGGGAGACGGTGTCATGACCGCGCCGGCGATCTACTCGACGAGGATCCGGCACGCGCGCACCGAACCGGTCCGCAACAGTTTCGAGTACACGAGCTACAGTTGGTACGTCGACGTGGACGCCCTTCCGCGCCTCCCCCGGTGGCTCGGACCGTTCGCCCGATTCCGCGCCGCGGACCACTTCGAACCGGATCCTGCCGCCGCCGCGGACACGCTGCGCAGCAGGGTGGATGCGTTCCTCGCCGGGCACGGAGTCGACCTCCGCGGCGGCCGGGTCACGGCTCTGGTCAACGCGCGGGTGCTCGGCTACGTGTTCAACCCGCTCAGTGTGTACTGGTGCCACGACGCCGACGGCAGCCTGCGATGCGTGATCGCCGAGGTGCACAACACGTACGGTCAGCGGCACGGCTACCTGATCCGGCCCGACGGCGACGACCGCGCCGAGGTGGACAAGCAGTTCTACGTCTCACCGTTCAACGACGTGAGCGGCCGCTACGACATGCGGTTCCCCGAGCCCGGCGACACGCTCTCCCTGAACGTCGTTCTCCACCGGGACGGGCACGGACCGTTCACCGCGACGGTGCGAGGGACGCGGCAACCGGCCACCAGCCGAACCGTTCTGAGGACTCAACTACGCACTCCCCTGGCACCTCTCGTGGTGTCGGCTCGTATCCGCATCCAGGGAATCACGTTGTGGGCCCGTGGACTCCCCGTCATGGCCCGGCCCGACGGCCGTCAGAAGGAGACAGTTCAGTGAGAAGGAACAAGGACATCGACACGGACGGGTCGCCTGCCGTGAACACGGCCGACGAGGGGTTCATCGACGGGGAGTTCACCGTCGAGGACCCGCGGATCGACAACCGGATCTGGCCCGGGCTGGCCGACGTGCCGACCGGTGTGCGTGCCGCGGCGTCGGCGAAGGTCGCCGACCGGCTGTTCCGCCGCGCGGCCGCCGACCTCGACGTCCGCATCGAGTATCCCGACGGCGCCCTGGTGGGGGCGCGCCGGGAGCAGGAGATCCTGCCCCGCATGATCATCCGCAATCCCGATGCGTTCGCCCGTAGGGTCGGAACGAGTGGCCTGATCGGATTCGGCGAGTCCTACATGGCCGGCGACTGGACGTCGCCGGATCTCGCCGCGGTGCTCAGCGTGTTCGCCTCCCGGATGGCGACGCTCATTCCCCGCCCGCTGCAGCGGTTGCGCGCACTGTATGTCGCCAAACACCCCGCGCAGGAACGCAACACCGAGCAGAACACCCGCTCGAACATCTCCCGGCACTACGACCTGTCCAACGAGATGTTCGAGACGTTCCTCGACGAGACGCTGACGTACTCGAGCGCGCTGTTCCCGTCGACACCGACCCGTGTGGGGCAGGTCCGGGACGTGACCGTCCTGCGGGCGCCCGTCCCACAGGTCACGCCGAAGTGGGACGACTTCGCGGACGCGCAGCGCCGCAAGATCGATCGGCTGCTCGACGAGGCCGGCGTCGGCGCGGGCACCCGGTTGCTCGAGATCGGGACCGGCTGGGGCGAGTTGTGCATCCGGGCGGCGGAACGCGGCGCCGTGGTCCGCTCCGTGACGCTGTCCAGCGAGCAGCAGAGCCTGGCCCGCCGCCGCGTCGCCGAGGCTGGACACTCGGACGCCGTGCAGATCGACCTGCTCGACTACCGCAACGTCGACGGCGAATACGACGCCATCGTGTCCGTCGAGATGATCGAAGCGGTCGGGCACCAGTACTGGGCCACCTACTTCCGGGTACTCGACAAACTCCTCGCGCCGGGCGGAAGGGTTGCGCTGCAGGCGATCACCATGCCGCACGACCGGATGTTGCAGACCCGCAACACCTACACCTGGGTGCACAAGTACATCTTCCCCGGCGGATTCCTCCCGTCGACCGAGGCCATCGAATCCGTCACCGCCGAGCACACCGGGCTGCGGGTGCGGGAACGCCTGAGCATGGGACAGCACTACGCGGAGACGCTGCGGCTGTGGAAGGAGCGGTTCGCCGCACACAGCGCGCAGGCGGAGGAACTCGGATTCGACGAGACGTTCCGCCGGATGTGGCATTTCTACCTCTGCTACTCGGAGGCCGGGTTCCGCTCCGGCTACATCGACGTCCAGCAGCTCGTCCTCGACAAGACGGGAGCACGACCGTGACCGTTGCCGCCGAACTCGACAAGGCGTTGCGTCCGCTCGTCCGCGGCGAACTGCCCGTGCACCTGACCGCGTGGGACGGCAGCACCGCCGGCCCGGCGACGGCGCCGAGGGTGGTGCTGCGCAGTCCCGACGCCCTGCGCCGATTGCTGTGGAGCCCGGGCGAACTCGGGGCGGCGCAGGCCTACGTGACCGGTGAGATCGACGTCGAGGGCGACCTGGGCGAGGCCCTGGCCCACGTGTGGGCGGTGGCCCGCGAGCGTGGGCTGAGCGGAGTGCGGCCGAGCCCGTCGACCATCGCGAAGGTGCTGCGCGTCGCCGCGAAACTGGGCGTCGTGGGCGGCCCCCTCCCCGCACCCGCCACGCAGGCGAACATCCGCGGCCGGCTGCACAGCGTGCTCCGCGACCGCGCCGCCATCAGCCACCACTACGACCTCTCCAACGATTTCTACTCGATGATCCTGGACCCGCAGATGGCCTACTCCTGCGCGTACTTCACCCGGAATGCGCCAGGCGCACCACATGATCCGGACTACCGGCTCGAGGACGCGCAGCGGGACAAGCTGGACCTGGTGTGCCGCAAGATCGGACTCGAACCCGGCATGCGGTTGCTCGACGTCGGCTGCGGCTGGGGTTCGCTGAGCCTACACGCCGCATCCGCGTACGGCGCCCGGGTCGTCGGGGTCACGATCTCCCGCGAGCAGAAGGCCTTCATCGACGACCGGATCGCCGAACGCGGGTTGCAGGACCGCGTCGAGATCCGGCTGCAGGACTACCGGGAGGTCCCCGACGGGCCGTTCGACGCCGTCGCTTCCCTCGAAATGGGTGAGCACGTGGGCGAGAAGAACTACGCCCGGTACGCGCAGGCCCTCTACGACAACGCGAAGCCCGGTGCGCGGGTGCTGATCCAGCAGATGTCGCGCACCGGACGCCATCCCGGCGGCGGCCCGTTCATCGAGTCGTTCATAGCTCCCGACATGACCATGCGTCCGGTCGGCGAGAGCGTCGCGTACCTCGAACGAGCCGGGCTCGAGGTACGCGACGTGCATGGTCTTCGCGAGCACTACGTCTGGACCGTCGACGCGTGGCTGGAGCAGTTCGAGTCCCGCTGGGACGACGTCGTCGCGATGGTCGGGCTCGAGATGGCGCGGGTGTGGCGGCTGTACCTCGTCGGCGGCGGGATGAGCTTCGCGCAGGGCCGCATGGGTGTCGATCAGATCCTGGCCGTGAAGCCGACCGCGGCGGGTCAGTCGCTGATGCCGGCCGCCCGGGTCGATTCCACCCCCGCGGTGCAGGTCGACTCCACCCCCGCGGTGCGGGTCGATTCCACAGGTTCCGGCGTGCTCCGATGAACGGGTTCGACTGGTCGGATTTCGGCGCCGTCACCGCGGCGAGCCTGCTCGTGCTCGCGGTCCTGCAGGCCGCGACGTTCCTCGTCGGCCGCAGGATCGGACGCTACAACGTCGTCGACGTGACGTGGGGCCTCGGCTTCGTGCTGGTGGCGCTCGTGGCCGCCGTCCTCGGCGACGGCGACGCGCTCCGCCGGTGGCTGATGTTCGTGCTCGTCGCGGTGTGGGGTCTGCGGCTGACCTGGCACATGTACACCAAGTCCGCCGGGAAGGGTGAGGACCCGCGGTACGAGGAGATGCTCGACCGCGCCGGCGGCGACTCGCCGGGCGTCGTCATCAGGAAGATCTTCCTCACCCAGGGTCTCGCGCAGTGGTTCGTCTCGCTGCCGCTGCAGGTGTCGGCCGTGCTCGGTCCGGCATCCGGAGTCGGCGCGGTGGCCGTGGTGCTCGGTGTCCTGCTGTGGGTGATCGGCGTCGTGTTCGAATCGGTCGGCGACCACCAGTTGAAGACGTTCAAGGCCGACCCGTCCCACAAGGGCGAGATCATGGACGTCGGGCTGTGGGCGTGGACGCGGCACCCGAACTACTTCGGCGACTCCTGCGTGTGGTGGGGGCTGTGGCTGATTGCGGCGAGCGTGTGGCCCGGCGCCGTCACCGTGCTGTCCCCCGTGGTCATGACGTATTTCCTGGTGTTCGCGACGGGAGCGAGGCTGCTCGAGAAGTCGATGTCGCAGCGCGCGGGCTACCCCGAATACCAGCAGCGAACCAGTTACTTCCTTCCCCTGCCGCCGAAGCGGTGAGCACCGTGCCGGCATCGCTCGCCCCTCCCCGGGTCCTGTCCTGGTCACATCGGCCGCAGCCTGCTATTAGGCTTTGGATTGATGAACGGAATGGGCCGATGACCGGCGTCGACAGGGACACGGAGAACGTGACGCTGACGGCGTTGCTGGCGCGTATCGCGCGCGGCGAGCGGGATGCGTTCAGCGACTTCTACGAACGCACCAGCGCGCGGGTGTACGGCATGGTGCTGCGGGTGCTGCGCGATCCCGGATACAGCGAGGAAACCACGCAGGAGGTGTACCTGCAGGTCTGGAACAACGCGGCGAAATTCGATCCGAAGCAGGGGTCGCCGCTGTCGTGGCTGATCACCCTCGCCCACCGCCGCGCCGTCGACCGGGTGCGGTCCGAGCAGTCCGGATCCGAACGCGAAGCCGCCTACGGCGCCTCGAGTTGGTACGGACCGTTCGACGCGGTGTCGGAGGAAGTCACCCGGCGCGGCGACACCAGCGACGTCGTCGACTGCCTCGGCACGCTCACCGAAGTGCAGCAGCGGACCGTGGTCCTCGCGTATTACGGGGGGCTGACCTACCGGGAAGTGTCGGAGCGGTTGTCGGTGGCACTTCCCACGGTGAAGTCACGAATTCGAGACGGATTGATCAGGCTCAAGCAATGTCTGGGGGTGCAGTTCGATGGATGAGTCCCAGCACGACATCCTCGACCTCGCTCAGGTGTATGCACTCGACGCCGTCGACGATCAGCAGCGCCTCGAGATCGACACCGCGATCCAGAGTGCACCGCCGCATGTTCGCCTGGAGTTCGACAACGCTGTGCGCGGGGTGCAGGAGACGATGGCCGCCCAGTCCGCGTCCACCGCGGTCGACCCACCCGACTACCTGCTCGGGCGCATCCTCGAAGCCCTGCCCGGCACCGCCTCGGCACCCGCGCCGGTGGCTCTCGACGAGGTTCGTGCCCGCAGACGCAGGCGTCTCCTCGGCGCTCTCAGTGCGGCGGCCGCGGTGATCGTCCTCGCCGTCGGTGGCATCACCGTCGCCCAGCAGTTGCAGAGCGACGAAACCCAACCCGTGCCCGCGCAGATCCTCGCCGCCGACGACGTTCGCACGGCGGCAGCGCCGATCGCCGGTGGCGGTTCGGCGACCGTCGTGTACTCCAAAGACGTCGACGCCGGACTGCTGGTCATGAACGACGTCCCACCGCCCGAGCCCGGTTCGGTCTATCAGATGTGGCTGCTCGGGCCGTCCCACGAACCGGTGTCCGCCGGGATCATGGAGGCCGACGACGTGGCACCGTCGACGACCGCGGTCGTGAACGACATCGATCAGTCGACGGCGCTCGGGTTCAGTGTGGAACCGCCCGGCGGTTCCACCCAGCCCACGGGCGACATCTTCGCGACGGTGAACCTCACCTGACACGTGAGTGGCAAAGTGTGCTCCCGCACGCTTTGCCACTCACGTGGGGGTCAGGCGTTGGCGGCTTTGTATTCGCGGCGGCGGCGGTGCAGGATCGGTTCGGTGTAGCCGGAGGGCTGCGCGGTGCCGTCGAGGATGAGTTCCTTCGCGGCCTGGAACGCGATGTTGGTGTCGAAGTCCGGGGCCAGCGGCCGATACGTCGGATCACCCTCGTTCTGCCGGTCCACCACCGGCGCCATCCGCTGCAGCGAGGCGACGACCTGGTCGGCGGTCACCACATCGTGCCGGATCCAGTTCGCCAGCAACTGGCTGGAGATGCGCAGGGTGGCGCGGTCCTCCATCAGCGCGACGTCGTGGATGTCGGGGACCTTGGAGCAGCCGACGCCGGCGTCGATCCACCGGACCACGTAGCCGAGGATGGACTGGCAGTTGTTGTCGAGTTCCCCCTGCTTCTGCTGCTCGGTCCAGTCGGTGTTCGGGGCGAGGGGGATGGTGAGGATCTGCTCGAGGGTGGCCCGCGGCGCCCCCTTGAGCCGGTCCTGGACGGCGAACACGTCGACCTGGTGGTAGTGGGTGGCGTGCAGGGTGGCCCCGGTCGGGGACGGCACCCACGCGGTGTTCGCGCCGGCCTTCGGGTGGCCGATCTTCTGCTCGAGCATCTCGGCCATCAGTTCGGTCATCGCCCACATGCCCTTGCCGATCTGCGCCTTCCCCTGCAGGCCGGCGGCCAGTCCGACATCGACGTTCCAGTCCTCGTAGGCGGTGATCCAGGTCTGCTGCTTCATGGCGGCCTTGCGGATCATCGCCCCGGCCTCCATCGAGGTGTGGATCTCGTCGCCGGTGCGGTCGAGGAACCCGGTGTTGATGAACACCACCCGCTCGGCGGCTTCGTGGATGCAGGCGGCGAGGTTGACGGTGGTGCGCCGTTCCTCGTCCATGATCCCCACCTTCAACGTGTTGGCGGGCAGGTTCAGGACCTGTTCGACGCGGCCGAACAGTTCGGTGGTGAACGCGACCTCGTCGGGGCCGTGCTGTTTGGGTTTGACGATGTAGATCGATCCGGTGCGGGAGTTGTCCAGCGGCCCCGACGCCTCCGACCGGGTGAGGCCGTGGATGGCGCAGAGGGAGGTGAGCAGGGCGTCGAGGATGCCCTCGGGGACCTCGGTGCCGTCCGGGTGCAGGATCGCCGGGGTGGTCATCAGGTGCCCGACGTTGCGGACGAACAGCAGCGACCGCCCGTGCAACGTCAGGTCGGTGCCGTCGGGGGCGGTGTAGGTGCGGTCCGGGTTCAGCCGGCGGGTGAACGCCTTCCCGTCCTTGGTCAGCTCCTCGGTCAGGTCACCGCGGTTCAGGCCCAGCCAGTTGCGGTAGCCGATGACCTTGTCGTCGGCGTCGACGGCGGCGACGGAGTCCTCGAAGTCCATGATGGTGGTGACCGCGGATTCGAGGACGACGTCCTTGATCCCGGCCCGGTCCGTCTGGCCGATCGGGGAGGTGGGGTCGATCTGGATGTCGGCGTGCAGGCCGTGGTTGCGCAGCAGCACGCTGGTGGGGGTGGCCGGGTCGCCGAGGTAGCCGACGAACTTGCCGGGGTCGGCCAGGGCGGTGACGGTGCCGTCCGCCAACTCCACCCGCAGGGTGTCCCCGTCGACGCGGTAGCCGGTGGCGTCGGCGTGCGAGCCGCCGGTGAGGGGGGCGGCGGTGTCGAGGAAGGTGCGGGCCCAGGCGATGACCTTGTCGCCGCGGACCTTGTTGTAGGAGGTGCCCGGCTGCGCGCCGCCGTCCTCACCGATGGCGTTGGTGCCGTACAGGGCGTCGTACAGCGACCCCCAGCGGGCGTTGGACGCGTTCAGGGCGAAGCGGGCGTTGAGGACCGGGACCACCAGCTGCGGGCCGGCGGTCGAGGTGATCTCGGTGTCCACGTTCGCCGTGGACACCTCGAACGGGGCCGGGGCGGGCACCAGGTAGCCGATCGAGGCCAGGAACTGCCGGTACTCGGCCGGGTCGGGGGTGCCGGTGTGGTCGCGGTGCCAGCGGTCGATCTGCGCCTGCAGCTCGTCGCGGGTGGCGAGCAGGGCCCGGTTCTTCGGCGCCAGGTCCTCGAACACCTTCACCGCACCCGACCAGAAACCGTCGACGTCGATCCCAGTCCCCGGCAACGCCTCCTCGTTCACGAAGTCGTAGAGCACCTTCGCGACCTGCAGACCGCCGACCTCAACACGCTCAGTCATGAAATGACTCACCTTCCGCACTTGGCAAAACTTCCACGATGCGAAAACACAGTTTCGTATCTTGACATAGAGAAAACCGTGTCCATCGAGTTCTGTCAATAGCGGACGGCCGTACGGTTACAACTTCACATCCGTTCAGTGGTCTTCCTCGCCGATTCGGTGGACGTGGATCAGGTTGGTCGAGCCGATGGTGCCCGGCGGCGATCCCGCGACGATGACGACCAGATCGCCCCGCTGGTACCGGCCCAGGCCGAGGAGCGCGTGGTCGACCTGGTGGATCATCTCGTCGGTCGATGCGACGGGGTCGACGAGGAACGTCTCGGTCCCCCACGTCAGCGCGAGTTGAGCACGCACTTCCGGGAGCGGGGTGAACGCCAGCAACGGCAACGGTGTGTGCAGGCGCGCCATCCGGCGCACCGTGTCGCCCGACTGGGTGAACGCGACGAGGGCCGCGGCGCCCAATCGTTCCCCGATGTCGCGGGCCGCGTAGGACAGGACCCCGCCCTTCGTGCGCGGCACGTGCCCCAGCGGCGGAACGTGCGTGGACTTCTCCTCCACCGCGCTGATGATGCGGCCCATGGTGCGGACCGTCTCCATCACATGCTTGCCGACGGAAGTTTCGCCCGACAGCATCACTGCGTCGGCACCGTCGAGAACGGCATTGGCCACGTCGGACGCCTCGGCGCGGGTCGGCCGCGAATTCTCGATCATCGATTCCAGCATCTGCGTCGCGACGATCACGGGTTTCGCGTTCTCGCGGGCGACCTGGATGGCTCGCTTCTGCGCGAGCGGCACCTGTTCGAGGGGCAGTTCGACGCCCAGGTCGCCGCGGGCGACCATCACCGCATCGAATGCGAGCACGATCGCGTCGAGGTTGTCGATGGCCTCCGGTTTCTCGAGTTTCGCGATCACGGGGACCCTGCGGCCGACCCGGTCCATCACGGCATGGACGAGTTCGATGTCGGCCGCCGACCGCACGAACGACAGGGCGATGAGGTCGACACCGAGACGCAGTGCGAACTCGAGGTCGGCGATGTCCTTGTCCGACAGGGCCGGAACGGACACGTCCATCCCCGGCAGCGACACCCCCTTGTTGTTGCTGACCGGACCGCCCTCGGTGACCCGGCACACCACGTCGTTGCCGTCGACGCCGGTGACTATCAGTCCGATCTTGCCGTCGTCGACGAGCAACCGGTCGCCCGGCCTGGCGTCCTCGGCCAACTGCTTGTAGGTGGTCGACACGCGGTCGTGAGTGCCCTCGCATTCGTCGACGGTGATCCGCACGACGTCGCCGTCGGCCCAGACGGTGCGGCCTTCCGCGAAGCGCCCCAACCTGATCTTGGGCCCCTGGAGGTCGGCGAGGATGCCCACCGCCCGGCCGGTGCAACCGGATGCGTCGCGCACCCGGTGGTAGTTCGCTTCGTGATCGGTATGGTCGCCGTGGCTGAAGTTGAGCCGGGCGATGTCCATTCCACAGTCGACGAGTTCGCGGATGCGATCGCCGGTGGCCGTCGCGGGCCCGAGGGTGCAGACGATCTTCGCGCGCCGGGCCGACGCAGTGCCCTGCCGGCCGACCACCAGGATATCTTCGGAAACTGTTGCTGTCATAGGATTTTCGATTCCGTTCTAGGCGCTGCCGGTGTCGGCGTAGGAGACGGCGGCGGCGCGGACGTCGTCGATGCGGTACTTCGTGGCGGCTTCGACGGCCTTGGAGCGGTCGAGGGTGCCTTCGCCGGCGAGGGCGGACAGGACGGCGACGACGATGGATTCGGCGTCGACGTTGAAGTACCGGCGGGCGGCGGGGCGGGTGTCGGAGAACCCGAACCCGTCGGTGCCGAGGGTGGTGTACGACCCGGGCACCCACTGGCGGATCTGGTCGGCGACGGCGCGCATCCAGTCCGACGCCGCCACGAACGGGCCGGCCGCATCCGACAGCGCCTGGGTGACATACGGCAGCGGGGCGTCGGTGCCCGGATCCCGCAGCGCCTGCTGTTCGCGTTCGATGCCCTCGCGGCGCAGTTCACCCCAGGAGGTGACCGACCACACGTCGGCGGCCACACCCCACTCGTCGGCGAGCAGTTCCTGCGCCCGCAGACCCTCGGGCATGGTGACACCGGAGACCAGGATCTGGGCCCTGGGCGTGGAGCCTGCGGAATGCCCGTTGGACTGCGCGGAGCCTGCGGAGTGCCCGTTCAATGGGGCGGAGCTGCCCGATGCCGCGGACTTCTTGAACAGGTACATGCCCTTGAGGAGGCCCTCGACGTTCAGGTTCTCCGGTTCGGCGGGCTGGGAGTAGGGCTCGTTGTAGAGGGTGATGTAGTAGAAGATGTCCTCACCACCGAACCCGTCCACACCCTCGGTGCCGCCGTACATGCGGCGCAGTCCGTCCTTGACGATGTGCGCGATCTCGTAGGAGAACGCCGGATCGTAGGCCACCGCGGCGGGGTTGGTCGAGGCCAGCAGCAGCGAGTGCCCGTCGGCGTGCTGCAACCCTTCGCCGGTGAGGGTGGTGCGGCCGGCGGTGGCACCGAGCACGAAGCCGCGGGCCATCTGATCCGCGGCCGCCCACAGGCCGTCGCCGGTGCGCTGGAACCCGAACATCGAGTAGAAGATGTACAGCGGGATCATCGGCTCACCGTGGGTGGCGTAGGAGGTACCGACCGCGGTGAACGAGGCCGTCGAGCCGGCCTCGTTGATGCCCTCGTGCAGGATCTGCCCGATCTCGGACTCCTTGTACGCCAGCATCAGCTCCGCATCCACCGCGGTGTACAGCTGCCCGTTGCGGTTGTAGATCTTGAGCGAGGGGAACCAGGAGTCCATCCCGAAGGTGCGGGCCTCGTCCGGGATGATCGGCACGATCCGCTTCCCGATCTCCTTGTCCCGCAGCAGCTCCTTCATGATCCGCACCAACGCCATGGTGGTCGCGACCTGCTGCTTGCCGGAACCCTTCCGGACCACGTCGTAGGTGGAGTCCGCCGGCTGCGGCAACGGCGCCGGCGAGGTCCGCCGCTCAGGTAGGAACCCACCCAAGGCTTTGCGGCGGTCCAGCATGTACTGGATCTCCGGGGCGTCGGGGCCGGGGTGGTAGTACGGCGGCATCTTCGGGTCCTTCTCCAACTCGGCGTCGGAGATCGGGATCCGCTGCAAATCCCGGAAATTCTTCAGATCGTCGAGGGTCAGCTTCTTCATCTGGTGGGTGGCGTTGCGGCCCTCGAAGTGCTTGCCCAGGGTGTAGCCCTTGATGGTGTGCGCCAGGATCACCGTCGGCTGACCCTTGTGCGCCATCGCCGCCGCGTAGGCGGCGTAGATCTTGCGGTAGTCGTGGCCGCCGCGTTTGAGGTTCCAGATGTCCTGATCGGACAGGTTCGCCACCAGTTCCTTGGTCCGCGGGTCCCTCCCGAAGAAGTGCTCCCGCACGTACCCGCCGTCGTTGGCCTTGTACGTCTGGTAGTCCCCGTCCGGGGTGACGTTCATCAGGTTCACCAGGGCACCGTCGCGGTCCGCGTGCAGCAGGGCGTCCCACTCGCGGCCCCAGACCACCTTGATCACGTTCCAGCCGGCGCCGCGGAAGAACGACTCCAACTCCTGGATGATCTTGCCGTTGCCGCGGACCGGGCCGTCGAGGCGCTGCAGGTTGCAGTTCACCACGAACGTCAAATTGTCGAGGCCTTCGGTGGCCGCCACATGTGCGAGACCGCGGGATTCGGGTTCGTCCATCTCGCCGTCACCCAAAAACGCCCACACGTGCTGGTCGGCGGTGTCCTTGATGCCACGGTCGTGCAGGTAGTGGTTGAACCGGGCCTGGTAGATCGCGTTCATCGGGCCCAACCCCATCGACACGGTCGGGAACTCCCAGAAATCCGGGAGCAGGCGGGGGTGCGGGTACGACGGCAGCCCGCCGCCCTGGTCGGCGTGCGAGTGTTCCTGCCGGAACCCGTCCATCCGCTCCGCCGGGATCCGCCCCTCCAGGAAGGCGCGGGCGTAGATGCCGGGGGAGGCGTGGCCCTGGATGAAGATCTGATCGCCGCCACCGGGGTGGTCCTTGCCGCGGAAGAAGTGGTTGAACCCCACCTCGTACAGGGCCGCCGACGACGCGTACGTCGAGATGTGGCCACCGACACCGACCCCGGGGCGCTGCGCGCGGGTCACCATCACCGCCGCGTTCCACCGGATGAACGCCCGGTACCGGCGCTCGACCTCCTCATCACCGGGGAACCACGGCTCGTTCTCCGTCGGGATGGTGTTCACATAATCGGTCGACGTCAACGCCGGCAGCGCGACGTGCTTCTCCCCGGCCCGCTCGAGCATCCGCAACATCAGATACCGGGCACGAGTCGGACCGGACCGGTCCAACAAACCATCGAACGATTCCAACCACTCCGTGGTCTCATCCGGATCGATATCCGGCAGATACGACGCAACACCCTCACGGATGACGCGGGAGCCCGCGCGGGGGCGGTCGGCGGACGTGCTGGACTGTTCGAGCAAGGGATACTCCATCGTTGCGGGCGCGGGGTCGGGCGCCTGGGTGTCTGCCCGGGGTGAGGGCGGTGTGCATGATTAGGGCTTCGCGAGCGGCCATCCCGTGATCCGCTTGGGGCGCGGGGGCGCGTACGTGCGCACCTTCGAGGTCGAGAGTCCCAACCCTACAAGAGATTCCGCCAATTTCACAGCGGCACTGACTCCGTCGACCACCGGCACGCCGGTGCGTTCGCGGATTCGGTCGTCGAGTCCGGCCATGCCGCCGCAGCCGAGGCAGATCACCTCGGCCTTGTCTTCGCGCACGGCCGCTTCGGCCTCGTCGACGATCGCCTCGATCGTGCGTTCGGGGTCGGTTTCCAGTGCGAGGACGGGCAGACCGCTGGCACGCACGCTCGCGCACTTGGTGTCGAGGCCGGCGAGGCGGAGCCGGTCTTCGATGAGCGGGACGGTGCGGTCGAGGGTGGTGACCACGGAGTACTTGTGCCCCAGCATCATCGCGATGCTCGCGGAGGCCTCGGTGATGTCGACGACGGGTACGTCGAGCAGTTCCTGCAGACCCTCCCGGCCGTGTTCGCCGTATCCGGCCTGGATCACCGCGTCGTAGGGTTCGGGGTACGACCGCACCCGGTCCATCACCGCGATCGCGGCGAGATAGCTCTCGAAGTTCCCTTCGACGGATTCGGCACCGATCTCCGGTGTGAGCCCGACGATCTCGGTTCCGGGTGCTGCCGCGGCCTCGGCCTGCTTGGCGATGGCGTCCGTGATGGACGTGGTGGTGTTGACGTTGACGACGAGAATGCGCATCGAAATCTCCTGTCAGTGGTCGCCGTGGCCGCTGTCCACGGCGATCGACTCGCCGGAGACGTCCACGTACTGCCGGGTGCGGTCGCCGACGACGGCGTAGATGGCTGCCGCCAGGCCCGCTCCGATGAACCACGAGAAGGGGGCGAAAAGATGGAAGGCGGGGACGATCGCGAACAGGGTGCTGACGGTGGCGGCGGGTACGAGGGCGTACACCGCTCGCAGGTTGAATCCCTTGCGGTAGTAGTAGGTTCCGGTCGGGCTGTCCGAGTAGAGGGCGGGCACGTCGACCTTCGTGCGGCGGATGAACCAGTAGTCGACGAAGATGATGCCGAACAGCGGTCCGAGGACGGCGCCGAGGCCACCGAGAAAGTAGTTGATCACCACCGGGCTGTCGTAGAGGTTCCAGGGCAGCAGGACAACGCCGATGCAGGCGCTGATGATGCCGGCCTTGCGGAAGCTGATCTTCTCGGGGGCGAGGTTCGACAGGACGTACGACGGTGCGACGAAGTTCGCCATGACGTTGACGGCCATCGTGACGATGACGAGGGAGAGGCAGGCCAGCGACAGGAACAGGGTGTTCGGGATCGCCGCGACGATGTCGGTGGGGCTGTCGATGATCGTCCCGTCGATCTGGAACTGGGCGCCGCACAGGATGAACGCGATGACGGCGAACGCGAGAACGTTGACGAACAGGCCCCAGAAGTTGCCGCGCACGACGGCGGTCTTGGACGGGGAGCGTCGCGAGAAGTCGCAGAAGTTGAGGATCAGGGTGCCGTAGATCGACATCCACAGGGCCGCGCCCGCGAAGACCTGCCGCCACATCTCCCCACCCGAGGCGGGCTTGTCGGATGCCCAGGCGACGGAGAAGTCGGTGCGGAACAGCATCCACAGTGCCAGGGAGCCGACGGTGACCAGGATCAGCGGGCCCGCCAGGCTCTCGAACTTGCGGACGGCCTCCATCCCGTAGACGAGGACGACGATCTGAATGGCCCAGATCCCGATGAAGCAGATCCATCCGAGGCTGGACAGTCCGAGGATCGAGTTCTGGTCGAAGCGGCCGAGGGACGGGGCCACCGCGACGAGGAAGATCCGGAAGACGATCGACGCGAGGTAGGTCTGGATTCCGAACCAGACGATCGCGATGATCGCGCGGACGACCGCCGGTATCTGGGCGCCGCGGATGCCGAAGCTGATCCGGCTCATCACGGGAAAGGGCACGCCCGTCTTCTGCCCCATGAATCCGGCGTAGGTCATGGCGACGCAGACGATGACCGCGCCGATCATGAGCGACAGGATCATGTGGCCGCCGCCGAGCCCGAGTGCGAACAGGCCGATGGCGAACGAGTAGTTGGCGATGTTGTGTACGTCGTTGGTCCACAGCGTGAAGATGCTGTAGGAACCCCAGCGACGGCCTGCGGCCTTCGTCGGTGCCAGGTCCGCGTTGTAGAGCTTCGGACTCGTCGTCGTGTGACGGCCGGCGGCGGCAGTGTGGTCGACGGTGGTGGTGTGCCGCGAGACTGTGTCGTCTATGAGCATGTGCCTGTCCTTGCGTGGCGGCGAACGAACTTCCGTATCACGGAAAGCTTGTTCCATTGGTCCCTCCAAGTGTGAGCCAGGCAACAGTGGCCGGTCAATGATTTCCGCAGGATATATCTTGGTCGCGCACCGCCTCGAACACGACAAACCCGCTGTCGCACTGAATATTTCGATTCCAGTGCGGCAACGGGCGGGGTCGCGGCAGGGTCAGGCCAGTCCGCGGCTGAGCAGCCGTCCGCGGGGCGCCTCGTCGAGGTCGATCCGTTTTCCGGCCAGCCAGGTACTGCGCACGACGCCGGCGAGGGCACGCCGGTCGTACGCGGAGACGGGATTCTTGTGCTGCAGGGCGGCCACGTCGACGACGAAGGCCTCCTCCGGCGCGAACACCGCGAAGTCCGCCGCGTACCCGAGCGCGATATGCCCTTTCGTGTTCAGCCCGACCTGCTCGGCGGGGTTCTCCGCCATCCACCGGACCACGTCGTTGAGGCTGTGTCCCCGCCGCTTGGCCTCCGACCACACCGCGGACAGCGACACCTGCAGCGAGGCGATGCCGCCCCACGCGACACCGAAGTCGCCGATGTCGAATCGTTTGAGGTCGACCGTGCACGGGGAGTGGTCGGTGACGACGCAGTCGATCACGCCGTCGGCGAGGCCCTGCCACAGCAGTTCCCGGTTCCCGGCCTCACGGATCGGTGGGCAGCATTTGAATTGCGTTGCTCCCGAGGGGATTTCCTCGGAGACGAACGACAGGTAGTGCGGGCACGTCTCCACCGTGAGTTTCACGCCGTCCTTGCGGGCCGACGCGATCATCGGCAGCGCGTCGGAGCTGGACAGGTGCAGGATGTGCACCCGGCACCCGGTCCACCGCGCCAGCTCGATGACCTCCGCGATGGCGAGATTCTCGGCGCCCCGCGGCCGCGAGTCGAGGAAGTCGGCATAGTTCTCGCCGCCCGGTGACGTCGCGCGGTCGATCGCGTGTGCGTCCTCCGCATGCACGATCATCATCGCGCCGAAACTCGCGATCTCCTTCAGCGCCAGTTCGAGCTCCGCCGGATCCAACGGCGGGAACTCGTCGACGCCGGAGTGCAGCAGGAAGCACTTGAACCCGAACACGCCCGCGTCGTGCAGGGCACGCAGGTCCGGGACGTTGCCCGGCACGGCGCCACCCCAGAACCCGACGTCGACGTACGCCTGATCGGACGCGACCCGTCGTTTGACGTCCAGCGCCGCGGCGTCGACGGTCGGCGGGATGCTGTTGAGCGGCATGTCGACGATCGTGGTCACGCCGCCTGCGGCCGCCGCTCGGGTCGCGCTCGCGAAACCCTCCCATTCGGTGCGGCCCGGCTCGTTGACGTGCACGTGGGTATCGACGAGACCCGGTATCAGCACCTCGTCGTCGCCCAGTTCGACGACGACCTCGGCGTCGAGTTGGGCACCGAACGGTTCGATGACGACGATCCTGCCGTCGCGCACGCCCACGCTGCGCGCGACCTCCCCCGCCGCGGTGATCACCCGCGGGGCGCGGAACAGCAGATCGAGCGGATCAGACATCGTCGTCACGACCTGCGCCCGCGACACCACGCACCGCTGCCGCCACGGCCGGGGCGACGGCCGCGTCGAACACGCTCGGCACGATGTAGGTGGGGTTGAGCTCCGACGGGGACACCGAATCGGAGATCGCCCGGGCGGCGGCGATGAGCATGTCGTCGGTGATCTCGACGGCGTGCGCGTCGAGCAGACCCCGGAACACACCCGGGAATGCGAGCACGTTGTTGATCTGGTTCGGGGAGTCGGACCGGCCGGTCGCGACGACGGCGGCGTGTTTGCCCGCCGCGACGGGATCGACCTCGGGCACCGGGTTGGCCAGCGCGAACACGACCGACCGCTCCGCCATCGTCTCGATGTCGGACCCCGTCAGGATGTCCGGAGCCGACACACCGATGAACACGTCGGCGCCGGCCAGGGCGTTCTGCAGCGACCCGGACCGGGCCTCGGGATTGGTGTTGTTCGCGATCCAGGAGCGGAACGAGTCGGACGTGTCGTCGGGCGAGAGGATTCCGTTCCGCCCGCACGCCACGATGTTCGTCGCACCCTGCGCGACCAGCAGGCGGATGATGGCGTGCCCGGCGGCGCCGACACCGGAGACCACGATCTTCACCGTGTCGAGGCTCTTCTCGACCACCCGCAGCGCGTTGGTCAGCGCGGCGAGGACCACGATGGCCGTGCCGTGCTGGTCGTCGTGGAACACCGGGATATCCAGCATCTCGCGGAGCCGGGCCTCGATCTCGAAGCAACGCGGGGCGGAGATGTCCTCCAGGTTGATTCCGCCGTACACCGGGGCGAGCGCGCGGACGATCTCGACGATCGCGTCCGTGTCCTGGGTGTCGAGGCACACCGGCCACGCGTCGACGTCCGCGAACTGCTTGAACAGCGCCGCCTTGCCCTCCATCACGGGAATCGACGCGGCGGCACCGATGTTGCCCAGCCCCAGCACCGCCGAACCGTCGGAGACGACGGCCACGGTGTTGCGTTTGATCGTCAGCCGTCGTACGTCCTCGGGGTTCTCGGCGATCGCGGTGCAGACCCGGGCGACACCGGGGGTGTACGCGCGGGACAGGTCGTCGCGGTGCTTGAGCGGAACCTTCGGCACCACTTCGAGTTTCCCGCCGAGGTGGAGCAGGAACGTGCGGTCGCTGACCTTGCCCACGACGACGCCGGGCACGTCTGCGATCGCGGACGCGATCTGCTCGGCGTGCTCGACGTCGGACGCGTCGCAGGTCACGTCGATGACCATGTGGTCGGGGTGGCTCTCGACCACGTCCAGCGCGGTCATGGCGCCCTTCACGGAGGCAACCGCCCCCGCGAGGGTCGACGTGGTGCCCGCGCCGACCGGGGCCGTGACGCGGACGGTGATGGAGTAACCGGGACTGGGATTGGGCATGGGTGTTTCCTCGGGTTCGTCGAAGGAGTAGGGAGTGCGCTCGGTCAGCGGGGCGCCTGATCGGCGACGAGCGCCTGATGGGTCTGCGGAAGCGCGTCCCACCAGGTGCGTCGCGTCTCCGCCAGTGCCGTCTCGTCGAGATCGCCGAACAGCCGCAGCCGGGACAGACCACCGTCGGGGTAGACGTCGAGTCGCAGGTGGGTGGCCGCGGCGGCGGCGTCCAGCACGAACCGGTGCCGCGTGTCGGGTTGCACGGCGGTGCGCGCCAGCAGTTCGGTCCACGCGCCCTCGTCCGCGATGTCGGCGGTGCGCGCGTCGGCGGTGCTCAGCCGCACCCAGCCCGGCGCGTTCCCCACGTAGTAGCTGGTGTCGATCTCGACGTGCCGGGGACGGCCCGCCGCGGCGAGCGAGAACACGGCGAAGTCGTTGCCGCCCCCGCGACGCCGGGAGTTCTCCCAGCCCTCCCCCATGTTCCGGGCCCGGCCGGGAAGGATGATGTTGGCGGGCGAGGCGTAGAACGCGTCGGAGCAGCCGACGAGGCGGCCACCGTTCTCCGCGGCCAGCAGGTCCACGGTCCCGTCCAGGAACCGGGGGTCGGGCACGACCTCACCGTGTACGCGCAGACGCGCGACGCCGCCGTCGGGGTAGATCGAGAGGCGTACGTGCGTCCAGCGGTGCCGGTCGGCGACCGGATACGTGTTCTCCTTGTGTCCCTCGGCCGGGGACTTCTCGACGATGGTCTGCCAGTCGGCCTTCATGACGTCCTCGATGGAGGGGTAGCCCTCGATCGACGCCGCCTCGATGGAGACGAAGGGCGGGTAGTTGCCCTTGAAGTACGCGGTGTCCACGACGACGCCGTGGATGATGCCGGCGGAACCGAGGCGGACGATCGCGTAGTCGTGGCCGTCGTCGCGGCGGCGACGGGTCTCCCAGCCGTCGTAGACCTTGCCCTTGTGCCCGAAGTCCGCGGGATCGAAGAACGGAGCCTCCGCCTTGATGAGGTTCTCCCGCTGGGCGAACAGTTCGTCGTTGGCGGCGGAGACACTCCCGCCGAGGGCTCGGGAGGCGAGGTCGGGCAGGACAGTGAAATCGGAAGTCATGATTCTCCTCGTGTGCTGAGTGTTGCGAGTTCGTCGGACGATGCGGCGATCGTGCGGCCGATCCGGCGCAGGAGTTCCGCGGCATGTCCGATCGATCGGTGAAGGTCCGGTTCCAGGTCCGCGAGCGCGTAGGCCGCGGAGATGCCGGAGCTGTGTAATTGCATGTCGCTGAGCTGGTTTCGACCGCAGACGGCGAGGACGGGAAGTCCCGCCGCCCGCGCCTCGGTCGCGACGCCGATCGGGGCCTTGCCGTGCAGGCTCTGCGCGTCCAGCGACCCCTCGCCGGTGATGACGAGGTCGGCGGCGGCGAGCCGCCCGCGGAAGTCGACGAGACCGAGGACCGTGTCGATGCCGGGCCGGATGTCCGCACCCAGAACCGAGATCGCGCCGAACGCCGCCCCGCCCGCGGCGCCCGCCCCCGCGGCCCGGGTGTCGTCACGGCCCGTCGCGGCGCGCACGACCTGCGCCCACCGGGTCATCGCGTCCTCGAGAACGACGAATTGTCCGGCCGCCGCGCCCTTCTGGCCCGCGTACACGGCGGTGGCGCCGCTCGGGCCGAGGAGCGGGTTGTCGACGTCGCAGGCGAGCCGGAAATGCGCCGCCCGCGCCGCCGGGTGCAGGCCGGTGAGGTCGACCCGGGCGGCGTGGCGCAGTGCCGCCCCGCCCGGTGCGACGTCCCTGCCGTCGGCGTCGAGAACACGCACGCCGAGAGCCTGCAACAAGCCGGCACCGCCGTCGGTTGACGCGCTGCCCCCGAGACCGACGATGATCTCGCGGGCTCCCCCCTCCAGTGCGTGCCTGACGACGGTGCCGAGTCCGAATGTACTGGCGCCCAGAGGGTCCGGAGCGCCGCCGGGGAGCAGGACCAGGCCCACCGCCGACGCCAGCTCCACCACCGCGGTCGAACCCCGCACCGCGTACGACGAGGTCACGGGCAGCCCCGTCGGTCCCGTCGTGTCGACCGGTACCGGGGTCCACCCCGCGGCGACCGCGGCCGCGACCGTGCCGTCGCCGCCGTCCGCCACCGGAACGCGATCGATCACCCAGGACGGAGCACCGGCGGCGAGCCCGTCGGCCAGAGCGTCCGCGACTTCCGCTGCGGTGAGGGACCCCTTGAACTTGTCGGGTGCGACCAGTACACGTGTCACGGTGTCCCCTAGTCCAGCAGCATGAGGGCTGTGGGCGCGTGCTCCCAGCTCTCCGCCAGATCCTCGAACTCCGCGACGTTGTCGAGTTCGGTGCCCATCGCGATGTTGGTGACCCGCTCGAGGAAGACCTCGACCACCACCGGGACCTTGTGCTCGCGGGCGAGTTCACGGGCCTTCTCGAGGGCGCCGGCGATCTCGCCGGGCTCGGTGACCCGCAGCGCCTTGCAGCCCAGGCCTTCGGCGACCTTGACGTGGTCGACGCCGTACCCCTTCGGCACCGCGGGCAGCGTCTCGTGCTCGCTGCGCTCCTGGGTGTTGATGTTGTCGAAGCCCAGTTGCACGCAGAAGTCCATGTCGAACGCGCGCTGCGCCTGACGGATCAGTCCCAGGTAGGAGTTGTTCACCACCACGTGGATGTACGGCAGGTTGAACTGCGCGCCCACCGCCAGTTCTTCGATCATGAACTGGAAGTCGTAGTCGCCCGACAGCGCCACCACCGACGTCTCCGGCTCCGCGGCAACAACTCCCAGTGCGGCCGGGATCGTCCAGCCGAGCGGGCCCGCCTGCCCGCAGTTGATCCAGTTGCGCGCCTTGTAGACGTGCAGGAACTGGCCGCCGGCGATCTGCGAGAGCCCGATCGTACTGACGTACCTCGTGTCGCGGCCGAAGACGCGGTTCATCTCCTCGTACACCCGCTGCGGTTTGACGGGCACGTCGTCGAAGTGGGTCTTGCGCTGCATGGTCCGCTTCCGGGTGGCGCAGTCCTCCACCCACGTGCTGCGGTCTGCCAGCGTTCCCGCGGCCTTGCGCTCCTTCGCGACGGCGACGAACAGTTCCAGCGCCGCCTTCGCGTCGGAGACGATCCCGTAGTCGGGCGCGAACACGCGACCGATCTGGGTGGGCTCGATGTCGACGTGAACGAACTTGCGTCCCTTGCGGTAGGTGTCGAGGCCACCCGTGTGCCGGTTGGCCCAGCGGTTGCCGATGCCGAGGACGAAGTCGGATGCCAGCATGGTGGCGTTGCCGTACCGGTGCGCGGTCTGCAGTCCGACCATGCCGGCGGCGAGACGGTGGTCGTCCGGGATCGTGCCCCAGCCCATCAGTGTCGGCACCACCGGAACGTCCAGCAGTTCGGCCAATTCCACGAGCAGGTCCGCGGCGTCGGCGTTGATGATGCCGCCGCCCGCGACGATCAGCGGGCGCTCGGCGGCGCCCAGCATGTCGAGCGCCTTCTCCGCCTGCGCACGGGACGCGGCCGGCTTGTACACGGGCAGCGGCTGGTACGTATCGGGATCGAACTCGATCTCCGCCAACTGCACGTCGATCGGCAGGTCGATGAGCACCGGCCCCGGCCGACCGGACCGCATCAGGTGAAATGCCTGCGCGAACGCGCCCGGAACCTGGGCCGGTTCGAGCACCGTCATCGCCATCTTCGTGACCGGACCCGCGATCGACGCGATGTCGACGGCCTGGAAGTCTTCCTTGTGCAGGCGCGCGACCGGGGCCTGACCGGTGATCGCGAGGATCGGGATCGAGTCCGCCATCGCCGAGTACAGGCCGGTGATCATGTCGGTGCCTGCGGGTCCGGAGGTGCCGATGCAGATCCCGATGTTCCCGGCCTTGGCGCGGGTGAATCCCTCGGCCATGTGCGAGGCACCCTCGACGTGGCGGGCGAGGACGTGCTTGATCCCGCCGTGGTCACGCATGGCCGAGTAGAACGGGTTGATCGCCGCACCGGGGAGGCCGAACGCCTGGGTGGCGCCTTCGAGTTCCAGAATCTTGACCGCTGCGTCAGCGGCGCGCATACGAGGCATATCACTTCTCCATCGAGGATTACGAGTTGGATCGGGTTACTGGGAGGGGCGGCCGGACAGCCGCTCCACTCCGCGCAGCAGGCCCGAATGGTCGAGGCCGCCATCGCCGTTCGCACGGGCGGAGGCCATCAGCTGGGCGACGACGGCGCCGAGGGGTGTCACGACACCGGCCTCACGGGCGGCGCTGGTCACGATGCCGAGGTCCTTGTGGTGCAGGTCGATGCGGAATCCGGGTTCGAACGACCGGTCCAGCATCTTCTGCGCCTTCTGGTTGAGGACGGCCGATCCGGCCAGCCCGCCACCGAGTACCTCGACGGCGGCCGCGGTGTCGACGCCGTAGGCCTCGAGGAAGATGATCGCCTCGGCGAGGAGTTGGATGTTGCCGGCGACGATCAACTGGTTCGCGGCCTTCACCGTCTGCCCGGAGCCGTTCGGGCCCACGCGGACCACGGTCTTCCCGACGACGTCGAGGATCGGCTTCGCGGCGGCGAAGTCCTCGTCCTTACCGCCGACCATGATCGACAGGGCCGCGTTCTTCGCGCCTGCCTCACCACCCGAAACCGGGGCGTCGATCAGCCGGAAGCCACGCTCGGCCGCCTGCGCGGCGAGTGCGGTGGTGACGTCGGGCCGGATGCTGGAGAAGTCGATGATCAGGGCGCCAGCCGGGGCATGCGCGAACACACCGTCCTCACCGGCGAGTACGGCCTGGACGTCCGGCGAGTCGGGGACCATGACGGCGACGACGTCGGCACCGGCGACGGCCTTGGCGATGGAGTCGGCCGCGGTGCCCCCGGCCTCGACGAGTGCCGAGGTGCGCTCGGGCGAGCGGTTGTATCCGACCACCTGGTGGCCGGCCTTGGTGAGATGAACGGCCATGGGGCTGCCCATGATTCCGAGTCCGATGAATGCGATTGTGCTCACGAGTCTCCTCGATTCCGTCGAAGTGTGGTGGTGGGTGTCAGCGGCCGGCGCGGGTCGCGCGCTGCTCGCGGGGCAGCCAGTCGAACGTGTCGGGCCGTGTCGCCTTGTATTCGAGGCCGACGTAGCCGCGGTAGCCGTGCCCGGCCAGTCGCTTCAGGTAGCCGTCGATGTCGAGGGTTCCGGTGCCGGGTTCGCCGCGGCCCGGCGCGTCCGCGATCTGCACGTGCCCGATCCGGTCGGCGTAGGTGTCGATCGCGGCGCCGACGTCGTCGCCGTTGACCTCGAGGTGGTAGAGGTCCGCGAGGAGCCGGAGCGAATCGACACCGTGCTCGGCCTTCACCCGGTCGATCACGGCGATCGCCTCGGCCGCGGTCTTCAGCGGGTACGCCGGTGTGCCGCTGACCGGTTCGACGAGCACGACCGCACCGATACGATCTGCCGCCTTGCCCGCCTGGGCGAGGTTCTCGGTGGCCGTGTCGTCCTGGATCTTCGGATCCGTGCCGTCGATACGATTACCATACAGGGCGTTGAAAGCTTTGGTGCCCAGCCGTTCTCCGATACCGACGGTGACGTCGATGTTGTCGCGGAACGCCGACGCCTGCGCCGGGTCGGACAGCAGTCCGCGATCCCCCGCCGGCATGTTGCCCGCCGCGAAGTTCAATCCGGTGAGCTGCACTCCGGCGTTCCCGATCGCGGCCACGAAGGCATCGACGTCGCTGTCCTTCGGTACGGCGGTGTCGAACGGCCACCAGAATTCGACGGCGTCGAATCCGGCGTCCCGGGCGGCCTGCGGGCGCTGCAGGAGCGGCACGTCGGTCAGCAGGATCGAGCAGTTCAGGGTGTAGGCAATGTTGTCCATCGGCTGTTCTTTCGCTTTCGGGGTGTTCAGGAGACGGTGGTGTTGTCGGGCTCGGGCAGGCCGCGGTAGCGTCGCCAGCCGCCGTGATCGGTGATCTCGGTGAGCTCACCGGCCTTGCTCTCGAGCAGACCCGGTCGCAGCCCCACCGCGAGAACCGAACGGCCGTCGGACAATTCGATCACGGTGAGCTCGAGTTCCTCGGGCTCCTCGGGGAGGAAGTCGGTGCGGATGTCGCCGATCGGCACGTCGTAGAGTTCGCCCTCGATCGAGGCGCCGCCGGTCTCCGTCAGCAGGAGGGCCGGGAATTCGTCGCGTACGGAGAAGAATCGGTAGTTCGGCGCGGTCCGTACCGTGCCGAGGAACGTGTGCGCAGACACGTTGTGATGCAGGTTTCCGCCACGCATCGCTCCACCGTTGCAGAACAATTCGGCCATCTTGTCAGCTCCTTCTTCCATGGGCAGTTGCCGTCGTTACAGGCGTGTCTGCCAGTTCGATCGCGACCTGAAGCAGCGCTTCGCGGAGTCGCTTGGTGTTGGCGTCGAGTCCTTCACGCACCAGGTCCTGGGTGACCGGCCACGGGGTGTCGCTGATGACGTCGTGATCGGTGACCAGGGCGATGCAGGTGTAGGACATGCCGAGTTCCCGGGCCAGCGCAGCTTCGGGATACGGGGTCATGCTGATCAGGTCCCAGCCCTGGGCGGCGTACCAGCGGGATTCGGCGCGGGTCGAGAACCGGGGGCCGCGGATCGCGACCATCACGCCGCCGTCGTTGACCACCCAGCCGCTCCTGCGGAGCGTCGAGACCACCGCCTGCCGTCCGCGGACGCAGAACGGGTCCGCGAAGGAGATGTGGACGTCGTCGTCGTGGAACGTGTCGTCGGTGCGGCCGGTGCGGTCGACCAACTGGTCGGGGACGACGACCGATCCGACACCGATCGCCGGTCGCAGCGAGCCGGACGGGGTGGGAGCGAGGATCGTCCGGACTCCCAGGCTGTGCAGTGCCCAGATGTTCGCGCGGGCGTTGATGCGGTGGGGCGGGATGTTGCGGTGCCGCCCGGTGCGGGTCAGGTAGGCGAGCCGGCGGCCCCCGGAGGATCCCAGGACGATGTTGTCGGAGGTGGGACCGTACGGGGTGTCGACCGAGACCTGCTCGGCGTCGTCGAGCAGACCGTGATATCCCCAGGTACCGAGGAGCCCGACGGTGGGCTGGGTGTCAGGCATGGTGGTTCACCGTTCCTTCCGGGGTCCTGCTGACGGTCAGCGCTTCGGGCTTCTCGATCGCCGGCTGGGCCGGGGTGGTGGCGAGGTGTTCCTGCCCGGGGTGCGGGTGGGCGACGACGTCGTCCGGGTCGTCGGGCGTGATCGTCCCGTCGAGAACCGCCCGCATCTTGTCCTTGTCGAGCAGGCCCTCCCAGTTCGCGACGACGAACGTGGCCATGCAATTGCCGAACAGGTTGGTGAAGACCCGCATGGAGTCCATCAACCGGTCGGCACCGAGGAGCAGCGCGACGGCGGCCACGGGGAAAGCGCCGATCGCGGCGGCGGTGGCCGAGAGTGCGACGAACGCGGAGCCCGGCACGCCTGCCATG
This sequence comes from Rhodococcus pseudokoreensis, assembly GCF_017068395.1. Taxonomy (NCBI): domain Bacteria; kingdom Bacillati; phylum Actinomycetota; class Actinomycetes; order Mycobacteriales; family Nocardiaceae; genus Rhodococcus; species Rhodococcus pseudokoreensis. The sequence goes on along the minus strand of NZ_CP070619.1, from coordinate 5,884,479 downwards.
CCCTTCGAGCTGAGGATGAGGATGCCCATGATGGCGAGCTGCTCCCCGAATCCGAGGTCGACGCCCACAGCCTGCGCGAGGAACATCATCGCGAGCGACAGGTAGATGGCGGCACCGTCGAGGTTGAACGAGTACCCGGTGGGAATCACCAGTCCGACGACGGCGCGGTCGCAGCCGGCGTTGTCGAGCTTCTTGATGATGCGCGGCATGACGGCCTCGGACGACCCCGTGCCCAGCGCGAGCATGAACTCTTCCCGGCAGTACTTGACGAACTTCCAGGGATTGACGCCGGTCAGGAGCCTGACCACGGTGGCGAGAACGATGATGAAGAACAGGGCCGCGCCGTACGCCGAGAGCACCAGGATCCCGAAGGACTTGAGCGAACCGGCACCGTAGTTGCCGACCGTGTAGGCCATCGCACCGAAGGCGCCGAGCGGCGCCAGATACATGATGTAGCCGACGATGCGGAAGATGACGTGCAGCGACTGGTCGATCACGTCCATCAGGACCGGCGGGGCGGACTCACTGAAGGACGCGAGGGCGACGCCGAAGAGGATCGAGAACAGCAGCACCTGGAGCAGGCTGTTCGTGGCGAACGCGTCGAACACGCTGGTCGGAATGATGTGCATGACGAACTCGACGCCGCCGGGCATGTGACCGCCCTGCGTCTTCTCGTCCAGCGCGGAGGTGTCCAGCGTGGCCGGGTCGATATTGAGGCCACTGCCCGGCTGCACGAGGTTGCCGACCAGCAGGCCGAGCCCCAGCGCGCAGATCGTCGCGCCCATGAACCAGAGCAGCGCTTTGGCGCCGATCTGGCCGAGCGCCTTCATGCTGCCGACCTTCGCGATGCCGGTGACGATCACCAGGAAGATCAGTGGGGCGACCACCATTTTGATGAGCTTGATGAAGCCCTCGCCCAGTGGGGCCAGGTGATGCGAAAACTCGGGGAACAGGATGCCGGTGGCGATGCCCAGGGCAATTCCGATCAGGACCTGGACGAACAGCGATCTGTACCAACGCTGCTTCTTGGGTTTTGCAGCGATTTCGACTTCAGACACGGGGCCCTCCCTCGGGGCTTGGTGTTTTCCATATTATGGAAGTTGTATTTCGTATCTCGATATAGTGAACGCCGTCACACCGTGTTTTGTCAACCGATGTAGCGAAGGAATCGGCGCGATCCGCCGCAACCGCGCTATCGTCATACGGAGCGCCCTTTCCGCCTGACGGAAAGAATGGGGGGCTCCCGGGGGAGGCACCCCGAGGCAGTCAGAGGATGGAGCCAGACATGACGAACGGTCAGAACGCGGCCGGCGGCGTGCAGTCGGTCGAGCGTGCATTCGACATACTCGAGATCATGGCGAGCGCCGGTGGATCCATCGGCGTCAGCGAACTCGCCGAACTGGCCGGACTCCCCCTCCCGACGATCCACCGGCTGATCCGCACACTGATGAACCGCGGGTACGTCCGGCAGCTGCCCACCCGCCGGTACGCGCTCGGCCCCAAGCTCATTCGGCTCGGCGAGAGCGCCACCCAACTGATCGGCGCATGGTCACGACCGCACCTGTCCGAACTGGTGCGAGGCACCGGCGAGACCGCGAACATGGCCGTCCTCGACGGCACCATGGCCGTCTACGTCGCGCAGGTGCCGTCCGAACACTCGATGCGCATGTTCACCGAGGTCGGCCGCCGCGTCTACCCGCACTGCACCGGCGTCGGCAAGGCCATCCTCATGCAACTGTCGAACGACGCCGTGCGCTCACTGGTCGGCCGGACCGGCATGACGACGTACACCGAGAACTCACTGACGGACCCCGACCTGCTGATCGCCGACCTCGAACTGAGCCGAAACCGCGGATTCGCCATCGACGAGGGTGAGCAGGAGATCGGCGTCCGCTGCTTCTCGGTGCCGGTGCCGAACGCTCCGACACCCACCGCCATCTCCGTCTCCGGGCCCGCCGCCCGCGTCACCCTCGAGTCGGCCGACCACATCGTGCCGCTGCTCAAACGCGTCGCGAAGGAACTCGGCACCGAGTTCGACAAGAACGCGGCGCTCTAGGCGGGGTTTCGCCGTGGTGGGGCGCAGTGGTCGGGCCGGACAGGCGAGGGCCAGAAAATATACTTCGCTGCATTAAATCGAACAATTGATGAACGAGGGCAGTTTGCAGTAATTGCTCACTGTTGTCTCGGCCCCACACTTTGTGGACGTTTGGCTTTGTGGTGTGGACGATCGGTCCTGTATCGATAACGCATTTTCGGAACTATCAAAGGATGACATCTACAAATATCGCGCCTGAAACGCTGCCCCGACGACGCTCCGATCGCACTGGGTGGGCGGGGGTACTCATCCTCATGGCCACCAGCTTTACGCTGGTGGTCGCCGAATTTCTCCCGCCAAGTCTGCTGACACAGATAGCGGCATCACTTAACCTCACTGAGGGTCAAGCGGGACAAACGGTCACCGCGACTGCGTTTATGGGCTTTTTGGTCGCCCCCGTTGTCGGCATGATGTTTCCCCGGCTGGACCGTCGAGCGCTTTTAACTTGGGTTGCCCTTATCGCCGCAGTGTCCAACATAATGGTAGCCATCTCCCCCAACCTCGTGTTATTGCTCATTGCTCGCTTGATCCTTGGGGCCGCAATCAGCGGATTTTGGGCTATGTCGCTCGCGATGGTTTCCCGGCTCGTGGCACCGGAACGGCTGGGCCGAGGTCTTATGCTCGTGAACGGCGGCACCACCGTGGCCACAGTGGCCGGAGTGCCTCTAGGTGTCTATCTTGGCTCCGTGTTTGACTGGCGCGTGGTGTTCGTCGGTGTTGCCGCAGTGTCGGTGCTGGTCGCTGTGCTGTTGCGGGCCGTGTTGCCTGCAATCCCCCCTGCCACCACCACGGGATTCCGTGAGCTGGCGGACACCCTCAAAGTGCCCGGCCTGTCCTTGGGTCTGGTAGGTCATGTACTCACCGTCCTCGGCCACTTCGCCGCGTTCACCTACATTCGGTTGGCGTTCGAGCAAGTGCCCGGCATCGGCGCGGGCGGAATCGCTGGGTTGTTGGCGGCATTCGGTATCGGAGGCCTTGCCGGAAACGTCGTCGTCGGGCTGCTCGTAGATAAACATCTCAACCTGATGCGAGTGGTTGTACCTGCCTTTATCGGCTTTGGAATCGCTACGGTCGCGCTCTTCCCCGGACATTTCTGGGCAGTAACGGTGGGCTCGACAGCGTGGGGCATTGGATTTGGAGCTTGGTTGCTGGTGGTCAGTACATGGATCGGGCGGCTCGCCCACGATCGGATGGAGTCGGTAGGCGGGCTGATCGTGACCGGATTCCAGATTGCGATCACGCTAGGCGCTGGACTTGGTGGCGTGATTGCCGACAATGCCGGAGTCCAGGTGACGTTGATTGCCGCTGCAATTGCCGCTCTCGTGGGTGGAAGCATTTTCCGAATGGCCAGGACGGTTGCTGTAGCAGTCTGAAGGCGCAATCGCTACACGGCAGGAATTACGAGGGACCGTTGTTGTCCGCGCCAGAGAGCGGGCGCGGACCCGGTCTGCCGGCGAAAGGCGCGCCTGAAACCTGCCTCAGATTCGTACCCGAGGCGATGCGCTGTTTCTGCGATGCTGAGCCCGTCACGGATCAGAAGCATTTTGCTGGTCTCGATTCGAACTTCGGTCAAATACGATGCTGGAGTTTGACCTACCAGAGCGGTGAAGCGCTCCGCGAAGGCTGATCGAGACATGGTCGCTACCTGAGCCAGGCGTTTGACGGTCCAGGCATCCCCAGGGCTTGCATGCATCGCATCGAGTGCGCGAGCAATGAACGGGTCCGACACTTGGTGCAGCCAGCGCTCGGGAGCGCAGCCAAGCTCCACCCAGAGCCGGATTGCGGCAGAGACGATGGTTGTGGAGATGAGGCTGCACACCACCGAATCGCCTGCGCGACTGAAATCGGAAGCATTCGCTTGTCCGCTGAGCATCCCCTCGATGAGCATCGCCATATTCGGTTCGCGGACAGAAAACTCCCTCACCAGCAGAGTGTTGGGGAAAGAACCGAGAGTCTGAGCTGAGCCGCCGGACGGCAGAAACCACGCGTTGATGATGTTCGACTCGTCCGTAGCGCGGATCTCAGCTCGGTGCGCCCGGGGGTAGACGACTAGGTCACCGGTGGAAATCTCGGTTCGTTCCAGCCCAACCTGGAGTGCTGCAGTTCCTGCAGATATGTAAGAGAATCCCGCAGAGTCGTGCATCCACGCGACTCGTTCACCGGGCGTCAGCGACTCACGCTGTGCAGCCTGAACGGGCCAGTCCAGCGAGGCCAATGCGCGATCCAAGGCCCCTATCTGCCGAGGCTCGTTGTCTACTATTTTGAACACGCTAGAGCAACTTTCCAGTCGTCGGAGACTATTCCCTGGCGGCCTATTCAGCGGATGTGAGCCGCGCGATCGCCCGAGTTTTGAAGCCGTCCGCAGTGGGTCCGGATCACCCCGAGTATCAAGCGGACGCGCCCAGGCACGGCGATACCCTCGGGGGTTTTGAGCGTGCGCACATTAATTGTGCACAAATAGATAGTGTACACCTCATACCGCGAGCGGATGAACCGAAGGCGGCTCTCAGATCGCGTGTTCCGGACTGCGCAGGTTCAGACACGCCGACGCGTCGAACAATCAGCCGGCAGGGAAACTTGGGTAGGGCCGGACCACCGATCAACAAAGGTTGACGCGGTTCCTGTCATCAACTAAAGTTGATGGCTGTGAGGGACGATCCGAACCCGGCCACCGCGTTCGCTGCCGTCGTCGCGCTGCGGCGGCAGGCCGATCAGCTCGAGCGCGACGCCGTCACCGACGCACTGTCCGCCGGCTGGACCTGGGCGGACATCGGTCAGGCGCTCGGCGTCTCGGGTCAGGCGGCGCACAAGCGCCTCGGCCCGGGGCGATCCGCCGACAAGAAGACGAGGGGACCACGATGAAATTCGCCCGGGCCTGGCGCGACATGCGCACGATGAAGGCACTGTTCTCCGAGACGGAGGCCGAAGCCGACCGGCTCGGCGACCGCGAGCCCGGTCTCGAGCACCTGCTCCTCGCGTCGTTCGCACTGCCGGACGGAACGACGGCCCGGGTGTTCGACCGTCTCGGATCGAACCGGGACGCACTGCGCGAGGCGATCATTCACGTGCACGGCGAGGCCCTCACGGCGGCAGGCATGACCGACGTGGGTGCCACCACCAGCGCGCTGAGCCGCCCCCGCACCGGTCCGCTGCGGCTGACCGAACCGGCTCAGGGCGCGTTCCGCAACGCGGTGGCTCTCGCGAAATCGGAACGCCGGCCGATCGTCGGCGCCGACATCGTCGCGGCCGTGGCCACCATCACGCACGGCACCGCGGCGCGGGCACTGGAATCGCTGGGGCTCGTCCGATCCACAGTCGTCGACGCCGCGCGGGCGGAATCGGCACGATGAGCAGACGGCCCAGGATCGGTGATCGCCGCCTGCGCGGATAGGCTCGACACGTGGTTCTTCCCAGCGCGACTTCGGTGTCACCGGCAGATGTTCTCGGTTCCATGCGGGACGTCATCGACGGTCCGCTGCCCGACATCGCCGTCCGCTTCTCCAAATTCCTCGCCGACATCTGGCCGCACACCGCGCTGGTGATCTTCACCCGGGAATGCACGGGGCGTCCTCGCAAGGTCAGCGGCGACCCCGCGGTGGTCGAGCGGGTCACCATCGCCGAACTGGACGCGTTGCGCACCCGGATGACGGAAGGCACGCCGTTCGACGACCAGACCGTGGTGGCCGGCTCGAAGCGGAAGGTGTGGGCACTGCTCGACGCGACCGGCACTCTCCTCCTCGTTCTGCCGAAGCAACGGCAGCAGATCCGGGAGGTCCCGCTGGTGGCGGGCGCCTTCGGTGTCGTCGCCGTGTCGATCCGGCATCAGGTCGCGCAGGCGAGCCCCGCGTACCTGGCGGAATCGCGGGCCGCGTCGAGCGAGCGGGCCAGGACCATCGTGGAGTTGACGGACCTGCACGCCGCGACGCTCGAATCCATCCTGTCCACCCTGCGGTCCAACGACCTCGACGACCGGCGGTCGCGGATCACGGCGAGCGAGACGGCGTCGTCGGCGCTGATCACCCTGCGGTCCGCGGGCGAGTCCGACCGGATTCTCGCGGAGGAAGCTGTCACCACGGCGTTCGCCCGGTTGCAGGGCGAACTGCGACCACTGCTCCAGCACCGGCCCGTGCGCGTCGACTACGTCGATCCGCCGGTGGACGGTCGCGCGCTACCCGGTGAGGTGGCCAGCGCCGCGCGGGCCGTCGTGCGCAGCGCCGTCCTGGCGTTCGCGACCCAGTCCACCCTGGAGCGCATCCGCATCGCCTGGGACTGCGACGGCTCCAACCTCCTCGTCGAAGTCCGCGACGACGCCGAGGGCGCACTCGACACCGACGCGCTGGTGCGGCAACTGTCCGGACGGGTGCACACGCTCGGTGGCCGGATCGACGTCGAGTCGGTCGACGGGTGGGGGTCCCGGGTGGCGGTCGCGATCCCCCTCGACGTCCCTGCGGCACGACCCGACGAACAGCAACTGGGCGACCTCAACCCCCGCGAACTCGAAGTGCTGGGTCACCTGGCCACGGGTAAGAGGAACAAGGCGATCGCCGACAGCCTCGGCATCAGCGAGAGCACGGTCAAATTCCACGTCGCGGGCGTGCTGAAGAAACTCGGTGTCGCGTCCCGGGGCGAGGCGGGCGCGATCGCCCTCGAGGCCGGCGTCCGCGCCGACACCACCGGCAGGCACTGACCCCAGGTGAGTGGCGAAGTGTGCGGGAGCACGCTTTGCCACTCACGTCAGGTAATGCGGTCGGGGTGGGTGTAGAGGTTCATGGTGGTGCCGCGGAGGAATCCGATCAGGGTGAGTCCGGTGTCGTGGGCGAGGTCGATCGCCAGCGACGACGGCGCGGACACCGCGGCGAGGATCGGGATGCCGGCCATCACCGCCTTCTGCGCCAACTCGAACGACGCCCGACCACTGACCAGCAGCACCGTCCCGCGCAGCGGCACCCGATCCTGCTCGGTGGCCCACCCGATCAGCTTGTCGACCGCATTGTGCCTGCCGACGTCCTCCCGGACCGTCAGCAGTTCCCCGGACCGGGTGAACAACCCCGCCGCATGCAGACCCCCGGTGGTGTCGAACACCTTCTGCGCCGCCCGCAACCGGTCCGGCAACTCCGCGATCGTCGCCGCCGCCACCCGCACCGTGTCCGTGGCGGGGGAATGCCGGGTGCGTTGCCGGATCGCATCGAGGGACGCCTTCCCGCACACCCCGCACGACGAGGTGGTGTAGAAGTTGCGTTCGATGCCCATGTCGGGCAGGAACACCCCCGGCGCCAGGTCCACGTCGAGGACGTTGTAGGTGTTGACGCCGTGTTCGTCGACACTGTTGCAGTACCGGATCGACGCAATGTCGCCGCGCCCGGTGATGATGCCCTCGGTCAGCAGGAACCCCTGCGCCAACTCCACATCCGAACCGGGGGTCCGCATCGTCACCGCCAACGGGGTGCCGTTCACCCGGATCTCGAGGGGTTCCTCCACCACCACGGTGTCCGGCCGGGTCGAGTGCCGGGTGTCGGTGATCCGGGTGACCGGGGTCCGGGTCGTCACCCGCCCCACCGGTCAGCCCCGCCTCTGCAGGCGGATGGTGACCGCCTTCGACACCGGCGTGTTCGACTTGCGGGCGACGTGGTCGAGCGGGATCAGCGGATTCGTCTCCGGGTAGTAGGCGGCCACGTTCCCGACCGGCGTCGGGTAGGGCACCAACCGGAAATCCTCCGCCCGCCGCTCCTCCACGCTGCCGTCGGCCGTCGTCCATTCGGAGATCAGGTCCACCCGATCCCCCGCCGCGTACCCGAACGACTCCAGGTCCTCGGCGCTGATGAACAGCACCCGCCGTCCGCCCTTGACGCCGCGGTAACGGTCGTCGAGACCGTAGATGGTGGTGTTGTACTGATCGTGCGACCGCATCGTCTGCAGGATCAGCTTCCCCTCGGGCACCGGCACCCACGACAACTCACTGACCGTGAAATTGGCCTTCCCCGTGTTCGTTACGAACCGGCGCTCGTCCCGGGGTGGGTGCGGCAACCCGAACCCGTCCGGCCCACGCACCTTCCGGTTGAAGTCCTCGAACCCCGGGATCACCCGGGCAATGGAATCGCGGATCCGGTCGTAGTCGGCGGTGAACTCCGCCCACGGCACCGCATGCCCCGGCCCGAACAACGCCAGCGCGATCCCGCAGACGATCGCGACCTCACTACGCAACAGGTCACTCGCCGGGGGCAGGCTGCCACGCGAGAGGTGCACCATCGACATCGAATCCTCGACACTGACCTGCTGCTTCTTACCGGCCTGGACGTCCTTGTCGGTGCGGCCCAGCGACGGCAGGATCAGCGCGGACTGCCCGGTCACGAGGTGGGAGCGGTTCAGTTTCGTCGACACCTGCACCGTCAACGCACACCGGCGAAGCGCCGCCTCTGTGGTCTCGGTGTCCGGGGTCGCGGAGACGAAGTTGCCGCCCATCCCGACAAACACCGACGCCCTGCCGTCGCGCATCGCCCGGATCGAATCGACCGCGTCGAACCCGTGCCGACGCGGGGACCGGATGCCGAATTCGGTATCCAGGGCGGTCAGGAACGATTCGGGCATCTTCTCCCAGATGCCCATCGTCCGGTCACCCTGCACGTTGGAGTGCCCGCGCACCGGGCACACCCCGGCCCCCGGTTTGCCGATCATCCCCTGCAGCAGCAGCAGGTTCACCGCGTCCTGGATGGTCGCGACCCCGTGGGTCTGCTGGGTCAATCCCATCGCCCAGCAGATGATGGTCTTCTTCGACGCGATCAACGCGTCCGCGGTGGCCCGGATCTGCTCGAGCGTCAACCCCGTGGCCTGCACTACCGTGCCCAGATCGACCCGCCGCAGGTGCGCCGCGCACTCCTCGAACCCGGCGGTGTGCCGGTCGATGAACTCCCGATCCAGCACGGTGCCCGGTGCCGCGTCCTCGGCCTCGAGCAGCAACCGGCCCAACCCCTGGAACAACGCCTGGTCGCCGCCGATCCGGATCTGCAGGAACTCGTCCGCGATCGCCACCCCGTCCCCGACCACCCCGTGCACCTTCTGCGGGTCCTTGAACCGCAGCAACCCCGCCTCCGGGAGCGGGTTGATCGCGATGACTCTCGCGCCGTTGCCCTTCGCTTTCTCCAGCGTCGAGAGCATCCGCGGATGATTCGTCCCCGGGTTCTGGCCGGCGATCAAAATCAGGTCGGCGTTCTCGATGTCGGGAACCGACACCGACCCCTTCCCGATCCCGATCGTCTCCACCAACGCCGACCCCGAGGATTCGTGGCACATGTTCGAACAGTCCGGCAGGTTGTTCGTCCCGAACGCCCGGATCATCAGCTGATACAGGAACGCCGCCTCGTTCGACGTGCGCCCGGACGTGTAGAACACCGCCTCATCCGGCGACGCCAGACCGCGCAGTTCCCCGGCGATCAACGAAAACGCCGCATCCCACCCGATCGGCTCGTAATGCGTGGCCCCCGGCAGCAGGACCATCGGATGCGTCAACCGGCCCTGCTGCCCCAGCCAGAACTCGCTGCGACCCAGCAGATCCGCCACCGAATGCTCCGCGAAGAACTCCGGCGTCACCGTCCGGGTGGTGGCCTCCTCCGCGACCGCCTTCGCGCCGTTCTCACAGAACTCCGCATGCTTGCGGTGCCCCGGAGTCTCCGGCCACGCACAGCCCGGGCAATCGAACCCCTGCCGCTGATTCAGCTTCATCAGGGTCCGGACCGTCCGCACCGGACCCATCTGCTCCAGCCCGCGCTTGAGTGAGACCAACACCGCAGGAACACCTGCCGCATAGGACTTCTCGTGCGTGACGACGACGTCGCCCTCGTCGAAGGTGTACCTGTCGGTGATGTCGGTCATGGTCTCAGTTTCCTCGGGCTATCCACTCGGCGAGATGCGGGGCCTCGGTACCGATCGTGGTGCCGTCCCCGTGCCCGGTATGGACCACGGTCTCCTCGGGCAGCGCGAACAACCGGTCCCGGATCGATCCGATGATCGTCGGGAAATCCGAGTACGACCGACCCGTGGCACCCGGGCCGCCGGAGAACAGGGTGTCCCCGGAGAACAACGCCCCCACCTCGGGCAGGTACAGGCACACCGACCCCGGCGAATGCCCGGGTGCGTGGATCACCTGAATGTCGGTGCCCGCGATCGCGATCCGCTGCCCGTCCTCGAGACTCCAGTACTTCTCGCCCGGGTGGGTCATCTTCCACAGCACGTCATCACCCGGGTGCAACAACACCGGGGCGTGCAACCGCTCGGCCAGTTCCGGGGCCACGGTCACGTGATCGTTGTGCCCGTGCGTGCAGATCACCGCGTTCACGTGCCGGCCGCCGACCGCGTCGATGATCGGCTGCGCGGCATGCGCGGCGTCGACGATCACCACATCGGTGTCGTCCCCGACCAGCCAGATGTTGTTGTCGACACTCCATTCACCGCCGTCGAGGGCGAAGGTGCCCTCGGTGACGACCCGCTCGATCCGCAACGGCCCGCTCACAGCACGACCACCGAGCGCAGCACCTCACCGGCATGCATCCGGTGGAACGCCTGCTCCACCTCGTCGATCTTGATGCGCTCGGTGACGAACTTCTCCAGCGGCAACCGGCCCTGCTGGAACAGGTCCACCAGCATCGGGAAGTCGCGCTCCGGCAGGCAGTCGCCGTACCAGGACGACTTCAACGACCCGCCGCGGGAGAAGAAGTCGATCAACGGCATCTCCAACGTCATGTCGGGGGTCGGGACTCCGACCAGCACCACGGTGCCGGCCAGGTCGCGGGCGTAGAACGCCTGCTTCCACGTCTCCGGGCGACCGACCGCGTCGATCACCACGTCCGCACCGAACCCGCCGGTCAACTCCTGCACCGCCTCGACCGCGTCGACGTTGCCGCCGTTGATCGTGTGCGTCGCCCCCAGGTCCTTCGCCCATGCGAGCTTCGTCTCGTCCCGGTCGATCGCGATGATCTTGCTCGCCCCGGCCAGGCGGGCACCCATGATCGCCGCATCCCCGACCCCGCCGCAGCCGATCACGGCCACCGAGTCGCCGCGGCCCACGTTGCCGGTGTTCACCGCCGCACCAAGACCGGCCATCACCCCGCACCCCAGCAAACCGACGACCGCGGGGTCGGCGGACGGGTCCACCTTCGTGCACTGCCCCGCATGCACCAGGGTCTTGTCGGCGAACGCACCGATCCCCAACGCCGGGGTCAGCTCGGTGCCGTCCTCGAGCGTCATCTTCTGCGCCGCATTGTGCGTGTCGAAACAGTACTGCGGGCGACCACGCTTACACGCCCGGCACTGCCCGCACACCGCACGCCAGTTCAGCACCACGAAATCGCCGACCGCCACCGACGTCACACCCGCGCCGACACTCTCCACGATCCCGGACGCCTCGTGCCCGAGCAGGAACGGGAACTCGTCGTTGATCCCACCATCGCGATACGTCAGGTCCGTGTGGCACACACCGCACGCCGCGATATCGACCACCACCTCACCCGGACCCGGATCCGGAATATTCACGGTCGCGATCTCGACGGGGGCACCCTTGGAGCGGGCGATGACGCCTCGTACCTGCTGCGGCATTGGACTCATTCCTTCGGTCGATCAGTCAGTGCGGGATCGATGCATGGCTATATATGCACCTCTCCCGAGACCCTACGTTCCGGAGGATCACAGAGGGACTGATCGAAGTGAGAGGTCGACCTAGCCGGATTGCGAGCCCCTCGGGGCGGGGTCGAAAACCGTCGATCGCCGGAAACCGACGGTTGACAGGCTGCGGTATATACAGGACTATACATCTCGAACGAGTGAGGCAGACCACACTGAGTGCAGACGCCGGACGACGTCCGGCTCCGTCCGCACCCGCCTCGTGAGTACCCGTACACCGCATCGATCACGGAGTTCCGATGACCCGGAAAGATCCCCGCCCGACCGAGGAACCGCACCCGCCCGTTCCGGTGCTGCTCGACGGCTCCCAGCTCACCGTCGATCAGCTGACGACCCTGGCCCGGGAACCGGTCGTCGTCGCGCCCGACCCCGCCGCACTCGACCACGCACACCGTTCCTGGGAGACCGCGGTGCGCATCGCCGCGCGTCAGCCGATCTACGGACGCACCACGGGTGTCGGCGGAAACCGGGACACCTCCGTCTCCGACGGCGTCGAACAGGACCTCCGCCTGCTCCGCAGCCACGCGACGGGTTCGGGTCCCTCGCTGCCGGACCACGTCGTCCGCGCCGCCATGATCATTCGCGTCAACCAGATCCTCAACGGCGGATCCGGTCTGCACCCCGACATCGTGACGGCGCTGATCGATGCCGTCGCCGAGGACGAACTGCCCGCCGTGCACGCTCGCGGCGCCATCGGCACCGGCGACCTCAGCGCGTTCTCCGAGATCGCGCTCGGGCTGATGGGCGAGACACCGCTGCGGGACAGCCGGGTGGTGCCCCGGTGGACGGCGCACCAGGGTGACGCCCTCCCCCTCATCTCGACGAACGCGATGACCGTCGCGCTCGCCGCCACGGCCACCGACAGCGTGGCGAACTGGCTGGAGCATTCGCTGATCGTCGGCGTGCTGTCGCTGCTGGCGACGCGCAGTTCCGTCGAGCCGTTCGCCGCACGGGTGCAGGCGGCCCGCAGGCACCTCGGCCAGGAGGAGGTGGCCGGCCGGGTCCGGGAACTGCTCGCCGACCACGACATCCAGGCCGCCCGCGTGCAGGACTCCTACGGGTTCCGCGCCCTCCCCCAGATCCTCGGTGCCACCTGGCAGGCGCTGCAACGGCTGCGGGGAACCCTCGCGATCGAGATGAACTCGTCGTCCGAGAACCCGCTCATCTCCGTCGAGGACGACACCGTGTTCCACAACGGCAACTTCCACGGAATGCCGATCGCCCTCGCCGTGGACGAGGCGAAACTCGCGCTGTCGAGCGCGGCGCTGCTGTCGCAGTGCAGGTTGGCCAACCTGTCGGATCCGGCAGTCACCGGCCTGCGGCCGTTCCTGGCCGACGGTCCGGCAGGCAGCAGCGGCACCATGCTGCTGGAGTACACGACGTCCGCGGCCATCGCGGAGATCCGGATGGCCGCCGCACCGGGTTCCCTCGGACATACGGTCATCTCCCGCGGCACCGAGGACCACGCGAGTTTCGCGTCCCAGGCCGCCACCCAGCTCACCGACATCCTCGCGCAGTCCCGCATCGTCCTTGCGTGCGAACTGATCTCGGCGGTGCGGGCACTCGGCCAGCAGCACCGCGACCTCGACACGGACACCGAACTCGGCGCCTACCTGCACCGTGCGCGCACCTGCCTGGACCCCCGGACCACCGACCGCCCCCTGAGCGACGACCTGAAAGCTGCGGTGAAGTTCCTGGAACAGTTGCCGAATCCGGAGAAAGACACAGCTCGGTAGAGCAGTCCCACCGACACCGAACCTCCGGGCGCCTCACCTCCCGGACTACACGAAAGTAGCACGCGGATGATCACATTCGACAAAGTCACCAAGGCGTACCCGGACGGCACGACAGCGGTGAACGAACTGGACCTCGAGTGCCCCAGCGGCAAGATCACGGCCCTCGTCGGTCCGTCGGGCTGCGGCAAGACGACGTCGTTGCGCATGATCAACAGGTTGATCGAACCGACGTCCGGAACCATCTCCCTCGACGGCGAATCCACTGCGGATATGGACCCGGCGCTGCTGCGCCGGCGGATCGGGTACGTCATCCAGCACGCCGGACTGTTCCCGCATCGCACCATCGTGGACAACGTCGCGACGATGCCGAAGCTGCTGGGGAAGACGAAGAAGGAGGCCCGGACCCGGGCCATGGAACTGCTGGAGACGGTCGGCCTGGCCGCGCATTTCGCGGACCGGTATCCGTGGCAGCTCTCGGGTGGGCAGCAGCAGCGAGTCGGGGTCGCGCGCGCTCTCGCCGCGGATCCGGCGTTCATGCTGATGGACGAGCCGTTCAGTGCCGTCGACCCGGTGGTCCGGAGCCAGTTGCAGGACGAATTCCTCCGACTGCAGAAAGAAATCGGCAAGACGATCATCATCGTCACCCACGACATCGACGAAGCGCTCAAACTCGGCGACCAGGTGGTCGTGTTACGGACCGGCGGAGTCCTGGCGCAGGCGGCCACTCCCCTGGAGTTGCTGACCGAGCCCGCCGACGAGTTCGTCGCCGATTTCGTCGGACGCGACCGCGGCTACCGGTCGCTGGGTTTCGCGAACCTCGACGGTCGCGTGGAGACGGTCGCCGAACCCGTTGCCCGTCTGGGCGATTCGGCGAGCGAGGCCCTCGCGCGGGCGTCCGACGACTGGCTTCTCATCGTCGACCCGGCGAACAAGCCGATCGGGTGGGTTCAGCCGGCGAACGTCGTCGGCAGCATTCGCCCGGACGACGTGAATCTCAGCGGCACGGTCGCCGACGCACACGGGACGATGCGGGCGCTGCTCGACGCCGCCCTGTCCGCACCGAGCAAGCGGGGTGTGGTCGTCGACGGCGACGGGGTACTCGTCGGCACCGTGACGGCTCACGCGGCCGTGGCAGCGATCGAGTCGGCGGATCTCGCGGGGGCGGTGGCCCGATGAACTTCGAATGGCTGGGCCGCCAGTCCGACCGCATCGTCGAACTCGTCGGCTGGCACATCCTGCTCTCCCTCGTGCCGATCGTCGTCGGCGTGATCGTCGCGTTGCCCATCGGCTGGCTCGCGCACCGCAATCGCCGGATCAACCCGTACGTGGTCGGGACCGCCGGTCTGCTCTACACGATCCCGTCGCTCGCCCTGTTCGTCCTGCTGCCACCGATCCTCGGGACGAAGATCCTCGATCCGATGAACATCATCGTCGCCCTGACGATCTACACCGTCGCCATGCTGGTCCGCGTCGTCGCCGACGCCCTCGACTCGGTGCCCCAGGAAACCGTGCTCGCCGCGACGGCGATGGGCTACCGGCCGTATCAGACGCTGCTCAAAGTTCAGCTCCCGGTGGGTGTTCCCGTGATCTGCGCGGGACTGCGGGTGGCCGTGGTGTCGAACGTCAGCCTGGTCTCGCTCGCCGCTCTGCTCGGGATCCCGCAGATCGGTTCGCTGTTCACCCAGGGTTTCCAGTTGCGTTTCTACACACCCATCATCGCCGGTATCGCGCTCAGTCTGCTGCTGGCACTGGTTCTCGACCTCCTCATCGTGCTCGCGAACCGGCTACTCACCCCGTGGACCCCGAAGGTGGTCACCTCATGATCGACTTTCTGCTCGACGGTGCCCATTGGACAGGGCCCGAAGGTATTCCGGCACTGCTCCTCCAGCACCTGATGTACACGTTCCTCGCCCTGTTCGCCGCGGCGCTGATCGCAATTCCTCTCGGCCTGTATATCGGGCACACCGGGCGCGGGTCCGTCGTCGTCGCCGGTATGGCCAACTCGCTGCGCGCCCTCCCCACCATCGGGTTGCTGATCCTGCTGGTCCTCGTCATCGCGCCGTCGTTCTCGAGCAAGCTGGCCTACCTGATTCCGAGCCTGATCGTGCTGGTGCTGCTGGCCATCCCGCCGATCCTCACCAACACGTACGCGGGCATCCGCTCCGTCGACCCGGCCGCCGTCGACGCGGCACGGGGAATGGGGTTCCGGTCGATGCGCATCCTCACCGAGGTGGAGATGCCCTGTGCGCTGCCGTTGATGCTGTCGGGTGTCCGGAGCGCCGTGCTGCAGATCGTCTCGACTGCGACCGTCGCCGCGTACATCTCGCTCGGCGGCCTGGGACGACTCCTCATCGACGGCAAGGCGCAGAGCGACTACGCGCAGATGGCGGCGGGGGCGGTCCTGGTGTCGCTCCTCGCGCTCGCCTTCGATCTCGCGATCGGGTTCCTCACGGCGCGGGTCGTCTCGCCCGGACTCACCCGCCGGGTGCGCAGCAGCAAGCGCTCCGCGTCCGAAGACCCCGCGGTCGCGGCCCGTCCCACGTCCGTACCCGAGCCCTCGCTGATCTGAAGGACATCACCATGAAGAAGGCATTGATCGTCGCGTTGGCAGGCGCCACCCTGGTGTCGTTGACGGCCTGCGGGATCGGCAAGGACCCCCTCGCGGCCGACGGCGGCGGGAGCAGCGACGGCGCCATCGTCGTCGGTTCCGCGGACTTCCCCGAAAGCCAGCTGATCGCCACCATCTACGCGGAGGCGTTGCGGGCGAACGGCATCGACGTGACGGAGAAGCTCAACATCGGGAGCCGGGAAGTGTACGTCCCGGCCATCCGAGACGGTTCCATCGACCTGCTGCCCGAATACTCGGGTGCGTTGCTCCAGTATCTCGACAGCGCCACCACCGCGACCGCGTCGGACGAGGTGACCGAGCAGATCAAGGCGAAGCTTCCCGCCGGGCTCATCGCGCTGGAACCGTCCCCCGCCGAGGACAAGGACGTTCTCGCGGTGCGGCAGGAGACCGCGGACGAGTACTCGCTCGAGACGATCGAGGACCTCGTGCCCCACGCCGGCGAACTGACCCTCGGCGGCCCGCCCGAATGGAAGACCCGCGAGAACGGCGTCGCCGGCCTGAAGGACAGGTACGGGTTGACGTTCAAGGAGTTCCTGGCGCTGGACGCCGGCGGCCCCCTGACGCTCAACGCCCTGCTCAGCGGTCAGATCGAGGTCGCCGACGTGTTCAGCACCGACCCGGCGATGCGTTCGGAGAACCTCGTGGCCCTCGAGGACACCAAACACCTGTTCCTGGCCGAGAACATCACCCCGATCATCAACGAGAACAAGGCCGGCGACGACGTCCGCGCCGTGCTGGCGGACGTGTCGGCGGCGTTGACGACCGAGGATCTCATCGCGATGAACGAGCGGGTGGCCGACCTCGAGGACATGGGTGACATCGCCCGGGAGTGGTTGCAGGACAAGGGCCTGGCGTCCTGAACCTCCCCCGCGTCAGCCCAGTGCGTCGAACGTCGCCGTCGCGTACTGGGCGGTGCGGTCGGAGCCGAGCAGTCCCGGACCCATCTTGTTCATCACGTACGTCATGGTCATCCGGCGTTCGGTGTCGACGACGACCTGCGATCCGCCCCAGCCGCCCCAGAAGCAGATCCGCCCTTCGGGGACGAACGGCACCGACACGGGTGTCGGCAATCCGTAACCGATGCCGAACCGGATCGGCTGCCCCAGCGCCAGATCCACGCCGTTCGACTGCTCCTCGAAGATCAGCGAGATGGTGTCCGGCGACAGCAGGCGGACACCGTCGAGTTCGCCGCCGCAGGCCACCGCGGACTGGATCCGAGCGAGTGACCGGGCGTTGCCCTGACCGCCTGCCGCGCCGTTCTCCGCCCTGCGCCATGCGTCGGACCAGGACGCGGAGGCGTCCGGCCCGGGCCCGGTGAACGTCTTGACGATGACGCTGGCGGGGTCGAGGGACGCCAGGTCGATCGGCAACGGCGGCGGCGGGACTACGTTCGACACCCGGCCGAACTCCGACGGGTCCAGTCCGATGTGGAAGTCGGCCCCCAGCGGTCCGGCGATCTCCTCGGCCACAAAACGTCCCAGGGTGCGTCCGTCGACCCGTCGAATGACCTCGCCGATCAGATGGCCGTAGTTGAGTGCGTGATATCCGGACGCCGTGCCCGGTTCCCACCACGGAGCCTGGGCGGCAAGACGTTTCGTCGACTCGGCGAGGTCGAACGTGTCCTCGACCGTGATCGGCTGATCCCATCCCGACACCCCCGAGGTGTGCGAGAGGAGATGGCGGACCTCGACGCGCTCCTTGCCCGCGGCCGCGAACTCGGGCCAGTACTTCGCGACGGGCGCGTACACGTCCAGCAGACCGCGGTCGACGAGCATCAGCGCGGCGAGAGCGGTCACCGTCTTGGTGCACGACCACACGTTGGTGAGGGTGTCGCGCCCCCATTCGGTGGTGTGATCGGCATCGGACCATCCGCCCCACATGTCGACCACCGGCTGTCCGTCGAGGGTCACGACGATCGACGCGCCGAGCTCCTCACCGGACTCGAGATTGTCCTTCAATGCGTCCTGCAACGCCGCGAAGCGCTGGTCGCACACTCCTCCGAGCTCGGTCACCTGCGGTTCCTCTCCACCGGCCGACACAATATTGATATTGACATCGGATTCAAATGAGGTTCCCAGTCTGATCCCGGGACGGTGTGATGTCAATCACTTGCCGCTCGGGGCTCGTCCTCAGCCCGTCACCGGCAGCACCAGCGCCTGCCCCGGGTCGCCCGCGTCGATGGTGACCTGATGCGGCACCAGCCCGCCGCGGAAACTCGGATCGCCGCCGGCCACCACGAGCCGAACGCGGTGTCCCTCACCGAAGCGGTGGACGATCGCCGGCATCACGACCCGGACGGGCTCACCGGGTGCCACCATCCGCACCGGCGCGACCTGCCCGTTGATCAGCGTTTCGGTGCCGTCGGGGGCCACGTCGTACAGCTTGGTGAAGACCACCAGCGAGTCCTCGACACCGGTGACCGCGGGTGCGGCGGTGACGCGGACGTCGAGCACGGGCGCTCCGACCACGTCCAGCGGGGCATCGAGGATCCCCGACGACCACTCGGCCTCCGTTCCGGGCTGGACGCTCTGCGGGACCGGGGCGTTCGGCCTCGTGTCCGGCGCCTCGCGGTCGGTGGGGAGCCCGCCGGGCAGCGTGTGCAGCGTCTGAGCGCCGGCGACGATGCGGTCCCGGCGGTCGGTCAGCGCGCCGTCACCGGAGAGGTAGAGCGAAAAGCCCTGACCCACCGAGACATCCGAGGATTCGGCGTACGCGGGTGCGGCGTTGCCGGTGTAGTCGACCCAGTCGCGGAAGTAGCTGAACACCGGCCCGGTGCTCGCCCCGCTGTCCCGCAGATAGTGGTCGAACCAGTCGATGATCCGGCCCGTCTCGTACTGGGTGTCGGGGTTGAGGTCCTTCAGGTTGATCTCGCCCTCGGCGGGAGTGAGGTTGGAATGCCCCCAGCTGTGCCAGATCATCTTCACGTCGTTGCCCTGCGCCTGCAGCGTCTCGAAGGTGGCCTTCGATTCGTTGAGGTCGAACAGGGTGTCCTGCTGGCCCTGCATCAATAGCACCGGAATCTTCACGCGGTCGGCGTACGACACCACGGAGGACTGCCGCAGGAAGTCGACGGACGCCGGGTCCGGGAAACCCTGCACCGCGGACTGCGCCAGCGCGGGGCACGCCGGGTCCGCGAAGTTGGGGCATCCCAAGGCCCGCACCGGATCTTGCGCGTAGCCCTCCGGCCGGGGGTTGGTGGCGCCGACGGCCCCGAACGTCAGCGACCACACCACCTTCGACGCACCGGGAATCGACGTGCTGACCCCGGACGTCTGGCCGATGGTGTTGGGCGCGAGCGAGTAGCTGAGGTCGTTCCAGGTGATCATCGGGATGATCGTGTCGATCCGTGGGTCCACCGACGCCGCGGCGAACTGCACTGCCCCGCCGTAGGAGCCGCCGATCATCCCGACCCGCGGATCGTTCGCCTCGGCCGTGCCGTGGTGAGCTGTCGCGTCCTGCACCACGTAGTCGAGGCCCGGAACGGGAACGGTGTGCGCGGGATCGACGAACGCCATCCCGTCGCGGCCGCCGAGGAAGCTCACCAGTTCACTCGCCGCGCGTCCGTCGTACTCGGGGTTGTCCATGTGGATCTTGCAGCCCGAACCGCCGAAGCCCAGCCCGGAATAGGCGAGCACCGCATAGCCCCGGGAGGCGAGGAACGAGCCGATACCGGCCTGGTCGTTCTTGGAACCGCCGAAGCCGTTGGTGGTGAGGACAGCGGGGACGCGGTTCGACGCCGACGCCGCATCCGGTTTGTACACGTCGCCGATCACGTCGCACGGCACGTCGCGGTTCGGTCCGACGAAGACCTGGAAATGGAGCGTCGTCTTCGTGAACCCGCCCGCGTCGGCGGTCGCCGGAGCGGCCGCCGCGATCGGTGTCAAGACAGCGGCCGCGGCCACCGCCATCGTCAGCGTCGATCTGCCCACCCTGCGATTCACAGCCCACCCGCCATCCGTCACACAGTCCGGAGAACCTCCGAAGAGCGTAAACGCTCTTCGGCCGGGCGAGACGGCAATTCCCGGACGGCAGTACCGATCGGCGGTGCCGTTTATATTTGAGTCGTGCCAATATCCAAGCGCGCCGAAACATCACTGCTGACCGACCAGGTCTACGACATGATCCACGAGTCGATCATGAACGGTGATCTGCCTGCCGGTGCCCGCCTCCGGGTGCGGGATCTCGCCGAGCAGGTGGGAACGAGCGTGATGCCGGTGCGCGAGGCGATCCGCCGGCTCGAGGAAGCGGGATTGGCCGAGCGGTCACCGCACAAGGGGGCGGTGGTCAAGGGCCTCACCCTCGCCGAGTTGGTGCACGTCTACAATGTCCGCCGGTTGCTCGAGGTGGAGGCCGCCCGGCTCGGCGCGCAGCGGATCAGCGCTGCGGACAGTGCCCGGATGCAGGACGAGTTCGCGCTCATGCGCACCGCCCTCGACGAGCGGCGGGTGGTGGCCTATCTCGACCACGACGAGGCGCTGCTGACGATCCTGTACGAGGCCGCCGAAAATCCCGTGCTCGTCGAGACGATCCGCACGCTGTGGCAGCGCTGCCGGGCCTACAAGATCGTCGGCGCCGAGGGCACCGTCGACACGACCGAGGACGACTCGCTGTGGATGTACCAGCAGCGTCTCGTCGAGGCCGCCCGGGAGCACGACGACGCCGCGGCCGCCGCGGTCAACAACGATTCGCTCCTGGACGCGACCGCGAGGATCAAGGCCCAACTCGCGCAGCAGGACGGGAGCTAGGGCCCGGCCCACCCCCCAGGTGAGTGGCAAAGCGTCCCCGGGCACTCTTTCCCACTCACGTGGGGGGTTGGTCGAGCCGGCTGCGGTAGAAGAGCACCGTCACGGCGACCACCGCCTCGAGCGCGGCGGTCGCGAGGGCCGCCGCCATCGGAGTCGACAGCGACTGCCCCATCGGCGCCGACGCCGCCGCATGCATCGTGTGCCCGTGATGGCCGCCGCCCGAACCGGGACTCATCACGGTGAGGTGCAGCGCGATCATCCCGACGTTCATCAGCGCGACCAGCCCCCAGTCCCGCTGCGACCCCCGCATCCACAGGTGCCCCGCGCAGTACAGGCAACCGAGGATCATCGCGACAGTCACCAGCCCGACCATCGGCGACGACGCCGCATGCTCACCGAGCGTCGCGGCGTGGAGTCCGGCCGTGGCGACCGCGAGGGCCGCGGCCGCCCGCCGCCACCAGTGACTGGTGCGGCGAGCGGCCGTAGAAAAGGCCGTCGAGAAGACAGTGGTCACGACGTCTAGCCTTCGCAGCAGTGCTTCGCGGTGCTCGCCGGCAGGTCGAGCGCGGGATTGCGGTCGAAGAACCCCACGGGCTTGAGCTTGAACCCGGCGTAGTCGACGGGCATGACCGGCCAGTCCTCGGGGCGGGGGAAGTGCGTCAGCCCGAACGTGTGCCACAGCACCAGGTCTTCGCCGTCGATGTCCCGGTTGCCCGCCACGAAGGCCGGTAGACCGGCCTGGCCAGGGTGCTGGTTGACGAAGTCGCCTGCGGGGTAGCGCTCGGACTCGTCGTACTGGGTCACCCACAGGTGTTTGGTCGCGAACGCGGCGCGGGCGGCGATCGAACTCGACGGGTCGGCGAGGAGTACCGGTTGTCCCTCGGGGTGCAGGGCGTACCCGACATCCTGTCCGAGCCTGTTCTGCTTGGTGGGATTGGTGATGTGCCAGACCCGGGCCTTGAGGTTGTCGGCGGTGCGCTGCCCCTCGGATTCGGTGGTCAGCGTGGTCTTCTGGCAGCGGAAGGCATTGCCCCACGGGTTCTCCGGTCCCATCGGGACGGGCACGGCATCCACCTCCTCGACCGTGTTCACATTACCGTCGACGGCCATGTCGAGTCGAGCGGAGAAGAGGTGCTGGTGGAACGGGGCGCCGAGCCCGGGTGCCATCTGGGTGGAGAATCCCTCCGCGCCGCGGTACGCGGAGGTGAAGACGATTCCGGTGGCCTTCGCCTCGAGTTCGATGGTGCCGTCCAGGTAGAGGTACCAGTAGAACCCGTAGTCGTAGTTGCCGATGGTGAGGAAGAACGAGATGACGAGGCGACGCGAGCGGCGGGTCTCGGTCATGTCGTTGAACATGTCGGTGTGCTTCCACAGGACGCCGTAGTCCTCCTCGTGGAGGCAGATCGCGTTCTTCATCACCCGCGGGTCGCCGGACTCGTCGGCGATGGTGACGTCGAAGTACTGGATCTCGCCGAGGCAGTCGCAGCCGAGTTCGAGCGAGTTGGTGTACCGGCCGAACAGGTACTCCCCTTGGTCGAAGTAGTTCTGCCAGTAGCGAACCGGGGACGGATCGGCGTAGGGGACCACCATCTCGGCGATCGACGCACGGTAGATCACGGGGCGTTCGACTCCCCCGTCGTCGAACGAGAGCTGGTGCAGCGTCAGTCCCTCACGCACATCGAAGCCGAAGCGGAATTTCCAGTCGGCCCAGGTGATCTCGTTGCCGTCGACGGAGAAGCTGGCACCCTCGGGTTGCGTGATCTCGATCGGCTTGAGATCGGTGCGGGTGGGTGTCGCGTGCGGTTCGGCATTCCATTCGCCGCGCTCGGCGGGGACCGGCAGCTCGATCTCGTCGACCACCTTCACCACGCGACGCTCGGTGAGGTCGACGTAGGCCACCACCCCGTCGATGGGGTGCGCCCACGGCAGGTCCGCCTTGTCCTCCTGGTGGAAGGCGAGGACGCGGACGATGCGGTGCCCGACCTCGTCCTCGTGGCCGAACACACCGGCCGACAGGGGAACCGCCCGGACCTTCGACGGTTCGATGCCGCGCTTCGCCATCGCCGCGAGCCAGTCGGAGCTGCCGAGCAGGAACGCTTCGATGTCCTCGAACTCCTCGTCGAGGATCGGAACGTGACCGTCGGTGGCGGAATCGACGGTGGTCGAGCTGATCACGCGGTTCTCCGTCACCGACACGACGAGGTCGGTGCCGATGCCGGTGGACCGGTCGAGCAGCAGGATCCGGGCGCGCCGCTCGATGGGGTCGCCGGGGGTGAACGCGAGGACCGTGGACTTGTGCGGCTCGGCGAGCGCGACGAACACGAAGCGCACGTTCTCGCCGATCAGTCCCTCGTCGGTGAGGAGTGCTTTCGCCGAGCGGATCTCGTCCGCGGACAGCGGGGTGAGCGGGTGATCCGGGGCGGCGGACCTCACGGTGGCCGGGGTCTCGGTGGTGGCGGTACTCATCGTGCGATCTCCTTGTCGATGATGGTGTCGTTCGTGTGGTGCTGCGGTAGTGCGGTGTTCTGTCGTGCGGCGTGGGGCCGGAGTACTGCGACTGCTGCTCCGCCGGCGAAGGTTCCGACGAGCAGGACCCCGATGACGGCGGCGAGTGTGCTGGACCCGCCGACGAGGAGCGGGAGGTTGGCGACGGTCATGATCAGGAGCCCGGCCAGGCCGACGAGCCCGAGCAGAGGTGCGATCACCGTGTTCCACAGCCGCCGGTCCACCCGGGTCCGGCCGAAGTAGACGAGGACGGCCACGGACGTCAGGGTCATCAGGGCGACGATGCCGACCGAGGACACCCCGGCGAACCAGGCGAACACCTCGGTCACCGGGTCGAGTCCGGCGAAGGCGGACGCGAGGATCAGGACGAGCGCGGACACCGTCTGCACGACCGACGCGACGTACGGCGACGCGTGCTTGTCGTGCGAGCGGCCGCAGCCTGCGGGCAGGGCCGCACTGTTCCCGAGCGAGAAGATGTACCGGGAGAGCACGTTGTGGAAGGACAGCAGCGCGGCGAACAGGCTCGTGATCAGGAAGATCTGGACGAGGTCGCCGGCGATCGCGCCGACGTAGCGGGTGGCGGTCTCGGTGATCATGCCCTCCGGGTTCTCGGTCGCGATGGCCACCGCACCCTCGTCCCCCCACGCGCTGACCATCGCCCAGCTCGACAGCGCGTAGAAGCCGCCGATGACCAGCAACGCCAGGTAGGTGGCGCGGGGAATGGTGCGGCCCGGGTCGCGGGCCTCGTCACGGAAAACGGCGGTGGCCTCGAATCCGATGTACCCGGCGATGGCGAAGATCAGGGCGATGCCGGGCGCCCCGGAGAAGAACTCGCCGGGGTGGAATGCCGCCGTCGAGAAGCCCTCGTCACCGCCGCCGCGGAGGATGACCGAGGCGTCGATGACGAGGACGATGCCGACCTCGCAGACGAGCAGGACGCCGAGCACCTTGCCGGACAGGTCGATGTGCCGGTACCCGAGGATCGCGACGACGGCGGTCACGGCCAGGGCCCACACGTACCAGGGAAGTTCGGGACCGCCGTGCGCGGTGACGAAATCGTTGACGGCGGCCCCGATGTATCCGTAGACCGCGCCCTGGACGGCGGTGTACGACAGCAGCGCGAGGAACGCGGAGCCGAGACCGGCATGCCGGCCCAGACCCTGCGTGATGTAGGTGTAGAACGCGCCGGCGCCGGGGAGGTGCTTGGCCATCGCGGTGAATCCGACGGCGAAGAACAGCAGCACCACCGTGCAGACGAGGTACGAGGCCGGGTAGGCGGCGCCGTTGCCCGCCGAGATCCCCAGCGGGACGGTGCCGGCGATCACGGTCAACGGGGCCGCCGCTGCGACGACCATGAACACGATGGCACCGGGTCCGAGGGTGCCTGCCAGTCTGCGAGACGCGCCGTCGCTGACTGCACTCGGGTGCGGTGAGGCGTTGGTTGTCATGGCTTCCTTCGACTTTCACGAGGAGAGGGTCTGCGTGGGTGCTCCGCGGTGAGCTCCGGAACGAGCATGCGGCTGCGGGTTGTCGGCGCGGTTGCCGAAGTGTCACGGTTCGTCGACGGCAAATGAGAACGCACGCAGGGCTGTTCTCATTCGCCTCCGGCCACGGCTTCTAGAGCGCGATGTTGACGGACTTGCTCTGGGTGTATTCGGCGATGGCGCCCTCACCGAGTTCGCGTCCCCACCCGGACTGCTTGTAGCCGCCGAACGGCAGCGCCGTGTCGAACGCATTGTGGCAGTTCACCCACACCGTGCCCGCCTTGATCTCGGCGGCCACTTCGTGCGCGCGGGACACGTCCCGGGTCCACACGCTGGCCGCGAGGCCGTAGGGGGTGTCGTTGGCGGCCGCGCGGACGCCTTCCTCCCGGTTGAACGGCACCGCGACGGCGACCGGTCCGAAGATCTCCTCCTGGTACACGCTGAAGTCGCGGTTCACGTCGACCAGCAGGGTGGGCTCGACGTAGAAACCGGTGTCGCCGTGCCGCCGCCCACCGGAGAGGGCGCGGGCGCCGTCGGCGAGTCCGGCGTCGATGTAGCCGGTGACCTTGCCCAGCTGCTCCTGAGAGATCAGCGGGCCGATGTCGTTGGTCGGGTCGAGCCCGGGTCCGATCTTCTGCGACTTCGCGAAATCGGCTACCCCGGACGTGAATTCGTCGAAGATCCGATCCTCGACGAGCAGCCGGGTTCCGGCCGTGCAGGCCTGGCCGTGGTTGAACAGGAATCCGCTCGCCACACCGGGGATCGCGGCCTCGAGGTCAGCATCGGAGAATACGACCTGCGGGCTCTTGCCCCCGAGTTCGAGGGACACCTTCTTGAGGTTCCCCGACGCGGCGTTGACGATCTTCTTTCCGACCTCGGTCGAGCCGGTGAACGCGACCTTGTCGACGTCGTCGTGGCTGGACAGCGCCGCGCCGATGTCACCGAAACCGGTGAGCACGTTGAACACGCCGTCGGGGACGCCGGCCTCGGCAATCACCTCGGCGAGGAGCAGCGCGGTGAGCGGGGTCTGCTCCGCGGGCTTGAGGATCATGGTGTTCGCGCAGGTCAGCGCGGGCGCCACCTTGAACGCGGCCATCACCAGCGGGAAGTTCCACGGGATGATCTGCGCACACACGCCGACCGGTTCGCGGGTGGTGAAGGCGTGGAAGCGGGCTCCGGGCGCCCACGGCACCGACACCGGGATGGTGCGGCCCTCGATCTTGGTGGCCCAGCCGGCGTAGTAGAAGAAGATCTCCGCCGCCCACGTCACGTCGACGGCCTTGGCCACCGCCACGGACTTGCCGTTGTCGATCGACTCGAGCTGCGCGAACTGATCCGCCCGGGCGAGGATTCCCTCGCCGATCTTCCAGAGGATCCGCTGGCGTTCGGCCGGGGTGAGAGTGCGCCACGGCCCGGACTCGAACGCCCGCCGGGCCGCGGCCACCGCCCGGTCCACGTCTTCGATGCCGGCGTGCGGCACGGTCGTGATCACCTGTCCGGTGCCGGGATCGACCGTCTCGAACGTCCGCCCCGACGCCGAGTCCACCCAGCGGCCGTCGACGAACATGCGCTTCGGGGACGAAACGAAGTCGACGACCCGGGGGTCGAGGGCGGTGGGGGTGTGAACGACTGCAGTCATCATGTCCTCTTCGATGGAGTGAACGGAACTGTGAATGAATCCGGCTTCGGCAGAACACTTTTGGCGGGAATTTTCGCCTCGTCGTGCTGTGGCCCGAATCCACGATAAACCCCGGATGTGTCGCCGGTCACTACTAAATCCGGATGGGAATCCGGTCCTGCGGCATTCTCATTCGACTTTTCCGGCCGTGGCGGCGGCGATTCTCATTCGGGTTTTCCGGGTCGGTGCAGCTGACCCGCCCCGCGCGCAGGCGCCGGCACCGGAATCGGGAACGAATTCCCCGGCCATTCTCATTCGAGGTGACCGAAAATTAATTCCGATCCGCGCATCACGCTCGACTCCTGCGCTAGCGTGCAACTCATGCAGCCCGGCGTCGATCACGCGCGGGCAGGCGAGAAAGTGTGGAGAGCAGGTGCGTGGTGTCCGGTACACCGAGAATCAGAAGTAGATCACCGGTCGCCGGTCTCGAGCGCGCGCGTCTGAGTTTCGTCCAGGTGCTCGGGCAGTCGGTGTCCGCGGTCGCACCGTCGGCGGTGATGGTCACGCTGCCCGCGCTCGTCATCCCCGACGCAGGCCGGGCGACCATCGCGGTGTTCGTCGCCGCGGCGATTCTGATGACGGCGGTCGGCTACTGCGTCGGCCAGTTCGCCACGCGGATGGTGGCCGTCAGCGGTCTCTACAGCTACATCGTGAAGGGACTAGGGGCGGTGCCCGGATTCGCCGGCGGGTGGTCGCTGCTCGTCGGCTACGCGGCCGCCGCCATGGCGAGCACGCTCGGCGCCGCGAGTTACCTCGCGGCGCTGCTCGGCCGAGTCGGGCTTCCGGCGGGGTCGACGCTCATCGCGGTCCTCGCGGCGATCGTCGGACTGCTCGCCCTGATGCTGATGATCCGGGGGGTGCAGTTGTCGGCGCGGATCATGCTCGCCATCGAGGTCTTCGCCATCGTCGCCGCCTCCGCCGCGCTCGTGGTCGCGTTCGTCCAATCGGTCCGGGAGGGCGCGACCCCGTCCGCGGGCGGCGCGAAATCGGGGTCCGCGGTCGGGTTCGCCGTACTGCTCGCGATCACGTCGTTCGTCGGATTCGAGAGTGCGGGCACGGTGGCGCGGGAGGCCCGCAACCCGTTCGTCACCGTTCCGCGCGCCATCCGGTGGACCCCGATCGCCCTGGGCGTCCTGTACGTGTTCGCGGCCGCCCTGCAATTGCCGGAACCGGTGCGGCAGGGGGTCGACTCGCTGCCGATCGTCCTCACGTTGCCCGACCCGTCCGGCGCCGGTTCGTCGGCGCTGTCGATCGTGATGGAACTCGGCATCACCGCCTCCTGGTTCGCCTGCGTTCTCGGTTCGACGACCGCACTGTCGCGAACGCTGTTCGCGATGGGCCGCGAAGGTGTGGTTCCGACCGTGTTCGGCCGGACGCACCACCGGTTCCACACCCCGCACGTGGCGCTGGCGGTCGCGATGCCGGTGATCGTCGCCGTCCCCGTCCTCTTCCTGGTCGTCAGCGGTTCGAGCCGCGACGTCCTGATCGGGCTGCTCGCCGTGTCCGCCCACGGTTACGTCCTCGCGTACGTGCTGCTGTGCGTCGCGACGCCGGCGTTCCTCCGGCGGATCGGTGAACTGACCCGGCTGCCTCTGGTCATCGGCGCGCTCGCGGCGGCGGCGATGGTGGCGCTGGTCGGGTGGGCGGCGTTCTCGCGGACGTACGTCGCGGGCGCGGCAACCGCCGTCTACGTGCTTCTGATGCTTCTCGGCGCCGCGATGTTCGCGATCCGCGCCCGGCGATCCCCCGGAATCGGAGAACGGATGGGTGTGTACGACGAGGCCGTCGCCGACGACCTGCTGGGCCGCTACCGCCCGTGGGAGGTCCGCCGGTGAACGCCGACGACAGGGCCCTGTCGGGGCGGCAGCCGAAGGCCGTCACCAGCGCGCTGCGGGTGCTCGAGGAAGTGGCCCGCGCCGGTTCGGGTGTGACGGCGAAAGACATCGCGGCCCGCCTGTCGATGCCGTCGGCGACCACGTACCGGCTGCTCAACATCCTCGTCGGCGAAGGCTACGTGGTGCGGCTCCCCGACCTGTCGGGGTTCGCCCTGGGCCAGAAGATCGGTGTCCTCGTCGACGCCGCCGTGGTGCCCACCGTCTGTGCGGCGGCGCGGGCGGTCCTCGCCGAGCTTCGACTGTCGGTGCGCTTCGGGGTCCACCTCTTCTACTACACCAACGTCGCCGTCCGCACCGCCGACGCCGACCCCGAATACCCGCCGCCGGAGGACGAGTCGTTTCTCAACCAGCACCTGTACGCGTGTGCGGTCGGCAAACTTCTCCTCGCGGAGAAGTCGGAACTCGAATCCGTGATTCCCCGTTGGGAGCCGCGGGCGCTGACGGCCCGCACGATCGTCGTGCGGAGTGAATTGCTCGCGAATCTGGACCTGATCCGGAGCCAGGGGTTCGCCACCCAACTCGCGGAGCTGCGGGATGCGTCGGCGTGCGTCGCCGTCCCCGTCCGGTCCGGAGCGGGGGCGCTCGTCGGCAGTCTGGCGCTGTCGGGGCACGTCGATCACGAACACCTCATGCTGCGGCACGTCCCGTCACTGCGGGAGCACGCGGAACGGCTCGCCCCACTGATGGCCTGACGTCACCTGATACCGGCGCTTCGATCACGCCGCAGGTGAGTGGCAAAGAGTGCCGCGGCACTCTTTGCCACTCACGTCGACTGCGACTGCCGGGCGAGGCGACGGTCGTAGTCGGCCCGCCCGGCGGGGTCGACGGCGGTGAGCGCCCGCCGGTCGTCGACCAGCCGGCGGCCGAGGTCGAGGAGGCGCTCCGGGACCACGGCGTAGATCAGGTCCCACCCGGCGAGGTAGCGGGGCACCGCGGTTTCGGCGCGACGATGGTCGAGCGTCCGGACGATGGCGTCCGCCACGTCCTCGGGGTCGACGGTCGGCATCCCACCGCCCAGCGGCACCCCCGACGACAGCCCGGTGCGGACCGCGCTGGGAAGGATGGTGCTCACGCTGACACCGGCCGGAGCGAACTCGGCCCGGACGGCGGCGGACAGTCCGACGGCCCCGAACTTGCTGGCGTTGTAGACGGCCATCCCGGGCACGGGCAGTTTGCCGGCCATGGATGCGACGTTCACGATGTGGCCACGCCCGCGCTCGACCATGCCGGGCAACACCGTGCGCATGCCGTGCAGCGGTCCCCACACGTTGACGTTCATCGTCATCCGGCTGGTCTCGCCGGATTCGTCGAGGAACCCACCGAGCGGCATGACGCCGGCATTGTTGACCAGCACGTCGATGCGGCCGCAGTCCGCCAGCACGTCGTCGACGAATCGCCGCCACGACTCCGCGGAAGCGACGTCCACCGTGTACGCCCGGGCGCCGATCGCCGCCGCGGCTTCGTCGGCCACAGCACGATCGAGGTCGCCGATGCACACGGTCGCGCCCCTGGCCGCGAACAGTTCCGCAGTGGCGCGGCCGATGCCCCGCCCTCCCCCGGTCACGACGACGACCGCGCCGTCCAGGTCGATCTCGGGGTAATTCCGTCCGCTGAAGATTCCCATGGTTTCGGAGACTAGCAGTATCTGAGTTACGTCGGTAGCCCGAATTAGGTCACCGCTGCCACCCCGCGCGGCGCTGGGGTCAGGCTCGCACCACCGAGACCGAGGTGGTCGCGGAGCGTGCTGCCGGTGTAGTCGGTGCGGAAGAGTCCGCGTCGCTGTAGTTCGGGGACGACGAGGTCGACGAAGTCGTCGAACGTTCCCGGCGCCTGAGCCGCGGACAGGATGTACCCGTCCGCCTCCCCACCGAGGAATCCTTCTTCGATCTGATCGGCGATCTGCGACGCCGTACCGACGAACTGCGGCAGGAGTACACCCTGGGCGTACAGCTTGCCGATGTCGCGCAACGTGAGATTGTCGTTGACGCTGAGCCGGCGGGCCACGTCGAACAACCCCTGGGTGCCCGGCACGACGACATCCTCGATCGGAGCGTCGAGGTCGTACTGCGAGAAGTCGTGATCGGTGTGCACCGACAGCGTGATCAGGCCGGAGATGGGATCGGCCAGTTCGTTGTGGAACGCCTGCTTCTCTCGCGCGATCGACTCCGTTTCCCCGACGAACGGGACGAACGACGGGAAGATCTTGATGTCGTCGGGGTTTCTGCCGAAGTTCGAGGCGCGTGACTTCACGTCGTCGTAGTAGGCCCTGCGGCCTTCGCTCGTCGGGTCGATCTCGAAGATCGCCTCCGCCCAGCGGGCCGCGAAGTCCTTACCGATCGAGGAGGACCCGGCCTGAATGATCACGGGCCTGCTCTGAGGCGAGTGCGGAACCGTGAGCGGGCCGCGGGTCTTGAACCATTCGCCGTCGTGATCGACCGTCCGGACCTTGTCGGGATCGGCGAACACACCGGACGCCTTGTCCTGAACCAGGGCGTCGCGATCCCAACTCCCCCACAGCTTGAACGCGACCTCGAGGAATTCCTGGGCGCGGTCGTACCGCTCGTCGTGGCCGAGGTGGTTGTCGATGCCGAAGTTCTGGGCTTCCGCTTGATTGAGCGAGGTCACGACGTTCCAGCCCGCCCGGCCCCGCGACAGGTGGTCGAGCGTGCCGAAGATCCGCGCCACCTCGTACGGGTGGAAGTAAGTGGTGGACTTGGTGATCGCAAGTCCGATCTTCTCGGTGACGTTCGCCAGGCCCGCGGCCACCAGCGAGGGGTCGATGGTCGCCGACGCCTGCGTTCCACTGCTCAGCGGGACCCGGATGTCGTTGCCGTACCGAACGGGTGTGGCAAGGAGATCGGCGAAGAACAGGAAGTCGAACTTTCCACGTTCGAGGGTCTGTGCCACGCGCCGGTAGTAGTCCGGTCCGAGGTAGTCGGTCTCCGAGGCCGGGTGCCTCCATGCGGCGTGGGAGTGGGTGACGTGCGAGGCGATGAGGAAGCCGGCGAGGTGCAGTTCACGAGACATGATGTGTCCTTGATCGATCAGAAATAGCCGTTGAACGGCAGGGGTTCGGAATTGAGGAGATGGTTGCCCACGGCCGATGCCTTGTACGACGCCGGGTTGTGCAGGGAGATCGTGCGGATGTTGCGCCAGTGCCGGTCGAGATTCTTCGCGCGCGAGGCCGCGGACGCTCCGCCGAGCTCGAACAGTGCTGTCGCGGCCCGGGTCGCGATCTCGTCCACGTGCACTTTGGCCTGCGACGTGCGCAACGACGCCTGCGCGGCCAGCTCGGCGTCCGGCACCGCGTCGTCCAACGACGCGTACGCTGCGTCGATGGCGTCGGCCGCGGCCAGCGTCACGGACTCGGCGGCAAACGCCGTGCTGGCCAGCGTTCCTATGGAATTCTGCAACAACGGATCGCGGTTCAGCTCCGCCGACGGCCCATGACTGAACCCGCGGCTGCGACCCGCGACGAGTTCCACGGCATCCGACACGACACTGCGCAGGATGCCGCTGATCAACCCGTGCAGGTACAACTGCAGGAACGCGAATTGATACGACGGTTCCGGCGGCGCATCGAGGGGAATGCGTGACACGATGTCCGCCTCGGTCACCTCCACGTCGTGGAATCGTGTCGTCCCTGTTCCGGTGCGCCGCTGGCCGATTCCGTCCCAGTCGTCGACGATCTCGACGCCGTCCCGGTCGGTCGGCACGATGACCGACGCGACCGCGGTCCCGTCCACATCCGCCCAGACGCTGACGTAGTCGGAGAACAGTGTCCCGGTGCTGTAGAACTTCTCACCGTCGAGGAGGAATCGGTCGCCGCTCGAGGTGATCCGGGTGCCATATTTGAAGTTTCCGACGGCCTCGGATCCGCGCTCGCTGCTCGCGTTTCCGAAGATCTTCCCCTGCAGGATCAGGGAGATCCACCGGTCGTTCTCGAGACCCTGATATCCCGCGGCGGTGGCCTGGCGGAGTCGTTCTTCGACGAACCAGTAGTGAGTGCGGAGGATGTGCGCGACGATCGGGTCTGCCTCGGCGACGTCGATGATGACCGCGAACAGTTCACGGATGGTGAGTCCGCCGCCCCCGACGCTGGTGGGCAGCCGTAGCGCGCCGAAGCCCGCGCTCCGTAGAGCGTCGATCTGGTCGAATGGATTGGTGTCGTCCAGGTCGCGCGCACTCGCACCTTCCGCGATCGACGCCAGTAATTCGCGGTACTCGGCCGAGCCGGGCACGACCACGCCGGCAGCCTGGTGAATACGTTCCGAAATCGCAGTCATAAGTCCCCTTTGAATTCGCCTCAGGTTCTTGGTTCAGCCTTCAACGACGCCGGGGTGGATGTCACCGATTGGACTCAGCGTGACGCGAAGTGCGCGATCTCCACGACGCGTAGAAAACCGGGTCCGCCGAAGTCAGGCGATATCCGGCAGGCGGAAATAAGATGAGTGATGACGAAAAACCCGCCGGGCCTGCACCACCCGGTCGTCCTCGAAGTGTTCCCGTGAAGCCGGGCCTGCCCTCGATCCTCGCCGCGTGCGTGGTGGCGCTCGCGCTCCCGTGCTCGCATCCGGCGGTGGCCGACGCCGCGCCGGACTCCGCCGTCCGGTACGTCGCGTTGGGGGATTCGCGAGCCACCGGGTCGCCTCAGGATCTGCTGTCGATTCGGGACGGATGCTTCCGCACATCCGACGCGTACCCGCAGATCGTCGCCGACACCCTGAGTGCGGCATCGTACGTCAGCCGGGCCTGCGCGGCCGCGAAGACCGAAAACATCACGACAACACCGCAATTCACCGTGACCGGACCGCAGCCAACGCAGATCGGGGCGCTCCAGCCGGACACGACGCTCGTCACCGTCAGCATCGGCGGAAACGACATCGCATGGTCGTCGCTGGTCGAGCCCTGCTACACGCCCGCTCCTGGATTCGACGCGAAGTGTCGCTCTGACGCCACCACGGCCCGGCGCATGAACGACGCCCTCACCGTGCTCGGCCCGAAGGTGTCCGCGACCCTGGCCGCCATCGCCGCGAAGTCCCCCTCGGCAACCGTGCTCCTGGTGGGTCACGGCGGCATCTTCGGCGACCGCGGTTGCTGGCCCTACGTCCCCACGAGCGACGCCGACGCCGCCTTCGTCGTGCAGTTCTTCGTGAGAATGAACGACGTTCTCGCCGATGCGGCACGCGCGAACGGCGCCCGGTTCGTCGACGTGGCCGCCGCCGCGGTGGGGCACGATGCGTGCGCCGGACCCGATCGACGCTGGTTCGAGGGCCTCATCCCCCGGTCGTTCACGATGCCCCTGCACCCCACCCATGAAGGGCACGGAGCGATGGCCTCGCTCGTCGTCGCGGCCCTCCCCTGACCAGCGGGCATCGGCGGGCAGGCACTGCTGGACGCCCGACCTAGTGGCACACCCGGGGCCTATCCGGTATATCCTTCAAACGGGTCGTACGGTTTGTTATCCGGCAACGGACGTAACCGATACCGACACTCACATGAATAAAAACGATATCTGTTTCCCGGCACATGGATCGTCCACGGGCCGGGAACGGAAGGACCGCAGTGCTGTTGGCAGAAACGTCAGGAATACGGGCCCCCGTGGCCGCACCCCACCACGCGGAGTGGCGCGAGGTGGCCGCGTGCCGCGGAGTCGCATCGTCGGTGTTCTTCTCCCCCGACGGCGAACGCGGCCAAGCCCGTGCCCGCCGCGAGGCCAACGCCCGGCAGATCTGCGAAGAGTGCCCGGTGCTCGCCCAGTGCCGCGACCACGCCCTCACAGCGGACGAAACATACGGAATCTGGGGAGGGATGACCGAGGCCGACCGCCGACGCCACGCCCGCCGAACCCGCTCCGGCGGGCGGCGCTGACCGGCCTCCGGAGAGTGGTCTCGAACGTGCATGTAGCCGAGTCGAATACGACCGCGAGCTAGAACATGCCGTGGCCACCGAACCCACCGAAGTGGCCGAAACCGCCGAAGCCACCGAGGAACGGGCCGGACTCCACCCGCTCGGGCCCGTAGGTTCCCGGCCAGCCCCAGGGGAAGCCCGACTGCGGCACGTCGGTGACGGGCCCCGCATCCGGCACGACCCGGGCGACGGGCCTACCGACGCTGTCGGTTGCTGTTGCCGCGGAGGCTGTTCCGGCGCCGAGGGCGATGAGGGGTGCGATTGCGGCTGCGGCGATGGCCGCGCGGATTGCGAGCTTGTTCATTGTTCTCACCTTTCGTTTTCTGGAGCTGTGATCGGGTTGATGATCGATCGACCATTGATGTAAATTTTCGTCCGAACACGTCCCGGAGTCGCCACAGCCAGCAGGTGGTTGCGGGTGCTACCAGCCGTAATCTCGGTCTTCCAGGTAGCTGCAATTCCATTACCGGCCGCCGTGTGCAGGACCGCGTTGTGGCGTGTCGGCGGGGTGCCGATGACGTACCCTCGAAATCGATCACTTCGACGGTGATCGGGCGCTTTCTCACGGACGACGGGGAAACTCGAGGTCGACGATGGCCGAATCCGACCCTCCGGCGAAGACCCCGATACGGGTGATGCTGGCCGAGGACGACGTCCTGCTCCGCGAGGGTGTGGCGAGCCTGCTCACCCGCTCCGGCTTCGACGTCCTGGAGCAGACCGGCGACGCAACCACCCTCCTCGAACTGGTCCGCGAGAGAACGCCCGACCTGGTGGTGGTCGACATTCGGATGCCACCGACCCACACCACCGAGGGCCTCGACGCTGCCCGGGAGATACGCGAAGAGTTCCCCGAGGTCGGCATCCTGGTGCTGTCGGCGCACGCCGATGTCGAGCACGCGATGGAATTACTGGCCAGCGGCCGGGGAATCGGCTACCTGCTCAAGAGCCGCATCACCGACGTCGACGACTTCATCGACACCCTGCAGCGCATCGCCGCGGGAGCGTCCGTCGTAGATCCGGCGCTGGTGCAGGAGTTGGTTTCCGCCCGTCGGCGCAACGACCCGCTCGCGGCGCTCAGCACGCGGGAGCGGGAGGTCCTGGCCCTCATGGCGGAAGGACGGTCCAATGCCGGCATCGCCCGCCGACTGTGGGTCACCGAGGGAACCGTCGAGAAACATGTTCGCAGCATCCTGACGAAACTGAACCTCCCGGAGACCGGCGACGATCACCGACGGGTTCTCGCGGTCGTCACCTTTCTCGAGGCTCGCTGACCGGAGCCACGCGATCCCGGTCAGCGCGGAGCAGATCCCGGACGGCGTCCGACGACAGCTCGGTCTTCGACACGAATCCCACCGCGGGGCTCCCGGAGATCAGGTCGGCCAGGTCTTGCTCGGCGTGCGTGGAAATCAGGATCACCGCCGCTGCGAACGACTCGTCGAGTCGCTGCGCGAGGTCGAATCCGCTCTCCGCGCCGAGTTCGACGTCGACCAGAATGACGTCGGGCTGCAGTTCCGCGGCCGTCCGCACCGCGTCGGCGCTGTTCGACACCGTGCCGATCACGGGGATGCCCTGCTGCTCGAGCAGTCGCCGGGCAGTGTCCAGAAAACAAAGGCTGTCATCGACGATCAGGCATCGTGGACGACCGGGCTGCAACACCATGCCCTCCATCGTCGACCCGATACCGCCTGCTACGCATTCCCGCTAGCAGGTAAATACCGCGGGTGCCCGTCGTTCACTCGCCGGCTACCGGGATGGTGATGTCCAAAGTGGTGCCGTGACCCGGCGGGCTCGTGATCCGCAGGTGGCCGCCGAGGGCCTCGACCCGGTCCTGCAATCCGAGGAGCCCGGAGCCCGCGGCGGACGAGGCACCGCCGACGCCGTCGTCCCGGATCACGAGGTGCAGGGCGCCGTCCTCCGTTCCCAGGGACACGTGCACCTCGGAGGCTCGCGCGTGCTTGGCGGCGTTGGTGAGCGCCTCGGCGACCACGTAGTAGGCGGCTACCTCCACCGATTCCGCGCAGCGGTCCTCAATGGCGACGTCGAGGGTGACGGGGACCGCCGAGCGACGCGCCAGCGTCCGCACCGCCGATCCCAGCCCTCCCTTCGACAGGATCGCCGGATGGATTCCGTGCGAGAGCTCGCGCAGATCCTCCGACACCCCCTTCAGCCCCGACGCGACGGCCGACAACTGCTCCTTCACGTCCACCCATTCGGCAGGCACCGATGCCTCCGTCATCCGCACCTCGAGCCCCAGCGACACCAGTCGCTGCTGAGCCCCGTCGTGCAGATCGCGTTCCAGGCGACGCCGGGCCTCGTCGGAGGCCGCGACGATCCTCGCGCGCGAGGCGAGCAGTTCGGCACGGGTCACCGCATTCGCGATCGCGGTCGCGACGAGATCGGCGAAGTCACCGAGTCGCGCCTCGGTGTCCGGTGGCAGCGGCTCGGCGCGCCGCGATCCGACGATCGCCGCACCCCACACCCGGGAGTCCACGACGATCGGGACTCCCACGATCGATCCGAAGCCGCCTTCGCGAATGCGGGTCGCGACTTCCCCGCCGACGTGTTCGTGGTTGTCGATCCTGGCGGCACGGCCGGTGCGGAGAACGATCGCCCCGACGTCGTCGCCCTCCATCGGGATTTTGTCCCCGGTGACAGACATCCCGGTGATCCCCGGCTCGTATCGCACGGCGACCAACGTGCCCGTGCCGTCCCCGTCGTCGCGAAGAAGCACGGCGTTGACTACGTGCAGCCAGAGCGCGAGTTCCTCGGCGACAGCGGTGAACACTTCCGGTGGACTCACCCCACGCGCCGCCAGTGTCGCCACTCGGCGCAATGCGGCCTGGTGTGCGGCGAGGATCCCGAGTTCGTCGCGGCTGGCCTCGGCCTCGCGCCGGCGCAGGACAGCCTCGGCGGTCCGCAACCTGGCCTGACCGGCCATGAGGTTGGCCACCAGCGCGACGGGCAGGAAGACCAGGACGGCCACCCAGTCGCCGGGTTTGGTCGGAAGCAGGGACCCCGCCACCTGGAGGTGGAAGTAGACGTAGACGACTGCGCTCACCAACGTCGTCATCACCGACAGCACGAATCCCCAGCGGGCCGAGACCACCAGGACTCCGAGCAGGAACACCGCACCGAAGGCGTTCTGCGGCGCAACCGTGTCGAGCTGGTGCACCACAACGGTTTCCACGGTGATCACGGTGGCGGCGACCACGATTCCCAGCCACAGCGGCGGCGTGGTCGGGCGCACCAGGAGCGCTATCAGACGCGCAGGCATCTCTCGCGTGTCCGCGTCGACAGCCCCGAACGAGGAGGCGGCGTCGCGCCGCGACAGCGCTCCGATTGACCACCGTGACCACTGTCGCGTCATCGTGCTTGCTCGGATCAGTCGTGGAGTTATCGGACAGACCTCGATGTGCATCATATCGAGGTGACCCTCCCCGCCTCGACGGCTTACTCCGGTCAGTCGGCTGACACCGGCCGATGTCGCTACGCTGGGCACAGGCCGATGCAGTAGACCTTGGGAGGACGCGGTGGTAGCCGTACAGATACAGGTGGGTGATCTGGTGCAGGCGTCCGGTCACGCCGGCCCCTGGCTGGTCATCGAGGTCAGCAAGGGCATGGCTTCGCTGCAGCATCCCGACGGACATCGACTGTCGGTCCGGACGACGACGCTGTCCGTGGTGCACAAGGCGACGAGCCCGGCGGGCGAAGTCGAACCGCCCGCCCGCGATCAGCCGGGAGAGTCCCCCACGCTCTTCGACTAGCCGTCGATCGTCGTGACGATCGATGTGACCGCCGGGGTCCGCGGGGTCGAGCCGAACCCGAACCGGACGGGCGGATCGACCGGCGTCAGGGCGCCGAGGTTCTCGCCGCACCAGGTGGCGGACATTCCGGCCAGCCGCCGCTGGTCGACGGCGCCGTAGAACTCGCGACGCCCGTTGCCCGCGGTGCCACGGGTGCGCACACCGCGGAGAACGACGCGGGCGATCGGGTCGCTGACCGCGCAGAACCACGGCGCGCTCGCGACGGTCCGCGGCACCATGTTCAGCAGGCGTCCGAGCGGGGTGCGGTTCCCGACCTCGAACCGCACGTGCAGGTCGCCTGCCCGGACCGTCCGAGTGTCGCCGGACCGCGTGTAGTGGACGGGCGTGATCACCGTCCGGTCGAAGGTGTACGTCGCGGTGACGAAATCGCGGACGGCGTCCGACGGTGCGAGGAGCATGCGCAGGCCGTCGGCGTGTTCGACCATCACGTCGGTGAACTCCCCCAGCGGCGATCGGGACCAGTGGCCGACGACGATGCGGACACCCGACCCGGTGCCCAGTCCGGTGATCTCACCGTCGAAACGCCAACGGGTCATTCGGTGAGGTGCCGGTACGCCGCGGCGCTCCGATCCGACAGGACGGTGCGGAGAATGAATCGTGTTTGCGCCGTGATGTATTGGTCGACGGTGTACCGGGACGCGAAATGCCAGTGCTTGAGGGCCCACCCGTGCGCCAGCATCATCATGTCGAACGTCGTCAGGTCGACGTCGAGGTCGCCGGCGATCCCGGAGGCGATCGCGGCCTCGAGGGCGTCGTGGAGCGGCTTGGACGTCGCCACCTCGAGTTCCTTGATCCGCTCACGCCCGTCCTGGTCGAGGGTCCGGCTCTCCCGGTAGGTCAGCACGACGGCGTCCAGATTCTCGTCGACGATCTCGACGAACCGCCGGAAACCGGCGGCCAGCCGCTCGATGGGGTCGGTTCCCGCGGCGTCCATCGCGGGCTCGAGCTGATCGCGGAACGCGTCGAGGATGTCGACGATCGTGGCGAGGAGGATCTCCTCCTTGCCGCCGAAGTACTTGTAGATCAGCCCCACGCTCACCTGCGCCTCGTCGGCGAGCGCCTGCATGGACATCTGATGGAACCCGGTCCGCTGCATCACCGTGACGGCGGCGTCGAGCACCTGACGTCGACGCGAGCTGACGCGGACGGCGCGGACCGCCTCGTCGAGTGGAAGGGCGGACGTGTCCTTCGCCATGACAGATGACCTCTCCTTGGTGGCAGAACCTGTGGTGAATGGGTATTCACAGTATCCCGCGCGGGACCGGAACCGTCGTCCGGTCCGTGTCAGATACCGAGATCCTTCGCGACGATCGTCTTCATGATCTCGGTGGTGCCGCCGTAGATGGTCTGGATCCGCGCGTCCACGAACGCGCGCGCCACCGCGTATTCGCGCATGTAGCCGTACCCGCCGTGGAGTTGCAGGCACCGGTCGGCGACGCGGACCTGCAGTTCGGTGGTCCACCACTTGAGCCGCGCCGCACGGGCCGCTGTCAGCTCCCCGCGGACGTGCTGCCGGATGCAGTCGTCGAGGTAGGTGCGGGCCAGGTCGAGTTCCGTGGCCAGTTCCGCGAGAACGAACTGGGTGTTCTGGAATCCGGCGATCGGTTGCCCGAAGGCGCTGCGTTCCTTCACGTACGCCAGCGTCTGCTCGAGGACTCCTTCGGCGGCCGCGACGGCGCCGACGGACAGGGACAGCCGTTCCTGCGGCAGGTTGTGGACGAGTTGATAGAAACCCTGCCCCTCCTCCCCGAGCAGGTTGGCCACCGGAACACGCATGTCGGTGAACGTCAGCTCGCTGGTGTCCTGGGCGTGCAGCCCGATCTTCTCCAGGTTGCGGCCACGGGAGAACCCGGGCGTGTCCGACTCGACGACGAGCAGGGATAGCCCCTTGTGCTTGTCCGGCGACGTGCGCACGGCGACGACGAACAGCGTGCCGTTCTGGCCGTTGGAGATGAACGTCTTGCTGCCGTTCACCACGTAGTGGTCGCCGTCGCGCACCGCCGTGGTGCGGATGCCCGTGAGGTCGCTGCCGGTGCCGGGCTCGGTCATCGCGATCCCGAGGACGGTCTCCCCGGTGACGGTTCCCGGAAGCCACCGGGCCTTCTGATCCTCGGTCGTCATGTCCGTCAGGTACGGCAGCACGACGTCGTTCTGGAGGGAGAACGCGATACCCGCGGCGGCGGCACCCACCCGGTTGACCTCGTCGATGACGATCGCGTTGTAGCGGAAGTCCTCGACGCCGGGACCCCCGTACGCATCGGGGACCGGGAAGCCGAGCAGGCCCTGCTTACCCGCGTCGGTGAACAGTGCCGGGTCGAGGCAGCTTTCGCTCTCCCACTGCTCGTGCCGCGGGACGATCCGCTCGCGAACGAAGCTGCGGACGCTGTCCCGGAACTGCTGGTGCTCGAATTCGTATTCGATGGTCATGGTGCTCTCTCCTATCCGGGGGCGCCGGGGGTGACGAATGCCCCGCTCTCGAACTCCCTGCGCGCTGTGTCGGTTGCCTTGTAGTGCAGCTTCTTTCCCGTCGCCGACACGGGCAGGGATTCCACGAAGCGGTACGCACGGGGCCGCTTGAACTGCGACAGCATGGGGTGCCTGCGGCAGAAGTCGTCCAGGTCGTCGGCGGACGGGACCGGTGCGGTGGCGACGACGTACGCGACGACGACCTGTCCCCACTTGTCGTCCGGAACACCGACGACGAGCGAATCCGTCACCGACGCATGCTCGTTCAGCGCTTCCTCGATCTGCACGGGATGGACGTTCTCGCCGCCGGACAGGAGCATGTCGTCCTTGCGTCCGACGATCGTCACGAACTCCTTCTCGTCCCAGGTGGCGAGGTCGCCGATGTGCAGCCAGCCGTTCCGGAACTTCTGCTTCTCCTGCTCCGGGGCATCGAAATAGGCGTTGGCGCCCTTCGGGGAGCGGACGACGACCTCGCCGATCTCGGTTCCGTCCCTCGCGACCGTCTCGTGCGCGTCGGCGAGGCGGTCGTCGAACAACTTGACCACGGCGACGTCGTCGTCGATGCAGGCCCGTCCCGCGGTCCCGGCCATGTCGGGCAGATCGGTGGGCCGCAGGAAGGTGTTCCAGAAACCTTCGGTGCTGCCGTAGCCGTTGAAGATGCGCGGATTCAGCACCTTCTGGTAGTGCAGCGCCGCCTCCCGCTCGAGGGGCGCACCCATCGTGACGATGCCCTTCAGGGTGGACAGGTCGCGGGGCTTCTCCTCCTGGGCACGCGCGAGCATCGCCAGGTTGGTCGGGGCGCCGATCAGGAACGTCAGCCCGTACTCCTCGACGTGGTCGAGCGTGAGGTCGGCGTCGAAGCTGCGCAGCGCCACCAGAGACGCGCCGAGATAGAACGTGGGATTCGGTCCGGCACAGTACAGCCCACCGCGGTGAAACCACGGCGTCATGTTCAGCGTCTTGTCTTCCGCCGTCAGCGGGAAGTGCATGATCACGTCGTGGGCGCTGAAGATCTCGATCATGCTGTTGAGCGGGACGCCCTTCGGCATGCCGGTGGTTCCCGACGTGAACAGCCGGGTGGTCTCGTCCCACACCGTGCGGGTCACCTCCGGCGGCGACGCCGACTCGGCGACGAGGTCGTCGAACCGGATCACCTCGAAGCCGTTCCCCGGCAGGGGCTCTCCCGGACCGACGGCGACGACGAGCGCGGGCTTGTGGGTGGAGCGCGCCAGCGCATCCCGCACCATGTCGCCGATCTCGGTGTCGTAGACGAACACCGTGGGACGGTTCGCGTCGAGGATGTACGCCGTCTCGCCGGACGCGAGCCGGAAGTTCATCGGCGATCCGACTGCCCCGCAGGCCTGCCCGGCCAGGTACAGCTGGGCGAACTCCGGGCCGTTGAACAACTGGTAGGCCACGACGTCACCGGGACCCACACCCGCGCGGGCGAGTCCGGTGGCGAGCCGGTCGACCCGGTCGCCGAGTTCGGCATACGTCCAGCTCTCGCCGGTCGACGGGGACTGCATCGCGAGTCGATCGGCGTACCGGTGCGTGTTGCGCCGGAAGCCGTTCAGATAGGTGAAGTCGTGCTCGAAGTACTGACGATAGGCGTGAGCATCGTATGCGTACATGATGAGTCCTCCGTCCCGGTGCCGGTCAGCCGGCCATGGTGAGGCCACCGCTGACGCTGATCACCTGGCCGGTGATGAACGACGCGGATTCGGACGCGAAGAACACGACCGGCGCCGCAACCTCTTCCGGGCGCGCGAGCCTGCGGAACGGAATAGCTTTGACCAGAGCCTCTTTCAGCTTCTCCGCCTGCGCCTGGAACAGCGGTGTGTCGGTCGGGCCGGGGCACACGCAGTTGACGTTGATCCTGTGCCGGGCCATCTCCCGGGCCAGCGACTTCGACAGGGCGATCACGCCGCCCTTCGCACCCGCGTAGATGCTCTCCCCCGCGCTGCCGACACGGCCGGCATCGCTCGCGAGGTTGATGACCCGCCCACCGCCACCCGCCTCTACCATGCCGGGGAGGAAGGCACTGCACATGTGTACAGGGCCGAGGTAGTTGATGGCGACGACCTTCTCGGCGAATTCGGTGGTGGCGTTGAGGAACTGGTCGGTGCGGTCCCATCCCGCCGCGTTGACGAGGATGTTCGCGACCCCCACCTCGGCCGTCACCCGGTCACGCAAGGCGTCGACCTGCGTCCGGTCGGCGACGTCGACGGTCATCGGAAAGAGCCGGTCGGGCCTCTCGGCCGCGGTCTTCTCCGCGGCCTGCAGGTCGAGGTCGGCGACGACCACCCGGTCGCCCTGCTCGGCGAGCGCGAGCGCGATGGCGCGGCCGATGCCGGATCCTGCGCCCGTGACCACTGCGATGTTGTTACTCATGGTGTTTCTCCTTCCCGTGTGTGTCGGACTCAGGCGTTCACGTACTTGTTGAACTCGGGCTTGCGCTTCTCCGCGAACGCCGTCGCCCCCTCGAGCCCCTCGGGTGAATGCGTGAACAGGTCGAGCGCAGACATCGCGAGGTTGCTCAGTCCGGCCTGGTGGTCGGTGTCGGCGTTGAACGACTGCTTCAGGAAACGCAGGGTGGTGGGGCTCTTCTCCGCGATCTCCGCGGCGACGGCCTTCGCCTCGTCGAGCAACCGGTCGGCGGGGACGACCCAGTTGACCAGGCCCCAGCGTTCGGCGGTGACGGCGTCGTACTGACGGCAGAGGTACCAGATCTCGCGGGCCCGCTTCTCACCGACGACGCGCGCCAGGAACGCCGAGCCGAAGCCCGCGTCGAAGGAGCCCACCCGCGGTCCCGCCTGGCCGAACTTCGCGGTCTCGGACGCGATGGTGAGGTCGCAGAGAACGTGGAGCACGTGGCCGCCGCCGACGGCGATGCCGTTGACCGCCGCGATGACGGGCTTGGGGACGTCGCGGATGAGTTTGTGCAGGTTGCCGATCTCGAACATGCCGCTCTCGGTGGGGC
This sequence comes from Rhodococcus pseudokoreensis, assembly GCF_017068395.1. Classification (NCBI taxonomy): domain Bacteria; kingdom Bacillati; phylum Actinomycetota; class Actinomycetes; order Mycobacteriales; family Nocardiaceae; genus Rhodococcus; species Rhodococcus pseudokoreensis. Next base: position 5,840,863 of record NZ_CP070619.1, on the reverse strand, counting down.
CGTAGTCGCCGGTCTCCGCCCGCTGTTTCACGTCGCCGCCCGTGCAGAACGCCTTCTCCCCCGCTCCGGTGAGGATGATCGCCTGCACCGCGTCGTCGGCCCACGCCGAGCGGAACGCCTTGATCAGTTCCTCGACGGTCTTACCGCGAAATGCGTTGTAGCGGGCTGGGCGGTTGATCGTGACGATCGCCGCCGGGCCGTCGACCTCGTAGGTGATGTCTTCGTAAACGGTCACGGTGATTCCTTCCTCGGAAAAGGCTGTGATGAGTTTCGGTTCAAACGTTGTGAACCAGTATTCGATAAGAATGAACGTACATTCACACCCGGAGTGTGTCAAGGGTCACGACCGCTAGAGGAAGGCGCTGATCCCGGTCTCCGCCCGGCCGATCAGCAACTTCTGGATCTGGCTCGTGCCCTCGTACAGCGTCATCACCCGCGCATCGCGCATGTACTTGGCGACGGGGTACTCGTCGACGTAGCCGTACCCGCCGAACAGCTGGATCGCATTGTTGGCGGCACGAACCGCGGCCTCACTGCAGAAGTACTTCGCCTTCGACGCGGCCGTCCCGAACGGCTCCCCGCGCTCGATCAGGTCGGCCGCCCGCCAGGTGAGCAGCCGCCCGGCGTCGGCGTCGACGGACATGTCGGCGATCAGGTCCTGCACGAGTTGGAACGACGCGAGCGGACGGTCGAACTGCGTGCGCTCGCGGGCGTAGTCGACGGCCGCGTCGAGGCAGCCCTGGATGATCCCCACGCATCCGGCGCCCACCGAGACGCGGCCCTTGTCCAGCGAGTGCATCGCGATGGAGAAGCCCTGCCCCTCCGATCCGAGGAGGCAACTCGCAGGCACCCGCACGTCGGTGAACGACAACTCGGCAGTCGCCTGCCCGCGGAGTCCGAGCTTCCCGTGGATCTCGCGGGATTCGAAGCCGGGGGTGTCCGTCGGGACCAGGAAGGCCGAAACACCCTTGGGCCCCGGACCTCCGGTGCGCGCGAACACCAGGCACACCTTGGCCCACGTGCCGTTGGTGATGAAGATCTTGGAACCGTTGATGACGTACTCGTCGCCGCTGCGCACCGCCTTGGTCTTCAGGTTTCCGGGGTCGGACCCGTTGTCGGGCTCGGTGAGCCCGAAACAGGCGAGCGCCTCACCGGACGCGATGCGGGGCAGCCATTCGTGCTTCTGCTCCTCGGTGCCGTGCGAGAGGATCACCTTCCCCACCAGTCCCATCGACACCGACACGATGCCCCGGACCGCGGAATCCGCCCGGCCGAGTTCCTCCATCCCGAGGCAGTACGTGATGTAGTCGCCGCCCAGCCCGCCGTATTCCTCGGGAATGGTCATGCCGAAGAAGCCGATGTCGGCGAGTTTCCCGACGATCGCGGTGTCCACCGATTCGGCGCGGTCCCATTCGGCGCGGTGCGGGACGACCTCCTTGTTCAGGAAGTCGCGGGCCAGCTGCCGGAACTCCTTCTGCTCCTCGGTCAGTGTCAGGTCCATGGAATGCTCCTCGATGCCGCAGTGAATGCATGATCATTAGATTTGAGCGACTGCTCACAACAAATGAAGCATTATTCATTTCGGTGGAGGCGTCAACCCTCGGGGAGCGCAAAGGTCTGGTCCGGCGACAGGTCGCCTGGGTAGGCTCGGGACATGCCGGTCACCTGGTCGGACGACGTCGACGAGGTCATCCGCGACGACCTCACCAGCGGGTTCGCGTACGTCACGCCCGCGGGTGGCGCGGTGGTGGCCGCGGTGGCGCCCTTCGGGCTGCGCGATCGCGAGCAGGGCACCGTCGGATTCACCACCTCGCTGGGTTTCGGCCGCAAGCTCGAGCGCATCAAGGCGGAACCGCGGGTGGCACTCGCCTTCCATGCACGCGAGCACGGAGTCGGCGACTGCACCAGCCGGCGCTACGTGCTCGTGCAGGGTGACGCGACGTTCGATCCCAGCCCCGACCGGGACCTCCTCGACGCACTCGGCGAGCGCTCGGCCCCCTACGTGGGAGCGCCGCGGCGTGGCCGATTCTGGGACCGCTGGCTCAGCGCGTACTACACCGACCGGGTACTGGTGACGGTCGCGGTGACACGGGTGACCGCCTGGCCCGACCTGCGCATAACAGGCGAGCCCGAGGTGTACGGCGCACCGCTCCCCGACGCCGACGCGGCGCCACAGAAGCCGCCGAAGAAGGGCACCGGACCACGGGTGGATGCAGTGAAGACCGGTCAGCGCGCCCGGAAACTGCCGCACGTGCTGCTCGCCTACCGCGAGGCGGACGGCTATCCGACCGTCGTGCCCGTCGATGTGAACTCGGCGAGCCACGAGGGTGTGCGTCTGAGGGTCCCTGCCGGGGTGCCGCAGGGCGGTCGCCGCGCCGGCCTGCTCGCCCACGCGTACCGGCCCCAGCTCGTCGGCCTCGAGTCCCGTCAGAACACCGGCTGGATCGAGGTCACCGGCACCGAGGCGGTGTACGCACCGCACACGCAGGGCGGGTTCACTGCGCCGCCGAACAAGACGGTCCTGCTCCTGGCCAACGGATTCATGGCCCGCCGCGGCCTCGCGAAGGCACGAAAGGAAGGCCGCACCCAGGCGCTGGGTCGATGAGCCGGGTGACGCCGCCATTCACGGAGAGAATCTGCCCGGTTCACCCACCGCGCCAGACCGGCGAGGAACGACACGACTTGATCGCGCTACCTCCCCGGCACCCCGCCGCACGGCCTGCCAGCCGACGACGAAGGTTCCTCGAATATTGTTTCCGCGCATCGGCGGACACGCGGTCGCGTCCCTGGCACCTGCTACTGGCGGTAGATCTCCACGTGGGCGTCGGTGACTACGCCCGCATCCAAGGAGGGGGCACCCCAATTCGTGCTACAAGAACCAGTGGCTTGACCGGTCGTCGCGAATGAGCGACTGGACTGGCTGAATGGCCCGATTGCATAGAACGGAAAGGCGTTGGGGATTCCGTGGAGGCCCCAACAGTCGACGATCAGCGCGTACTCCCTGCCAGGGGGCGCATCGGTGTCATGGCAGGTCGCCGTCGCGCTGAAGGCATCCCGCTGAATGACGCAGTCCTGGGGCGCCGCCTGGGCGGTGCCGGAGCCGATGATCGCTGCGAAGGCCAGCCCCGATACGGCGGCGGTCGTGATGCGTGCCGCAGCGATAGTTGCGCTTCTCATTGAGATCCTTTCAGTAGCAGTATGTCTGGCGTCGAGTGGCCAGGCCCGGATGGACATCCTCTGGCAGGTACCGCAGGCCCGGCCGGTTCAGATGACGATCGGTGCACCGGTGACGAGGTCCCAGAGCCCCAGGCCCAGGAACAGCACCGCACCCACTGCCGACTGAACCGGATTTCCGTTCAGAAACCCCTCGGCACCCCAGGCAACCAAATCAGTGAAGACCTCAGACGAACCCATCGTTCCCGCTCCCTATTGTCGGTATAACCTGACACCCTGATCGTTTATACCGACTGGTCTGTTACGGACGTCGAACTCTCGGGCTTGCCGATTGGGCCGACCCACTCGCGGCGCGATGCCCGCCATCGGCCCACCCCGAGTGGCCACCGCCGACGAGATTTGGCGAAAAGCCTCGAGACCCCACAGTTCACCGCCGCCGGACTCGTCACGGTATTCTCAACTGAACCGAACCTTCGGTCGGCTCCTGTGGACGGCGCACCGATGCGGTGGAGTTCTGCACCTGGAAGGATTGCGCGCATGACTACGGCACGCCCCGCACGGAAGACCGGATCGCCCGGACGCCCCGGCTACGACCTCGACTCGCTGCTCGCTGTGGCCGTCAAGGTCTTCAACGACAAGGGCTACGACGGCACCAGCATGGAGGTGCTGGCCCAGCGCCTGGGAATCACGAAGTCGTCGATCTATCACCATGTGTCCGGGAAGTCGGAGCTCCTCGAACTGGCGCTGTCGCGCGCACTCAACGCTCTCTTCGCGGTCACCACCGAGGAGAAGGCGACGAGCGGCCGGTACATCGACCGCCTCGAGTACCTCGTCCGCCGCAGTGTCGAGGTCCTCGCCGCCGAACTCCCCTACGTCACGCTCCTGCTGCGCGTCCGGGGCAACACCGCCGTGGAGCGTCGCGCGCTCGCCCGCCGCCGCGAGTTCGACGCCTTCGTCAGCGACCTCGTGGTCGCGGCGGCGGAGGAGGGCGACCTGCGGCCCGGGATCGATCCCGCTCTCACCAGCCGGCTCGTGTTCGGCACGGTCAACTCGCTGATCGAGTGGTACCGCCCGCGCACCGGCGGGACGGTCGCCGACCTCGCCGACGCCGTCGTCGAGCTGACGTTCGACGGGCTGCGCCGCGCCTGAGCGAGACGTCACCCGTGCGCCCTACAACGACAGGGTGGATCTCGATCGAATCGCCCACCGTCGCGCCCGTTCGGACAGTTGGGTGTGCAGCCGCGCTCGGACATCGGCAGGCACTTCGCGTGCCCCGACACTCTCCAGAATCCTCGACAGTCGCCGGTCGAATCCGGGTGTCGTCATACCGAACCCGATCCAGATCTCGTCGGGCGGTGGACCACCGTAGGGCAGCCACCGGCACGCGAACTCGAGTATGGCTGCGTCCACCCTCTCCACTCCGGTAGCCACGGGTCAGACCGTGACGGCGAGGTTTTCGAAGATGGTGGCATTGGCCATGCCGCCGCCTTCGCACATCGTCTGCAGCCCGTAGCGGACGCCCTCGGCGCGCAGGTGATGCACGAGGGTGGTCGCGAGACGGGCCCCGGATCCGCCGAGCGGATGCCCGAGAGCGATCGCTCCGCCGAGCGCATTGACCCGGTCTTCCGGTGCCCCGGTGGCCCGCAGCCAGGCGCCGACGACGCTGGCGAATGCTTCGTTGACCTCGAAGGCCCCGATGTCGTCGAGTGTCAGGCCTGCGCGTTCGAGCACCCGTGCGGTGGCGGGGATGGGTCCGGCCAGCATCGCGACCGGGTCGTCGCCGACGACGGTTGCGGTGTGTACCCGGGCCAGCGGGGTCAGTCCGAGGTCGCGGGCCCGGTCGCCGGACATCACCAGCAGGGCCGCGGCGCCGTCGGAGATCTGTGAGGCGTTGCCCGCGGTGACGCGGCCGTCGTCGCCGAAGGCAGGCTTCAACTCGGCGAGCTTCTCGAGCGTCGTGGTTCGGCGGATCCCCTCGTCGGCGTCGAGTTTCGTTCCGTCCGGCAGGGTCACCGGCACGATCTCGCCGGCGAATCGGCCTTCGTCGATGGCCGCGGCGGCGCGCTCGTGTGAGCGCAGGCTGTACTCGTCGAGCCAGCCGCGACTCAGTTCGTACCGGTCGGCGAGGATCTCGGCGCCGCGGCCCTGGTTGAACTCGATGCCGTCGTAGCGTCGCCGAATCGCGTCGCTGTTCGGGTCACCGAGGCCGACGCGCCGCGCCGATCCCATCGGGATGCGGGTCATCGACTCGACGCCGCCCGCGACGACGACGTCGTACTGGCCGGCGATCACTCCCGCGGCGGCGAAATGCAGTGCCTGCTGGCTCGATCCGCACTGCCGCTCGATCGTGGTGCCGGGAACGGACTCGGGCCATCCGGCGGCCAGCACCGCGTTGCGTGCAATGTTGCCGGCCTGCTCACCGACCTGTCCGACGCATCCCCACACGACGTCGTCGACCGACGCGGCGTCGACCCCGGCCCGGTCGAGCAGCGCGGTCAGGACGGTCGCGGACAGGTCGACGGGGTGGACCTCCGCGAGGCCGCCCTTGCGGCGGCCGATGGGGCTCCGTACCGCTTCGACGATGACTGCATCACGCATGGTGTGTTCCTGTTCTCTCGTTCTCGGTGATCACGTCGCGGTCCAGACCGGGGCGCGGCGTTCGGTGAAGGCGGCAGCGCCTTCGCGGGCGTCGTCGGAGTCGAAGACCGGCATCACGATCTGCCGGGTCCGCTCGAACATCTCCGCGTGCGGCCAGCCGGGCGACTCGTCGACGACTCGCTTGCTGGCCCGGACTGCGAGCGGCCCGTTGCCGGCGATCTCCGCGGCCAGTTCGAGTGCCGCCGACAACACCTCGCCCTCGGGGGCCAGCCGGTTGACCAGCCCCAGCGGGTGCAGTTGCGCGGCGGTCATGGTCCTGCCGGTGAGCACCATCTCCAGCGCCACCGCTCGCGGCAGCCGTGCGGGCAGCCGGGTCAACCCGCCCGCGGCGGCGACGAGGCCGCGGCGGACCTCGGGCAGGCCGAACGTTGCGGTCGGCGCGGCGACGACGAGGTCCGCCGCCAGGACGATCTCGAAACCGCCTGCGAGCGCGGGACCGTCGACGGCGGCGATCAGGGGCTTGGCGGGCGGCGCCTCCACCAGCCCGGCGAATCCACGGCCCTCGACGCGTGGGCTCTCACCCCGCAGGAATGCCTTGAGATCCATTCCTGCGCAGAAGTATCCGCCGGCTCCGGTGAGCACACCGACTCGCAGCTGCGGATCGGAGTCGAGCAGGTGAACCGCCTCGGCGACCGCCTCCGCGACCGCACGGTCCACCGCGTTGCGGGCCTGCGGCCGGTTCAGCGTGACGACCAGAACCGACCCCACCCGTTCCGTCAGCACGACCGGCGTGGGCGCCTCCGCGGTCACCTCGGTGCCATCCGGATCGCACCGTCGAGGCGGATCGTCTCGCCGTTGAGCATGCCGTTCTCGATGATGTGCTCGGCCAGCGCGGCGAACTCGGACGGCTCGCCGAGCCGCTGCGGATGCGGAACCGACGCCGCCAGCGCGTCCCGGATGTCTTCGCGTGCATTGAGAAGGAGCGGCGTCGCGAACACGCCGGGCGCGATGGTGCACACCCGGATCCCGACACCCGCGAGGTCGCGGGCGGCGGGCAGTGTCATCCCCACGATGCCCGCCTTGGACGTCGCGTAGTTGATCTGCCCGATCTGACCCTCGTAGGCGGCGACGGACGCGGTCAGGACACACACGCCGCGGTCGCCGCCCAGCAACTCGTTCGCGGCCATCGCCTCGGCCGCGAACCGCAGCACGTTGAACGTCCCGATCACGTTGAGCCGGATCACCGACTCGAAGGGCTCGAGGTCGGCGGCCTTGCGGTCCTTGGTGAGCACGCGCATCGGTCGTCCGCGGCCTGCGCAGTGCACGACGGCCCGCACCGGGCCGCGCTCGGCAGCGGCGGCGAAGGCCGCGGCCACCGCGTCGCCGTCGGTCACGTCGGTCGGCACGAACCGCGCCGCGGGCCCGAGCGCCGCGGCCTGCTCGGCCCCCGGCGAACCGGGGAGGTCGAGCAGGGTGACGGTGGCGCCGGACTCGACCAGCCGGGTGGCAGTGGCGAGTCCGAGTCCGGATGCTCCGCCCGTGACGACGGCGTTGATGTCCTTGATCTGCATGGATGAACCTTCGATGTGGCCGGGCCCCAGCGGTGCCCGGAATGGTGTGGAGTGCGAGATGCCTAGAGCCCCATGGACTTCGAGATGACGCTCTTCATGACTTCGCTGGTGCCGCCGAAGATCCGGGTGACGCGGGCATCGGCGTACAGTCGCGCGATCGGGTACTCGGTCATATAGCCGTAGCCGCCGTGCACCTGCAGGCACTTGTCGATGACCCGGGCCTGCACCTCGGTGCAGAACAGCTTCACCTTGGCCGCGTCGGCGGGAGTGAGAGTGCCTGCGTCCAGGGCGATCAGCGCCTGGTCGATCAGGGCCTGCCCGGCCTGCAACTCGGTCGCGCACTCGGCGAGCACGAATTTCGTGTTCTGGAAGCCGGCGAGCGGCTTACCGAACACCATCCGCTCCTTGGCGTACGCGATCGCCAGGTCGACCGCGGCGGTGGCCGTGGCCTGCGCGGTGATCGCGATCGACAGCCGCTCCTGAGGCAGGTTGTGCGCCAGCATCTTGAAGGCGGCACCTTCCTCACCGAGCAGGTTGGCCGCGGGCACCCGGACGTTGTCGAAGGTGAGTTCGGCGGTGTCGCTCGACTTCATCCCGATCTTGTGCAGGTTGCGACCGCGGGTGAACCCGGGCATGCCGGACTCGACCACCAGCAGCGACAGGCCGTTGCGGCGATTCTCGGGATCCTTCGAGGTCCTCGCGACCACGATCACGAGGTCGGCGTTGATGCCGCCGGTGATGAACGTCTTGTTCCCGTTGAGGACGTAGTCGTCGCCGTCACGGACGGCGGTGGTGGTGACACCGGCGAGGTCGGAGCCGATGCCGGGTTCGGTCATCGCGATCGCGCTGACGAGCGCACCGTCGGCGAAGCCTGGGAACCAGCGGTCGCGCTGTTCCTCATTGGCGTATTCGAGAAAATACGGGAGCACGGTGTTCAAGTGCACCTGGAAGCCGCCGAGAGAGGCTGCCGCGTAACCGATCTCCTCGTACACGACGGTGTTGAACAGGAAGCTGTCGATGCCGCCGCCGCCGTACTGCTCGGGCACCTGCAGTCCGTTGATCCCGAGTGCCGCTGTCTTGGTGTAGAAGTCGCGGGGGATGCAGCCGGCCGCCTCCCAGTCGGGCAGGTTCGGGACGATCTCCTTGGCGATGAACTGGCGGACGACGTCGCGGAAGGCATCGTGGTCGTCGGTGAAGATGGTGCGTTGCATGGTGATTCCTTCGAAAATGGGTCGACGGCAATTGCCGTCGACGGATGTCAGCGGCCGAGTGCGACGACGCCGTCGGCGGCCAGCGCATCGAGCGCGTCGGTCGGGTAGCCGAGTTCGGCGATCAGTTCGGCGGTGTGCTGCCCCAGGTCGGGCGCACCTGCCGTGGGCAGCTTCGGGACGCTCTCGAGGTGCCACGGCGTGCCGAGAGCCGTCGCAGGCACGCCGTCGGGGCGGCTGACCTCGATGAAGAGCCCGGAGGCCTGGACGTCGGGGCTGCGCATCGCTTCGGGGTAGGTGTTGATCCGCCCGGCGACGACACCGTTGGCGGCGAGCACGTCCATCGCCTCGTCGCTCGTCATGTTCGCGAACGCAGCGCGCAACTCGGTGAGCAGGGCGACGCGGTTGCGGACCCGGCTCTCGTTGTCGGCGAATCGGGCGTCGTCGGCGAGTTCCTCCCGGCCCAGCAGTCGGCACAGTCGACGGAAGTGGACCTCGGAGTAAGCGGAGACGACGACGCTGCCGTCGCTGGTAGGCATGATGTCGGCGGCCGGTGCGACGGTCGGCTGACCGTTGCCCATGCGCCGTGGTTCGTTGCCGGTGTCGAGGTAGGCGCCCCAGTTCGGGGCCTGCAGATGAATCGCGACCTCGAGCAGCGACACCTCGACGGTGTCGCCCTCGCCGGTGCGCAGGCGCCTGATGTACGCGCCGAGGATTGCCTGGGCACAGACGTAGCCGGTGGCGGCGTCGACGATCTGGGCACCGACCTTCTGCGGCTCGCCGTCGTGCTCGCCGGTCACCCACATCAGGCCGCTCTCCGCCTGCGCGGCGATGTCGAGGCCGGCACGATTCCTGGACGGTCCGTGCAATCCGAACCCGCTCACCGTCGCGTACACGAGGTGCGGATGCGCGGCGCGCATCTCCTCCGCGCCCAGCCCGAGCTTGTCCATCACCCCGGGGCGCAGATTCTGCACCACGATGTCGGCGCCGGCGATCAGACGGCGGGCGATCTCCTGACCGCGCGGGTCCTTGAGGTCGAGCGCGATTGCCCGCTTGCCGCGGTTGTAGTTCTCCACCATGGCTTTACCGTGCGCACCGATTCCGCGTGCGGACTCGCCGTGCACCGGTTCGACCTTGATCACGTCGGCGCCGAGGTCCACCAGGACCTGGGTGGCGGCGGGGGCAGCGATGAATTGACCGAAGTCGATGACGCGGACGCCGTCGAGAGGCTTGTCGATCATGCGGTCTCCTCGGCACGCTTGCGGATGACGGTGATGTCCCGTTCGGGGTTGACCAGGAACACCGCGATCGCGCTACCGACGATCATCAGGATGCCGCTGATCAGGAAGCCGGTGCCGTAGCCGGAGATCTTGTCGGCCGCCCGGCCGACCGAGAAGCCGAGTACGAGTGGTGCGATCATGCCGGAGATACTCGACACCGCGCCGAGGCCACCGAGGACCATGCCGCGTTTACGGGACTGCACGACGTCGGCGATTGCCGTCAACGCCACGCCGTACGCCGCGGTGTTGAGCGAGAAGGCCAGGGACACGAGCAGGATCTGCAGCAGTCCGGCCGACACGATGGTGAACCCGACCATGGTGATACCGGCGCCTGCGATCAGGCCGGCCGACAGGTAGCCGCGCGCAACCTTCCGGGAGACGCCGCGGGAGACGAGGCGATTCGAGAACCACCCGGCGGCGATCGCACCGACCGCCGCGAGTCCGTAGGGAAGCATGACCAGCCGTCCGGTGGTCAGGGTGTCGTAGCCGAGGCCGTCTTCGAGGTAGACGGGGAGCCAGGACACCTTGAGCGTGGTGGACCAGTACGAGCAGAACATCAACAGCGCGATCCCGATCACGGTCCCGGTGCGCAGGATCGTCCGGTACGGGGCGTCGACGGTGTCGACGACGGTTGCCTTGGCCGACTCGGCGGTCTCGGTGGGTGCGCCTCGTCCGAGGATGATCCACGCGACCACCCAGACCAGACCGACCGTGATCAGGAGGTAGAACGCGGCGTGCCAGTCCCAGCGGACGATGATCCAGGTCAGTACGGGGGCAGCGATGAGGACGCCGAGCGAGGATCCGGCGGTGACGAAGCTGCTCGGCAGGGCACGCTTCTCCGGCGGGAACCAGGAGTGGACGGCGTGGTTGGCGAGGGCGAAGGCCGGGCCCTCGGCGAACCCGAGGATGAGCCGGCAGGCCACCAGGACGCCGAAGGTCACGGTGCCGGTCAGGGGCACCATGGTGGCTACCCAGAGCAGCATCAGTCCGGCCAGCAGCCATCGGATACTCACCTTGGACGACAGCCAGCCGAAGAACAGGGCGCCGGCGGCGAACAGCCAGAAGAAGCTGCTCTGGATCATGCCGAACTGTTGCGGCGTCAGGCCCAGATCCTTCTGGATCTGGACGCCGGCGAACGCGATGACGGACTTGTCCGCGAAATTGATGAGCATGAACACGACGAGCAGTCCGGTAATCATCCAGGCGCGGCGGGTCAGCGCCGATCTGGTACGCCGGGACGCTGCGGTTGTCGGCGTCGATATCTGAGTCATAGGGCCTCTTCGGGAACGAACCGTCGCGACATGTCTGCATGGCATGAACCAGTCCGGACGGATCTCGAAAGCGACCTCTAGGTGATCGATCCGGATCCCGCCGCAACGGTGTGATCAGGTACACACCATTCAAGTCCCGAGCATCGATCAGGTCAAAGACCAGAAAAGTAGGAGAAATACTGCAATTGCCTATGAGTTGGTGGTGCGTGCGTTGTCGTCGCGAATCCGGCGGTCGGACTCGGCCCGCGTCAGCTGCGCGGCCTCCACGAGGGAAACACCGGAGGACATGTGCACGGCGATGGACGCGGCGAACTCCTCGAAAGACGCTCGGGCGCAAGCGAGGAACTCCGACGACGCCTGGGTCATCCGGCCGGGACGGCGGACCACACCCATGCGGCGGGTGAGCCGCGGCGAGAGTTCACGCACCACCCCGCCGCGCAGCATCGCGTCGAGTCCGCTGCGCAGGGCCACGATCGAGACCCCGCCGCCCGCGAGAACGATCGGCAGCACGGCGCCACGCTGACGCACCTCCACCGCGACGTCGGGTTCGACACCGTGCAACCGTAGCGAGCGGTCGATGAAATCCCGCGTCGCCGTGCCTTTTTCGCCCATGACGAACGGAACACGGGTCAACGACTCGATCGGCACCGGGTCGGGCCACCGGGCGTCGGTGCCGGGCGGACACACCAGCACGAGCTGCTGATCGATCAGCTCCTCCCCGACGAGGTCCTCGGTCGGGAGGGGCAGCGCAAGAACGCCCAGCTCACACGCCCCCGACCGGACCAGCGACACGATGTCGGCGGTCTCGTCCCGATCTTCGATGTGGAACCGCACGTCGGGGTACTGCCGGCGGAACTTGGCGACCCACACCGACAGCGGATCCGAAGACAGGTCCGAGAGCGAGGCGATGTCGATCCGGCCGCCGCGCATCGCCCCGACGTCGCGCACGGTGTTCTCGGCCGATTCCACCTCCCGCAGGATGGTGCGTGCCGGGCCGACGAGCGCCTCCCCGGCCGGGGACAGCACGAGGCCACGGCCGACGCGATGGAACAACTCGACGCCCAGGTCCTTCTCGAGCTTGCGCACCGCCTGCGACAGCGAAGGCTGCGCCACACGCAACTGCGCCGCGGCGCGGGTGACGCCGCCGCAGTCGACTACAGCGAGGAAGTACTCCATCTGCCGCATGTCCATCCTCTGAATCTAGAGGTACCTCCGCCGCGGTGGGCGGCCGATAGGGTTCTCCCGAGAGTGTGCGGCGACCGGCCGAGAAGGGTATGCCGCCGGTAGTCGGGTGAACTAGCCTCCGCCGAATGAGTGTTGTTCTTCTGGTCCGTCACGGACAAGCATCCTTCGGCACCGACGACTACGACCGCCTGTCGCCGCGCGGCCGAGAACAGAGTCGCGCCCTCGGCACCGAACTGAATCGTCGCGGCATCGCTCCCGCCCGGACAGTCACCGGAAACATGAAACGCCAACGAGAGACGGCTCAGGAGGCAAGCGCGGCAGCCGCCTGGCACACGACGCACCCCGACGTCGATCCGGGTTGGGACGAGTTCGACGCGAGCGACCTGCTGGCTGCGAACGGTGAGCACGATCCGCAGGCGAAGACGGATTCGCGCGCCTTCCAGCGGCTGCTCGAGCGGGCGTCCACACGGTGGTCGTCCGGTGACCACGACGCCGACTACGCCGAGACGTTCGGTGCGTTCACGGCCCGGGTCGACGCGTCCCTCGACCGCGTTGCCGGAGGGCTCGAACGCGGGCAGACCGGTGTCGTCTTCTCCAGCGCCGGCGCGATTGCCTGGGTGACCGCCCGACTACTGGGTGGCGGCTTCCCGCAATGGCTCGCCCTGAACAGGGTCGCGGTCAATTCCGGCGTCACCAAGATCGTGATCGGCTCGTCGGGGACGTCCCTCGTGGCGTTCAACGAGCACGGTCATCTCCCGGACCCCTGGGTCACCTACCGGTGAGGCTGTCCGCCCGCTCATGGGCCACGATCAGCTCGACCCGCGAGTTGTAGCCGGTCTTCTTGTAGAGGCGGGTGAGGTAGGCCTCGACGGTCTTGCTGCTGTAGTGGAGAACCTCGGCGATCTGCCGGTTGCTGAGGCCGTCTCGGACCAGCGTGACGAGGTGACGCTCCACATCGGTGAGTGGTCCGGGCGCGCCCGCCTTGTCGACACGTCTGTCGAGGACGAGACCACGCGACCTGCCTGCGGCCTCGACCCGCTTCAGCCACAGCGTCGCGTCCATCTTCTTGAACAGTGCCCACGCGGCCTCGAGGTGGTCGGCGCCGTCCCGGCCGACGACGCCCAGCGCATGGTGGGCCCGCGCCGCGATGTAGTGCAGGCCCTGTTCCTCGGCCTCGAGAAGCACGTCGCGAGCGCGGTCCAAGTCACCGAAGGTGAGGGCATGGCCGATGCCGGACGCCATCCGGGCCGTGGGCGAACCGATGTTCTCCGCGAGGCGGCAGAACTCGTCCGCGACGCGCCCTGCGGCCTCGACCTCTCCCCGAGCGAGGTAACCCTCGACCAGGCTCGCGTGGGTGATGGTCCCGACCTCGTTCCAGCCACGGGCGCCCGCTTCCGACCGCAGTCGCTCCAGGACCGGGATGGCGTCCTCGCACCTGGACCTCGACACCTCGACCGACGCCTGCACCGCCTGCCAGACCGCGAAGTCGATCCGGCAGGAGGCCGGCGGCTTCGTCGCGGCCAGCACGGACACCGCACGCCGGAAATCGCCACGGCCCGTGAGGATCTGCACCTCCGCACATCGCAGGCGAGCCAGAGCGCTGCGCATACCCGAGAACTCGAGATGGACTGCCTCCCGCGCGATCGTCTCGGAAGCCGCGGTCCAGTCTCCGGTCGTGAACTCGGCGAGCGCGCGAGCCAGTACGGCTTGCCCGCCCAGGTTTCCGAATCCGGCGAGTCCGGCGGCGTCACCCGTCAGCAGCGCGTTCGCACGACCGGTCACGCCTGCTGTTGCGGCGTGGAGCGCCGCCGACTCCAACGCACCGGTGCGCGTGCCCACCGGGAGTTCGCGCTCGCCGGTTCCCAGGATCTCGAGCCGGTCGACGGCCTCGAGCAGATTCGGGAACGTTCCGACGGAGGCTTCGACCTGACCGAGGTACGTGTAGGCGACCACCTGGTCCGCCGGAGTCGAGTCGCGCACCTGTGACCACGCCGCCGCGGCCAGGACGCGCGCCTGATCCGTATCGCCCCAGGCGCGCCGACATCGCCGCGCGCTGTGCCAGGGAGGGCGTCGAGTCTCTCGCCTGCCCCGCCTCGGCGACCAGCAGGTCGAGAGCGCTCTGCGGATCGCCCATCGCGTTGTGGCAGTGCACGATCGTCGCCACGGTGCGGTCGCGGGAACGGCCCGCCGCGAGGACGCCGAGCGCTTTCCTGCCGGCTTCGATGGCCAGGGCCGGCCGCGCGCCCTTCCAATATGCCTCGGACTGCCTGCCGAGGATCTCGCCGGCGGCGGCGTCCGCGCGGGGCAGCAGGTCGAGCGCCCGGCCGTACCAGCGGGCGGCCGTACCAGCGGGCGGCCGTGCGCGGCGACGTGCGCAGCGCCCTGTCGGCGGCACGCAACGCCACCGTGACCGCGACCGTGTCGCCGCGCGCCGCACCCTCGGTGACGTGCCGGGCGCGCTCGAGGGCCGGCATGCCCAACTCGTGGTCGGTGCCCTCGATCCGCGCGGCAATCGCAGCATGAACACGGCGGCGCGCGGCCGGACCGATGTCGTCGTACAGCAACTCACCGATCAGTGGGTGGCCGAATTCGTACCATCCGGACCCCGTTGCCACCAGCGCACCGCGCGCGACCAGTGAGTCGAAGACGGCCCGGACCTCGCCCGGCGACCTCTCGGCCAGCTCGGCGAGGAGAGGAAGGTAGTCCAGATCCACCCGCCCGAACACCGAGACCAGACGACCCAGTGCACGGACGGCGTGATCCCCGGGAAGCAGCCGGTGGAGCAACGCCGCAGGGCGCGGGAACCGGGGCGGGGAATCGTCGACCAGGTAGCCGATCCCCTGTTCGATCCGGACCGCACCCGCAGTGCGCAACGCGTTCACCGTTTCCCGGACCAGCAGCGCGTTTCCCCGCGTCCGCTCGGTCAGATAACCGGTCAGTCGCTCGTCGGGCGCGGCGCCGAGCACCGACTCGATCAGTTCGCCGAGGGCCCGCCCCTCCACCGGCCGAAGCTCGAGGACCGTCTGTGCCTGTTCGCTCACGAGATGGCCGATCGTCGCGACCAGACGTTCGCCGGTCGTCCACGGCCGAGTCCGCGAGGCGAAGATCACGAGGAGCGGGCGGCCCGCCAGATGCCGGGCGGCGAGGGTCACTGCGACGAGGCTGTCCTCGTCCGCAAGGTGCGCGTCGTCCACGACCACGACGACCGGCGACGAATCCGTCATCGACTGCAACAGCGCCGTCACACCATTCGGATCACTCGGTACCGCAGTGTGGCCGTGGACTCCCACGAGAGTGCGCACCGTCGCGTACGGGATGTCGCGGTCGTACTCGTGCGCCGCGGCGTACAAGCACGTCCATCCGCGCCTGCGGGCGGCGTCGATCGTGCTCCGCAGGAGGTGTGTCTTGCCGGTGCCGGCCTCACCGAGAATCAGGTACGTCGAACCGGCACCGGCGCTCAATCGCTCTATGGCGCAGTCGAACACGAACTCGTTCACATCATCTAGGCGAGGCTCAGCCGAAGCGGCATGGCCTTCCATCCTCGGAGCGTGTTGTTGTGATAGCGACGTACGGGTGCCGCAAGTTCGACGCACTTCACCCGGGTCACGAGAACCTCGAGCAGGCATTCGGCCTGCAGACGCGCCGCGTGCTGACCCACGCACTGGTGGATCCCCATCCCGAAGGCCACGTGCCCCGAGGGATCACGCGAGAGGTCGAACCGATCGGGGTTGTCCCACCGGCGCGGGTCACGGTTCGCGGCGGCGTAGCACAGCAGCACCCTCGTCTCGGCCGGTATGACGGTCCCGGAGATCTCGACGTCGACGGACGTCTTGCGGAACAGCATCTGGACCGGCGATTCCCAGCGCAGCGCCTCGTCGAACGCGACTCGGGCGAGGTTGGGGTTCTGTCGAAGTGCCGCCCACTGATCGGGATGTGTGGCGAATCCGTAGAGCATCGCCGAGAGACCGTAGACGGTCGTGTCCACACCTGCCGACAACAGCGAACGCGTGAGGAGCGGCGCCAGTTCGTGCATGATGTCGCCGCGGTCGGCGGCGGCCCAGATCTCGCTGCCGAATCCTTCGGGCTTCAGTGAGTCCCGGGCACACTTCGCCGTGGCCCATTCCGCCAGCGCCTCGCTCCGGCATTCGCCCTGCAGGACCCGGTCGTTTCGCGGCCCCAGGGCATTGAAGATGTGATCCGCGTAGGGAACGAGATTCTCCCGCTGCTCCTCGTCGATCCCGGACGCGTCGGGAAAGAAGTTCACCGGAAACACGGCCGCGATGTCGTTGTATCCGTCGATCTCGATCGCGTCCCCGGCAGCCGTGCCACCGAGCAGGTTGTCGATCAGTGTCTCGGCCTGCCGTGTGCAGGCGTCCTTCATCGCACGCAATGCTCGTGCGGACAGGATCGTCTGCAGCACCTCGCGGGGTGCGTCGTGCTCGGGCGGGTCGGTCTGAAGCAGTCCCCGGGCCCGCCAGGGCTCGTTCAGGCCGACTCCGGAACCGGAAGTCATGCCCTGCCAGTTCGAGAGTGCGCTGTGGACCTCGTCGTAACGCCCGACGGCGTGGACGTTGTACCGGGGCAGGAAGACGACGGGCCCGGATTCACGCAGTCGCTCCTGGAACGGCAGCGGGTTTTCCAAAGTTTCCGACGAGAACGGGTCGTCGTCGAGGGACGGGGCTGTCGAACCCTGCCGTCCGGTGGTATCCGCAATCGACACTGTCAACCTCCTATAGATCCAGCACGAGTCGTTCGGTGATCGAACGTGACACACAGACGAACATCCGGTCCCCCTTGGCGCGCTCCGCATCGCTCAGGAGTGAATCCCGATGATCCGGAACACCGGCCACGACGCCGACTTCGCATGTGCCGCAGACTCCCTCGTTGCACGAGGACAACACGGGGACGCCGGCGGCGTCCAGGGCCTCGAGAACGGTCTGCTCGGTACCGACGGTGACAGTTCTGCCGGAGTGGGACAGTTCGATCGCGAAGGGCTCGGTGCGGACCGGTGGCGGCTGGGAAGGCGCCACGAACCGCTCGAACCGGACGGCCCATCCGGGCCAGTTCGTGGAAGCGGATTCGACCGCCGCCAGCAGTGGCTCGGGTCCACAGCAGTACACCTTGGCACCGTCCGTCGGCTTGTCGAGGAAGCCGAGCTGCAGATGACCCGATTCGTCCTGCGGCCACACCGTGACGCGGTCTCCGTATCGAGCCAGTTCTCCGAGGAAGGCCATGGAGCGACGCGACCGTCCGCCGTAGAGCAGGTGCCAGTCGATTCCCAGCTTCTCGGCTGCGGCGATCATCGTCATGATCGGAGTGATCCCGATGCCGCCGGCGATGAATTCGTACCGGCTCGCCGGAGCCAGACCGAAATTGTTCCGAGGGGTGCCGACACTGAGCATGTCCCCGACGGCCAGATTTTCGTGAATGAACTGCGATCCGCCCTTGGAGTTCGGCTCCCGCAATACGGCGACCTCGTAGGCGGAGGCATCCCACCGGTCGCCGCACAACGAGTATTGCCGCACCTGGGAACCACCGTCCGCGGTCGGTATGACCAGGTCGATGTGCGCGCCGGGCGTCCAATGCGGGAGCCGCCCACCGGTCGGCTCCTCGAGCCGCAGTTTCACGACGCCGTCTGCCACGACGTCCTTCCGCGCGACCTCGAGCGTCTGGTTTCCGGGTCGCCGGGTGACCGGCGATGCGGGCGAGGACGAGTCGGCACCATGCTGAGCAAGATGATTTGGCACGTCATGATCATGCGCGGCGCCTGCCGGTGCGATCAATGTCTCACTCACTATCAAGGCGATAGCCACACCGAACGGGCCCTGCACACGACAGTGTCCCCCTCACCTGGGTTACAGGTGAGGGGGACACGGGTGGGCCGTCACGGCGAAACCGACTCGCTTCGTGGGCGAGCGGAGCCGAACGCACTCAGCAGAAACCGACCGAGCGGTCAGGCACTGCGTCGTGCAGCCTGGCGGCGAAGTTCATTGCGCGCCAGCGCGTTCTTGTGCACCTCGTCGGGTCCGTCCGCGAACCGTAGCGTGCGGACGTACGCGGCTGCCGGTGCGAGGAAGAAGTCCTGGGAAAGTCCGCCGGCGCCGTGGACCTGGATGGCCTTGTCGATGATCCATTCGACGGTCGACGGCGTGGCGATCTTGATCGCCTGGATCTCGGTGTGGGCGCCCTTGTTGCCCACCGTGTCCATGAGCCAGGCCGTCTTGAGGACCAGCAGGCGCAACTGCTCGAGACGGACCCGCGATTCGGCGATCCAGTCGCGAATCACGCCCTGCTGGCTGAGCGGCTTGCCGAACGCCACGCGTTCGTCGGCCCGCTCGCACATGAGTTTGATCGCCCGCTCCGCGATACCGATGGCGCGCATGCAGTGATGGATCCGGCCGGGTCCCAGCCGGGCCTGGGCGATCCCGAAGCCGTCGCCCTCGTTGCCGATGAGATTCGCAACCGGAACCCGCACGTCGGTGAACTCGATCTCGGCATGTCCACCGCTGTGGTGGTCGTCGTAACCCAGGACCTTCATCGCGCGCGTGATGTGGACGCCGGGGGTGTCCCGCGGTACCAGGATCATGCTCTGCTGGCGATGCCTGTCTGCCGTCGGATCCGTCTTGCCCATCACGATCAGGATCTTGGCGTTGGGATTCATCGCACCGCTGATGTACCACTTGCGGCCGTTGATCACGTAGTCGCCGCCGTCGCGAACGATGCTCGTGGAGATATTGGTGGCGTCCGAGGACGCGACGTCGGGCTCGGTCATGGCGAAGGCCGAACGGATCTCGGCCTCGAGCAACGGGGTGAGCCATTCCTTCTTCTGCTGCTCGGTGCCGAACATCGACAGCAGTTCCATGTTGCCGGTGTCCGGGGCCGAACAATTCAGCGCCGCGGGAGCGAGGAGCTTGCTGCGGCCGGTGATCTCGGCCAGCGGCGCGTACTGCACGTTCGTCAGCCCGGCACCCTCGGCCCCGGGAAGGAAGAGGTTCCACAGCCCACGGCTGCGTGCCTCCGCTCTCAGCTTCTGCAGGATGGGAGACTCCGACCACGCGAAGCGGTTCTCCAGGCTGTCCAGCTCATCCAGGTACGCCGCCTCGGACGGGTAGACGTGCCCGTACATGAAGTCGACGAGTTCCTTGCGCAACTCGTCGGTCCGGGCGTCTGTCGAGAATTCCATCTACTTGTACTCCTTCAGTGAGTCGAGCCCGAGTTCGAGCAGCAACGGCACAGTGCTGCCGCTGTCCTCGAAACCCGCACCCAGGGTTTGACGATTGATGTGTCGATACCGGACGCCCTCGGAGATCGAGGCGAGCTTGAAACAGGCCAGACCGAGGTGGAAGCCGAATCCCTCCAGTTCGCGGCCGCTCTCGGCTTCGTACTGTTCGATGATCTGCTTCTCGGTGAGGTAGCCGGGTGCCAGCGTCGCGTCGTACATGGCCGGTTCCGTCGTATCCCGTTCGGACACGATCTTCGCTCGCCGCTGATAGGTGAGCATCAAGGCCAGGTCCAGGAGCGGGTCGCCCAGCGTCGCCAGTTCCCAGTCGATGACCGCGGCAGGCATGTCGTCGGCGCCGACGAGCACGTTGTCCAAGCGGAAATCACCGTGGACGATGCCGGCGTCCGACTTCGAGGGGACGGCCGCGACGAGTGCAGAGTAGAGCTCGTCGGCGCCGGGGAGATCGCGAGTGTAGGACGCGTCCAGCTGAGTCTTCCAGCGTTTCACCTGCCGTCCCAGGAAACCCTCCGGGCGACCGAAGTCGTTCAGGCCCACCTCTCGCGGTTCTACCCGGTGCAGCTTTGCGAGTGTGCGTACCAGCTCGACGGAGATGGCTCGGGTTCGAGCAGCACCGAGTGGCCTGAGCTCATCGGCGTACCGATAGGGCACGCCCTCTATCCGCTCCATGAGGTAGAAGTCGGTGCCGAGAACGTCCTTGTCGTCGCAGTAGGCGATCATCGCAGGCACCGGGACGTCGGTGGTGCGAAGTGCGCCTGCCATTCGGTACTCCCGGCGCATGTCGTGAGCCGTCGCCATGACCTCGCCCAGGGGCGCACGACGCACGATCCACTGTTTGGCACCGTCGGTGAGGTCGTAGGTCAGATTCGATTTCCCACCCTCGATCAGGCGGGCCGACAGCTCCCCTGCCACCAGGCCCGGTCGCTCCCCGGCCAGCCAGTCGGTGATTCGATCGAGGTCCAGCCCGGGCGGGGACTGGGGACGCGTCGTCTGTGTGTGCTCCATGTGAGACCTCACGCCCGTGCGAAGGCGGGGACTATCTGCTCGTAGCTGATAGCGCCTTCCTTCGCGTTTCCGAAGCGGACGGCGAGGTCGATCATGTGGTCGACCTGATCCTTGGGTGCCTTGAACATCGGTTGCAATTTCGGCGCCACCTCCTGCGCGTAGTGCTCCATGTAGGCCTTGGCGATTTCGGGTGCGTTGCCGTCGAAGGTGCCGGAGTTCAGGATTTCCGCTGCTTCGTCCTTCTGGGAGACCATCCATTCGCTGCCCTCCGACTGTGCTCGAAGCCAGTTCTTCAGAACGTCCTCGTTCTCCTGGGCAAAACTTTCGCTGGTCGAAATGCACAGCACTGCCTGGTTGCGCAATGTCTCGGGCATCGACGGCCTGCCGAAGTCGAGCAGCACCGATCCGCCTGTCTCCCTCGCGATGAACTGCCCCGAGCTCCATTGGACCGCGACGTAGCCGTCGAGTCGCCCGGCTTTCATGTTCGGGATCGCCGAGGCAGACGGGCCGGTCGCGAGATGGGTGACGTCCGAGGACTGCATACCGGCCAGTTCGAGAGCGAGGTCCAGTTGCAGATCACCGCCCGCGCCGATGGCGCTCACCCCGATCGACTTGCCTTTGAGCGACTGCATCTTCTCTTCGAACGTGGCGCCCTCGCCGGGCCAATTGCCGTTCGGGCCGACGACGATCCCGTAGGTGGTGGCCACGTTCTTCAGACCGATGATGACCGGCCGCTTGCCCTGGGTGCTGTTGGCGTGAGCACCCATCAGCAGCAGGGTGTCGGAGGTGTAGCCGTTGACAGCGCCTGCGGAGACGAGCTGCAGCGCCTGCACACCGCTCTGCGGGGTGATGAACTTCGGAACGTCGAGGTTGTTCCTGGCGAAGTCGTTGTTGGCAAGATTCACCGCATCGAGGAGGAAGCTGTCACCCGGAAATGACGCGATGCTGAACTGGGCGCCCCGGCCGGAGGCACCGGCGCCCAGTCCACCCCCGCAGGCCGCCAGCAACGAGGTGGCGCCGACCGCCGCCGTGCCGAGACCGAGATACTTCAACATCGACCTTCTCGAGATGTTGCTGTCCAATGCCCGCAGTTCTCCGAAGGGCGAGTCACCTTGCTTCGACCCAAACATTCGTACTCCTAGTGATTAGTGCATGCCTGGTGGCCTGACGATGTGCTGCCCCCGGTTTCCGCAAACTGGCTAGCGGCCGATCCCGGTGTGCTCCATCACCACTCGGCCGACGGTCTTTCCGTCCCCCAGGCTCTGCAGGGCCGCAGGCACCCCGTCCATCGAGACCCGTTGACTGACGAAGGGATCGATGGCTCCGGAGTCCGCCAACGCGCACAGTTCCTGGTGGCATCGATCGACCGCGCCGGGATTCTTCGTGTTGTAGAGCCCCCAGTGAATGCCCAGAATCGCGTAGTTCTTGACCAGAGCGTGGTTGAGCGCCGCGGTCTGGATCTCGCCGCCCGCGAAGCCGACGACGAGAATCCGACCCTCGAACGCAATGCATTTCGTCGAACGCTGGTAAACGTCACCGCCCACCGGGTCGTAGATGACGTCGGCGCCTCTACCGTCGGTGAATTCCTTGACGACCCCGACGAAGTCCTCCTGCCTGCGGTCGACGACGACATCGGCACCGAGTTGCCTGGCGTAGGCGGCCTTCTCCTCGCCGCCCACGACACCGACGACCCGGGCACCGGCGGCCTTGCCGAGCTGGATGGCCGCGCTGCCGACACCGCCGGCGGCCGCGTGAACCAGGAGGGTTTCCCCCTCCTGAATCCTGGCGAGCCGATGAAGCCCGAACCAGCCGGTCTGATACCCGATGAACAGGCAGGAGGCCTGCGCGTCGTCGAGTGAGGCGGGCGCCTGGTGGGTCGTGCTCTGGTCCATCAGGGCGTACTCGGCGAATCCGCCGTAGGGCAGGGTGGTCAGGCCCAGCACCCGGTCGCCGACCGCGGCCCGTACGACGTCCGGCCCGACCGCGACGACCTCGCCGCAGACTTCACGTCCGGGGGTGAAGGGCAGGTCGGGGCGCACCTGGTACTTGCCACGGCACATGAGCACGTCCGGGAAATTGGCTGCGCCCGCGAGGACCCGCACGAGGACCTGCCCTGCACCGGGTTCGGGAACATCACCCTCGACGAGTTGCACGACGTCGATCGGCTCGCCGAGTTGGGTGACCGACCAGGACTTCATGCGGCGGGGAATCGATGTGCTCATGCCGTCT
The DNA here is from genome assembly GCF_017068395.1 of Rhodococcus pseudokoreensis. Classification (NCBI taxonomy): domain Bacteria; kingdom Bacillati; phylum Actinomycetota; class Actinomycetes; order Mycobacteriales; family Nocardiaceae; genus Rhodococcus; species Rhodococcus pseudokoreensis. The sequence continues at coordinate 5,818,102 of NZ_CP070619.1, read as the reverse complement.
CGAATTCGACGAGGGGCTGACCGGACGCGACGCTGTCGCCCTCGGCGACGTGGACTGCCACGACCGTGCCTGCATCTTCGGCGAGGATCGGGATCTCCATCTTCATGGCTTCGAGGATCATCAACGTCGACTCCTCCTCCACCCGGTCACCCGGTGCGACGAGGATCTTCCACACGTTGGCACCCATATCCGACTGAATCGTCTCTGACATCTCACGCACTCCTTCTGGCCAAGTTCTTTTGTCTCTGCTGGATCTTCTCGACCACACCGGTGTCGTAACGCCCGCTCGTGAACTCTTCCGAGCCGAGCACGTCTTCGAGGAAGGGCTTGTTGGTGACGAGCCCCTCGATCACGAACTCCTTGCAGGCCGCGAGGGCGCGGGCGTGCGCCTCCTCACGGGTCGCGCCGAACGCGCAGACCTTGGCCAGCAACGAGTCGAAGTGCGGCGTCACCTCGGTGCCGGCCGTATAGCCCGCGTCGACCCGGATACCGGGCCCCGTCGGCTCCTGCCACACGTCGATCGGCCCCGGGCGCGGGAAGAACCGTTTGGGGTCTTCCGCGCAGATCCTCAATTCGATCGCATGACCGCGCGAGACGGGGGCGAAGCCCGGGGTGGTGGTGCCCGACTGCGCGATGCTCAGCTGCTGCTCGACCAGATCGACACCGTGGGTCAGTTCGGTGATCGGGTGCTCGACCTGGATACGGGTGTTCATCTCGAGGAACACGAAGTCACCCGTGACGGCGTCGATGAGGAATTCCACCGTGCCCGCATTCCGATAGCCCACGGCCCGGGCGGCCGCGATCGAACTCTCGACGAGGCGCTCTCGCAGGGCCGGATCCAGGTGCGGGGCCGGGCTCTCCTCGATCAGCTTCTGGTGACGTCGTTGCGTCGAGCAATCCCGTTCTCCCAGAGTGACGATCGAACCGTCCTCCAGACCCAGGATCTGGATCTCGACGTGCCGCGCGGACGACACATACCGTTCGACGAAGACCCGATCGGAACCGAAGCTCCGCGCCGCCATCGACTTGGTGTTCTCGAACGCCTTGCGCAGGCCGTCTTCGTCGTGCGCGACGGCCATGCCGATTCCGCCGCCGCCTGCGGATGCCTTGACCATTACCGGATATCCGAGACGCCCGGCCTCCGCGACGGCTTCGTCGCCCGTCTCGAGCGCTGCACCGACGTCACCGCTGATCGGAACACCGGCAGCAGCCACGACCCGGCGCGACTCGACCTTGTCACCCATCACCTCGATGACCTCGGCGCTCGGGCCGACCCACGTCAGTCCGGACTGGGCCACCAGTCGGGCGAAGTCGGCGTTCTCGGCCAGGAATCCGTAGCCCGGATGCACGGCCGTCGCACCGGCTTGCTGTGCGATTCGGACGATCTGGGCACCGTCGAGGTACGCCTGCACCGGTGTGTCGCCCTCGAGCTGAACGGCGTGGTCGGCCTCACCGATGTAGGGCAGGTCCGCATCGACCTTGTGGTAGACGGCGACGGTACGGACACCGAGCTTGTTGGCGGTCGAGATGATCCGCCGGGCGATCTCGCCGCGATTCGCGACCAGCAGGCAATCTGGAAATGAGTTCATCACGTCGTCCTCAGTAACTCGTGGGCCAGGCGCGCAGCAGGTGCTCGCCGATGCCGTTGGTCCGGGCTCGGTAGTGGTCTTTCAGTGCGCCGAGGATGAAGTCGCGGGTCTCGGCGGGGTCGATGACCTGTTCGACGCCGAAGACGCGTGCCACGTCGTACGCGGTAGTCCCCTTGGCCATCTCGGCGAGCCGCTGCGCGTAGAGCTCGGGGTCGGATTCCGCGTCGACCCCGTGGACGACCGACACCGCGGACGTGGGATCCATGAAGCTCACCTCCGTGGACCACCAGCCTGCCGTCGTGTCGGCGGTCAGTCCGCCGCCCATGTTGATGTAGGCCTGGCCGTAGTTCTTACGAAGCGTGACAGCGATCTTCGGCACGGTCACCAGGGACAGGGCGTTCATCCAGTTGATGACCTTGCCGGCGATCTTGTTCCGCTCGGCTTCCAGCCCGATCAGGAATCCCGGCTGATCGACGAGGAACACGACGGGAATGTTGTAGGAGTCGCACAGAACCAGGAAGCTGGTCGCCTTGTCACACGCCGGACCGTCGAGCGCCCCGCCCTTGAACATCGGGTTGTTGGCGATGATGCCGACGCTCTGTCCGCCGATCCGGACCAGCGAGGTGTCCAGGCTCTTGCCGTAGCGTGCCTTGATCGGGAACACCGAACCGGTGTCGGCGACGATCTCGATCACCTTGCGTACGTCGTAGGTCTGGGTGCGGGTCTGGGGAACGATGTCGTTGAGTTCGGCGGCACGCTCACCCGATCCACTCGGGATCGGCGCGACCGGCGGTGTCTCACCGTTGTGCGAAGGCAGGTACGAGAGGAACCGGCGGATCAGTTCGATCGCTTCCTCGTCGGTGTCGGCGACGGCATCGGCGTAGCCGGTGACCTCGGCATGGACCTTCCAGCCTCCGAGTTCCTGGGCGTCGACCTGCTGGCCGGTGGCGCGGCTGACCAGTCCGGGGCTCGACACCGCCAGGACACTCCCCTTGCGGAAGACCGCGAAGTCGGCGGAGACGGTGTGCCAGGCGGCGGATCCGAAGCAGTATCCGAATGCTGCGGATGCCCAGGGGCTTTCGCGCTGACGGAGGAATCGCTTCTTGCTGTTGGCGGCGCCCATTCCGGTCCCGCCCATCGCGTCGGGCATCCGGACCCCGGTGGATTCGGACAGGTAGACCAGCGGCATCCCGACCTGGACGACGAGTTCCTTGAAATGGGACATCTTCTTGTTGCTCACCGGACTGCTCGACGACCCCTTGACGGTGAAGTCGTAGGCGATGACGGCTGCGCGCCTGCCGTCGACCTCGCCGGTTCCGGTCACCTTGCCGTCCGCGGGTGTCTTGTCGCGATCGGCGTCGACGGCCGAGGTCGTGAACAACCCGCTCTCCCGGAAGGTTCCGGGGTCGAGCATCAACGCGATCCGCTCGCGGGCGTTGAGCTTGCCCTCGGCGCGCCGCTGTTCCAGCTTCTTCGGACCACCCATCGCCAGCGCGGCCGCGCGGCGTTCTTCGTGCTCCTGCTCGCGGCTGAGCGTGGGTTCAGCCATCACTGTGTCCTGTGACATCTCTACTACCTTCCGTCTGCGTCGCGTGACGCCTGGTATGTCCGCTGTCCCTGCTCGAGAACCGCCCGTGCGGCGAGGGCCGCGTCCTCGAAGGCCGGGAAGACCGGGATTCCGCGGGTACGGGCGCGGTGCGCGTACGTCTTGATCAATGCCTCCGTCTCTGCGCTGCCGTCCGTCTTGAGCACGAGAAGCTGGTGGGTGTTCGACGCGGCCTCGTCGCGGGCACCGGCGATCGAGTCGATGACGGTGCCGGTCACGTCGCCGTGGGTTTCACCGAGGTTGCGCTGGATGATGCCCACGTTGAGGTGGGAGATCAGCACTGCCGGTTCGCTGCCGGCTAGCACCACCGCGAGAACGTCCTTCGCGATCGCACCGTTCTTGACGGCGAGCGTCCCCGCGGGCACGTCGATCGGGTTGCGCAGGCCGTTGCCCGGCGGTAGGCCCAGGCCGTCCAGTTCCTCGACCACCGAATCGGCGAGCGGCGGTGTCGCCAGTCCCTGCCGCTCGAGTGCGTCGGCGCCGAGGACACTCGCGCCGCCGCCGTTGCCGAACAGAACGGCATCGCGACCGTTCGGCTTGACCGTGAGGTCGAGGGTGGACAGGGCGTGCAGGGCCGTCGCGAAGTCCTCGAGCGAATCCACGAGGGTCATTCCGGCCTGCCGTGCAATCGCAGGCCACAGCCGGTGATTTCCCGCGAGGGCACCGGTGTGGCTGGTCGCCGCCCGCGAGCCTTCACTGGTTCGGCCACCGGCGAGAAGCACTACCGGCTTGCGCATTTCGGCCCGGGTCAGCACGTCGAGCACCTCACGTGCCGCGGCCAGCGACTCGAGGTACAGGCCGATGACCCGGACCTCGTCGTTCCGCAGGGCGGATTCGACGAGCTCGGCGGCGGTGACGTCGGCGCCGTTCCCGATGCTGACCACGCTGTGAAAGTCGATGCCGCGCAACGATCCGACGCGCAGGATGTCGACACTCAGCCCGCCGCTCTGCGAGACGACAGCCGTCGTTCCGGGCGTCAGAGGTGCTTCGGGCACGAACGAGAGGCGACCGGCCGAGGCGTGCGTGCCCAGGCAGTTCGGGCCGATCAGCCGAATGCCCGCGTCGCGGACGGTCTGGACCAGGGTCTCCTCGAGATCCTTTCCTTCCTCGACCTCACCGAAACCGCTGGAGATCACCTGGGCGAACCGAACTCGCCCGGCGCCTCGGCTCAGCGCCTCGCTGACACGGGTCGCGGGCAGCGCCACGAACGCGTAGTCGATCGGTTGATCGAGGTCTGCCAGCGACCGCACCGTGGGAAGTCCTTCGATGCTGTCCGCGGTCGGGTGGATCGGCACGATGGTGCCGTCGAAGCCGCCGCTCAGAATGTTCCGGATGAACCGGTTGGCGAGGTTCGGCCGCTGACCGCTGGCGCCGAGGACGGCGACCCTGCGCGGATGAAACAGCGGGGTGAAATCCGTGGCCCGGCCGTCACCACGGTCCCCGGGTGCGGATCCGGTGTCTTCCACCGGACCGACGACGAAACGTGCGTCCACGGCCACTGCCCGTGTTCCGGAAACGATGACCGGGTTCAGGTCGATCTCGATCACGTCGTCCGGCAGCGACTGCAGCAGACCGTTCGGTCCGGCGAGTCGCGAGATCAGCGTCACCAGCGACGGGATGTCTGCCTTCTCGCCACCGCGGGCTCCGTCGAGCACCTTCATGCCGCGCAGTTCGTGCAGCATGTCGAGGATCTGGTCGTTCGCGAGCGGTGCGAGACCGAACGCGACATCCTCGAAGACCTCGACCAAGACGCCACCGAGGCCCACCATGACGGTCCAGCCCAGCCCCGGGGCCCGAACGGCCCCGACGATCACTTCGTGACCGGACGGCACCATTTCCTCGACGAGCAGGCCCTCCAAGCGGTGCTCGGCGGCGGCCAGTTGCTCGCCCATACGTGCAGCGACCTCGTCGATCTCGTCGCGGCGCACCCCCACCCGCACGCCGCCGGCGTCGGACTTGTGGACGAGCGTGGACGAGATGGCCTTGACGACCAACGGCTCGCGAAGGTCGTCGGAAATCGACTGGCCGACAGCAATTTCGATGCCCCGGGGGGTGTCGATCCCGAAAGCGGAGAGCAGGGATTTACCTTCCGCCTCCGTGAACATCGCCGATTCTCGTTCCCGTGCAACGGAAATGAGTTCGGCGACTGCGTCCCGGGTGCATGGCTGTGCTGTATCGACTGACACCTGAAGTTCCTCACTGAACGTCGGATCCGGCGGCGATCTCGCTCGCTCGGCACGTATTCAGTGTGGTCAGCCGCACAGGGCTTGGGAAGGTCCGCAGCATTGGCGGGGTGATACGGGTGCGCTATCGGACCGTCGCCGACGGGTCCGCGGGTCCCGGTCGACAGCGCTGTCAGAAGTTCTTGGCAGATTCCCGCAACAAACCCAGGAATGCCTGCACCGCAGACGTCCGCGCTTCGTCATTCCTCACGATCGCGGAGATGCGGGCATGCGCCCACTCGAAGGGAAGGGGCACGAGCGCGACGCCGTTGCCGCTCACCGTCGAGCTGAGAAGTGTGTTCGCCATGCAGATCCCGACGCCGGCGCGCACCATGTTCTGCGACGCTTCGGCGTTGTTGGTGGCGTAGACGATCCTGGCTTCGATTCCGTCGAGTAGCTGCTCGAAGGCGGTACGGAGGATGCTGGTCTCCGCCGGGAAGATCAGTGGCTCACCCTCCAGGTCGGCGGCCTCGAAGCCGTCCTTGCTGGCGAGGCGATGATTCTCCGGGACCGCCAGCACCAGCCGGCCGGAGATCAGGTCGACGTGGTGCAGCAGGGCCTGCTCCGCCGGAATCAGATCGATTCCGGCCAGGCGCGTCACCAGACCCACGTCGAAGTGGCCGCTGAGGACGCCGCGGCTCACCATCCTCGAGGGACCTTCCTCCACCTCGAAACGCACATTGGGGAAGTCGCTCAACAGGCGCTTGACCACCCCGGGAAGGATCGTCTGAGATCCCGCGGGCACCGTGCCCAGGCGGACGGTGCCGAGTTTCAGGCCGCCGATGGCGCTGGCCTCCTCGCGCATCAGGTGTTCGGCCTGAACGGCGGCGACCACGTGCGGCAGGATCCGTTCGGCCGCATACGTCGGCCGAACTCCCTTGGCACCCCGAACCACGAGCACGACACCGAGGTCCTCCTCGAGCCGCTGCACCTGGTTGGTGATCGTCGGCTGAGAGATGTCGAGTTCCTTGGCGGCTTGACGGAACGATCCGGTCCGAAGCGCTGCTTCCAGATATCGCAACTGCTCGAATCTCATCGGTCTCCCTCGGTGCTGCTATGCGACGTGGCCCACATTACAGCTCGCCGGGTGCTCTCCGAACTCAGCGTCGGGCTGTCGCGGCAATCGACACGAAACCTCGAACTGACCGACGCGGGCCGGTCAGTTCACCAGGCCGTCGAGGCCTGTCGAGTCCCGCGAGAGGGAGCCGCCCTCGACGAGAATCGTTGTACCCGTAATGTATCCCGCGGCGGGCGAGAGGAGATCTTCACCGACCTACCTGGTCCACTTGGTGACCAGCTTCTGCAGGCCGGAGATCGAGACGTCCAGGACCATGGACAGCAATCCCATGGCGATCAGGATCGCGAAAGTTTCCGCGACCTGGAAATTGTTGGTCACGACGACGAGGCGCTGCCCCAGGCCGGTGTAGGCGCCGACCATTTCCGACACGACGGCGCCGAGCACCGAGTAGACCGCGCCGAGCCTCAGGCCGCCGACGATGGCAGGCAGAGCCGCGGGAATCTCGATCTTGAAGAAGCGCTGGGTCCGTGTCATGCCCAGCGACTTGGTCAACTGAGCGATGTCGTGGTCGATGCTCTTCATCGCACCCATCGTGCTGGTCATCAGAACGAAGAACACGACGCTGAAGGCGACGAGGGCCTTCGGTCCGAAACCCAGGCCGAACCAGAGGATGAAGATCGGTGCCAGGGCGGGACGCGGAAGGCTGTTCATCAAGGTCAGGAACGGTGAGGCCGCGGTGTGGAGCACCTGGACGCGTGCGAAGACGACACCTGCGAGGATGCCGGCGATCGCACCCGTCACCAGCCCGACCATCGCCCCGCTGAACGTCGCCGTCACATCGGTCCAGAAGACGCCGTCGCTCAGCTGGGCGATGAACGCGCGCGCGACATCGAGAGGGGCGGAGATCATCATCGGGTCGACGATCATGTTTCCGGAGACAAAGGCCCAGCCGGCGACGAAGAGTGCGAGCGCACCCACCCGAAGCGACCAGACGAGGATCTTTTCGTTGCGCCGGGCGCGACGCCGCTCCACGAGGATCGCGTTGTCGATGTCCGCCGGTTCGTCGTTGTTCGCGACTCCGCCGATCGACGCGACCGTGCGGGGCGCTTCAGTGATGGATTCCATGTCGGAACCTTCCCTTCGAGTCTTCTGAACAGCTGTGCAGGTCAGGCATCGAGCGGTCCTCGGACGAGCTCGACGTCGGCGGCCGAGGAGGTGTGGGGGCCGCCCGTGACCTGCAGGACGGTTCCCGTGATGAAGCTTGCGGCGTCGGAGCACAGGTACAGGCAGGCATCGGCGACTTCTTCCGGCCTTCCGACGCGTCCGAGTGCGAGATAGCGGCCGAACTTCTGCTCGGTTTCGGGAGATGCGAAACGAGACGCCGGTGTCAGCGTGGCGCCGGGTTCGACGCAGTTGACTCGAATGCCGCGATCCGCCCATTCCCAGGCCATCGTCTTCGTCAGCGAGGCGAGCCCTGCCTTGGCTGCCGCGTATGCGCCGCGGAGCGGGTGTGCGTGGTTGGCCGATCCGGATCCGACGTTGATGACGTTTCCGCCGCCCTGACGTTCGAAGACCGGCAGGCAAGCGCGGGCAGCGTGGAAGGCCCCGCTGAGATTGGTATCGATCGTCGCGTTCCAGGCATTGACCGACAGGTCCTCGAGGCGCGATGCGAAGTTGCCGCCGGCATTGTTGATCAGGACGTCGATCCGACCGAACCGCTCGAGGGCGGTCCGGACGAGATCTTCGGCAGTCTTCGGCTCGCGGATGTTGCCGGCGACGAGGGCGGCCTTCCGTCCGAGCGCTTCGACACTCTCGACTCTCGCCTGGAGCGTTTCGGCGTTGCGCCCGTGCAGGATCAGATCTGCTCCCGCTTCCGCGAACTTGTCGGCGAGCGCCGACCCGATGCCTCCGGAAGCGCCCGTCACTATGACGACCTGGTCCGTGAAGTCGAAAGTGGTCTGACCGACCTTGTTGATGGTGGCGGCTTCTCTGGTCACCTGACGTCCTCCTCGTTATTCGCACCCTGTGTGGGCAGCTTGTGACGCACTGGGAGCCGTTCCCGGCAAGGTGCGTTCGAGTTAGCGTCGTGCCATTCGGGGCCGCGGACAATGACTGAATCGCTATCAAGGCGATAGCCCCCGGGCGGGCCTCTTTTCCTTGACACTTTCGCCGACGTGTTCAACGATTCATAGGCCGATAGGGTGATATTCACCACAGGGTCATGCAGTCCGGATCCACCGTGGATTTTGTGCCGACTCAGCAGATCGTCCGGCACGGGAGGCAGCGATCGGTCGGCCCCGCACACACATCATCGGATTGACGGTGTCCGATTCATCTCTACGGTCAAACAGTGAGAGTGAGATTCTTGTGACTGGTCCAGCTGAAACTACGACGAGGCCCACTACCGCCAAGGGGGTCTCGGTCGAGTTCGAAAATGTCCGCCACGCGTTCCTCCACGGCAATCGACCGGTGCGCGTGCTGGACAACTTCAACCTCCGCATCGAGCCGTCCGAGTTCGTCAGCATCGTCGGTCCGTCGGGCTGTGGGAAGACCACGGCGCTCGGCATGGTCGGCAACCTCCTGAAGCCGCGCAGTGGAACCGTTCGCATCGACGGAGCGGAGGTGCGGCCCGGCAGCAATGACGCCGCTTTCCTCTTTGCGCGTGATGCGCTCCTTCCGTGGCGGCGGGTCCGCAGCAACGTCGAACTCGGCATGGAGGTCCGGGGCGTTCCCAAGGCGGAACGACGCGAGCGCGCCGAGGAGTGGCTTCGTCGCGTTCGTCTGCACGAGTTCGCCGACTCGGATGTTCTCCACCTGTCGCAGGGCATGCGCCAGCGCGTTGCGATCGCCCGCACCCTGGTCCAGAGCCCCGGCGTCCTTCTGATGGACGAGCCGTTCGCAGCCTTGGACGCCCAGACCCGCGCGATCCAGCAGGAGGAGTTCCTCCGGCTGTGGGAGGCCGAGCGACCGACGGTCATCTTCGTCACCCACGACCTCGAGGAGGCCATCCTGCTCAGCGACCGCGTCATCCTGATGGCCAGCAGGCCGGGCCGCATGGTGGTCGACATGAAGATCGAACTCGAGCGGCCGCGGCATCAGGAAATGCGCAGGTCCTCCGAACTCTTCAAATCCTATTTTCACGATATGTCCGCCCGGCTCCGGGCCGAAGTCGATCTCGCCGAACAGCGGATGATGGAAGAAAACCAGAATGACTGAAACTCTGCAGACTGCGACCACCGCCGATGGCACCACCATTGCCTATCAGCAATTCGGCCGGGGGTCACGCCTGATCACGTGCCTGCACTCCCTGGCATTGGACGGATCCTGGTATGCGCCTTTGGCCGCGGCTCTCGGCGACGACTACCGTCTGCTCGCGCCGGATTTCCGCGGGCACGGCATGACTGCGCGGGGAGAATCGGCCATCACTCTCGGTCTCATTGCCGCGGACGTCGCCGCGGTGTGGGACGCCGAGAACGTAGAGCACTCGGTGGTGCTGGGAATCTCCTTGGGAGGCATGGTCGCTCAGGCGGTGTCGGGCAGCTTCCCGGACCGGGTCGACGCGCAGATCCTGATGGCCACCCGCGGCGCCTATGATGAGGAGGCCACGCGCGGAACTTCGGCCCGCGCGGCCGAGGTTCGTGCACCGAACGGCCTCGAGCAAGCCGAGGAGATGACCATGCATCGCTGGTTCGGCGACGCATCGCGAAACGAGGCAGACCCGTTGGTTCGGAAAGCTCGCGAACAGTTCCTGAGCGCCGGCGGCAACACCATCGGCGCCTATTTCGACGCCATGACCGAGGTCGGCACGTTTCACACCGATTCACCGCCGCCGACCCTCGTGGTCGGCGGCGACGACGACCGAAGCACCCCTCGTGCGGTGATCGAACAGCTGGCCGCGTCCATCACGGGCGCCGAACTGCGTTTCGCCGAGGGCGGGCACCTCGCCGCCTTCGACAACCCCCGCGAAGTCGCCGCCACGGTGCGACCTTTCCTCGAGGGCCTCGACTGCTGGTAGCCACTCGGCCCACGTGCACACTGGTTCCACATACTGCTACGGAGACGACATGGATTTCACGCTCGATCGCGCGATGACAGAGGATGAGCTTCGCGCACACCTCGATTCGGCCCTCACGCCCGCGCTCCTGATGATGACGGCCCACGTCACGGGTGACGCAGGCGTACTGCGTACGGAATGGAAGCCCAACCGGGCGACGTTGCCTGCCAGTGGACTCGCACCCGAGACCGACGCGGAGATCAGAGCCTTCTGCCTGAAGCGCCTCGTACCGTATCTCGCCTCGCAGCGGGACTGGGCTGCGCTGCCCGACGATTTCCTGCGTGAGTCGATGTGCACCTGGCTGATGGACGTCGACATCGAGGACGCCCAGGCCATGGCCGCGGTGGCCTTCACCCCCGACGACAGCGATCCTCGCGGGCCGGAGTGGCATCTCGACGAGATCGCTCCCGACAGCGGACTGAGTGCCGTGGTCATCGGCGCCGGATTCTCCGGTCTCCTCGCCGGGCTTCGACTGAAGCAAGCCGGTGTGCCCTTCACGATCCTCGAGAAAAGCACGAACGTCGGTGGCACGTGGTACGAGAACAGCTACCCGGATTGCCGGACCGACGTCCGCAGCCACATCTACACGTATTCGTTCGTTCCGCACGACTGGGTCACGCACTTCGGCCGCCAGCAGGCCATCCACGAGTACCTGTACAACTTTGCAGCGAAGAACGGCCTCCTGGAGCACATCTCGTTCGGCACCGAAGTGACCGCGACCCGGTGGGACGAGAGCACCAGCACCTGGACGATCGACACCCGCACGTCCGACGGTGTCGTGGGCTCGGCCGAAGCTCAGATCGTCGTCAGCGCTGTGGGACAACTGAACCGGCCGATGATCCCCGCCGTCGACGGCCTCGACACCTTCACCGGGCCGGTAATGCACTCCGCGCAATGGGACCACAGCATCGATTTCGCCGGCAAACGCGTCGTCGTGATCGGAACCGGCGCCAGCGCACTGCAATTCGCACCAGCAGTCGCGAAGGAAGCGGAGCACGTCACGATCTTCCAGAGGAGTGCCCCCTGGTTGCGGTCGACGCCGGTGCTCCGGCAGGAGATCGACCCGGGCGAGCGCTGGCTCCTCACGAATCTGAAGCACTACCGCGCCTACTACCGTTTCTCCATCTTCCTCCCCCGCCTCATCGGCAACCTCCCGGCCGCAACGGTCGATCCGGACTTCCCGCCGACCGAGGTCTCGGTATCCGCGGCCAACGAGGCCCTTCGTGTCGAGCTGACCGACTACCTCACCGAACAGGCCGGCGACCGACTCGATCTGCTCGAGCAGATCATGCCCGACTACCCGCCCGCCGCGAAGAGGATCATCTGCGACGACGGCACGTGGGTTGCCACCCTCAAGCGGGACAACGTCCGCCTGGTGAGCCAGGCCGTGCACCGGATCGACAAGGACGGTGTCTGGATCGGTGACGAACACGTCCCCGCCGACATCATCTTGTTCGGAACCGGTTTCAAGGCTTCGGAATTCCTCGTTCCCATGACGGTGACGGGCATCGGCGGACAGGACCTTCACCAAACCTGGGGTATCGACGCCAGCGCCTACCTCGGCATCACGCTGCCCGGCTACCCCAACTTCTTCTGCATGTACGGCCCCAACACCAACACCGTCATCCACGGCAACCTGGTGTTCTTCCTCGAGTGTCAGGCCGCCTACATCACCAGCGCGGTCCAGATGCTGGCCAAGGGCGGCCACCGTTCGATGGCCCTGCGACCGGACGTGTTCACCGAGTACACCGACGAGGTCACCAAGGAGAGCGCCAAGCGCACCTGGGGCTGGTCGAAGACCCACAGCTGGTATCAGAACGCCGCCGGCCGTTCCACCATCATGTGGCCACTCCCGGCCCGGCAGTACTTCGAGCGCACCAGCGCGGTGCACGACGAGGACTACGACATCCACTGACCCGCACGACGCATTCATCCGCATCGTTCATTTCACCGGAGGCTATTTTGATCACCGAGACGACGGCAATTGTCGCCAACCTCGAAACCCGCTACCTGACAGGCGGTCCGGACGACGGCGTCCCCGTCGTGTTCCTGCACGACGGCGCGTGGGGCGGCAGCGCCGACGTGACCTGGGGGCAGGTCCTGCCCCTGGCCGCAGAGAAGTACCGGGTCATCGCCCCGGACTTCCTCGGCTACGGCGGATCCGCCAAGTCCGTTCGCCTGGACGTCTCACCGTTCGCCTTCCGGATCCGGCACGTCTTCGCGTTGCTCGACCAGCTCGGCATCGACGGTCCGGTGCACCTGGTCGGAAATTCGTTCGGTGGATCGGTGGGTCTGCGGGCGCTCGCCGACGGTGACTACCGATCCCGGATCGCCTCGGTCACCACACTCAGTGGCACCGGTGGCCCCTGGAAAGCGCCGGACATGGGCAAGCTGCGCGACTTCGACGGTTCGGTTGCCGGTATCGAAGCGTTCGTCGACCTGCTGTGCGACGACTTCTCCGGCAGGGCCGGCCAGGTGGACGCCCGGTACAGGTGGGCCGTCGCGCCCGGTCACTTCGGGTGCATGAGCGCTCCGCATCTGCCGGTACCCGAGGCACTGCGGAAGGAGCGCCCCGCCGATCCCTACCCCGCCACCCTTGCCGGCGTTCAGACCCCCGTGCTGCTCCTCGAGTGCTCCGAGGACGTGCTGCTCGAGGCCGGGTGGAGCAAACACCTCCAGGCCGAACTCCAGAATTCCCGTGCCATGGTCCTGCCGTACCGGCACTGCCCGAACATCACCCATCCGAAGGAGACGTGGGCCGTGATCGGCGAGTTCCTCGACAGCTGCACCGGCGGTACGAACTGATGCCGACCCCGGGCGGCACTGCCGCGGCCGCGTCCCCCGTGGGTTCGCTCGTTCTCACCGGCGGATCGTCCGGAATCGGCGCCGGCTTGGCGGGCGATCTGGCCGGCGAGTGGGACATCACCGTCGTCGATCGGGATCTGCCGGAAACACCTGCCCCCGGCGTGACGTACCTGCAGGGCGACATCACCACCGACGATGCGGTCGACACGGTCCGCAAGACCCTGACCGAGAAGGGCCGGGCCACGATCGACGGCATCGTCCACTGCGCGGGCATCGGCGCATTCGGCCCCTTCATGGAGATGCCGAAGTCCGAGTGGGAACGGGTGCTCCTGGTCAACCTTCACGGAACACTCAATTTCGTCCAGGGCGTCGCCGACATGGTCGCGGACGGCGGCAGAATCGTCCTGTTCTCGTCCGGGACGGTCTTCAAGGCCCCGGCGAGCGCAGCGGCGTACGCGGCGTCCAAGGCCGGCGTGATCGGCTTCGCCCGCAGCCTTGCCGCGGAACTCGGAGCCAGGAACATCACGGTCAACGTGATCGCCCCCGGGTTGGTGCTGACCCCACTCTCGACGGCGATCGCCGCAGGTGAAGAGGCCAACATCAACACGCGAGCGATCAAACGAGCCGCAACGGTCGAGGACTTCATCGGCCCGACCCGATTCTTCCTCTCCCCCGGATCCTCCTTCGTCACCGGGCAGACGCTCGTCGTCGACGGGGGTTCGATCCGCCGCTAGGCGGCGCCGCCCACAAGTCGCCTGCTCGACGGCCGCGTGACCGAATTCCGGATCGTCTCGGTCCCGCGGCCCGGGTGGCGGCGATACTCTGGGAAGGGTCGTCGAGAGGTAGGCGGATGACACCACGGTTCCCGGGGCGGCACAGGGGCGGATAGCGCGTTGGCAACCGACGGCGATCCGCTCCGCACACAGCGCGATACCGACACCGCGACGACAGATGAACTGCGCGCGGCCGGGTTCGACGATGCCCGGGAGATCGGGCGTGGGGGCTTCGGCGTGGTGTACCGCTGCAGCCAGTCCGCTCTGGACCGCGCGGTGGCCGTGAAGGTTCTCAGCGGCGACCTCGACGACGAGAGCCGGGCCCGGTTCCTCCGTGAGCAGCGGGCGATGGGCAGGCTGACCGGGCACCCGAACGTCGTGAGTGTGCTCGAGGTCGGCGTCACGCCGAGCGGTCGGCCGTTCCTCGTGATGCCCTACCATCCGCAGGACTCCCTCGACACCCTGATTCGTCAGCACGGTCCGCTCACCGACGCCGAGGCGTTGCGGCTGGGAGTGAAGATCGCCGGCGCGCTCGAGACGGCGCACCGGTTCGGCATCGTGCACCGCGACGTCAAACCCAGCAACATCCTGCTCACCGACTACGACGAACCGGCGCTGACGGACTTCGGCATCGCGCACATCACCGGCGGATTCCAGACCGCCACCGGGACCATCACCGGATCGCCCGCGTTCACCGCCCCGGAGGTCCTCGAGGGCGACACCCCGAGTCCGTCCTCGGACGTGTACGGCCTCGGGGCGACACTGTTCGCCGCGCTGACCGGACACGCGGCATTCGAGCGCCGCAGTGGTGAACAGGTGGTGGCGCAGTTCCTGCGGATCACCACACAACCGACGCCGGACCTCCGCGAGTCCGGCATCGATCCCGACGTGGCCGCCGTGCTGGAACAGGCCATGTCGCGAGACGCGCACCAGCGCCCGTCCGCGGCGACGTTGGGTGAAACGCTGCAGGACATCCAATTTCGCCGCGGCGATCCCGTCGACGCGATGGCGTTGGGCCCGGACCCCGATGCGGACGGACCGCCGGAGCGCCCCGCACGACCGCCGACCGGACGATCCACCGGTTCCTCGGGATCGCCGACCAACGGGAGCCTGCCCCTGGACCTGACGAGTTTCGTCGGCCGGCGAAAGGAACTCGCCGAGGCCAGGAAACTGCTCTCGGCGTCGCGGCTGGTCACGTTGACCGGAATCGGCGGTGTCGGCAAGACCCGACTGGCACTGCGCGTCGCGACCACCATCCGAAAAGCCTTCGACGACGGGGTCCGGCTGGTCGAATTGGGCGAACTGCGCGACGGGTCGTTGCTGGGAGAAGTCGTGGCGGCCGGGCTGGGATTGCGGCAGCGGTCGCCGAGACCGCTGCAGACCCTCGTGGAGTTCCTGGAGCCGCGCGACATGCTGCTGGTCCTCGACAACTGCGAGCAGGTGGTGGATGCGGCGGCAGACCTGACGGAGACCGTGCTGCGCACCTGTCCCGGTCTGCGGATTCTCGCGACCAGTCGCGAGACCCTGGACGTCGCGGGGGAAGCCGCCCTGCGCGTTCGCCCACTGGCACTTCCGGATTCGGACACGGAGCCGTCGCTGAAGAGCCTGCCCGGGTACGACGCGGTGACGTTGTTCGCCGAACGGGCCGCCACGGCGGTACCCGGCTTCGAGGTCACCGAGGACAATGCCGCCACGGTCGCCCGGATCTGCATCCGGCTGGACGGACTGCCGCTGGCCATCGAATTGGCGGCGGCGAGGCTACGCTCGATGTCGCCGGAACAGATCCTGGAGCGGTTGACCAACCGGTACGAGTTGCTGACCCGCGGAAGCCGGGGTGCGCCGACCCGGCAGCAGACGTTGCGGTGGAGCATCGACTGGAGCTACGACCTGTGCATCCCCGCCGAGCAGCAGCTGTGGTCGCGGCTGTCGGTCTTCGCAGGCAGCTTCGAGCTGGACGCCGCCGAGGAGGTGTCCATGTTCGACGCCGAACCGGCCGGTCTCATCGACCTCGTCGCGTCGCTCGTGGACAAGTCGATCCTCATCCGCGAAGGATCGGGGGCGGTGGTGCGGTTCCGGATGCTCGAAACGCTGCGCGAGTACGGCCGGGAGAAGCTCGAACAGGACGGCACCCTCCCGGACCTCCGGCGGCGGCATCACAGCTGGTACCGGCACTTCGCCCGCCAGGCCGAATCCGAATGGATCGGACCTCGGCAGGTCGCCTGGCTCGCCCGGCTCGAGCGGGAACAACCCAACCTGCGCGAAGCGATGGAGTACGGCCTGTCCACGGCTGCCGACTCGGCCGAGGCGGGGCTGGAGATCGCGACCGCGCTGTATCCGTTCTGGGTTTCGCGTGGGCTGCTCCGTGAGGGGCGCCGCTGGCTCGACCGCGCGCTGGCGCAGGAGGGAGAACACGACACCGCGCTCCGCGTCAAGGCGCTGCATGCGGCCGGCATCCTCGCCAGCAGGCACGAAGACCTGGAGCGGGCCGCCGAACTGATCGAGGAGGGGCGTGTTCTCGCCGAGACCCGGGGAACTGCATTCGATCGCGCGCTGATGGTTCAAGCCGACGGAGCGCACGCCGTGCACGGCGGCAACCCGGAGCGCGCCGTGAGTTCGTTCACCGAGTCCCTCGAGGTGTTACGCGGCGGGCGCAACCTCCTGGCGCACGTCACGGCCCTGCATGCGCTCGGATTGGCTCACGAGATCCTCGGGCACGCCGAGGATGCCACCCGCTGTCTCGACGAGGCGATCCGGATTACCGAATCACACGGTGAATCGGTGTACCTGGGCCGCTCGTCCCTGACGCTCGGGCTCGTGAGGTGGCGGGAGGGTGGCGACCGTGATCGCGCGGTGCAGCTGCTGCGAAAGGGACTCGAGCTGGCCCGCGTGGTCGACGATCCGTTCGGAGCCACCTGGTGCCTCGAAATCCTCGCCTGGATCTCGTCCCGCGAGAACGATTTCCACCGCGCCGCCGTCCTGCTGGCGGCGGCCGAGAGGCTTCGGCGGCGGGTGGGCACGTCCATCGTCCAGATCCCCGACCTGACCGAATCCCACAGGGAGTGCGAGCTCGTCACGCGGCGCTCGCTCGGTGCCCGGGCGTTCGAGACCGCGTCCCGCGAGGGCGAGGCGCTGGGCTTCACCGCCGCCGCCGCGTATGCCCTGGGCGAACGTCTGCCGGCCGCGCCGCGGCGCGGCGATCCCGCGGCGGCACTGACCAAGCGCGAACGCCAGGTCGCCGACCTGGTCGCGCAGGGCCTGACCAACAAGGCGATCGCCGCCCGCCTCGTGATCTCCCAGCGCACCGCGCAGGGTCACGTCGAGCACGTCCTCGCGAAACTCGGATTCTCCTCCCGGGCTCAGATCGCGGCCTGGGTCACGGAACTGTCAGCGGACCTGGGCGGCCCGAGACCCTGATGCCGTTCCGTCGCATGCTCTTCGGGCGATGGGAGTCAGCCGCCACCGCTCGGGCAGGATCCGGAAACCGAAGTGCACGGCGGCGCCGAATCGGCGGAGCCTGCGCTCGTCGGCGGCGGACCACTCCCAGCCGAGCTTGTCGCGGGCGACGGGAGGCAGCGTTCCCCGGGCGATCCAGACGAGCAGCCGTCCGAACGCGGGACCGACAAGGCGCCACACCACCTCGGGGATGCGATCGTCGGGACACGGCGTCGGCAGTCCACTCAGAAGCCGCGACCTGCGCACCGTCTCGGTCTTCTCGAGGACGGTGCCGACCATCTCGTTCCAGTAGTCCACGAAATCGGCGTACGTCTCGGGCAAATTGGTCGCCGACACCCCGTAGAGCGCGTACCACTGCTTCGACTCCTGATACAGCTGTTCCTTCTCGGCGGTGGTCAGCGGTTCACCGAAGTAGTCGGCCACCACGTACTGGGTGCCGAGGAACGTGGCGTGTGCCCAGAAATACGGCCCCGGGTTCAGCGCGTGGTACCGCCGTCCGTCGTCCGTGGTGCCCTTGATGTCCTTGTGCATGTCGCGGATCATCTGGGCCTCCGCGCCCGTCGGATCGTAGAGCGCCCGGATGATCGGCCCCGCGGAACGGGCGAGCCGGGCGAGTTCGTTGTCGAAGACGGTCGAGTGCTGCACGAGGGCGGTGTCGATGACGGGATGCATCACCTGCAGCGTGCCCGACCACGAGATGAGCAGCGCGGTTCGCCAGTCGCCGAACCGGTGCCACGTCAGCGAGTCGGGCCCGAGGGCAGGCGCAGTCGAACGACGTTGGGGCGGAAGCTCGGTGGTGGTCATGGCGATCTCCTGATGCCGCGAGGTGTGGAACGTGTTGCATTCAGGATGACTGTTGACATCACATGATGTCAACAGTTGGGCGCGAGGGCACCCCGATCGACACCGGGATCGGTGAGACGATGACGGAATGAGCGACAGCGACAACCCTCGTGGAGCGCCGCGCAGATGGCGTGGCCAGGAGCCCGACGACCGCCGCGCGGCGAGGCGCGCGGCCCTGATCGAGGCCGGCCTCCAGATCATGGGCACCGAGGGCACGGCGGCCACGACGATGCGGGCGACCTGCCGTCAGGCGAGCCTCACCGAGCGCTACTTCTACGAGAGTTTCGACAACCGGGAGGCGCTACTCGTCGCCCTCCTCGACCACGTCGTCCTGGGCGCGAGGGACACCCTGCTCGGGGCGCTCGAGACGGCCCCGGACGATCCGGGCCGGCTCGTCCGCCACGTCGTGAAGGCGTTCACCGGCTACATCGCCGAGGACCGGCGGCGGGGACGCATCATGTTCGTCGAGTCGCAGTCCGTGCCGGAACTGGCGCAGCGCGGCGAACAGCTGGTCGCCGAGTTCACCACCCCGATGGCCGCGGCACTGAAAATGCTGGGTGCCGACGGCACACCCCGCGACGCCGTCAACACCCAGCTGAACGCGATTGCCCTGTTCGGGGCCATCGCCTTCCTGTATCAGCGCTGGCTCACCGGCAGCCCGAAGATCTCGCAGAAGCGGATCGTCGAGCACATCGCACTCACCATCGAGGCGCATGTGCCGGTGAACAGCACGCCCTAGACCTGCGCGCGACGGACCAGGGGCCGCCGCATCGCTTCGAGGCCGACGACGATCACCACGGCGATCACCACGTGCATGGCGGCCAGTGCGATCGTGCTGGCGGTGTCGAAGTCGGCCTGAACGGTGAGCGCGATCGTCGCCAGCGGCAGCAGCGCGCCGATCACCTGGGCAGACCGGATGACCGCCACCCATTTCAGTGAGATGAGCGCGGCCAGTGTCATCCCGATCAACGTCGGAACCACCGTCAGGATGACGACGCCTCCGGGGGCGACGCTGCTGGTCGTGCCGGCATCGGTCATCTCGAACGACCCGCCGGCGGCGAGCCCGAGCAGCCAGATGACCAGGTTCGGGACGAGCGCTCCGAGGACGGTCGCGGCGACCGCCCAGGGCCGGCTCAGTTCGAGCGTCGCCGGGTTGATCCGTGAGGTCGTGGTTGCAGAAATCGTGGCTCCGGTGTCGGACATGATCTGTACTCCCTGTCGAGTGGCTCGAATTGCTACTGACCGATCCTGCAACCTCAACCATTGTTCGGGTCAAGGCGTGAAATCGAGGTCTTTTCGGTGGGACCTGACCATTAGACCCGCGGGATCCGCAAAACTCATCGCGATCGGCCCGAACCGGCCACCTGAGGGAAGATGGCCACTATGAACGCCGTCCCCACACCCCCTGACCGATCGCGCGCGCTCCGCAACCCGCTCCGCGTCCTCGCGCGGTGGCTGGGCACCCAGGAATGGGTGATGCGGATGGCGCCGGTCATCATCTGGCTCGAGTCACACCTGCGCGCGTGGACCGGGAACCGCGTGAGCCTCATCGGCATCGCCGGCCTGCAGTCCCTGCAGGTGACGGTCCCGGGACGCAAGAGCGGCACCCCGAGGACGACGGCGCTGCTGTGCATTCCGTACGGCGACGGATACATCGTCACCGGTTCCAACTGGGGCCGCCCCGAGCACCCCGCGTGGTCGGCGAATCTGCGTGCCGCGGACGAAGCGCTCGTCAAGGTCGGGGCACGGGAGTCCCGGATGCGCGTCCGCATGGTCACCGGCGAAGAACGCGAAAACCTGTGGAAATTCGTCGTCGACTACTGGCCCGGCTATCGCATGGAGCACCGGCGGTCCGGGGGACGCGAGTTCCGGCTCTTCATCCTGGAGCCCACCCGATCGGCTACGACGACGCGCGAATCCTGAAGATCGGCTCCACGAAGCGTTCGACGGTGCGACGCTCGGCGGCCGCGTCGGGCAGCGGCCACGTCAACAGGGCCAGGACGACCCGCACGATCCATCCCGCGGCCTCCTCGTCGGGCGCGATGCGGGTGAGCGAGATCGCCACCCGGCCGAGTTCGGGTGCGCGGGCCAGGTACTCGTCCGTGCTCCTCGGATGCGCCCCGGTGAACCACCGCACCAGGGCCGGCTCCGCGCGGATCGCCACCAGCGAGGCGAGAATCGCCTCCACGATCCGCTCCGAGTCCTCGAACGGTTCCAGCGCCTGCTCGACGTGGTCGGCCACGGCATCGGCGGCACGCGACATCACGGCCGCGACGAGCGTGCGCTTGCCCCCGGCGTACCGGTAGAGCGTGGCGCGTGAGCACCCGGCGCGCGCCGCGACCTCGTCCACGCTCACCCCGTCGATGCCCTGTTCGCGCATGAGGTCGGCGGCGGCGGCGTGAATCCTCTCGACCGCGAGCACCCGCCGACTGCCTCCGGTCAACCAGTCCGCCTGCTCCGTGTCCACGGCACCTCCGGAAACGTACTCGTTATTTTGTCTCACCATGAGACGGTTACTCTGCTAATTTTAGAACACGTTTCTCGATTGCGGGTTCGTGATCAGCATCGACTAACCCGCATCATCACGCACTGAGACACCGCGCGAACGCCGCTCTGATCAGCAGAATCTCACCTCGCCGGCCGCCCTTGACAGCACTGGACTCCGACGCGAACTGTGGTGATGTGCAACACGTTCTCGCCGACAAGGAGTCCTCGATGGCCCACTCGCCGACCGACGGAATCGACATCTTCGAGCCGGCCCACCTCGACGACCCGAACGAGCTGTACCGGATTCTCCGCGAGCACTCCCCCGTCCATCGCGTCGCGGGCACCGACTTCTTCCTCGTGTCCACGTGGGACCTCGTGGCCGAGGCCGCGAGCCGCACCGACGACTTCTCCTCGCACCTCACCGGCGTGCTGGTGCAGCAACCGGCGGGACCGCCCACGACGTTCGACATGAACGGCGACGGTCAGGCGATTCACGTGCTGGCCACCGCCGACGAGCCGACGCACCTGCACCATCGCAAGCTCGTGCTGCCCACCCTCGGTCGCCGCATCCGCGCGCTCACGCCCACCGTGCAGTCGCTCGTCGACACCTTGTGGGACGAGGGGCTGCGGGACGGGCGGATCGACTGGGCGGCCGAGATGGCCGACCGCCTGCCACTGACGATGGTGACACACCTCATCGGGCTGCCCGAGCAGGACGTCCCCCGGCTGCTCGCCTGGGCCTACGACAGCACGGAGATGCTGGGCGGGATCGTCGACGCGGGTCGCCTCGGCCGGCTGGTGGTCTCCGTGACCGAACTGGCCGCGTACCTGCGGGCCGAACTCGAACGGGCACGGTCACATCCCTCGGAGGATCTCCTGGGCGTACTCGCACACGCCTGCAATGCCGGGGAGCTGTCCGAGGACGTGGCGACACTGGTCCTGCTCCAGCTCGTCGGCGCCGGCGGAGAATCGACCGCGGGCCTGATCGCGAACGCCGCCCGCCTCCTGGCCACCCATCCCGGGGTGCAGACCCGGCTCCGGCAGGAGCCCGCGCTCGTCGACGCGTTCCTCGACGAGGCGCTGCGACTCGAATCCCCGTTCCGCGGGCATCACCGGCACGTGGTCGCCGACACCACCCTCGGCGGCGTCGACCTGCCCGCAGGCAGCCACCTGCTCCTGCTGTGGGGCGCGGCCAACCGGGATCCGGCCGCGTTCGAGAGGCCGGACGAGATCGTGCTCGACCGGCCGCACATCCGCTCCCATCTCGCGTTCGGCAAGGGTGTCCACTTCTGCGTGGGATCGGCGCTCGCCCGCATGGAGGCGCTCGCCGCCACCACCACACTGCTCGCGCGCACAGACCACTTCTCCCTCGCCGACGACGCCGAGACACGTTGGCTCCCCAGCCTGCTCGTGCGCCGCCACAGCGCACTCCCCCTGCGCATCGGGATGTCGAGCAGCCGCGATTGACATTGACGTCAATATCAATCCATACTGTGACCGTGACCACAAGCGAGGCTCAGCAGCGGGCTCGGTCGGCGCGTAAGGACAACGACGGTCCCCGCCGCCGCGAACTCCTCCGCGCCGCGAGCGCCTGCTTCGCCGAACTCGGGTACGACCGGACCACCGTCGAGGTGATCACTACCCGGGCGGAAGTGTCGCGGGCGACGTTCTACGCGTACTTCTCCTCGAAGGACGAGGTGTTCCACGCCGTCGCGGCCGATGTCTGCGAGGAGTTCCTCGAATCGCAGCACGTCGAAGGACCGGCGAGCGAGGACTTACGAGAGGTGCTGCGCACCACCACGAAAGCCTTCGTCGAGGCCGTCTACACCAACGGACGAGTCCTCGAACTGATCAGGCACCGCGCCGGGCTCGACCCCGAGGTCGGTCGAAGCTGGGCCACCGTGCAGACGCGGCTCATCCGCCGCTACACCCGGTTCATCGAGCGCATCAACGCCACCTGCGATGTCACGCCGTGCGCGCCACCCGCCCGCATCGCGCAGACCCTCGCCGACGCCCAACTCGCGGGCGCGGCCCGCCTGGTTGACGCGAGTTCCCGCGAACAGCGCCGGTACACCTCCGACCTGACCGCCATCTCCGAAAGACTCATCGGCTTCGCCTAGCAAGGACAATCCGCACAGAATCGGGAGTTCGGTATGCCCACTTCGCCTTCGAGTGACCCCACGGCACTGGAATCGGCCCTCGCCGAGATACGCGAACTCCAGGACGCCGCGTGGCCACCGGAGGTTCCGCGGTCCGTCGAGTACCCGATCGAGGGCCGCACCGTGATCGACTATCTGCGGCACTGGGCGATGCAGCGACCGCACACCGTCGCGATCGACTTCTACGGCCGCGACATCACCTATGCCGAACTCGACGAACTGTCGGACCGCTTCGCCGGCTGGCTGCGGCAGCGGGGCGCGTCGGCAGGCGACCGCATCGGCGTCCACCTGGCCAACTGCCCTCAATTCCACATCGCGATGCTGGGGATCCTGAAGATCGGTGCGGTCCACGTCCCGATCAACCCGTTGTTCCGTGAGCACGAACTCGCCTACGAACTCGGTGACGCCGGCGTGGAGATTCTGCTGACCCAGGATTCGTTCGCGGACATGGTCGAATCCGTGCGCGGCGAGTCGGCGCTGCGGCACGTCGCGGTCACGGCCCTGTCGGACCTGCTGCCCGCCGAACCCTGCGTCACACCGCCGTTCCCCACCGCGTCCGGGCCCACCGACTGGGCGGGGATCATGGAATCGCCTCGCGCCGATCCGATCCCGATGGATCCCGACGCGCTCGCGGCGCTGAACTACACCGGCGGCACCACCGGGATGCCGAAGGGCTGCAAACACACTCAGGCACACATGGTGTACACCGCCGCCACCGCGACACTGGCCGGGGGCAGGCAGGTGGGCGAGGCTCCCCCGGTCGTCCTCGGGTTCCTGCCCGTCTTCTGGATCGCCGGCGAGGACTTCGGCATCCTCGATCCGCTGATCAACGGCGGCACCGTCGTCCTGCTCACCCGATGGGACCCGGACGCCGCGGCGACCCTCGTCGAGCGCCGCGGTGTGACGTCGATGGTCGGCACCGTCGACAACTACGTCGAACTGATGGACCTGCCGGGTTTCGCCGAGCGAAACTTCTCCACCCTCGGCAACGCGATGGCCGTGTCGTTCGTGCTCAAACTCGACCCCGAGATCCGCGGCCGATGGCGCGACGCGACCGGGCACGTGCTCCGGGAAGCCAGTTACGGCATGACGGAGACGCACACCGCCGACACCATCACGCTCGGCTTCCAGACCGACGACGAGGATCTGCTCAGCGAACCCGTCTTCTGCGGGCTGCCGGTTCCGGGCACCGACGTGCTGGTCGTCGACGAGGCCGGGGCTCCGGTGCCGGTGGGGCAGCCCGGGCAGATCATCGTCCGCAGTCCGTCACTGCTCACCGGCTACTACGGCAAACCCGACGCCACCGCCGACGCACTCCGCGGCGGATGGCTCCACACCGGTGACGTCGGCAAGCTGAACGACAAAGGCGCACTGCACTATCTGGCCCGCAACAAGGAGATGATCAAGACCAACGGGATGAGCGTGTTCCCCTCGGAGGTGGAGGCACTGCTCATGCTGCATCCGGCGATTCAGTCGGCCGCGGTCGTCCCGAAACCCGATCCGGGCAAGGGGCAGGTGCCGTTCGCGTTCGTCCAGCTCCTGCCCGACCGTCAGGTGTCGGGTGAGGAACTGCGGGAGTGGGCCGCCCGGAACATGGCGACCTACAAGGTGCCCACCGTCGAGGTACTCGACGCACTACCCATGACGGCGACGGGGAAGGTCCGCAAGGCCGACCTGTTCGCCCTGGCCGAGGAGTACAAGTGACCCTGCTGGTCGCCAATCGCGGCGAGATCGCGCTGCGCATCATCCGCTCGGCCGAGGAGATGTCGGTCGACACCGTCGCCGTCTACGCGGAGGACGACGCGGACAGCCCCCACGTGCGCGCGGCGACCGACGCGGTCGCGCTGCGCGGCTCGGGACCGTCCGCGTACCTGGACGCTCGCGCCCTCCTCGACGCGGCCGCCGAGTTCGGTGCGACGGCGGTGCATCCCGGTTACGGGTTCCTCAGCGAGAACGCCGATTTCGCCCGCGCCTGCGCCGCCGCCGGACTCACGTTCGTGGGTCCGAGCCCTGAGGTACTCGACATCTTCGGCGACAAGTCGTCGGCACGCGAGGCCGCGGTCGCCGCGAAGGTTCCGGTGCTCGCCGCGACGAACGGCCCCACCGACCTGGACGGCGTCCGCGCGTTCTTCGCGGAACAACCGCGCGGCATCATGATCAAGGCACTCGCGGGCGGCGGCGGCCGCGGCATCCGTGCCGTCCGCAGCGCGGACCGGATCGAGGAGGCGTACCGGGCGTGCGCGTCGGAGGCGGAACTCGGGTTCGGCAATCCCGCAGTGTTCGCCGAGGCGCTGCTCGAGGGCGCCCGGCACATCGAGGTGCAGGTGGTCGCGGCACCGCAGGCGGGCGTGACGCGGGCACTCGCCGTCGGTGACCGCGACTGCAGCGTGCAGCGTCGCCACCAGAAACTCGTCGAGATCGCACCCGCGCAGGGGCTCGATCCCGGACTGCGCAGCGAACTCCACGAGGCCGCGGCGCGGCTGTGCGCCAGTGTCGGCTACCGGGGACTCGCCACCGTCGAATTCCTGGTATCCCCGGACGGATTCGTGTTCCTGGAGGTCAACCCGCGAATCCAGGTGGAACACACGGTCACCGAAGAGGTGACGGGAATCGACCTCGTCGCCGTGCAGATCGACATCGCGCGGGGAGCCGACTTTCGGGACCTGGCGCTGCCGGACGGGGTCGGCGCCGTCGGGCTCGACACGTCGGGCACACCCGCGCTCGCGCGGGGAATCGCCGTCCAGTCGCGGGTGAACATGGAGACGATGCGCCCCGACGGTCAGGCCGTTCCGGCCGCGGGCACGCTGTCCGTCTTCTCGCCGCCGACGGGACCGGGGGTGCGCGTGGACACCTACGGGCGGCCGGGGCTGTCGCCGAGCCCGCGGTACGACTCGCTCCTCGCGAAGGTGATCGTTCATGCACGCGGGCAGTCGTTCTCGGCCGCGGCGCGCAAGGCGGATGCGGCGCTCGCCGAGTTCGTCGTCGAGGGCGTCCCCACCAATATCGGCTTTCTGCGGGCGATTCTCACGGATCCCGGCTTCGCCGACGGCCTCGTGGGCACCGACTATCTCGCGGAGCGGATGGGTGTCCTCGTCGACGCAGCGCATGTGCATCATCCGGCGGAGGTCGCGTCGGACACGCTCGAGTTGCGGGCCGGCGAGGACGTCCTGCGTGCACACATGGCCGGGACGGTCGTGGAGTCTGCCGCCGAGGGGGCCGCCGTGACGCCGGGTGCGCAACTCGTGGTGCTCGAGGCGATGAAGATGCAGCACGTGCTCGTCGCCCCCACCGGCACGGTGGTCGAGCGGAATCTGGTGTCGCCCGGGCAGACCGTCAACGCCGGCGATCCACTGGTCGTGATCCGCCGCACCGGATCGGAGGCCGGCGACGTGGCCGACAGCGGGGTCGATCTCGATCGTGAGCGTGCCGATCTGGCGGAGATCCGGCAGCGCCACGAATACACCCTCGACGCCGCCCGGCCCGCCGCGATCGCGAAGCGGGCGAATCTCGGGAGGCGAAGCGCCCGTGCCAACATCGAGGATCTGGTCGACCCCGGCAGCTTCGTCGAGTACGGACCCCTCGTCCTCGCGGCGCAGCGCAGTCGCCGCTCCGAGCAGGACCTGATCGAGAACACCCCGGCGGACGGCCTGATCGCCGGCCTCGCCGCGATCAACGGGGACGTGTTCGGTCCGCAGAACGCGCAGGCGGTGGTGCTGTCGTACGACTACACGGTGCTCGCCGGAACCCAGGGCATGCGGAACCACGCCAAGACGGACCGGGTGATCGAACTCGCAGGGCACAAACAGGTTCCGGTCGTCCTGTTCGCCGAGGGCGGCGGCGGGCGTCCCGGCGACACCGACGCCGGGCCCGCCGCGGGCCTGGACCTGAACACCTTCCGGTCGCTGGCGGCGCTGAACGGGAAGGTGCCGCTGGTGTCGGTCGTGTCCGGCCGCTGCTTCGCGGGCAACGCCGCCCTCGCCGGGGTCTGCGACGTCCTGATCGCCACCCCAGACGCCAACATCGGCATGGGCGGTCCGGCCATGGTCGAGGGCGGCGGGCTGGGTGTGTACCGGCCGGAAGACATCGGTCCGGTGGACGTGCAGCGGCGCAACGGCGTGATCGATCTGCTCGCCCGCGACGAGGCGCATGCCGTCGAATTGGCGAAGACGTACCTGTCGTACTTCCAGGGGGTGCTCCCCGACTGGGAAGCCCCCGACGAGCGGCTGGCCCGTCACGTCGTCCCGGAGAACCGGTTGCGCGCCTACGACGTTCGCAGTGCGGTGGACGCGATCGCCGACGTCGGCTCGGTCCTCGAGCTACGCCGCGACCACGGCGTCGGGATCGTCACCGCGCTGATCCGGGTCGAGGGGGCACCGTACGGGTTGGTCGCGAACAGCAGTCATCACCTCGGCGGTGCGATCGACGCGGTCGCGGCCGACAAGATGGCTCACTTCCTGGAGTTGTGCGAATCGTTCGGCCTGCCGGTGGTCTCGCTGTGTGACACACCGGGATTCATGGTCGGCCCGGACTCGGAGAAGGAGGCCACGGTCCGCAGGTTCGGTAAGCTGTTCATCACCGGCGCGCAGATGACCGTGCCGTACGGAACCGTCATCCTGCGCAAGGGGTACGGCCTCGGGGCGATGGCCATGGCGGGCGGCTCCTTCCACGCGTCCGAGTTCACGGTCGCGTGGCCCACCGGCGAGATCGGCGCCATGGGCCTCGAAGGCGCGGTGCGCCTCGGGTTCCGGAAGGAACTCGAGGCGCTGGGCGACCCCGCCGAGCGGGACGCGGCGTTCACGCAACTCGTTGACGCCGCCTACCAGCACGGGAAGGCACTCAACGCGGCGACGATCTTCGAACTCGACGACGTGATCGACCCGGCCGATACCCGCGCCTGGATCGTGCGGCTCCGCCGCCCGTGAGCACTTATTAACCGCCGCAGGTTAATAAGTACTCACAGGCGCGTCAGCGCACGACCCGACCACGTGCCCGCCCGCACCTGGTCGATCACCGACACGACGTCGGCGATCGGGACCTCGTGGGTGATCGACTCGAGGCGGCTGGGTGCGAGGTCGGACGCGAGGCGGCCCCACAGGCGGCGCCGCTGGTCGATCGGGTACTGCACCGAGTCGATCCCGAGCAGGCTGACGCCGCGCAGGATGAACGGCAGGACCGTGGTCTCCAGCTTCGGTCCGCCGGTCAGTCCGCTCGCCGCCACGGCGCCGCCGTATTCGATGGTGCTGAGCACGTGGGCGAGGGTGGCGCCGCCGACGCAGTCGACCGCGGCGGCCCACTGGGCCTTGCCGAGGGGACGCGGTTTCGTGTCGGGTTCGGGGAGGCGTCCGATCACCTTGCTCGCGCCCAGCTGGGTGAGCAATTCCGCCTTCTCCGGCTTTCCGCTCGACGCGACCACCTCGAAGCCGGCCGCCGACAGCAGGTCGACGGCGACGGTGCCGACGCCGCCGCTCGCCCCGGTCACGAGCACCGGGCCGTTGCCCGGCTCGACGCCGCGGGACTGCAGTGCCTCGACGCTCATCGCGGCCGTGAAACCGGCGGTCCCGATCGCGGCGGCGGTGCGGGTGGACATGCCGTCGAGTTTCACCACCCAGTCGGCCGGGACGCGGGCGAACTGCGCGTACCCGCCGTGCCGGGCGGTTCCGATGTCGTAGCCGTGGGCGACGACCTTGTCACCGACCGCGAACTCCGGCGACTGCGACTCGGCGACCGTGCCCGCCACGTCGATGCCGGGCACGATGGGGTATTCGCGCACCACTCCGCCCTTCGGCGTCAGCGCCAGAGCATCCTTGAAGTTCACGCTGGAGTACTCGACCTGGATCGTGACCTCGCCCTGCGGCAGGAACGATTCGTCGACCGTCTCCTCGGAGAGGCCGATGGCGCCCTCGTTCTCGCGCGCGATCCAGGCGGTGAATTCCTTCATCAGCTTGCTCTCCTGACCTCGGGGGTGCGTCGAGTCCATCATGCGACAACTGCGCCGCGTCGACGATGCCGGGGCGAGGATCCCGGGATCAGAACCGGAGGAGAACCTTGCTCGACGACGACGCGTCCCTGGCCGACGCGAACGCGGTGAGCGCGTCGGCCACGTCGTACTCGGCCGTGATGATCGGATCGACCGCCAGCGAGCCGTCGGCGAGAGCGGCCACGACCTCGTCGATCTCGTCGTTGAACCGGAACGAACCGACCAGGTCCAGTTCCCGGGTGATCGCGATCGAGACGGGTACCGGCTGGTCACCGGAAGGAAGCAGTCCGACCATCACGACCCGGCCGCCGCGCGCGGTCCCGTGGATCGCCGACGACAGGCCGCGGTGGTTGCCGGAGCATTCGATGGTGACGTCTGCTCCGACCGCCGCGACCGCGTCGGTGTCGGTGGCCGTCAGGGTCACGTCCGCGCCCACGTCGCGCGCGATCTTCAGCGGGTACTCGTGCATGTCCACCGCCGTGATCTGCCCGGCGCCGGCTCGCTTCAGTACCGCCACCACGAGCGCGCCGATCGGCCCGGCACCGATGACCAGGACCGACCGGCCCGTCACGTCCCCGGCCCGCGCGACCGCGTGCCACGCCACGCTCGCCGGCTCGGCCAGGGAGGCGAGCCGCAGATCGAGGGCGTCCGGAAGGACCCGCAGCATGCGGGTGGGGACGGCGACGTGGCTGACGAACAACCCGTCCGCGTGCGGAAAGTGCGCCGCACTGCCCAGGTACGTGCACCCGGGGGAAATGTTGGGGCGGTCGGCGGGATACGTCGCACTGTCGCCGCCGGGTGTCGCGGGGTGGATGGCGACGGGGGTGCCGGGGCGGGGACCGCTGCCGTCCGTCGCGCCGATCAGCACCGTGCCCGACGCCTCGTGCCCGAGCCGCATCGGTGCGCGGAGGATCGACTCGCCTGCGGCGCCGTGCTGCCAGTAGTGGAGGTCGGATCCGCAGATTCCGCCGTAGGCGATGCGGATCACCGCTTCGTCCCGTTTCGGTGCGGCGATCGGCACGTCCTCGACGCGCAGGTCGTTCGCGCCGTGGGCGACGACCGCCTGCGCGTGCGTCGGAACCTCGACGGTGTCCGTGCCGGTGGTCTCGGTGGTGTTCATCGGTGAAGTCCAGTTCTGTCGGAGATGGGAGCTTGTCATCTGGTGACGGGTTCCGCGGTGGTGAGGAGTCCGAGTTCGTCCCTGCGCGGCATGCCCTCCCAGTCGCCGGACACGGTGCACGCGAAGGCTCCCACGGTCACAGCGGTCTTCAAACGGTCGCCGGGTGACTCCCCCGCGAGGCGGTCCGCGATGTATCCGGCGACGAAACCGTCTCCGGCCCCGACGGAGTCGACGACGTTCACCGGCACCGCAGGCAGGGAGTACGTCTCGCCGTCGACGATCGCCAGGCACCCCTGGTCTCCCAGTTTCAGGATGATTTCGCGGGGACCCAGGTCGCGGAGACGCGCGACGAGTTCTGCGGGTGCGCCGCCGCCCACCGCGATCGCGGCTTCGTCCTCACCGGCGAAGACGATGTCCGACAACGCTATCAGCTCGCGGAAGACGGGACCCGCTTCTTCCGGCGACCACAGCGCACGACGGTAGTTGAGATCGAACGACACCGGAATGCCCAGTGCGCGTGCCCGTTCGACGCAGTACAGGGTGGTCTTCCTGGCGCTGTCGGACAAGGCCGGGGTGATGCCGGTGACATGCAGCAGCGACGCCGACTCGAGCCGGTCGTCCGCGATGTCCGACATCGTGAGCCGCGACCCGGCGCTGCCGGTCCGGTAGTACCAGACACGGGTGGCGGTGGCGGTTCGCCGTTCCTTCACCATCAGTCCGGTCGGAGCGTCCGGGTCGCGGATGACGTCGGCGGTGATTCCCTCGGCCCGGAGTTCACGCTCGACCAGGTCACCCAGGCTGTCCCGGCCGACGCGCCCGATCCAGGCGACGTCGGCACCGAGCCGTCGTAGCGCGATCGCGAAGTTCGTTTCGGCCCCGCCGATTCCCAGGTGCAGCGTCGACGTGTGGGCGAGTGCACCGGTGTCCACCGCCCTGGTGAGTGCCATCGTTTCGCCGAACGTCAGTACCGTCATCACGCGACCGCCGGTTCTGCCACGACGCCCGTGAGGCGCCGGCATCGTTCGGCCAGCTGACCGAGGTCCCCGCCGCGGAGTGCGTCCCCGATCAGCGGGCCGCCGAGGCTGACCGCCGCCGCTCCGGCGGCGATCCACGCGGGGACGTCCTCGATGCTCACCCCGCCCGAGGGGACGACCTGGATGTCGGGGAAGGGCCCGCGCAGGTGCGCGATGTACTCCGGGCCGACCACCGACGCCGGGAACACCTTCACGGCTGTCGCACCCGCGTTCCATCCGCTCCACAGCTCGGTCGGGGTGAATCCGCCCGGGTAGATCGGGACGCCCGCACGCACGGCCGTGGCGATGACGTCGAGGTTGGTGGTCGGTGTCACGAGGAAGTCGGCACCCATGTCGAGGGCGGCGCGGGCCTGGTCGACGGTGGTGACCGTCCCGACCCCGATCTCGACGCCGTCCGGTGCGTCGCGCCGGATGCTGCGCAGGGAGTCGAGGGTGCCCGGCGTGCTCATCGTCAGCTCGACGGCACGAACTCCGTTCTCGGCGAGGACGGTCACCACCGGGGCGTACCGGTCGGCGTGCGCGGCGCGTAGCACTGCGATGACGGAGGAGGTCATGCCGCCGTCACCTCACGGTCGGTGGCGTTGGCGGCCAGCGTGAGGTCGCGGTCGCGGGTTTCCGGTGCCATCGTCGAGGCGATCAGAACGGTCACGGCCATCACGATCATGTAGACCGCGACGGGGATCCAGGAGCCGGAAAACGCCGTGACGAGGGCCGCGCAGATCAGTGGCGCGACTCCGCCGCCGAAGATCGACGCGAATTCACGTCCGAGAGTGACGCCGGCGTAGCGGTAGCGGGAGCCGAAGATTTCCGGGAAGTAGCTCATGGTGACACCGACCGCGCCCTGGCAGGCGAGGATGAAGCCGACGATCATCGCCAGCGTGATCAACAGGTGTGAGCCGGTGTTCAGGGCCAGGAACGTCGGCACGGGCAGGATGATGAGCGCGATCACGATCGAGAGGTACACCGGCTTGCGGCCCACCCGATCGGACAGACGACCGAACCCGTACGCCGCGATGCCGCCGCAGATGGCCCCGACCAGGAGCACCTTGGGAATGAAGGTGGGGTCGACGTGCACGTCGTTCTTGAGGTACGACGCCATGAAGACCTGATAGGTGTACGACTGCGCGCTGATGCCGATCGTCATGAACATGACGATGAACAGCGGCTTTTTGCCGTTCGCGAAGATTTCCTTGACGGGTGTCTTCGGAACCTGGTGCTGTTCCTTGAGTTCCTGGAACACCGGGCTCTCGGTCAATTTGCGGCGGATGACGAACGCGGCGATGGTGACGAGCAGGCTGCTGATGAAGACGAGACGCCAACCCCAGGACATGAGCTGTTCTTCCGGCAGGAGCTGCGCGGCGATCCACGCGACTGCGCCGAGAGCCGTGCCCAGCGCGGCCCCGGTCATCACCAGGGCGGCGAGCCGGCCTCTCTTGCCTATCTGCGCCGTCTCCGTCAGAAGGGTTGCACCACCGGACTGTTCGGCTCCCGCACCGAATCCCTGGAAGAATCGGCAGGCGACGAGGAGAGCGGGTGCGAGAAGTCCGACCTGACTGTAGGTGGGCAGCAGACCGATACCCAGTGTTGCGCCGCCCATCAGCATCAGGGTCGCGACGAGCACCCATTTGCGGCCGAGACGCTCGCCGTAGCGCGAGAAGAACAGGCCGCCGAGCGGTCGGGCGAGGAACCCGACGGCGTAGGCGCTGAAGCTCGCGAGGATGCCCGCCGCGGGCGAGATGTTCGGAAAGAACAGTGTGTTGAAGATCAGCGCCGAGGCGGTGCCGTAGATGACGAAGTCGTACTGCTCGAGTGTTGTGCCGATGAGTCCCGCCCACGCCGCCCGGCGGACCGCGGACGGGTCTGCCTGGGGTGTACCGCCTGCGCGGCCGGGTGTTTTCGGGTTCACCGTGGGGTCGAGTGTAGTGTCCATGGATTCCTCCATTGGTGGTTCCCGGAAATTCCGGGCAGGGGGTGAGAAAGTCAGATGGTCGCCCTGGACTGCAGCGTGATCGCGCCGAGGTCCGGGACCGGGGCGGATGCTTCACCGGCGGCGACAGCCGGCCCGTGGCGGACGATGATGTCGACGAAGTCCGCAATCCGCGAGACGAACTCGGTGTGCGTAGCGAGGACGCTGGGAAACAGGCCTCCGTCGACAAAGACGGAGCGAACGAATTCTGTAGTGGAAGCGGCGTTGTCGGCCATTCCTGCCAGGCGCGGTCGAGCGGGGTCGGTCATGGATCGGGCGTGTGGGCCGGGTTCGAAACCAGGCAGCGGGGCGATGCAGGCGAGATACGCCGCCACGGTCAGAGCAAGGAACTGCGGGACGTCACCGCGGCCGAGGTGTTCGAGTGCGGGGATCGGGATACGCTGCGCCAATTTGACCGATCCGTCGGAGCCGACCTGCGAGGTCCGGTGTCCCAGAGCGGTATTGGACCAACGCGAAAAGAGTTGCCGGATGTAGTCGTCCGTGTCGACCGCTTCGGGAACGGTGACTGTCGGCAGGTATTCGTCGCGCAGGATGCGGCGCGCCGCGTCCTCGACGAACGGTCGTGCCACGGACTCCGGGATGGTGGCACACCCGTCGAGTGCACCGAGGTACGCGATGAGCGAATGCGTCCCGTTGAGCAGCCGGACCTTCATCAGCTCGTACGGCTCGACGTCGTCGGTGAACAGCGCGCCGCCGTGCTCCCAGGCGGGACGGCCGGCGGCGAACTTCTCCTCCATCACCCACATCGTGAACGGTTCGGCGGGGACGGCGATCGTGTCCCGCACGCCGAGGTGCGTCAGGGCCGTCTCGTTGTATCGGTCCGAACTGGAAGGCACGATGCGGTCGACCATCGAATTGGGGAACGTCACGGACGCATCCATCCAGCCCAGTACCTCGTCACGGAGCGGCGCCCTGAAGGTGCCGACGAACTCGCGCACGAGCCGTTCGGTCTGCCGCCCGTTGGCCAGTAGGTTGTCGCAGCTGAGGATGGTGATCGGGGTGCCGTGCGTGCTCGCCCGCAGGGCCAGCGCGCGGGCGATCTGCCCGATCGTCGTGCGCGGCGTCGAGGACTCGGCGAGATCACGCCGGACGGCGTCGGAGTCGAGGTCGAGGGATCCGGTCTCGGGCGACACGGTGTACCCGTGTTCGGTCACGGTGATGGTCACGATCTTCGTTGCCGGATCCGCGATCGCGTGGACGACGGACTCCGGATCCTGTTCGGCCACCACGGTCCCGGTGTGGGAGCCGGGAACACTGACACGCGATCCACCGGGCGAGATCTCGACGACGCTGTAGAGCAGGTCCTGCGCGGTCATCGCATCGGCGACGGCGCTCGACCGGCTCGCCACACCGAGGATCCCCCACGGCCCGGGTTCGCGTTCCATTGCCAGCGCGGTGTAGACGGCCTGGTGGGCGCGGTGGAAGTTGCCGAGCCCCAGGTGCACGATCCCGGTGCCTTCCGGCACCCGCCGGTGGATCAGTGCCGCGGCTGGAACGTTTCGGCGTGAGAGTGGGTGTTCGGTCATGCTCGTCACCAATCCGTCATGGAGCCGTCGCGGCGCCGGGCGACCGGGAGGTAGGCCTGTTCGTAGGGATACTTCGCCGCGAGTTCCTCGTTCATCGTCACTCCGACACCCGGTGCGTCACCCGGGGTGAGGTGGCCGTCCGCGAACGACCACGCGTGCGGGAAGACCTCGCTGACCAGCGGGTCGTAGCCCATGTACTCCTGGATTCCGAAGTTCGGCGTCGCCAGTCCGAGATGCAGGCTCGCGCCCAGGGAGATGGGTGAGACGTCCGACGGTCCGTGCGGTCCGCCTCGCACCTGATACACCTCGGCGAGCGCAAATATTTTGCGGACGTGGCTGATTCCGCCGGCGTGGACGATCGCCACGCGAATGAAGTCGATCAGTTGCTCGGTGATCAGGTGCTGGCAATCCCAGATCGTGTTGAAGACCTCGCCGATCGCCAGGGGCGTCGTGGTGTGGTTGCGCACCAGACGTAACGCGTCCTGGTTCTCGGCCGGCGTGACGTCCTCGAGCCAGAACAGATTCACGGGCTCGAGCGATTTGCCCAGCCGCGCGGCCTGCTGCGGGGTGAGTCGATGGTGGGCGTCGTGCAGCAACTTGAGGTCGGGGCCGACGTGGTCCCGGACCGCCGCGAGTACCCCGGGCACATGATTGAGGTAGGCGTCCGTGTCCCACACCTCTTCGACCGGGAGTGCGCCGCGGCTCGCGGGCTCGTATCCCGCCGCCCCCTTGTGCACGCCGTAGACCGATTCGAGCCCGGGCACCCCGGACTGCACACGAATCGCCTGAAAGCCCTTCTCCCGCTTGGCATCGACGGAGTCGAGCAGCGCGGGCACGTCCCACCCGGTGGCGTGGGTGTACGACAGGACGCGGTCACGCACGGCACCGCCGAGCAACTGGTAGACGGGCTGGCCGAGCGTCTTGCCCTTGATGTCCCAGAGCGCCACGTCGACGGCGCCGATCGCGGCCATCGTGACCGGCCCGCGGCGCCAGTACACCCCACGGTAGAGGTACTGCCAGGTGTCCTCGATCCGGGTCGCGTCCCGTCCGATCAGCAAGGGAGCGACGTGGTCTCGCAGATACGACGCGACGGACAGTTCGCGGCCGTTCAGTGTCGCGTCACCGTAGCCGACGACGCCGTCGGCGGTGGTGATCTTCAGGGTGACGAAGTTGCGGGTGGGGCTGCAGACAAGCACGTCCGCGGCGATGATCTTGTCGGTCATGCCGGTGATCCTTTCGCTCCGACGGCGGGAGCGACGACGTTGCGCAACTGCTCCCCGCGTGCGAGTCGGGTGATGTTGTCGGTGATGTCGTCGACGCGGCCGAGGAACGTCTGCCGCGACACTCCGGAAGAATGCGGCGTCATCATGATGTTGGGGAGTTCGGAGAACGGGAGGGCACTGGGCGCACGTCGACCGTCGGCTCCGGGATAGTCGTACCAGACGTCGATGGCCGCGGCCGCGATGATCGACGAGGACAGCGCGTCGAACAGTGCCTGCTCCTGGACGAGAGGTCCGCGGCCCACGTTCACCAGCACACCGTCGCTGCCGAGCGCACGCAATTCCCCGGCGCCGATCATGCCCCGTGTCCGGTCGTCGAGCGGTGCGGACACCACGACCACGTCGGACTCGGCGAGCAGGCGCTCGAGTTGGGACACGTCGGCCGCCCAGGCCAACCCCTCACCCGTCGCATCGACGTTGCCCCGGCCGGTCACGGCCGCTCCCCTCGCGCCGAATGCCCGGAACAGATTCCACGCGGCGTTGCCGATGTGACCGAAACCGACGAAACCCACTCGCGCACCCTGCAGTGAATTCGACTGCGTGAGGCGGTCGTCGTAGACCGACGTCGCCCACACCCCGCGCCGCAGGGCCGCGTCCTGGGCGACGAAGCCGCGCCGAAGCATCACCGCGGCCGCCACGACGTACTCCGCGATCGACTGCTCGTGATGGAAGGTGTTCGCCACCAGCACGTCGGGGGCCAGGGCGTCGAACGAGATGTTGTCCGTGCCGGCGCCGGCGACGTGGACGAGGCGCAGCGTGGTCGCGGACGACGCCATCGACGGCGTGAACTTTCCCCCGACGTACACGTCGGCGTCGCGCAGATCCTCGATCAGGGCGGCCTCGTCGAAGCTGCCGTGCCAGGACAGTTGCGATCCTGCGGGAACCGCGGCATCGAACCGCGCCCGGTGTGGGATCAGATTACTGTCGGCAACAACGATTTTCATCTAACGGCTCTCTTTTCCGGGGCGAAACACCCGATCGTGCGCCGGTCCGGCCGACGCACGGACGACAAGTTGTGTGGGGAGGTGAAGTTCGCGGACGTCGGAATCCGGTTCGCTTGCGCGCTGGTACACCAGGTCGAGACTCAGCACGCCGGCTCTCGCCATCGGCACGTTGACACTCGTGAGCGCGGGGTTGGCGAGCTCGGCCAGCGGTGAGTCGTCGATGCCGACGACGCTCAGGTCGTCCGGGACCGAAAAGCCCATTGCGCGGACGCCGTTCATCACACCGATCGCCATCGGATCGTTGTGAGTGATCACGGCACTCGCACCGGTCGCGATCACACTCGCGGCCGCGGCATGACCACCCGCGAGGGTCTCCTGCTGCCAGCCGAGCAGGCTCAGCTGCACATCGCGGGACTTGCAGAATTCCTCGACCGCGGCGACGCGACGCTGATTCGACCAGGACTGCGGCGAGCCCTGGACGTAGGCGAGGTGTTCGTGCCCGAGTGCGACCAGGTAGTCGATGGTCTGACGGAGACCGTCCTCGGAATCCGCCACGATGCAATCGCATTCGGGCGAAGACCGGTTGACGAGCACCAGCGGGGTGTCGCCGGCGAGTTGCACGATGTCGGACGCGGGCAGTCGCGGCGCGCAGACGACGAGTGCGTCGACGCGACCCTGCAATTCGCCGAGGACCTCACGCTCACGATCTGCGCTGCCGTCCGTGTCGGTGAGGAGCACGGTCTGCCGCCGGTGCCACCCCTGAGCCTGCGCCGCCTTCACGAAACTCGCGAACACCGTGTGCCCGATGTCGGGCACCACGACAGCGACTGTGGTGGCCGTCGGCCTCACGGCGTCGTTGCGCGTCGGCGACGCCGCCCGGTAGCCGATCTCGTCGGCGGCCGCGATGATCCGCGCGAGAGTGTCCGGTCCGATCCGGTCCGGGGCACTGAACGCCCGCGATGCGGTGGACAGGGATACCCCTGCGCGTTGAGCGACCTCGGTCAAGGTGGGTGCCACGGTGCTACCGCCTCGCTGTTCGTTGTGACTGCCGACACACACTATCCACCGACTTGCGCAAGGTTGTCAATACTTGCGCAAGACTTGCGGTAACTGTTGTGCGTCGTGCGGGTTCACACGTCCAGGAGTGACAACAGCCGATCGGATTCGAACAGCGCGTCCCGGTCGAACGTGGATGTCGAGGCCAGGAGTTCGTTGGCGCCGGTGCGTGCCCTCAGCGCGTCGAGCGCGACCCTCACCTGGTCGGCGTCGCCGTGGATCGACGACGCGATCGTGGTGTCGACCTGTTCCCGCAGCCGCGGGGTCCAGGGCTGAGTGCGGATGTCCGCGACCGATTCGAGCGGCGGGAACTCGCCGGTCCGGCTCGATTGCGCCAGTGCCCACGCCTCCGGGAGCAGCAGTTCGCGGGCCCGGTCGTCGTTCTCGGCGATCATGACCTCGAGCGAGATCATCACGTACGGGTCCCGGTGTGCGGCGGAGGGGACGAAGCTGTCGCGGTACCGGTCGAGTTCCGGGATGCGCGCGCCCACCCCGTGGAGGATCGGACCGCCGACCACCACCGGCAGACCGGCCTTCGCGGCGAAGTCGAGTCCGCGGCGGGTCGCGAGAACGAACATCGGCGGCGGGTTCGTCACCTGGGGCCGGGCCGTCACGGCGGCCTTGCCCTCGAGGTAGTTCCGCACCTCGTCGAGGTCGTCCGCGAACGTGTCGGGGGCGTTGCGGTCGCGTCGCAGTGCCTCCCGCACCGGCTTCGTGAATCCGAGGGACCGTCCGACCCCCAGGTCGATGCGGCCCGGGTACATGGCCTCGAGCATGAGGAACTGTTCGGCCACCACCAACGGCTGGTGGTTCGG
Source organism: Rhodococcus pseudokoreensis (assembly GCF_017068395.1). NCBI lineage: Bacteria > Bacillati > Actinomycetota > Actinomycetes > Mycobacteriales > Nocardiaceae > Rhodococcus > Rhodococcus pseudokoreensis. The sequence continues at coordinate 5,779,354 of NZ_CP070619.1, read as the reverse complement.
CAGCATCACACCACCCGAGCCCAGCCGGATCCGGCTGGTGCGGGCGCCGAGGGCCGCGAGCAGCACGGGCGGCGACCCGCTCGCGATGCCCGGCACGGCGTGGTGCTCGGCCACCCAGAACCGCTCGAATCCGAGGTGTTCGGCGTGCACCGCCCGCTCGATCGTCCCGGTCAGCGCGGCAGAGTCGGGCGCACCCCGGCGCGTGCGGGACCGGTCCAGAATCGACAGCTTCACCTTGGACGCAACGGCCGCCGCGGTGCGCATATTTCCCCGGAGGCCAGCAGGCGAAACGTCACAGCAGCGGCCGAGTCGATGAGGCGTCACGGCCGGGCCGCTGCCATACTGTCGCGCACGAAGTTCAACGGTCGTCGGGAGGTCAGTGGTGGGCAGCACGGAGGCGGTTCCGGACACTCCGGACGTCGATGCCGAGTGGAACGAACTCGACGCCGCCGAGGTCGGGTACTCCTCGCAGATGGAGGAATGTTCCGACTTCTTCCGTCAGCCCGAGCTCGCCCACCTGCCCGATTCCCGGCTGGACGAGGCGCTGCGGTCGCTGACCGTGTCGGGGCGGTACGAGCAGACCCGGGAGGAGATCGAAATCGGCGCCCAGCTGGCCTGGCGCAACCACGCCCGGTGTGTGGGCCGAAAACATTGGCGGACGTTGAAGCTTCTCGACGCCCGGCACGCCACCAGCGCCGACGAGATCGCGGAGGCGTGCTGGGAGCATCTGCGGATCGCGACCAACGGCGGTGCGCTGCGGTCCGTGATCACCGTCGGTCCGCTTCCTCTCGCCGACGGTCGCGAGTACAAGATCCTCAGCCCTCAGCTCATCCGGTACGCCGGCTACCGCAACGCGGACGGGACGGTGACCGGGGATCCCGCGCAGGTGGGCATCACCGAGGCCGTCACCAGGATGGGGTGGCGCGGCGCCGGAACACCATTCGACGTGCTGCCCCTGCTGATCAGCACCCCGGACGAGCCGCTGCGCTGGTACGACGTTCCCCCGGAGTTGGTGCTCGAGGTCGAGATCGAGCATCCCGACCATCGCTGGTTCGCCGATTTCGGTCTCAAATGGCATGCGGTGCCCGCCGTGTCGAACATGAGATTCTCCGTCGGCGGGCTGACGTATCCGCTGGCCCCGTTCAGTGGGTGGTACGTGAGCACGGAGGTCGGGGCCCGCAACTTCAGCGACCGGGACCGGTACGACATGCTGCCCGCCATCGCCGAAAAGCTGTGCCTGGACACGTCCTCGGAGCGGACGCTGTGGCGCGACCGGGCACTGGTCGAACTGAACCGCGCCGTGATCCACAGCTACCGGCAGTCCGGCGTGCACATGGTCGATCATCACACCGTCGCCAAGCAGTTCATCAGCCACGTCGAACGCGAGGAATCGCTGGGCCGCAAGTGCCCCACCGACTGGTCGTGGATCAACCCGCCGATGTCGGCGGCACTCACCCCGACGTTCCACCGGCTCTACGACGCACCCGACATGGACCTCCGCCCCAACTTTCTCCCGGCACCCGCGACGTCGGGTTGTCCGTTCACCGGCGGGAACCTGTAGGACGTCGGCCCTACCCGGTCAGCCGCGGTAGGGCGGAGCGACGCCCCAGCCCCAGTGCGGGACGGGTGCGTGCTCGACGACCTCGGCTCCCGGGCTCGAATTCTGCAGGGCCAGTCTGGTCCCCCACTCGACGCTCCACTCCCCCTTCGGATCGATAGACTCCGTGGATTCGTGCGTATGCGCCCAATGTGGGTGGCAGGTTCACGCTATGCCGCGTCAGCGGCGCTCCTCTTCACGGCAAGGGGTCGTGGCGGATATGCCCGGACTCCACACCCACTGCCTGCAGCCGAAATTTGATGGTTTGGATCGTCGAGGGCGAACCTGATATCTGGATGTCGTGGTCGGCCCAGTTCGAATAGCCCGCGACGACCGACCCCACTTTGCCGACCAAGACTTGATGCAGACCTGCCGGGATTTCGGATCGGCCCTCGTACCACCACGGATCGAAACTTTCCTCCACCACTGGCACTACCGTGAGCCACGCATTGGTTCGTGATAGTGCCCACAACATTTCGAGGTCGTAGAGATCGCACGGGTACCTTCCCGATACGAACAGATGTGTGCACCGATTACGCGAGTTTCGGGCCATGCTCATGAGTTGGGCACGCAGCGGAGCCGTCCCCGTCCCGACCCCGATCATGAGCCGATCGCGTTCAGGGGCGGAGACGATACCAAGTGAGCCGACGGGCGACCCGACTACCCAGGTATCACCGACCCGGGCGTTATCAACGATTGCGGAACTTACCCAACCACCCGGAATCCTCCGCACATGGAACTCGAGTATTCCATCGGCGCTGCACGGCGTCGCGAGTGACAGTTGACGCCACATCCGCGGACGGCCGGGCACCTGCACACTCACATACTGACCTGCTGCATAGGACATCGGCTGATCGAGTTGTAGCCTGACGATTGCCACATCGTGGAGCACCCTGCGATGTTCGACCACGGTCCCCACCCAACTCCGCGGCCCGGACTCCGCGCGGGCTGCATCCATCATCGCGTCAGAAATCAGCGTGATCACCTGTCGCCATGCGGCATCGACCTCTGCGGTCCACGTCTGCGGCGCACACACTTTCTCCAGTGCTGCGACCAGGGCAGTGCGAACCGCGGCGTAGTGCGTGTCGTCGAATCCGTACTTGCGGTGGTCTCGCCCTAGTTGGGCCAGGTACGGGAGCACACATTCCGGTGTGTCCAACCGATCTATTACGTAGCCGATGGCTCGGACCAGCCGATCGCGTTGCGTATTCATTGCGGCCGGAAAGAACTCCCGCATATCGGGATTGGTTCCGAACAACGCTGCATAGAATGCACTGGCAAGCGCGCCGGGACCGGCCGGGGACGCTGCAACCGCTCTGAAACTCGACCTCACGAGCGCGACAATATGGGGATCCATCGATACCTTCGTACTTGCTGCTCATACTTGCTGCTGCCGGTGCCGACTATCCGCAACCGAGATCCATCGACACGGGAACGCGTGTTCCACCTTCGTCGAGAGTGTCTGTGTTGCAACAATCGTCCTGCCCCCGCATAGAGTGACACGACCGTGTGGTAGCGGCTAGGCGATCTCGCGGGTTGCGTCGACGTCACCACCGTCCGAATCGCTCCTTCGACCGGTGGTCGTCCATCGAATGAACTCCGCGACCCTCGCGATCGCCCTGCGCGCCTCGGGCACCAGATCCGCTGCCAACTGAAAGACATGGAATTGTCCATCCCAGACTTCGAGCGCGGCCGGAACGCCAGCCTCCACAAGGCGATCGAACATCAATCGCGAATCGGGATACAGCAGGTCTCGGGACCCCGTCTGTAGGAGGACCGGAGGTAACCCGCGGAGGTCTGCGTCGACCGGGGACAGGGGCAGCCCCGACACGCCACGGGCACGGCGCTCCACTCGCTCGGCGAGAGCGGTCAATGCCAGCAACGCCGAGCCAGGAAGGACCGGGCACTGTGCAGACGCGGCTTGTTGTAACTTGCTTGTGGGGTCCAGGTCAGTGAGCGGCGACAACGCGACAAGGCCGGCCGGCCGTGGCAGAGCTAGGTCGGCCAGCGCGAGCGCCACCATGAACGCGAGGTATGCACCCGCTGAATCGCCTGCAATGACAATCTGTGTGGGCGAATATCCACGCGCAAGCAACCATTGATAGCCATCAACGCCGTCGCCTACCGCGTCATCGATCGCATGCGTCGGCATAAGCCGGTAGTTGACGCTGAGCACGCTGGCATCGGCGGACTGCGAAATTCGCGAGGCAAGTCGCCGATGCGTGTTGAGGCCACAAGACAGAAGGCCTCCACCGTGCAGGTAGAGCACCACACTGTGGAGATCGGCGTTATGAGCCTGGATCCAATCCGAGTCGCAATTCGTCAAGCGCACGCGACGATGCCCGACACCGTCGAGCGCGGGTAACACGCGCGCCGCTTGGTCAACCACTCGCGCGGCCCAGCTGGTGCTCGGAACTTGCGCCCACACACCGAGGGCCGGCTTTACAGTCACACGCAACACGTGCGCCAGCATCTTCGATTGAATGCTCTTGCCGTAGAAGATGTCCGGTTGAGTACATGAGCCCGGTTCGGGCCCGACAGCCAAGGTACGGCCCCGCGCCACATTTACGGGAGCCACCGTCGTCTGCCGTCCTATCGAACTGGCGGTTGCCATTGGAACTCCACTTCATGCAAACGGACGAGTCCGAGACTGAAGTCAACAGTCGTGAACCTCGCATTAACGCAGCTCCAACATATGGTGCACATCACGTTCGCGCATTACCCCAAAGGGGGTGAACCATACCCCAACGGGATATTGTTCATCGCCGAGCGCCCAGGTCATTCACCCCTCGAAATAGCTCCAGCCGACCCGTTCGCTGTGGTGGTCACCGCTTCACCTCGAGAGTTTTCGACAACCTCTTCGACCGTGCCCGCTGGCAAACTCGGTTTGCGGCTTCGCCCCTTCGCGACCGTCCCGACCCCGAAAGCTCCCGCTTCTGCGAACCGAGAGCGTCAGCGCCGCAACACTTCCGGTGTCACCTGACAACGCCGGGCCATCTCGGCATTGGCCACCCCGTCTCCCGCCCACAGCAAGGCGCGCGCCCGGATCACCTTCCGGCGCGGCAGTGTAGTCGACCCGTCTATCCGGTCCAGTCCAGGGATGATGGTTCGCGGCAGTGACGACAATCCGGTACCGGTTTCGCGTTGCGGCGATCGAAATGGCGACTCGGGAAGCCGAAAGGACGCAGTGTGGCGCAACGGGCCACCGGTACCGAACTTCAGAGGTGGCGCATCACTCGGCGGTGTGCAGAACTTTGTTCAACCACGCAATCATTTCGCTGACGACCTCCTCGCGATTGGTTTCAGTGAACACCTCGTGACGTGCACCCGAATACGTTCTGAGGGTGACGTCGGTAAGTCCGGCCTGACGATATCTTTCGACCAACGCGTGGACTAACGCGAGTTGACCGTTGACTGGATCCATCTCCCCGACAACGATGTACACGGGAAGCTCGCTGCGCATGCTCGCTACCCGTTGAGGATCCGCGATCTGGCGAGCACCCTGGAACATCGACTTGGCGCCGTCGATGTCGAGTCCGAAACCGCAGAGGGGGTCTGCGATGTATTGGTCGACCTGGTCCTCGTCGCGGGTCAGCCAGTCGAAATCGGTGCGGGGAGACTGAAACGCTGCGTTGAAAGTCGACAGGTCCATAGGTTCGTCCAGGTTCATCGCCGGTTCGAGGAGGTCGATCGCTGCGGTACCGGAGAGGACGACCACGTCGACCTCCACGCTGTGGTCGAGAAGATATTGCTGAGCTGCAAAGGAACCGAGGCTATGCGCAATCAGCACCAGGGGTAAAGTCGGGTGCTCATGCCTGGCGAATGCACCCACTCTGCCGAGGTCGTCGACGAGTGCGCCCCATCCGCTTACCCCCAGCTTGCCGAAGTCGGACGGACTTGCAGCGGTGGCGCCATGTCCGCGGTGGTCGTGTGAATATACGACGAAACCCTGTTCGGTGAGGGCGCGCGCGAGTGGGGCGTAGCGGCGTGCATGTTCGCCCACGCCGTGGGCGATCTGGACGATTCCCCGCGGGTGCCCTGCAGGTTCCCATCGATACGACGCCAACGCGACTCCCTCGGTGCTTGCCACATCGAGTCGGACCGGTTCTTCGATCATGTCGCAATACTCCTGATCAGCGATATCGAGCTGGGGATAATGGAAGGCAACCATCTGATTGCCGCTCATTCTTAACAGGCGGGGCCAGAAGTCGTTGTCCGGCGGACGCCGGGAGCGGCTGGAGCCATGCGCTTCGCCCGTCCAACACGTCCGCCGCTGCCGCGGTCAGAGCGAACAAGTATCACCTCGCCCTCGCGGAAGTCCTTTCGTGCGGTAAATCCAGACGGTTGCATCCCGTCATACTCCCACGGCCGTTTGATCTTAGGCTCAAATTCTTATACCAATTCGCAAATCAGCCCTCCACCTGGACACGGTGCCTGCCTTGCGCTCACCCGGCTCTTATCTTATGGAAGTGCACAGGTGGCCGCCACGCCAGGAGGTCCGTCACCCTCACAGCGGGAAACGTTCACCGCCGTTCCCGGACTCCGCGCGGGTACTCCTCCAGTACGAACAGTCGGCACGCATCTCACAGCGGTCGTCGAGTCGGCGTGAGGTCGCTGCGATACTGCCCCCGGGAGGTTTCGACCTGAAATCGATTGCTAAGCCGTCGACGCGATCGTCGACCGGTGGTCGCCCATGTTCCGCGACATCAGGACTCCGGCGAGGAGGAGAACACCCGCGATGGCGATGAACCATCCCGTGCGGTGCAGTCCGTCGTCGCCGATGACGTGACCGGCGGTAGCCTGCAGCACGACGGCCGACAGGTTCGCCCCGATGTACTGCACAGTGCGGTACATCCCGATCGCCGTGCCCACTTCCTCGACGGACGTGACCGAGCTGATCAGATTCTGATTGCCGATGTTGTTGAATCCGTTGGGGATTCCCAGCACCGCCGCCACCATCAGCAGCACGACGATCGGCGCGGTACTGCTTTCCACCGAGGCAAGGAGCACCCCGCCGACCAGCAGCGCGCACGTCCCGACGGTGAGCGTTCGGCGCACCCCGTGCCGCCGGTACGTCCGGGACGCGAGCAGCGTGGAGCCGATACCGACAACGGCGACGGGAAGCATCGTCAGCCCCGCCTCGGTGGCGCCCATCCCCCGGGAGTACTGCAGCCACTGTGGGATTCCGAAGAAGACGCAGTAGAAGGCCGTGTAGGTGAGGAGGGTCCGGGCGAGGGTCGCGCTGAGCGCGCGGTTCCGGGCCAGTGCCCGAACGTCGATGAACGGTTCGTCCGCCCGGCGTTCCCACTGGACGAACAACGCCAGCACCAGCGCCCACACGGGGATCAGCCACCACACCGGGTCCGTGGTGACCGACAGCAGGAACAGCATCGTGGACGAGACGAGCGCGAGGAACAGCAGGACCCCGACGACGTCGAGCGCGTGCACCAGTTGGCGTCGGCTGACCGACATCCCGCCGACGAAGCCGACGTTCGCGAACTTCGTGACTGCCACTGCGCTGAACAGGACGATCGGGAGGTTGATCCACATGATCGACTGCCAGCCGAACGCCCCCACCAGCAATCCGCCGAGCGTCGGGCCGAGTGCCACGACGGCCTGGCTGCAGATCGCGAGGGTCGTGATCGCGGTGCGCGGTTGCGCACCGTGCCGTTCCGCGTACCCGCGAATCATCGTCATCGCGTTGGGATACTGGGTGGCGGTTCCGATTCCGACGAGGATCCGGGAGAAGATCAGCCAGCCGACCGTCGGTGCGAGCAGACCTGCCACGGAGCCCAGCGCCACGAGGGCGAGGCCCCCGAGGTACACCTTCCGCGCTCCGAGGAGGGCGCCGAGTTTCCCCGCCATCGGCGCGGTGACGGCGGTGGCGATGTAGAGCGCGGAGATCACCCAGGTGATGCCGGACGAGGAGCCGAACTGGGCGGCGATGCCGACGATCGCCACCGCGATCATCGAGGAGTTCAGGGGTTGGAGGATGCTCCCGGTGGCGACGGATCCGCTGACCCGGAACGGTACGGACGGCGACTTCTGCGCGACAGCGGTGTCGGCAACGGTCGCGCTCACGAGTTCATCAGTGACTCCCGCTGCGGCGCCGACTCGGGGGTTGCTGCGAGTCGGCGGAGTAGCCGTCCGGCGATGAAGAGGAGGTCGCGTTCGGCCTCGGTGCATTCGGTGGCGAGCGCGGCCGAGAGCCATTCGCTCCGCCGCGACCGGTCGGCGGTGAGGGTCTGCAATCCCTGCCCGGTGATCGCGACGATGCTCGCCCGTGCGTCCTGGGGGTCCACGGTGCGGGATACCATCCCGGAGTCCTCGAGGATCGAGACGGTCCGCGCGATGGACTGCGGCGCCACCTGCTCGAGATCGGCGAGGGCGCGGGCGCTCATCGGACCTTCCCGGTCGAGATGCGCAAGGGCCTGCAACTGCGAGGGCGTGAGCAGGTGCCCCGACCGCTGGGTCCGGATGCGTCGGGTGAACATGACGACGTCCTCACGGAGTCGATCAGCCTTCTCGTCCATGCGTTCGCCTCTCGTTCGCCAAGCAATTTCATTAGCCAGTCTAGCTGTTTTATTTTCGCTGGTCAAACGCCCACCTGCAGTAACTACGTGCGCCCACTGCCGGGAATATTGCCAGCACAGCTGCCTAAATCGTCGTGGGCGGCCGGATTCATCCAGGTCGGGCGGGGTCGGCGAGTGTCTGACAGGAAACTCCAAGCCGATCGCTGGCAGTATGAGGACGGCGAACGCTGATCGAGATCCGAAAGAAGGTGGTCGTGACTCTCCGCACACGGACAGCCGGCATCGTTGCAGTGGTGGCCCTGACGTTCCTGGCCACGGCATGCACCATCGGAGACACCGGCACCTCGGAACCCCCGACCACCACCCAGGCCGCGCCCGCCACGATTGCCGTCCCCGCGGCCGACGGCGCGCCGATCAACCCGACCACCCCGATCGTGGTCACCGCCACGGGAGGCCGGCTGACCACCGTGACGGTCACGAATCCCGCGGACGCCGGCGCACCGCTTGCCGGTGCCCTCGCCCCCGACGGCACGAGTTGGACGAGCAGCGCGCCCCTCGGATTCGAGTCCACGTACACGGTCGTGGCCGACGCGGTGAACCCCGACGGCGCACCCGTCGAGCAGACGTTCACGGTGACGACGATGACGCCCGGCTCCACCGCGTACGCGAACGTCGTCCCGGCGCCCGAGGTCGTCGCGGATACGGGCATCGGCGTCGGCCAGCCCATGGTGTTCCAGTTCACCTCGCCGGTCACCAACAAGGCCGCGGTGCAGGAGCGACTGCACGTGACGACGACACCGCCGCAGCCCGGGGCCTGGTACTGGACCGACGATCAGAACGCGCACTATCGGGCCGCGAACTATTGGGCGCCGGGAACCAAGATTCACGTCGAGGCGGACGTGTTCGGCATCGACCTGGGCGACGGCGTCTTCGGCGCCGAGAACAATGCCGCCGACTACACCGTGCACGACTCGTGGGTCGCCAAGGCGGACGGAGCCAGCGAGGTGCTCACCGTGTTCCACAACGGTGTCCAGGAAACCTCGATGCCGATGAGTCTCGGCTCCCCCGACCACCCCTCGCACGAGGGCCCGCACGTGGTCTCCGACAGGCAGCAGAGCATCATCATGGACTCCTGCACGTACGGCGTCTGCGCGGGCGACCCCGACTACTACCGCGAGAAGGTCGACCTGAACCTCCGCATCTCGAACGACGGCGAGTTCGTGCACTCGGCGCCGTGGTCGGTCGGCGATCAGGGCAGCAGCAACGTCTCGCACGGCTGCGTGAACCTGGCTCCGGCCAACGCCCAGTGGATGTTCGACCACTTCGGTATCGGCGACGTCGTCGAGATCACCAATTCGGGCGGACCGATCCTGCCCGTGTGGGACACATACGGAGACTGGGAAGTTCCGTGGGCCGAGTGGCAGGCAGGTAACGCAACCGGATAGGAGGCGCTCGTGAGTTCACCATCCGCGGAATGTGTCGCGCAGCTGAAGGCGGTGCTCCCGTACCGGGTTCATTTGCCGGGCACCGACGACTACCGCGCGGCACTGGGCAGAGTCTTCTTTCCCGACGCCGCGCGACGCCGCCCGTCCTGCGTCGTCGAACCGGAGTGCGTGGAGGAAGTGTCCACCGTCATGCGGGTCGTGCACCGGACGGGTGGCACCGTCACCGTCCGCGGCGGCGGGCTGAGTTCCAACTGCGTCGCCGACGACGCCGTCATGCTCGACCTGTCTGCCCAGATGAACACGGCGCGGCCCGAGGACGATCGAGTGGTCGTGGCCGGCGGCGCCACCGTGGGAACCATGCTGGACGCCCTCGCCCCCACCGGCCGGGTGGTGCCGGTGGGGATCGTCGGGCATGCGGGTTTCGGTCTCGTCACCCGCGGCGGCGTCGGATACCTCACCCGCAGTCTCGGGTTGACCGTCGATCAGCTACTCGAGGTCGAACTCGTGCTGCCCTCCGGCGAAGTCGTCCACCTGTCCGATGCCAGCACCGGCGACGAGGCCGATCTGTGGTGGGCGGTCCGGGGTTGCGCACCGTGCTTCGGTGTCGTCACGTCGGCGGTGCTGCGCACGCATCCGCAGGGCCCGGTGTGGGTCGACCGGATGGTGCTCGGACTCGAAGCGCTCGCCACCTATTTCCGTATCGCCCCGACGCTTCCGCGTGACACGACGATGGGCGCGGTGCTCGGCTACAGCGCACTGTCCGCCGACGAACCCGTCCTCTTCGTCTACACCGCGTGCGCGAGCGAGGACGCATCCGACATCGACCGCGCCCGGGCCGCCGCCACCTCGGTGGCCGCCGTGTCGGGCAGCGTGCTGTACCGGTCCGAGACCTCGGGCGACTACCTCTCCGGGCTACCCGAATTCGCACCACCCGGAGCCGACGGCGATGAACCGGAACCGATCCGGCTGCCCGAACCGGGCGAACGCCGGGGCTCGTTCTTCGGGAAGGCCGTCTTCACCGGACCGACCCTCGACTCCCAACTCGCTGAAGCCCTGGCCACCCAGATCCGCGGGGCACCGACGCGGGAATGTCGAATCGACTTCCAGCACACCGGCGGTGCGCTCGCCGACGTGGGCGACAAGGACACCGCATTCTGGGGTCGCGGCGGCGAGTGGAACATCCCCCTCAACGCGATCTGGTCCGACCCCTACGACGGCGCCGCCTGCCTGTCGTGGGCGGGCGGCACCCTCGACGCGCTCGCACCGCACACCACCGGCGTCTACAGCGTCGAAGTCCGGCCAGGCTTCCCCGAGACCGGCGCCGAGATCGACGCGGCCTACGGCGGAAACCTCCGGCGCCTGCGAGAATTACGGCAGCGGCACGATCCGATGGGGGTGCTGACGCACTACCCGCTGTAGGAAGTGCAGTCGCATCGCTGCGGGCCGGGCGAAGGGAGTGAGTCAGCACCTTCTTGCTACTCGTCCGCCCCATCGATTGGATACCGGCGCGTGGTCAACAGGCTCACGTCAAGCCCGTCGTGGCTACCACCGAAGTTCGCAGGGTCAGCCGTGCGACAAGACGATCTTCCCGAATCCACTACCCTGCTCGAGATGTTTGTGAGCGGCCGCTGCTTCCGCGAGCGGGAACACGGCGCCGACAGGAACAGGGGGGATGGATTCGGCGTCCAGCAAATTGATGAGCCCGGCGAAGTCGTTGGGGCTACCCATCGTGGTCCCGATCAATTGGTACTGACCGAAGTAGAACGGGCGAACGTCAAGGATGGCGAGTTCGCTCTGCGAAGCGCCGAGTACGACCAACCGGCCACCGGGGCGCAGTGCCGAGATGGACTGCGTCCAGTTCCCTACGGAATCCAGAACAATATCGAAGCCCTGTCCGTCGGGAGTCAGTTGGCGAGCGGCATCAGGCCAGTCGGGGTCCGTGTACAGCACACCGTTCGCTGCGCCAAGTTCCTTCGCCTGCGTGATCTTGGCCGTAGTCGAGGACGTGACGGTGACATTCGCGCCTATCGCGGACGCCAGCATGACGGCCATCGCCGCAACACCACCTCCGGCACCGAGGACAAGGAGATTCTCGTCGGCGCGAAGGCGGCCACGCGTGAACAGGGCGCGGTAGGTCGTCAGACCGACCAGGGGAAGTGCCGCCGCCTGTTCCCAGCTCAGTCCTCGAGGCTTTGGCGCGACGCACTCCTGCGGGACCCGCACGAACTCGGCGTAGGTGCCTCGCTGATGGTCACCGAGAATCTCCCATTGCTCGCTCGGCGCGGCGTCACGATCGCCCCACCACAGAGATGGGAGCACGAGGACCTCCTCGCCGGTGTCCGTACGGATACCGGCGCCGTCTGCGCCGAGGATATGTGGAAGCGGTGAGGAGTATTTACCCTGTCGCACAAGGACGTCGTGCCAATTCAGGGCAGCCGCTTTCAGCCGAACAGTGACCCAGCCCGGGTTAGCGACGGGATCAGGGACTGCCTCCAGTTTCAAAACCTCTGGTTCTCCGAACTCGTGTAACACTACCGCTTCCACATTCAGCCCTTCGGTCATTCCATTTCATCGGTGTCAGTGCGAGAGGTGCCCGGCGACCGCCCTTCTCCCACATCAGTCCGCAACTCTCGTTGTCCGCCCGCCGGTTAGCGCGGGCTCGCGGCCCATTCGATGGGGCCCGCGACGATCGAGTGACTGGTGAGCTTGCGGCCGAGCACCGTCTGAGCTTCGCGCGCGGCCTCGATGACCCGGGGAAGGTCGAGACCCGTCTCGACGCCCATCTCGTGGAACATACTCACCAGATCCTCGGTGGCGATATTGCCCGTCGAGCCCGCCGGAACGGGGCAGCCGCCCAGCTCCCCGAAGCTCGATTCGAAGCTCGCGCAACCTGCTTCGAGTGCAGCGTACGCGTTGGCGAGGCCCTGACCACGCGTGTTGTGGAAGTGCGCGGTCACCTCGACGCCGGGCAGCCGGTCGAGCGCCGCCGCGAAGAATTCCGACGCGTACGCCGGATTGCACATGCCCGTGGTGTCGCCGAATCCGATCTCGGTGACGCCGGCCTCGGCGAACCGTTCGGCCAGGTCGAGGACGCGTCCCAGGTCGACCTTGCCCTCGAACGGGCAACCGAACGACGTCGCGATCACCGCGGCGCAGTCGAGTCCCTCGGCGACGATTCGCGTGGCCATGACGTCGTTGTCGGCCATCGTCTCGTCGACCGTGCGGTTGACGTTCTTCTTGTTGTGGGTCTCCGACGCGCTGACGAAGATCGCGACCTCGTGGAACTTGTCGCGCACCTTCAGTGCGTTGTCCAGCCCCTTGCTGTTGGGGACGAGCACCATCAGTTTGGTGTCGTCGGGTACGTCGATGCGACCGAGTACCTCCACCCCGTCCGCCAGTTGGGGGATCACGTCCGGCCGCACGAAACTGGCGACCTCGATCCGGGTGAACCCCGCCCGTCCCAGAGCGTTGATCAACCGCACCTTGTCGTCGGTCGGGATGTGCTCCGGTTCGTTCTGGAAGCCGTCACGCGGTCCGACCTCCCGGATCTGGACCCGCTGCGGACGTGCCATGGCGTTGACTCCTTTCCCCTCACTCCGTTGCGGACGCAAGGTCGTACTCCTCGAGATCGAATTCCAGCCTTTCGCGGTGCTCGGGTGCTGCCACGGCGATCATGCGCCGCGCACGCTCCCCGAGGGAACATCCGCGCAGTGCCGCGGCACCGTGTTCGGTGACCACGAAGTCCACGTGGACGAGCGGGGTGGGTTCCGCGCTCGTCTGGCTCCACCAGAATCCGTCGCCGGGCCGGATGTGCGGCGTCAGGTCGATCATCAGTAACTTCTCGGAAGGCCGAGGACGTGCTCGCCGAGGTAGTTGAGAACCATCTCCTGGCTGAGCGGAGCGATCTTGGTCAGGCGGGCTTCACGGAAGTAGCGAGCCACGTGGTACTCCTCCGAGTAGCCCATGCCGCCGTGAGTCTGCAGGGCGCGGTCCGCGGCCTGGAAACCGGCGTCGGCGCAAAGATATTTGGCCATGTTGGCCTCGCGGGCGCAGGGCTTCCCGTTGTCGTAGAGCCACGTCGCCTTGCGCAGGATGAGTTCCGCGGCGTCGAGTCGGGCGAGCGAATCGGCGAGCGGGAACTGCAGTCCCTGATTCATGCCGATGGGGCGGCCGAATACCTCACGTTCGTTGGCGTACTGGACGCCCCGGCGCAGCGCGGCCCGGCCGATGCCGAGGGCCTCCGAGGCGACGAGCATCCGCTCCGGGTTGAGGCCGTCGAGGATGTACCTGAAGCCCTTGCCTTCCTCGCCGACGCGGTCCTCGACGGGGATCTCGAGGTTGTCGATGAACAGTTCGTTCGACGTGACCGCGTTACGCCCCATCTTCTTGATCGGGCGGATGTCGATCTTCGAGCGGTCCAGGTCGGTGAGGAAGAGTGTCAGACCGTCCGTCTTCTTCTTCGCGTCCTCGAACTTCGTGGTGCGGGTGAGAAGCAGGATCTTCTCCGACTCCATCGCCTTCGAGATCCAGACCTTACGGCCGTTGACGATGTACTTGTCACCCTCGCGTCGCGCGAACGTGGTGATCTTGGTGGTGTCGAGGCCGGCGCCGGGCTCGGTGACACCGAAGCAGACGTGCAGGTCGCCATCCACGATCCGCGGGAGCGTGCGCTGCTTGAGTTCCTCGGAGCCGTGCACGATCACCGGGTGCATCCCGAAGATCGACAGGTGCATCGAACTCGCGCCGTTCATGCCCGCACCGGACGCGGCGACTTCCTCCAGCAGGATCGAGGCCTCGGTGATGCCCATACCGTGCCCGCCGTACGCCTCGGGCGTGGTGATGCCCAGCCAGCCGCCCTTGGCGAACGCGTCGTAGAACTCGGTGGGGAATTCGTGCGCGCTGTCCTTTTCCACCCAGTACTGCTCGTCGAACTTGCCCGCGAGCTCTCGCACCGCATCTCGGATCGTCGCCTGATCCTCGGTCAGATCAAAGTCCACAGCACGTCCCGTCGTCGTTGGTTCCGTTTGAAATACAGTGATAAAGGTTTGGACTCAAAATTTTTAGAGCCAAGAGAATATGTTGATGCCAAATCAAGGGCGCGAGCGCCAAAAGCAATTCAGGCCATCGACATCACACGCTGGGCCGACCACTTCGACACAGGTGGAGCCATCCTCGTATCAATTCGCTTGCACTGCTTGGGGATAACCTTATCGACCAGTGTCCCGCTGCCACTGCTCCTCACCGGCGCGATGTTCACCCCGAGTCATTTCATTCCCCACACGGGGGGCCGCTTCTCGAGGAATGCGGTGACACCTTCCCGGACATCGTCGGTGGCAAATGCGAGGGCAAGTTGCGACTGCAACGCTGCTAATGCGTCCGGCAACGACATGTCGCGCGTCTTGTTTATTGCATCCTTTCCGAGACGCATGAGAAGGGGCGACTTGCCCGCGAGCCGCTCCGCCCAGGTGCGGACTTCTGCATCGAAGTCCGCGTCCGGGATTACACGGTTCACGAATCCCAGTTCGAGCGCCTCAACTGCAGTGATCTTCTCGCCGCACATCATCAGTTCGTTCGCTTTGATCCGTGCGACGTTCCGGTAGATGAGGGCGGAAATCATGAAGGGAAACACTCCGACATTGATCTCCGGACAACCGAAGTTCGCCGACTCCTTGGCAAGGACGAAGTCGCAGGAAAGGGCGAGACCGAACGCGCCCGCCAGCGCGTCACCCCCAACCGCGCATATCACTGGCTTCCCGAGGCCCCCGATCATCTGATAGAGGCGCGGAAAGCGATCCAGACCTGCATATTTCGTAATTGTGGGGGTGCCACTCGCGAACGCCTTGAGATCCCCGCCCGCCGAGAATACTCTCTCGTGTGACGACGCGAGGACGACTACACGCACGCCGTCATTGTCGCGTGCGCGTTCGAGCGCAGCGAGGAGTTCGTCCAACATCTCGTCCGATAACGCATTGCGGGTTGCCGGGCTGTCCAGGGTGAGGACGGCGACATTCTTGTCGACTTCGTACCGTACAGAGCGCGTCATGTTCAATCCTTTCAAAGTGCTGTTCGAACAGGGCTGAGGCGCTGCTCTCACTGCGCCGTCGACGAACGAGCCGGCGCGGGCATTTCCCGACTTGATGCGGTAGATCTACAAAACGCCTGCAGTCGCGCCCAATTCGACGCCATCACTGTGCTCACGGGCAGTATCTGCTGCGATGAGAGCTTCAATCTGCGTGGAGCTGTATCCGAGGTTCGACAAGATCCGACGAGTGTCTGCACCTTGGTCTCTGGGGGTCTGGCGAATACTCCCCGGAGTGCGATCGAGCTTGATCGGTATGCCGATCCCGCAATAATCGCCCTTGTCGACGACCATCTTTCGATGCTGCACCTGAGGGTCACGGATGGCCTCGGCTATGTCACGAACCGCGGCGGCCGGCACACCACGAGCAAGCAGATTTTCTGCAAGTTCGTACCGATCATGTCGAGCAATTCGATCGGCGAGCAATGACCGCAACGTGGCAAGGTGCCGGATTCGACTGACATTGTCAGTAAACCGAGGGTCTCGTGCAACCTCTGGGATACCGAGAAGTGAAGTAAAGTCGTGGAACTGGCGATCGTTTCCCACACCCACGAAGATTTGGCCATCGCGAGCGTCGAAGGTGTCATACGGGGCCACCGTGGGATGGGCTGAGCCCGTACGCTGTGGCGTACGCCCATCGGTCAGGTGGGAAGCTGCGTGCGGATGCAGCAGCGAGATCGCCGTATCGAGCAGAGTGCAATCGACGAGCTGCCCCAGCCCGCTACGGTACCGATCGTTGAGCGCCAGGAGAATCCCACAGAAGGCGTAGATCCCGGTGACCATGTCGACGATTGGTACGCCCACCCGCACGCCGGGTCGGTCGGGTTCACCGTTGACGCTCATCAGACCGCTGTATGCCTGGACGACGGCATCGTAGCCGGGCATCCCGCCCATGGGTCCATCGATACCGAATCCTGTTATTCGGCAGTGGATCAGACGCGGATAACGGTCGCGCAGAACCTCATCGGAAAACCCCCACTTGGCAAGGGTTCCCGCCTTGAAGTTCTCGACCACCACGTCAGCGTCGGCAAGTAGATCGTCGAGGACTCGCTGGCCGTCTGCGGTAGCTAGATCCAGACAAATGTTCGATTTGTTTCGGTTGATGGCCCCGAAGTATGCACTGGTCCCGTCCCGAACGAAGGGCGGACCCCAGACCCGAGTTCCATCCTCTGCCGGCGGCTCGACCTTCACGACCTCGGCACCGTGGTCACCCAACATCTGGGCGCACAGAGGCCCGGCAAGAATCCGCGAAAGATCGAGAACGCGCAGTCCCGCGAGACTGCCACCATCGGCGATATGGGAGTTCACAGAACCCCTCCTTTTGTCCTAAATACGACATTGGACTTCGTATATATGTGAGTCACTCTTGCGCGACGCTCGGTCCGATGTCAACCCCACTTCGACGAGCGCCGGCCGGCAGGCGGTGGGGGTTGACGTGACTTGGACCACTACGTACGCTAGCAGCGTGTCTTAAATATGACATGTCTTTCCTAAATAGGAAACCCCACATCCCCCATCACTCATCCCCGCTCCGACCAGTCGGTCCAGCGAATGAGAGACGCGAGAAGGAATCGACGTGACCGAACAAATGACCGAGTCCACGGTTGACACACCGCCGATAACGCTGAGGAAGGTTCGTCAGGCCGTTGTAGTCGGCTCCGCACTCGAGTGGTTCGACTTCTATCTCTATGCCTCGATGGCAGCACTCGTCTTTGGCCCGATCTTTTTTCCATCCGACAATTCAGCGACCGCGACCCTTGCAGCGTTTGCCACTTTCGCCGTGGGATTCCTGGCACGCCCGGTCGGTGGCATCCTCTTCGGCGTCCTCGGAGACAAGATCGGGCGCAAGAAAGTGTTGTCCATCTCGTTCCTGCTCATGGGCGGATCCTCGGTACTGATCGGCCTGATCCCCGCATACGCCTCAATCGGGATTCTCGCGCCGGTCCTACTGGTACTTTTCCGCATCCTGCAGGGACTCGGCGCCGGGGCCGAAGTAGGCAGTGCGATGGCCGTGGCTTACGAGCATGCGAGTCCTGGATCGCGTGGACGCCAGGGCGCATGGACTGCATTCGGCGTGAACATCGGATTGTTCGCCTCCGCTATGGCTGTCGCTGGACTCACCAGCCTCGACCGAGAACTGTTGCAGTCCTGGGCTTGGCGGATCCCCTTCCTTGCGAGCCTCATTCTCGTTGTCTTCGGCTTCTGGATTCGCCGGCAAATGCCTGAAACTCCCGATTTCGAGCAAGTCGCCTCCACGGTTCAGGAGCAACCGAAGGCAAACCCGCTACGCGAATTGTTCAAGTCCGACTGGCGTGGTCTTGCCGTCGTCATGGCGATCACCTTCGGGTACAACGGTGTGAGCTACACCTTCAAGACATTCTCACTGTCCTATCTCACCGAATTCCGTGATTTAGCAGCGAATGTCGGCGCAGTCGGCATCATGCTGGCCAGCGGTTGCGCCATCGTGATCGCTCCTCTGGCCGGTCGCCTATGCGACCGAGTGGATGCTGTCCGAGTAATCTATTTCGGGGCCGCCGGGACCGCTGCAATGGCCTTCCCGTTCTTCTGGCTCCTGGACTCAGGAAAGCCTGTCTACATTTGGTGTGCGCTTATCCTGACCACCGGATTCGCAGTTCCTGCCATGCTCGCGGCCTCAGGGTCCTTCCTCGCCCGCCAGTTCCCCGCGAAAGTACGAACCTCAGGGCTGGGTACCGGACGAGAAGTTTCCGGAGCCGTCGCGGGAGCGTTGGCGCCCCTGGGCGCGCTGACGATGGTCACCATGTCCTCTGACCACGCAACGTGGGGAGTGTCCACCCTCTTCCTGATCGGGGCTGCCTTCATCGCCGTCGGATGCCTGTTCGACCAGCAACGACGGGTGAACGCACGAACTCTTGACAGCACACCAGAAGACCACGGTCATCAGTAACGCCAGGATCCCTCCCCTTGCGCGCGGTCGTTCTTCCTCGGCCGATGGACGTACTGTGAATCCGTAAACAACGAAGTAGTCGACAGGATGACCAGGATGACAGCGCTCGAACCGACCTACGGCGATGCAAAGGAACACCGCACGGTGTCCCGCGTCACGCGGATCCTTGAACTAGCGGCCTGCAATGATCGCGGTGTGCGACTCTCCGAAATCTCGGCAGAACTCGACGCCCCCCACTCATCCGTTCATGCTCTGGTCAAGGGATTGGTTGCGAATGGGTACCTACGGGACGATGGCGGCAACTACGTCATCGGCCCCGCCGTCCGGGCTCTGCTCGGCGCACGCCCCAACCTCGAGCGAGCCGCTCGAGCCGGCATGGAGAGACTGCACACGGAGTTCGATGAAACCGTCACCCTAGTCTCGCTGATCGGGGAATCGGTCGTATACACCGATGCCATCGAATCAACCCAACCGATTCGGTACAGCCCCACGCTCCGCGTCCGCAGACCGCTCTATCCCACCAGCGCCGGAAAGTGCTTCCTTGCCCACATGGGTGAGCGGTCTCGCGAGAACTACATAGCCGCTCATTTCGCCGATGAAGCGAAACGTCAGCAGGTTCGCGACGAATTGCGCGCGGTCACCGAACAAGGTGGTGCGATCAACCGAGCAGAGACACTTCCCGACCTCTACGCCGTGTCCGCCCCGATCTTCGATTTCGGACAGGTCGTAGCGGCTCTCACCATCGCCGGTCCCAGCAGTCGATTCGTCGGTCGCCTCGACGGCCTTTTGGTGGCAACGAAAGACACGGCAAAGATGATCTCAGCCCAACTCCAACAGGGCTAGGCACCACGTCAAGCAACGTAGGATCGGCAAGACATCCAGCGCTCAGGTGACGTGGTCGAGAGAAGGTGACGGACCACCACACCGCTGAGATCGCCAAAGTCCGACCCTGACCGACGATCTACGTACCGCTTGTCTTACTCCCGCGACGTGTCGCGGCCGGATCTAGTGGAGGTGGGGCCTCACCGGACCGTTGTCCCACTGATCGGATTCACGACGCGTTTCGATCAACGCCAGCAACTCGAACGCAAGCCTGAGTTCGAAGCGGGTGTCCGCGTTCTTGGCATCGATCCCGAAACGTTCGGCCATCTTTCCCAGGCGGTATTTCAACGTCGTCTTGCCGATGAACAGTGCTTCCGCAGTGCGGTCGTAGTGCCCGTCGGCAAGGACGAACGCCAACAGCGTGGGGAGCAGTTGCGCCGCACGGCCGGCGTCATGGTCCATCACCGGACGTAGCTGCGCCAGCACCATCCGCTCCGTCTGCGCCACGTCGGTCGCATCGAGCAGAAAGCGCAACGGACCGAGTTCGTCGTACACCACGGCGTCGACGTCCAGCCGCTGTGAGCGGTAGCCACCGCGCAGTGCGAGCTTGACACACGCGGTTGCAGAAACATGAGATTCGCACGGGGACCGATCCCGACGACGGGCTCGAAACCTTCGTCGCGCAGCCCCGCGTGAACGACGCGCACCACTCGATCGACAGTGTCGTCCCTGCCACCGGGAACAGCCACGACGAGAGTGCCTGCGCGGCTGGTGAGCAGAAGTCCGCCGATCCCGTGGCGTCTGACAATCGACGATGCTACGCCCGCGATGTCGGTCGAACTCCGGCCGCGCGCGCCGAACACCACGACCCGGCAGTCCTCGGTGACATCGACACCGAGGCGGGCCGCTCGCCGCCGAATGCCCGGCGTGATCTCGTGATCCAGGATGTCTCCCAGCAGATCGGCCGACACGCGGTCCTCGATCTCCCACTGGGAGCGAAGCTTGACCGATTCCAGGGCCAGTACCGTGGTGCCGTGCTCGATCGCCTGCAGTCGATACGAACTCGGGTTCCCCGGCCCGTACACAGTCAGCGATCCGACAACCTCCTCGCCGGCGCGGATCGGATACGTCGTCGCATCCGACGATCGCGCGTCACCGATCACGACGGAGTCGACGCCCGCAACGGTGGATTCGACGGTCAACGGGACGTCCAGCAGGTCCGCGAGAATCTCTGCGATTCCGGCAATTCCGACGCCCTGAGCGCTGGCGCCGGTCAACCGGCGGTGAACGTCCAACGATTGCGCAAGTGCGAGGTTTCGAGTCGCCGACCTGCTGGCCGCAGCCCCGGATGCTGAGGTCCGCGAGATGTGCGACCACCAGATCCCGGAACATACCGAGCTCATGGAATGGATCCGCACCACACCCGACCACTGGGACGGCGACGAGTTCCGCCGAGTACTCGCCGGACTCGAAAACTCGTCTTCCGACCTCTGCCCCCGGGATGCGCGCACGAATACCTCGCCCACATTGCCACCGCAAGCGGCCAACTCTATGACCGCATCGTCTCCCGCCTCGGCGACACAGACGCCGCAATCGTGACCGCACTCGCCAACGCCACCCAGAACCAGGTTCGTACTGGCGACGCCGTACTCGCAGACATCGTTCGGATACTCCGTCACCCGGAGCTCCACGAGGAATACGGTCTGCAGTAACTCTCGCCAGACTGCAGCGGGCATCCGTTCGGAGTCGCCCAACCACGAGGATTCGCAAGCCCGCGGATCGATAGCTCTTGCGGCCGTTCGTCGATAGATCCCGACATTACTGCCGATTGTCCGGCATGGGAGCCGTGCCACGAGATGGAGGTGCCGCTTGTCCGTGTCTATCCATCATGTTGGCAGCGACGACACACGGGCTACCTCTTCAGGTTGACCTCTTCCCCGCGCTCCCTACGACCCATTGTGAGCGCCGGGTTTCGGATGTGGTGGACGGCAGGCGACTACCAGTGACGACGAACTCTTCCCATCCGCCGAGAGGTGTTGTCGATGTCAAATCCATTGAGATTTACTCGGAGCCGGTTGACGTTCACATAGGCGTAGTAGAGTCGCGGAACGAGCATGACGTACAGCAACGCGATGTAGGCACTGATACCACCGGCTGCGTACGCAGCGACTCCCGAGAGACTGACCTCATCGGGTCTGCTCGTCACCATTCCGACCACGATGATCACCGCAGCGAAGACGCACGCGATTGTCGCGGCCATGAGGTGGCTGAGCTTTCATCGAGTGCATCTTTGTCGCTGTCACGGGACGTGTCGTCGTCATCGAACCACTCGGTAAGCTTCAACAGCAGCGATGACAGCTGAGCGAAGATTGTCAGGCTCGCTCCCGACAGCAATGAGACAGCCGTCAGTAGTACGCCGGGAAACGACAGCTCGACGTCTTTCCACGCCATCAGTCCGATGACGAGGAGCGGAACACGACGACACCGCGTGCTCCCCAGTCCGGCACAGGTCCCGTATCGGTGTCCTTGGGCACACCCTTCCAGTGACCGATGAAGACCGGGGCAAAAATTGAACCGGTCTCTGCATACCCGGAACCTGCGCCCCAAATAGGCTGAGGCCAAGGTGAAATGGCGGCGCAAGACCCTCGCACCACCTGCCATGACCACATCCACACTGAGCAGTCGTCCGCACCGCCCACGCGATAGTCACCGGAGAGCCGGATGATCGGGAAACCATCACGTCCGGTTCGGCGGGAGGCCGCGCGGAAAAGGATCTGCCTCACCAGGCACCTCGCCCCGCAGCCGCCTCATCTGCCTGGCCCACCGGCTATCGACGTATGACCATCCGCTACGTTCGCCGCGGCGAACACTTCGCCGGCTTCCTTCACCTCGCCGCCGCACTCACCTGCTTCAAGAAACTTCCCACATGAGACACGCTCTGAAGCGCATACATGCTGCCGGATCGATTCCAACTTGCGCTTACCGCTGACCGTCGACGAGGCGATGGGGGTCGTCGACCCGGCGCGCTAACGTGCATGTGGTCGTTATCCAGGGCCGATGGGTGCAGGTCGCGGATGCAGTGGGACGATCGGTCGATGGCCGCCGCGTCGAAGCCGGTGGGCGCCCTTTCGTCGGTCGGCCTCGGTCAGGCCGCCCCAGACTCCATACGGTTCACCCGCCGCCAGTGCGGTATCTCGGCACTGATCGAGCACGAGGCAGGACTGACAGATGTTCCGGGCCTGCCTTTCGCGCCGGGTACGGTTACGACCGCGCTCCCCTTCGGGCGAGAAGAACACCGATACGTCGACGCCGCGACACGCGGCACGTTGCCGCCAGTCCGTCTCCTCGGTGGTGAAGTGTCCATCGGTCAGTGGGGCGTCTCCGGGGGTTAGCACCGCGATTCCTTTACGTGATCGAACCTTGCGGGTGTCGGCGGGTTTCTGAATTTGTGTCATCGAATTATGTTCGGCAAGAATGTCTTTAGCAGCATTTTGCGACGCTGGGGTAGTTGCGGCGCCGCCGTCGTGGCCGGGGATACCGACACCAAAGATCAAACGAACCGATCCGACGGGACTTCGGCGCAGCGCGTCGGTGGTCCCATAGCTGGCATACGACAGTTCCATGAGGGTGGCAGAAAATCAGGTCATCCCTGAAAGGGCGGGGCCCTGTCAACCCCTGTCCGACCTGCTGTTTTGCTCGTTGTCGGCCTCCGTGCGGGCAACGCTGGGTGAGGGCCCCTTCGGTCAGGACGGAGCGCCCGCAGCGCCAGTGAGGACGAACGGTCTTGACCGTGGCCCGGCCCGGCGCAGACTGGTCACGGCTCGCGGAAACGATGAATTCGGTTGTGGGAGTAGACGGTCTCCAATGTGATGCGGGTGGTTTGGGACAGGCCGGGTTTCCTCGGCTGTCGGTCATCCCTTCGCCCGGCGGTGCGGGCATGGAGCGGTGCGCTGGCAATACGCGGGGTCATTCAGATCGGCGACCATGCCGTTGACACGGGGGTCAGACCTGATTGCGGCCGCGCGCGTGTTGCGTCCGGGGTGCTCACGCCGCCGCCGTGTGGTGGGCCAGCGCGCGGATCTGTCCGTCACGCAGCCCGTAGTAGACGAGGGTGAGCAGTTTGCGGGCCGCGGCGACCTTGGCGATGTTCCTGCCGCGGCGGGCCTCGATGCGTTTGCGGTCGACCGAGATCTTCGTGCCGGCCGGTTGCCGCTGGATGGCCTCTACCGCCGCCCAGCGCACCGGTTTGGAGCTCTGCTTGGTGATGTGCCCGCGGCGCACGACGGTGTCGGACTCGCGGTGCTTGGGCGTCAGGCCTGCCCACGAACACAGGTGACTGGGGGCGGTGAACCGGTGCACGTCACCGATCTCCGCGACGAAGACGGCACCGAGGGTGGGGCCGACCCCGGGCAGCTCCTGAATCGCCCGATAACCAGGATGGCCACGCAGCTCGGCGGCGATCCGGTCGAAGAATCGTCCCTCGTGCGCGTCGAGGACGTCGATCAGCTCGAGCAGCGACATCACCCGCTGCGCGTACGCGACACCGAGCGGCACCTGCGTCAGACGCTCACGCCCCTCGACGCCGAACAGGTCCGACACCGGGATCAACACCCCGGCCTTGGCGAGCACCGAGTGCACCTGGGCCTTCAGTCCCGACCGCAACGCGACGAGCTTGGCTCTGTAGCGCACCAGTTCCCGCAGTTCCCGCGTCGCCGGCGGGGCAATCCAGGCTTCGGCCAACCGGTTCATCCGCAACAGATCCGCCAGATCCCGGGCGTCGCGTACATCCTTCTTCACCCACCGGTACCGGAATCCCCTGACACCCAATGGATGCGCAAGGTGCACCGCGGCACCGGCCGCCTGCAGCGTGTCGGCCGCCGAGTACCAGCCATAGGTTGCCTCGAGCACCACCTCCGGATGCTCTCCGGCCTTCTCGAGCTGCAGGGCGAGTGAAGCGGGGTCGTTGACGATTCGCGCCACCGCGAGTTGCTCACCGGAATCGGTTTGCCGGACGATCACCGAGCGTTGCCGATGTAGATCGATCCCGACGAACTGTTTTCCGTCATACTCACTCATAGGGGCCTCCTCCGACGCGTGTGGATATGACACCCCCAGCATTCGCCGGGAACCACGAGGAGCGGGAGACCCCGCCCCTTTCATCGCATCAGGAAGTCCTGTGCTCATGGCAGGCGACAGCACCGGGGTGTGATTCTGCCCAGGTACTTTCCATCGCCGTGCTGGTGGTCGAGGCGAGCTTCCGCGCTTCCGGAGCTCGGGTGGGAGCCCCTCACGGGCGCAAACTCGCAAAGGCCTTGAATCTGGCGTGAAGCTGCGGGTGCCGGTATTCGTGGCGCCGCTGGGGCGCCGACTGTTGACCTGGTCGGTGCTGGGATCGCTCATCGGTACACGACACCTGGCCCCTGTCCGGGACCAGGTGTCGTGCCGCGGCTGACCCGACACCCTGCTGCCCGCGGGTTGAACGTCGTCGGCTCGGTGTTCGCTGGTCAGTGCAGCGAGTGGGACTCGGAAAAATGGGTGCAAGGCACCCGAAGCCCACCAGCAGGTGTGCGTTGATCCAACATGGCCGGATAGCAGCGAGGGGCCGGCCCGGCACCCTCAGTGGTCAAGGACCAACGTCCGGCCGGAGTGTCGGATTGGCAGCAACCTACTCGAGCTTGTAGTCCTTGAGAAGGGAACGCCCGATGATCATCTTCTGAATGTCGCTGGTGCCCTCGCCGATGAGCATGAACTTGACCTCGCGCATCAGCCGCTCGATCTCGTATTCCTTGGAGTAGCCGTAGCCGCCGTGGATGCGGAAGGAATCCTCCACGACCTCGTTGGCGTACTCGGATGCGAGCATCTTGGCCATGCCGGCCTCGACGTCCATCCGGCGACCGGTGTCCTTGAGCCGGGCGGCGCGGACCATCATCGTGTGGATGGTCTCCACCTTGGTGGCCATCTCCGCGATCCGGAACAGGATCGCCTGGTGCTCGGCGATGATCTTCCCGAAGGTCTTGCGTTGCTGGGCGTAGGCGATCGCGAGCTCGAAGCCGCGGATCGCCAGGCCACAGGCGCGGGCGGCGACGTTGACCCGGCCGACCTCGACGCCGTCCATCATCTGGGAGAAGCCCTTGCCCGGCTGCCCACCCAGGATCTGCTCGGCACCGATCTGGTGACCATCGAGGATGAGCTCGGTGGTCTCGACGCCCTTGTAGCCCATCTTTTCGAGCTTGCCCGGCACGGTCACGCCCTTGGCGGTCTCACCGAAGCCGGCTTCCTTTTCAACGAGGAACGTCGTCATGTTCTTGTACACCGACTCCGCGCCTTCGTCGGTCTTGGTCAGCAGTGCGACCAACGTCGAGGAGGCACCGTTGGTCAGCCACATCTTCTGCCCGGTAATCGCGTAGGAGCCGTCCTCCTGTTTGACCGCCTTCGTGGAGACCGCAGATACGTCCGAGCCGAGCGCGGGCTCCGACATCGAGAACGCGCCCCGCACCTCGCCGGTGGCCATGCGGGGCAGGTACTTCTGCTTCTGCTCCTCGGTACCGTGCTGCATCAGCAGATATGCCACGATGAAGTGCGTGTTGATGACGCCCGAGACGCTCATCCAGCCGCGCGCGATCTCCTCGACCACCAGTGCATAGGTCAGTAGCGACTCGCCCAGACCGCCGTACGCCTCGGGAATGGTGAGACCGAAGACGCCCAACTCCTTGAGCCCGTCCACGATCTCCTGTGGATAGGTGTCGGAGTGCTCGAGCTCTTGGGCCACCGGGATGACCTTTTTCTCCACGAACTGACGAACGGCCTTGAGGATCTCCACCTGGTCCTCGGAGAGGCCTTCGGTCTCGCACAACCGGGTCATCCCTTGAACCCCTTAACCATCTGCTTGGCGATGATCAGCTTCTGGATCTCGCTGGTGCCCTCGTAGAGACGGAAGAGCCGGCAGTCGCGGTAGAAGCGCTCGACGGCGACCTCTCGCATGTAGCCCATGCCGCCATGAATCTGGACGGCGCGATCGGCCACCCGTCCGACCATCTCAGTGCAGAACAACTTGGCGCTGGAGGGTGAGATGAGCCGGTCGCTGCCGTTGTCGTAGGCCCGGGCGGCGTCGAGCACGAGCGCCCGGCCGGCCTGCGCCTCGGCCTGGCTCTCCGCGAGCATCGCCTGGACGAGCTGGAAGTCAGCCAGCTTCTGGCCACCCTGAGAGTTGGTGGTTGCGTGCTGCAGGCTCTCGTCGATCAGGCGGAAGGCCATGCCGGTCGCCATCGCAGCGACGTGAATACGACCCTTGACCAGGGACCGCATGGCCGTACCGAATCCCTCGCCCTCGACCTCGCCGACGAGGTTTTCAGCGGGCACGCGCACGTTGTCGAAGAAAAGCTCCGAGGTGGCGGTGCCGCGCTGCCCCATCTTCGCGTCCTTAGGTCCGATAGTGACGCCCTGCGTGTCGGTGGGGACGATGAAGACGGAGATCCCCTTGGTGCCGCTCGTAGCGTTGTCGGTCCGCGCGAACACCATGAGCAGCTGAGCGGTGGCCGCGTTGGTGATGAAGCGCTTCTGACCGGTAATGAGGTAATCGTCGCCGTCGCGGACGGCCCGTGTGCGCAGTCCGCTGGGGTCCGAGCCCGCCTCGGCCTCTGTCAGCGCGAAGGACGCGACCAGCTGCCCGCTGGCCAGTCCCGGTAGGAAGCGCTTCTTCTGGGACTCGGTTCCGGCGTTGACCAGCACCTGCCCTGCGATGCCGTTGTTGGTGCCGAACATCGACCGGAAAGCCGGCGTCGTCCAACCGAACTCGATGGCCAGCAACGCGTCCTCGTAGGCCGAGAAGCCCATGCCTCCGTACTCTTCGGGCAGGGCATAACCGAAGAGCCCCATCGCCGCTGCCGTGGCACGGATCCCGTCGGGGATTCGGTCAGACGTCTCGATCTCGTCCTCGGCGGCCACGACGTCCTTGCGAACGAAGGCGCGAACAGCATCGAGAACGCCACTTAATTCTTCTGGTTCCACTGGAATCTCCTGGTTGTTGCTGGGGTGTGCGGCCGCGCCGCACGGTCGACGTCGGCGAAGCGGACGGATCAGGTGACGACCGCTGTAATGGTCTCCGCGACACAGACCGGCTTCTCCGCACCATCACTCCGGACGATGTGCCGCACCGTCAGCTTCGCCAGCGGCCCTTGACGGTCCAGCGCTACGAAGCTCGACGCGACCGTGAGAGTCGAGTTCACCAGGGCTGGCGCCGGGAACCGGACCGTCCGGCTTCCGTAGTTCAACCGGGCGGACCCCACGTCGAGCTGGTACACGTCGGCTGCCAGAGCGGGGATGAGCGAGAGCACCAGGTAGCCGTGAGCTATTGGGGCACCGAAGGGTCCCGTCCTGGCCCGGTCGACATCGACATGGATCCACTGCTCGTCTCCGGTGAGGCGGGCGAAGGCGTCGATGTCGTCCTGGGTGAGGGTGTGCGGTCGCGACGAGCCCAGGGGCTCGTCGAGCGCGGACACGATCTCGTCGACGCTGCTGAACACCCGAGGAGTCATGAGGCGACCCTCTCCAGCACCAGCGCCATCCCTTGGCCGCCGCCGATGCAGAGCGTCACCAGCGCATACCGGCCCGATCGCCGGTCGAGCTCGCGCGCGGCAGCCCCGATCAGACGAGCGCCCGTCGCACCGACCGGATGCCCGAGGGAGATGCCGGATCCGTTGGGGTTCACACGCTCCATGTCATCGGCTCCAAAGCCCCACTCCTGCACGACCGCCAACACCTGCGCTGCGAACGCCTCATTCACCTCGATCACGTCCAGGTCGGCCAGGTGCAGGCCGGCGCGCGCCAGCGCGCGCTCGGTGGCGGGGACCGGGCCGATTCCCATCAGCCGCGGCTCGACACCCGAGACGGCGGCCGACACGACACGGGCCAGCGGGCGCAGACCGAGCTCGTGGGACCGGTCGAGCGTGGTGACCAGACACAGAGCCGCGGCGTCGTTCTGCCCACTCGAGTTGCCGGCCGTGACCGTCGCGTCCGGGATGCTGGCGCGCAGCATCGGCTTGAGGGTGGCTAGCCGCTCGAGACTGGTGTCCTCACGAGGGTGCTCGTCGGTCGTCACCACCACGTCGCCGGCTCGACCCGGCACGCGGACCGGGACGATTTCCTGGTCGAAGATCCCGTCGTTCTGCGCGCGCACCGCCCGCGCGTGGGACTCGACCGCGAGACGATCCTGAGCCTCACGACTGATTCCGTAGCGGTCGCGGACGTTCTCAGCGGTTTCGACCATCCCGCCGGGAACGGGGTAGTGCTGTCCTCCGGCCGTGGTCCGCGCCCGCACGAGGGAGTCGTGCATTGTCACTCCCGTGCGATGGGCTCCCCAGCGGATGTCGGTGGAGTAGAAGGGCACATTGCTCATGCTCTCGGTCCCGCCGGCCACCACCAGATCCGCGATGCCGGTGGCCACCGACGCTGCCGCACTCAGAACCGCCTGCAGGCCCGAGCCGCAGCGTCGGTCGATCTGCTGGCCGGGGACCGTGACAGGCAGACCGGCGTCGAGCGCGACCACACGCCCGATCGCCGGGGCCTCCGCATTCGGGTTGCAGTTACCGAGGACGACGTCGTCCACGGCATCGACCGGGATCCCGGAGCGGGCCACGAGCTCCCGGAGCACCGTGGCACCGAGTTCGGCAGCCGTCACGCCGGCGAGCGAACCCCCGTATCGGCCGATGGGAGTACGCAATGGCTCACAGATGACGACGCTACGCATCCTGCTTTCCTTCTACTTCCAGGGTCGAGAATGTGACTTCCGACCGTTTGTCCTGCAGCCGGTAGGCAAAAAAGTTGACGTCCCTGCGGATCACATGAATCGTCCGCCCGTCACCTCAGCGACGGTCCCGGTCATGTAGGACGACATCGACGAGGCATAGAAGAGTGCGACGGACGCGATTTCGCTCGGCTCCCCGGCCCGCTTCATCGGGATCTCGGACATCTTCTGGTCCCAGGCGTGGGCCGGCATGGCCTCGGTCATGGCGGAGCGGATCAGGCCCGGCTGAATCGCGTTGACGCGCACTCCGTGGTGAGCCATCTCCTTGGCCGCCGCCTTCGTCAACCCCACGATGCCGGCCTTTGCGGCCGAGTAGTTGGTCTGCCCGACCATGCCCACCTTGCCCGACAACGAGGAGATGTTGATGATGGACCCGGACTTTGCCTCCCGCATGTGCGCCGCGGCCAGTCGTGTGCCGTTCCAGCAGCCCTTGAGATGCACCGCGATCACCTGGTCGAATTGCTCCTCGGTCATCGTTCGCATCGTCGCGTCACGCGTGATACCAGCGTTGTTGACGACGATGTCCAGCTGCCCGTGCCGATCGAGGGCTAGGTCGATCGCGTTCTGGACCTGGGCCGCGTCGACCACGTCACAGCCCGCGGCGGACGCGCGCGCACCGATGTCGAGGCTCTTCGCCGCGACTTCAGCGGCCGCTTCGTCGATGTCGGTGATTACCACCGAGGCACCATTGGACGCGAACAGCTCTGCGATGGCCAGGCCGATACCCTGCGCTGCGCCGGTAATCAGCGCGGTCTTGGAGTGGAGAAGGTTATTCATGAGACACCTGCTTGTGGGAGTTGGATTTCTTGCCGTGCGGTGGCGTGGACGGCCGAGGCGCGGAGCATGACTGGACTATTGCCCATCTATTGACCGACGACTGTGACCTGCTGGGTCTGCGCGGACGGAACCTGGTCGGACCAGGCGATCTTCTGTGCACTCGGCATCGGGCCGAGGTGTGTCGGCTCGACCTGGTCGGGGTACGAGCAGAGCTAGCCGGCGAACCGGGCGTCGGCGCCTACCCCGCACCGCCCGTTACTCGATCGGGTTCTCGCGATGGGCGCCAGCCACCACCGTCCAGCCATTCCGGACGTCACGAGGGCTGTCCCCACCGTCATCGGACCGCCACCTCGATCGGTTCCGAACGCTGCTGCGCGGCCCACTCCCGGATCAGGTGACTACTGGCGCCGAGCTGCGGCGGCGGCAACTTGTAGGACGGCGCGATGGTCGAGTAGTCGATCGGATGCCTCACCGTCGGCACGGAACGGCCATTGTGCTCGGTCTCGACCACCGGATCGAGTCCGAGGCGCTGTGCCATCGCCACGCCTCCCCCGATGTCGTTGATGGGGGCACACGGCAGTCCGGCGCCGGTCAAGATGTCGAACCACTCCTCCGCCGTATGCGCGGCGAGCGCCTCCACCAGCAGCGCGCGCAGCTCGACCCGATTACTGTTGCGGTTGCTCGGAGTATCGAAGCGCGGATCCTCGGCGAGCTCCGGCAGCTGGACCGCCTTGGCCAGCGACCGGAATTGGCCGTTGTTACCGGCGACGACGATGAGGGAGCCCTCGGCGGTGGGCAGCGGCGAGTACGGGAAGATGCTGGGGTGTTCGTTGCCCATCCTGGTGGGCACGACCCCGCCTGCGACATAGGCCTCGGTCTGGTTCGTCAGGCCCGACAGCGCAGACATCATCAGGTTGACCTCGACGTGCTGCCCCTCGCCCGACGCGGTGCGGTGCGCGAGCGCCGCGAGAATGCCGATGGCGGCATGCAACCCGGTCATCACGTCGAAGACCGCGACTCCGACTCGCTGCGGATCGCCTTCGGCTTCGCCTGTGATGCTCATGAGTCCCGCTGCCCCCTGCACCAACAGGTCGTAGCCGAGCAGGTGCGCTCCCTGCTTCGTCCCGAAACCGGTGATCGAATTGTAGAGAATCGTGGGGTTCGTCCTCCGGACCGATTCGTAGTCGAGCTCGAACTTCTCGAGGCCCCCATGCTTGAAGTTCTGCACGAAGACGTCGGCCACGGCCGCGAGTTCCTGCGCAATCGCGAGGTCGCCGGGATCGAGCAAGTCGAGCACCACCGAGTGCTTGTTTCTGTTGGCACTGAGGAAGTAGGTCGCCTCGTCGCCCCGATAGGGCGGGGCGAACGCTCGCGTGTCGTCCCCGGACGCCGACTCGATCTTCACGACCGTCGCGCCCAGATCGGCCAACAGCATCGTGCAATAGGGTCCAGCGAGGATCCTGCTGAAGTCGACGACGAGGATGCCGTCGAGCGGCCCTGTCCCCGCCGAAGGGACGTCGAGAATCTGCAGGATGCGCTCCTTGGCTTCCACGTGGCTCTCCTTTGATGTTGCGGCTCGGTCCACGACATTGCCACGCGGATTCAAGCATCTCCAATACTTAATAAAGAATGCACTCATGCTCAGGTGTCATAATTGAGGAATGGACCTGTCTGATATCCGCGCCTTCCTCGCAGTCGCCGAGGAACTTCACTTCACGCGTGCCGCGGAGCGTCTCCACATGGGACAACCGCCCCTGAGCCGGACCATCAAGGAGCTCGAACGCGAGCTCGGGTGTCAGCTCTTCGACCGGAGCACCCGGTCGGTCACACTCACGCCGCAGGGGCACGCATTCTTTCAGCCGGCCAAGAAAGTGGTGGAGGCCTTCTACGACGCCAGGTCCGCGGTCACGGACATCGGTCCCGGATCGATTGGCCGGGTTCGGATCGGCTTCTCCGGCGCCTCGACGTACCGCATGATCGGGCAACTGGCCCGCACCGTGAACGCCGAGTACCCCGGCATCGAGCTGGTGCTGGACAGCTCCACCTACGCCGATCAAGGCCTCAAGAAGGTGCTCAACGGATCGCTCGACTTGGGTATCGTCCGTTGGTTGGCCCCACCCCAGGGAGTGGCGTCTCGCGTCATTTCCAAGGAGGAACTAGTGATGGCGTTGCCCGCTCACCACCGCCTGGCGCACGAGTCCGAGATCGACCTCCGAGACCTGACGGACGAACCATTCCTGACCCTACCGGCGGACTCGGGATCGATCGTGCGCGAGAGCTTCGTGCGTGCCACACAGGCCGCGGGCTACGCACCTCGAATCGTCCAGGAGGCGCCAGATTCCTGGACCCTGATGGCCCTGGTCGCGGCGGGTGTCGGATGCAACCTAACGGTCTCGACTATCTTCGACAATCTCGTCACCCCCGGCGTGGTCTGCCGCCCTCTCAAACAAAGGATCAAGCCCTTGGAAGTGCGGCTCGCCTGGTTGAAGAGCAACCGAAACAGCGCGCTGAGGCAGGTCGTCAAGCTGTCAGTACGCGCGCTACCCGGGCCAGCCTCGGACGAGGACGAGAAGTCACCCCAGAACGGCTGATCCGGCGGTTTGTCCCGGAGCGCGTCGGGGAGCACCGCCCGGTCAGAGCTGCGAGGGCAGGTCGTCGATCAAGACCAGGTATTGAGAGGCGATCGAGAGCGTGATCGGCCCGTTGACCTCGCTCGCGGCCTTGGCCGCCAGCCAGTCGGGATCGGCGAGAAATGCCTTCCACTGGGTCTCCGGATCGTGTTCGTGCCGCAGGAGGTAGACGAGCACGTCGGGGTCATCGTTCGGATGCCAGTAGCCGACACTGTGCATACCGTGCCGCGCGAACAACGCGAGGGTGTGGTCGCGGAAGCGACGCAGGAGATCGGGCATGCGGCCGGGAGCGGCCCGGTAGGTGCGCAGTTCGTACACGGTGTTCCGTTCGGTCGTAGGTCCAGGTGGGTCAGTGCAGGCGGGCTGCGATGAGTTTGGACTCGAGGAACTCGTAGATGGCCTCATGACCGCCTTCGCGTCCCATGCCGGACGCCTTCACGCCACCGAAGGGTCCCGATGGGTCCGTGTAGAGGGCCCGATTGATGGCGACCATACCTGCCTCCACCTCGTCGGCGACCTGCAGCGCCCGTCCTAGGTCGCCACTGAACACGTAGGCCGACAGACCGTGGTCGACCGCGTTCGCGAAGTCTGTGGCCGCCCGATCGTCCGCTACTCGGTATGCGACAGCGATGGGTGCGAACAGTTCCTCTCCTGCCAACTCGCATTCCACGCCGACTCCGGTGATCACGGTTGGTTCCATGAAGTGTCCTGGACGCTCGAGAGCTGAACCGCCATAAAGGACTTCGCCTCCTGCGGCGACGAACTGGCGGATGATGGACACCGCTCGGTCGCGCTGTGCCGACGAGATGAGAGGTCCCATGGTCGTCCCTTTTTCGAACGGCGACCCGGGGGCGAGGTTGGAGGCGGCCTTGACGAACTTTTCGAGGAACTCGTCGGCGATGGAGTCCTGAAGGATGAGGCGGTTTGCCCCGATACAGACCTGACCTGCATTGCGGAACTTTGCGATCATCGTCTGTTCCACAGCCAAGTCGAGGTCGGCGTCATCGAGCACGATCAGGGGCCCGTTGCCGCCAAGCTCCATCTGCGATCCCTGCACGTGCGTCGCCGCTTGCCGCATGAGGATGGAGCCCACCCGGGTCGAGCCCGTGAAACTGACCTTCCTCAGACGCGCGTCCGCCATCAACGCCTCCGAGATGTCGGCGTCCCGGGTCGTAGGAAGGAACCCGATGACACCAGCCGGCAGCCCCGCCTCCACGAAACAGCGGACGAGCACCGCCGAGGTCAGCGGCGTCAATCCCGCGGGTTTGACGAGAGCGGTGCAGCCCGCCGCAAGTGCTGCGGCCAGCTTCCGTGCCGCGACGAGCAGCGGAAAGTTCCACGGCGAGATGAGGAGGCAGGGTCCGACCGGTCGGTATACGGTCTGCATGTCCCACTCGCCATTGAGCGAGCGGGCGAGATGGCCCGGCGTGTGACCGATCTGATCCACGTACCACCGGATATAGGCCACGGACGCGCCGACTTCGCCATGCGCCTCAGGCAGTGGTTTCCCGGCTTCGAGGGCCATCGTCGCAGCGAGTTCTGCGCCTGCTGCCTCGACGTTGTCGGCCGCCTGACGCAGGAGCCGCTGTCGTGGCCCCGCCGCGAGCGCCCCCCACGCCTTCTGTGCGTCCACGGCGTGGTCGAGCGCAGTCAGGGCATCGGCGACCGACGCGTCGGCCATCGTAGCCACCGCTTGACCGCTCGAGGGATCGTCGACCACGAAGGTCTGGGTGTCCTCAGCTTGGGTCCACTCACCGTTAATCAACAACTCCAACGGCCCGTCGTAGCGCTGGGTCCTCGCTGACTGGCCGGCACTGGCTGCTTTGTCACTCATCGGATAGTTCCTCGGGTCGGGGCGAACAACGATCGGGGAGGGCAGCGCTGTGCCCCGCCCACATGGTCGAGTGTGGGGCGGGCGGTCGTGGTGGCCGCCGATCACCCGCCCGATCACTCCGGCGGATTACTGCCCGCCCAGAATCCACCTCGCCGCGGCGGCGATCTGATCGTCGGCCTTCGCCGACCGGCCTGCAGCCAGGACGAACACGTGCTGCTGACCCTCGACCGTGACCAGCGTCGCGTCGACACCCGCGTTCGTGGCCCGCTCGACCAGACGCGTCGCGTCGGCGAATAGCACCTCGGTTGTGGACACGACGACATAGGTGCGCGGCAGTCCGGCGAGGTCAGCGTGCAACGCGTTGACGAGTGGGTTGTCGCCCTTGACCTCGTCGCCGAGATACAACGAGGTCATCAATTGGAGGATGGGCTTCGAGACGATGGCGTCAGTCGCTGCGTTGCGGTCGAGTGTGTCGCCCGTGTGCAGCTGGTCCACGAAGGGGGCGAAGAGCAGGAGCGAGGCGGGCAGCGCGAGGCCGTCGTCCCGCGCCTGCAGGGTTGTAGCGATGGCGAGGTTCCCACCGGCGGAGTCACCGCTGATGGTGAGCGCTGACGGCTCGACGCCCTCGACGTCGAGCAGCGCACGATAGACCGCCAGCGCGTCGTTCGTGGGCCCCGGGAACGGTGACTCAGGTGCGCGGCGGTAGTCGACCAGTACCACGCGCCCGCCCACCGCTTTCGCGAGGTGACCGGCGAATTTCCGGTGACTCGCGGCCGACCCGGCCAAGAATCCTCCACCGTGCAGGTGCATCACGACCGGGCGGCCCGCGCCTGCATCGGCGATCGCCGTCAGGGTCTCGACACCGCCGAGCTCCTTCTGCTCGAAAGTGACGTCTGTGGGCTCCCGGCCCGCGGACTGCCACTCGTCGAACATGTCGCGAAGCTCCGGCATCCCCATCTCCGGGTTCGCGGCCAGTCGCTCGGACCATCCGACGTACAGGTCACGGAGCTCGTCCTCGTTCTGATCACTCACGGCTCTTTCATCCTCTCGGGGTGCTACTGACGTATCGTCGGCCGGACGATACGTAACGTCGGGCTGGCACCAGCCGCGGTGGCGGCTGGGCATCATCGCGCGGCAGTCGATGCCGCTGGGCCGGGCGAGTCTGACCGCAGCTCGCCCGGCCCCTTCGTACGATCAGGCGATCTCGAAGGTGGCGTAGCCCTCGGCCTGCTCCTCCGCGAACTTCGCCCGGTAGGCCGGAAGCCCCGCGGGGTAGTTCAGCATCTGCATCCGCTTGCCCGGGATGTTGGCGCCCATGTACCACGACTCGGCCTTTGCGAACAGCGTGGTGTCCAGCACCTCGGCGATGTGGTCGCTCCAAGCGCCGTCGGCCTCCTCGGTCGACTCGATCCGCGTGTGACCGTTGCTCAACAAATGGTCCAGGAGTCCGACGATCATCTCGCCCTGGATCTCGGCGGACGTCGGGCCGATGGCGAAGCCGGACGGGCTTTGCGGACCGTAGACGAACAGCATGTTCGGGAACCCGGCGGTCGCAATTCCCAGATGGGCATCGACGCCGTTCGCCCACTTGTCGCGTAGGAGCGTGCCGTCCTCGCCGCGGATGTCGATCGCCGTGAGGCCGCCCGTGACGGAGTCGAAGCCGGTGGCCAGGACGATCAAGTCGAACTCGCGTTCGACGCCGTCGTTCGTGCGGATCCCACGCTCGGTGATCGACGCGATCGGCGTCTCCTTCAGGTCGACCAGGTGCACGTTGTCATTGTTGAACAGGTCGTAGAAGTTCTGTTCCAGCGACGGGCGCTTGACACCGAACGGGTGCGGCTGCACGGTCGGGGCGAGCTTCTCGGCCAGCGCCGGGTCGTTGATGCGCGCCCGGACCTTGTCCCTCCAGAAGGCGTAGGCGTAGTCATTGGACTCCTGGACGAACAGCGTGTCCTGGAAGGGTCCGAGCCAGAATCGGAAACCGCCGCCCTGCCACAGTTCCTCGTAGAGCTTGTTGCGTTCCTCCTCCGTCACGTCCACCGCGTTGGCGGGGGCGAAGTCGAAGTCGAGTCCGGCGAAGGTCTCGCCCCGCCGAGCGAGCCGCTCGTCCAGTCCTTCCTTGATGAACTTCTGCTCATCAGGGGTCAGGGTGCGCTGGCCCATCGGGAGGGCCAAGTTCGGCGTGCGTTGGAAGAGCGTGACCTCCGCAGCGTCGCGGCCAGCCTCTTGGAACACCTGGATACCACTGGCGCCGGTGCCGAGCACCGCGACGCGCTTGCCGGTCATGTCGACGCCTTCCTGTGGCCAGAGCGCGGTGTGGTGCGCCGCGCCTTGGAAGCTGTTTAGACCCGCCAGCGGCGGGGTGTACGGCTTCGAGGCAAAGCCCAGGCATGGTACGAAAAAGCGGCAGTGGACGGTGCTGCCATCGGAAGAGTGGACGACCCATTTCTTGGCCGCGCTGTCGTACTCAGCCGAGTTCACGCGCGTGTTGAAGCGGATGTCCTTGCTGAGGTCCAGCTTCTTGTCGATGTAGTGGAAATATGCGCGTACCTCGTCCCACGCGGGGTAGAGCTCGCGGTACTCCCACTCCTGCGACAGATCAGGGCGCGAGAACTGGTACAGCGATCCCTCGGTGTCGACGCGCGCGCCGGGATAGCAGTTCCAGTACCAGATACCGCCGAGTTCCGAGCCGGCCTCGAAGACCTTGACGGAGTAGCCGAGGCTGCGGAGCCGGTCGAGCTGGTACAGACCAGCGAAACCGCCTCCCACGACGAGGACGTCGAGTTCCTCGACAACTTCAGAGTTCGTGCTCATAACGATGTGCTCCTCTTTCTGGTGGAAAGCCTGGTGCCGCGCTTCGTGGCGGAAGCCCCGGCGTAGAAGGCCCCGGGCTCGTCTCCCTGTGACCGGAGGGCTGCGCAACGGCCGACGTCGAAGCGCGTGTGATCAAACGGATCACCCTCATTGACAACGCGACGTAAACGAACGATTCCCAGATTCTCAACGTGTCCTTGCTGTGTGCACCATCACAATGCCAGGACTGGTCTATGACGTCCAATACTTAGTCCCTCTAACTCTCATTCCCAAATGGAATGAGTTTCGCGACGCAGGAATCGCGCCGCATTCGTTCGCGTACAGGACTTTCCGGTCAAAAGGAAGCGGCGTCCACGGGCGACGATCGTGGACGCCGCTTCACTCGGTCCTCTGACAGACTGATTCCATCTCAGAGCGCCTCTGCCAAATATTGGCCGGTTGAATGCTCGAGACTGTCCTGCGTTGCGTGCCAACAAGATTTCCGATGCCCTGTGGGCTGCGATCGAATCCGCCCTTCCTTCTCCGGCGGGACGGAGGGACACCCGCGGAACGATCATCGGTTGACGCTGGAGAGAATCGTCTGGCGATTCCGTACCGGGTCTCCGTGGAACGATCTATCCGAATACTTCGTTGCGCGGCAGTCGATCTGGGAGCGTCACCGCCGCTGCTCGGACGACGGTACCTATAGGCGGATGTTCGCTGCGGCGCGGGCGGCCGCCCCCCGAAGGAGAAGGTAAGTTCGAACGCCTGCCGTCGCTTCGATCGACCCCCCGACCACGCACTCGGCCGCTCCCGGGTGGGCTGAGCACCAAGATCCACGCTCTCACCGACACGTTCTGTTGACGCTGCTGCTCTCACCGGGACAGGCGTGACAACCCCTACCCGGCGCCGCTGCTCGCGCACCGCGCTCGAGACACCGAAGGGTTTCCGACTGCTGGCGGACAAGGCGTACTCGCACCCGAATACCCGAAAGCACCTGCGGGAAAACAGAATCTCGCACACCATTCCCGAACGCAGTGACTAGATCCGGAGCTGCAACGCCAAGGGTCCGGACAGGGTCGACCGCGGGCATTCGACCACCTAGCCTCCAGAAGCATGTGGTGGGCCATGTTCGGAAGATTCAGCAGCTCAGCACTGCTTAACCAGGTCGGCTCCCTTTTCACCGATCATGACCACGGCGGCATTGATGTTGCCCGACACGATCGTCGGCATCACGGAAGCATCGATGACGCGGAGCTTGTCGACACCTCGAACACGGAGCTGTGGGTCCACCACGGCCATGTTGTCCGTACCCATTCGAGCCGTTCCGGAGAAGTGGAATCCGGTGTCGGCGGTGTCCTTGATGTAGTCGAGCAGGCTCCTGTCGCTGTCTCCCGCCGGGCCAGGTGCGATCTCCTGGACATTGAGTTCCCTGGGCATGGCCTTCGCGATGCGGCCGGCCAGTTTCATTCCGGCGAGGATCGTGCGGACATCCTCCTCCTCCGCGAGATGGTTGAACACGAACGATGGGCTGACCCGTGGATCCGAAGACGTGATCCATGCTCGCCCGCGGCTGAGCGGACGGTTCTGGTACATACCGAGCCGGAACCCCGAGAAATCGGCGAGGTCCCATCCCTGGTCGTCGGGCATGAAGGGCAGAAAGTGCAGCTGGAGGTCAGGCGCCTCGACAGTCGGATTCGTCTTGATGTAGGCGCCTGCCAGTGATGCGCCGATCGCGAGCGGCCCTGTGCGGCCGCCCAGAAAGAACTTCGCTCCTGCGATCGCCTGAGTGAGTGGGTTCCCGACCTTCGAGTTGAGTGTGTATTCACTCGTCGTGGTGTACTTCCGGCCAACCTGTACGTGGTCCATGAGGTTCTCGCCAACACCAGGCAGTGCGTGTACCACGTCGATACCCAGGTGTTGGAGGTGGTCTCCTGGCCCGATGCCAGAGACCTGAAGCAGTTGCGGTGTCTGGAGGGCACCGGCGCTGAGAATGATCTCCCGGTGGGCGCGGACGTGATGAATTCGTCCACCGTGTTCGTACGCCACCCCGACCGCCGACTTGCCCTCGAATTCGATCTTCGTCACAAGCGCCTCCGGGAGCACGTGCAGATTGCGGCGCTTGCGATTCGGAGCCAGATAGTCGAGTGAGGTCGACGATCGACGTCCCTTCCACGCGGCAAGGTCCCAGTAACCCGCGCCTTCGATGTCCGGCGCGTTGAAATCGTCGTTGCGTCGGGACCCCAACGCTTCTGCTGCCGCATCGATGAACGCGTCGGCGAGGGGATTCTTCCATCGCGCCAGTTCGATCCCGAGGGGGCCGCTTCCACCGTGGAAGCGACTCTCGCCGCGGTGATCCCGCTCGGATTTCTTGAAATACGGCAGTACGTCGTTATAGCTCCAACCGGTGGCACCCTGCTCTTGCCAGGTGTCGTAATCGAGCG
Organism: Rhodococcus pseudokoreensis; assembly: GCF_017068395.1. NCBI lineage: Bacteria > Bacillati > Actinomycetota > Actinomycetes > Mycobacteriales > Nocardiaceae > Rhodococcus > Rhodococcus pseudokoreensis. The sequence continues at coordinate 5,739,672 of NZ_CP070619.1, read as the reverse complement.
GGGTACCCCGAACATGGACCAGCCCGTTGATGGCGCTCGACCCGCCCACCAGCTTGCCGTGCGGCAGGGCGTAAGATTTTCCGTTCAGGTGCGGTTCGGGATCGGTCTTGTGGTCGTACCACATGTACTTCTCGTTGAAGAGTATCTTCGCGAATCCCAGTGGTATTCGTGACCAGATGCTGCGGTCCCGTGGTCCGGCCTCGAGGAGGAGGACCGAAGTGCGCGGGTCCTCGGACAGTCGGGTCGCAACGATAGCGCCCGCAGAGCCCGCGCCGACAACGATGTAGTCGTAATGCGTGGATGTGCTTGACACAGCACAGCCTCCTTCGTGAATCGTCGAGAATCAGTCGTGCAGTTTGATCACCCCGGCCGGGCATGCTGCCGCGGCTCGGCGGACGGCGTCGACTTGCTCGGGTCCGGGGTTGTCCTCGATCACCACCACGACGCCGTCCTCGTCTCGCTGATCGAATACGTCGAATGCTTCCATGACGCACGCTCCGGCAGCGACGCACTTTTCTTCGTGAATCTTGATTTTCACTTTCGGCTCCTTCTTTGTTGTTTCAGCGTCCGGCTCAGTTCGTGGGGACGCACTTGAGCTGTCTGCGGTAAGGAATGAGCTGCTTGGCCGCGTTCTTACCCACTACGGCCTCCATCACTCCGTCACGAGTGAGGACGGCGACTATCCGGTTGGCCGCCGAGTCGTCGACGATGACTTCGAGGTCGGCGTCGGACCGGATGTGCCCGTATGCCTGCCACTTCGCCTCGTACTGGTCGGACCAGAAGAAGGGCAGATCGATGTCCGGGATGTCGGTTTCGGAGATTTGCGCCGCGACGATGTCGGCCTGTTCGCCGGCGCTGAGTCGGTGCTCGACCCTGACGTTCGCCCCGATTCTCGGGTGGAACCAGTTCGCGACGTCGCCGACGGCGAAAACCCTTTCTGCGGCGCGGCCTCTCTCGTCGCAGACCACCCCGTTGTCCACAACCAGGTCGCTGCCACTCAACCATTCGGTGTTCGGAATCGTTCCGATGCCGACCACGGCAACATCCGCGGCAACGTCGGAACCGTCTTCGAGTGTCACCGATCGCAGAGCGCCCTCAGGAGTGTTGTTCCAGCGGCTCACGCTTGTTCCGAAATGGAACCGCACTCCCCGTGCCTCATGGTCTTGTTGTATGCGGTCCGCCAGTTCCGATGGAAACTTACCGAGCAGGGGGCGTCCTGCCGGCTCGACGACGTGGACGATACATCCTCGCTTCACTGCTGTAGCAGCGACTTCCAGCCCGATGAAGCCCGCACCCAGGACCACGACGTGACATCCTGATCGCAGCCGTTCACGCAATGCGAGCGCATCATCGTAGGTCCTCAAGCTAAACGCATCACCAACGCGGTCGGTGGCTGCCAGCTGACGTGCGCGGACACCGGTTGCGACGATCAGATGGTCGTAGTCGGTTTCGCTGCCGTTCTCCAGAGCTACGACCTGACGTTTGCGGTCGAGTCCGACGGCCCGGACTCCGCGAAGCAGATTTATGTCGAGGCGTTCGACATCCGCTTCGGTGAGCAATTGAACGAACTCGAACCCCTCCTCGCCGAGCAGGAGTTGCTTCGACAGCGGCGGGCGATCATAGGCGAGTTGGGTCTCGTCGCCGATCATCTGGATCGTGCCGCGGTATCCGCGTTTGCGAAGCGATTCGGCAGCCGCTGAGCCGGCGGCTGACGCTCCGACGATGACCACTGTCCTGTTCTGAGTTTCCTTGGTCATGACCGGGCCTCGTCGGTATCCCATGCGACCAGAACCGACCGGGGGCCGCGCATCAATACTTCCTCACGCCAGTCGTCCGACGGATCGATCGCCCACAACCGCGGGAAACGGTCGAAGATCGCGGAAATGGCGACCTGCAGTTCCATCCGCGCCAGTTGACTTCCGGGGCAGCCGTGCGGGCCGAACCCGAACCGCAGGTGCGGAGTCTCGTCTCGGTCGATCTTCAGGTCGAGTGGATCGGTGTAAACGCGTTCGTCGAAGTTCGCCGGATGAACCGTCGGGTGGATGCCGTCGCCCTTGTTGACGGTGACGCCCCCGATCTCGACGTCCTCGTACGCGATGCGCACGCGGGTACCGGTACCTGCGGGAATGACGCGCAGAAACTCCTCGATGGCGCGCGGCAATTTGTCCCTGTTGTCGCGAAGATAGGCGTAGAGGTCGGGATCGTGGACCAGCCAGTAGAGGATGCCGCCGAGAATCGATGCGGTGGCGTCGTGTCCGGCCGTCAGGAGTGCAAATCCCGCTCCCTCCAGCTCTTCTTCGGTCCATTTCCCGGCGGCGGCGTCCGTGACGATCGCGCTGAGCAGATCATCCTGCGGATCGTCGCGCTTCTGCTTCGCGAGTCGGCCGAAGTAGCTGCTGACCTCGGCGATCTTCTTGTTGGCCTCCTCTTCGGTGGCGACGCGACCGTTCATCATGTCCAGCGCCGCGTCGAGGAAGTAGTCTTTGTCGTCCGGCGGAATTCCGATCAGGTGACTGATCACCGCCAGCGGGATCTGCTCGGAATAGTGCGCGACGATGTCCACACCCGGCCCCTGCGACTCGAACTCCTGAATGTAGTCCTGCACGATCTGCTCGGTGTGCGGCTTCATGGCCAGGACCCGTTTGACAGACAGGTGCCTTGTGAGCACTCGCCGCTTGGCGACGTGTTCCGGGCCGTCCATATGGATGAACGAGATCGGGAAAGGTTCCTTGTGGCCCTCGCTGTGACGCATGCGGGGGTAATTGTTTCCGCGATGCGCTGCGACCCCGAATCGGGGGTCCTCGAAGACCTGTCGCGCTTCCTGGTGGCCGACAGCGACCCAGGCGCGGCCTTCACCGAACGGCATTACGGCGGGAAGGACGGGACCGACCGAGTGCCGGAGCGCACGAAGTTCGCGTTCGAGTTGCGGGCCCTTGACCAAGTCCTGCCGGGCCTGCATCTCGTACGGCAGTGCAGCGGTCCCGGAATCGATACGGGTGTTCATTTCAGCTGTTTTCCTTAACTGTTTGCGTGCGTTCCACTGACATCGCCTCGACCGAATTCGTGTGTGTCCGACGGGTTGCATTGTCGATCCGTATTGCGATGGTCCCGGCGAGCAGCAGTAGAGCGGCCATCGCGTAGTAGGTGACATCCTGGGTCCCGGTCACGTCGGTGATGAAACCGGTGAGATAGGGGCCCGCGAATCCGCCGATACTTCCGATGCTGTTGACCATCGCGGTCGCTGCTGCGGCGGCGACACCGGCCGCGACGACCCTGGGGACCAGCGCGAAGACCGTGGGCGCGATGGCCGATAGTCCGAATGCGGCGATCGACAGCGTCGCGATGAGTGCGTACGGGTTGTCGACGAGCGCAGCTCCCAGGGCACCGACCGCACCGACCGTTCCGGATAGCAGGGTGACAGCTCCTGGACGGCCCGTCCGGTCCGCTAGCGAGGCCAGTACGAGTGCGCCGACGACGGCACAAATCCACGGTATCGAAGTGAGGACCGCCTTCGCCGGCGTGGACAGGTCTGTCCCGAGCTTGTTCTCGAAGCCTTCGACGATCGTCGGCAGGAAGAATGTCAGGCTGAACACTCCGAACGGGAGCGAGAAGAACGCGAGCGACAGCAGGAGGACGCGCGCATTCTTGATCGCGGCCAGTACCCCAGAGTTGTCGCCAGTCGGGTTGTCTTCTTCGGCTGCGATCGCGACGAGCAGGGTCGACTTCTCCCTGTCGTCGAGCCACCGGGCCTTCGACGGATTGTCGACGAGCAGTACCCATGCGGCGATACCGGCCAGGATGGCGGCGATGCCCGTGATGAGGATCATCGTGCGCCAGCCGGCCATGCCCGGAATGAGGTCCTGTGAGACGACCGCCAGCCAGGTCATCAGTGGGCCGCCGATGGCATTGGTGACGTACGGCACAAGCAGGAACAGCGAGAATGCCCACACCCGTCTGCTTTTCGGAATCCAATACATGAGGTAGACCAGGACGCCCGGTGCGAATCCCGCTTCTGCGACCCCGAGCAGGAATCGGGCAGCGATCAGCCATCCCGTAGACGGAACGAAGGCCATCAATGCTTGAACGATTCCCCAGGTGATGATGATTCGGGCGAGCCACATGCGGGCGCCGAATCGCTCGAGCGCGATGTTGCTAGGAACCTCCAGAAGGATGTAGCCGACGAAGAAAATTCCGGAGGCGAGTCCGAACGCGGTCGCGGTCATCTCCAGGTCGGCCGTCATCCCGTGCGGGCCTGCATAGCTGACAGCTATGCGATCGACGAACGAGACGAAGTACAGTAGTCCGATCAGCGGCATGACGCGCCACAGAACTTTGTTGACGATGGCCCGATCAGATTGCGGGCCTGCGGGTTTGATCATGGAATCTCCCGGAGAGGTGATTGGTGAGGGTGGTCCACCGAGCGACTGAACGTGGTGGCGCAATCTCGAAGGAGTTCAGTACCGGCTCGATCGACCTCGCGGTCGCTAATTGCCGAAAGTGGGGGTAACGACGATGTTGACGGCGCTTTGACCGGCGACAGATCCTCTTAACAGTTCGATGGCATGATCGAGATGGTCGAATCCCAGTACGTGTGTCCGCATGAGGTGAAGCGGCATCGAGTGCGATGCGATCAGTGCGGCGGCCTTCGCGTACGCCTCGTGCGTCTGGCCAAGCGAACCGACGATCCGAATCCCGCGTGTGGTTACGCGGTCGATCGGAAAATCCGGAACGGTCCGAGTCTTGATCCCGACCGTCACGAGTGTTCCTCCTGGACGGAGCATCTCGATGGCCTCGCCAAGGACGTGGGTTGCGCCCGGGGTCGTGTCGATGATGATGTCGAGACCCTCGCCGCCAGTGGCACCGTCGACCGCGGCACGCAGATCCTCGGTTTCGACATCAACGGTCACGTCAGCACCGAGCTGCCGCGCAAGTTCGAGCTTGTGGGCGTCCCGAGTCAGTCCCGTGGTCACGACCACGCCGGCTCCCGCAGCCTTCGCGGCGGCTGCGCAGGCCATCCCCCGCTGTCCCGTTCCCAGGATTCCGACCCGTGATCCAATAGTGGTGCCTGCGTTCATAACTGCCCACTGGATCCCTCCGGCCAACGGGTTCCACAGCGTTGCGTCGAGTGGACTCACGTCCGCCGGAAAGCGATAGAGGATCGCTTGGGGATGCACGTAGACGTGAGTGGAGTACCCTCCCCACAGTCCCGGTGCGTATCGAAGCGGGATGTACCCGTAGCAGTTCTGCTGGAAATCCCACCCGGTGCAGAACGACACGTCGTCGCGGCGGCAGGCAGGGCACGAACCACAGGACAGAAACGGGTTGACAGCCACCCGATCCCCCACCTTCAGGCCCGCCCGAGCGCTCGTCATCTCACCGAGCTCTTCGATGATGCCGACAATTTCGTGCCCGTTGATTCTCGGGTATCGGCTCATGTCGCCCGGAGCGTAGACCGGATCGACTCCTTCGAACGAGTCGATGTCGCTGGCGCACAAACCGTTCGCCTCGACTCGGATGAGCGCCGCCCCAGGCTCGATTACCGGGAGCGGAATCTCCTCGAAGTGTTGTTCGTAGGGCGCCGTCTGCACCAGCGCGGTGGCTGTAGTTGCCATGGTGTGGTTCCGTTTCTCGGTTTCGGTCTCCGGAGTGGCGTGTCAGGACTGCGCCATCACGGAGTTGAATCGTGTTTCCCTGTCGATGTATTCAGGGAGGCCAAGGATGTCCAGCAGACTGCCGGATGGATCCAGGCGTTCACGGATCGGATCCTGGGAATCGTCGAGTACTGACCGATATGCCTCGTCGAGCGCATTGGCAGCGGCCTCGATTCCGACGAGCGGCATCTCGACAAGCGAGTATCCCAGATCGACCATATCCTGCGCTCGGACCCCGCTGGGCGTCTCGACACAGACCGCCGGGCCCTCGATGGAGCGGACAACCCGGCGGTGGATGGCGAGTTGGTCGTCGACGTTCAGTTCACGCATCGGCCGCTCATCCGCAGTCATCAGCAGCGGAATCACGGCTTCGGCACCGGCCTCGAGGTACAGGTTGCACCGGTCGATGACTTCGTCGATCGAGATCCCGTCCGCATCCGTCCGCGCGATCACCATCGTTCCGAGGTCCCTGGACGCGTCAACGGCCGTCGCGACCCGGGCAACAGCCTCACCTCGAGCGGCGGCCACCCGCCCACCGATGTAGGGGCATCGCTTTGGGTTCACCTGGTCTTCGAGCTGTACTGCCGAGACTCCCGCACGTGACAGCTCCCGCACGGTCCGCCAGACGTTGTTGACGCCGCCGAATCCCGTATCGATGTCACAGATCACCGGCACACCGCATGCGTGCACGACACGGCGTGTCTGATCGAGGACCTCCGTCATCGTCAGCAGTCCCAGATCCGGTGCCCCCAGCAACGATGCTTCCAACGCGTATCCGCTGATGAAAACGGCGGGGAACCCTGCGCGCTCGGCGAGCTTGGCAGACAGGGCGTCGTAAACACCTGCCGCGACGGCGCCGTCGGCCAAGTGCTGCCGCAGTTCGTTGATCTGCATGCGATCTCCTCAAAGTGTGGAACAGTTCCACACATTGCTATACTTGTAACACGGCTCACAGCCAAAGGCAAGAAAAGTGTGGAACAGTTGAATGAGTAGGAGGTTGTGGTGCACGGACAGAGTCTGTTATGGGGAGTCCGCGAGTCGTACGTGAACTACGTGCGGTCGCTTCCGGACGGGGCTGTGCACTGCGCCGACGGTGTGCGGGCGCTCGACGACGTTGGTGGGCGCGCCGCCTGGGCCTTCGAACACGCCGAATCGGCTCCGATCGACGCCGACCCGGACGAGCTGAGGTTCCGTGGTGATCTTCGCTTTGCCGGTCACGGCGGGATGATGTTTGTCATGATCCTCGATCCGTGGATTTCTTTCACTGCCACCGGAGTCCGTATGACAGTCGTTGATCTCGACGCCTGGCCGGACACGTCGGTGCGGATGACGCTTGCCGAAAGCCTGCCGGGGTGGCGCCGGCAGGCTGACTGCCTCGCTGAAATACCGATCGCGCTTCACGAGGCCGGGTGCCAGGTGTTCGGCAACATCTATCCCGCGGGGACCCCGCTGTCCCCCGTCCGCATCTTGGACGAGGAGCCGACCGCGGCACTGCCGCGGGTGGGCGTCGGCCGTGAGTCACCCCCGCACGGAACCTATCCTGGACGAATCCACCCCCACACTTAAGGACGAACCACGACTATGTCTCGCCCAACGAAATCACTGGGCACCGTCACGGCGGTCGACGCTCTTGAGTCACGCCTCTCCGACGAAATCTTGGGTGGTCGGATTACACCTGGTAGCCGCATCAAGGAGTCGGTTGTCGCAGCCGAGCATCAGGTCGCCCGTCATACCGTCCGGGCTGCGTGCACCCGCCTCGCGGGCCGAGGGCTGCTCACCTACCGTGAGAACCACGGCTGGTCGGTCCCCGAGTTCGACCGTGACCAGTACGAGGACGTCCTCCTTCTCCGGGGTGCACTGGAGGATAAGGCCATGCAGGTTCTCCTCGAACGAAACGAGCGGCCCAGCGCCGAGAGCGAAGCTGCACTGCGCGCCATGCTCGCGGTCGACGAAGACGTCCCTTGGTCGAAACGTCTCGAACTGGATTGTGCGCTCCATCAGGCGCTCGTCGACCAAGTGGGCGGTCGGCGCCTGAGTCGCGCGTACTCCGACATTCTTCAGCAATTCCGACTATGCCGCATGCAGTCGGTCGAGTGGCTCGAGGGAATACCGCTAGAAGAGTGGAAGGCTATGCACGTACGGATGGTCGCTGCGCTGCGTGACCAGGACACACAACAGGTCCATGCATCGCTTCACGAGATGGCATCGACGCCGTGGGAGACGCACCTCCCGGTGGGTCAGGAGTTGCACTAGTCCGCCAATCCGACCCACCGGGGCGTCCAATGAACCTAAGGGGCCGAAGGGGGTGTGTACCCGACGAGCGCCACGGGTTCGAGGAATGCTTCGAACGAGAAGTCTCCCCATTCGCGGCCATTTCCGGACTTCTTGTGGCCACCGAACGGTGCATTGAAATCGATCAGATCGAGACCGCTTCCGTTGAGGAAGACCTGACCCGCGCGGATTCGGGAGGCGACAGAACGAACTTCGTCGATGTCCCCGCCCTGAACGTAAGCGGCAAGGCCGTACTCGGTGTCGTTCGCAAGGTCGATTGCATCATCGGTGTCCTCGTAGAACTGAATGACCAGCACCGGTCCGAAGATCTCCTCTCGGACAATTCTCATCGTGGGCGTCGCGTCCGCGAACACCGTGGGTTTGATGAAATACCCCGTTTCGCAACCATCGGGCTTCCCTGCACCTCCGGCAACGAGAGTCGCACCCTCCTCGATCCCAGCGCCGATGAGCTCCTGAATACGCTTCCACTGGTTTTCGTTGACGACCGGACCCGTGTAGGCATTCTCCCTCGGCGCCCCGACGGTGACTTCCTCCACCGATTTGCGCGCTGCAGCGAGCACTCGATCCCTCTGCGAGAGAGGGGCTATCATTCGAGACGGTGCCGAACAACTCTGGCCCGTGTTAAACATCAAGCCCTTGACGCCACGGCCGACAGCGCCCTCGACGTCGGCGCTCTCGAGGATGATGTTCGGACTCTTCCCGCCCAGCTCCTGATGAATGCGCTTAACCGAATCAGCCGAATTCCGAGCAACTTCGGCGCCGGCGCGGGTAGATCCAGTGATCGAGATCAGGTCGAGCTCGGGGTGTCGGCACATGGCAGCACCGACGGTGGGCCCATCGCCGAAGACAAGGTTGAACACACCTGCCGGTACACCCGCTGCATCCATCACCTCGGCCAGGATGCGGGCAGAGTATGGCGAGTACTCCGACGGTTTAATGACCACGGTGCATCCGACTGCCAAGGCGGGGATCACTTTCGTCATGACCGTCGACGCCGGCCAGTTCCACGGCGTGATCAGACCGCAGACCCCGATCGGTTCCATGCGGACCAGTGTCAGTCCTCGATCCAATTCGAACTCATAGGTCGCGAGGTTGTCGATGGCGATCTTCAAGTGCTGGTGCGGCAGCATGATCTGAGCTTCCTTGGAAACCCAGTCTGGAGACCCCATCTCTTCACTCACTGCCGCCGCGATGTCGTCGGATCGCCTCTCGAATTCTGCGAGGATCCGGCGTAGTAGCACCAGCCGCTCGTCTCGGGATGTCTTGGAGTACGTCTCGAAGGCCCGCCGTGCCGCCAGGGCGGCACGGTCGACGTCCCGTTCGTCTCCGAGCGCAATACGCCCTGAGGGCCGCTCAGTCGCGGGATCGACTACGTCCCAGTACTTGTTTCCTGCGGGCTTCACCCATTCACCGTCGATGTAGAAGGTCAGATAATCGCGCATCGTGCTCGTCCTCGTCCTCGTCTTGCTGGTTCGGTTTTCGCGTGGCGCTCGGAATTCTCCTGCTGCGAGAGATGAATTCATCGCAAGAACTCCGGCTGCGACCACATGGAGTCATGATGGCCCGTTATCCGACCATCCGGCATGTACACCGGCGCCGCAGCCTTGCACGTCGACGCCACATCGACCTTTGACGGATCATTGCGAGCGAGTAGATTTGGCTGAGATCACCCGTTATTCGAAAGTTGCAGGTAATGTATGTCAGACTCCACGCCTCAGATGGAGCAGTTCGACATCGACACCGTGCGGCACGAGGACCGTGGCGAATGGTGGGCAGACGTGCTGTCGAGAACGTGCCATCCGCTGGATCTGACGGTCACACCAAGTTCGTCACTGACACCGTTTCGAGCGCGAGCACGCCGCCACTGGCTCGACGACCTCAGTCTCGTCGATGCCGAATGCGATCCCTGCTCCGGGAGCACCCGTCCTGGACACATTGCCGACAACCGCGTTGCCGTCCTCCTTGTGTTGTCCGGCTGTGAAGCGATCAGCCAGGGCAACGAGACGACCCTGCTACGAGCGGGTGACGCCGTGCTGTGGGGCTCGCAGGAACCAATCGAGTTCGAGGTCCTCGAACCCCTCCACAAGCGAACTCTCCTGATACCGCGAGCCGCATTGGACGAAGTCTCCGGCTGGACGTGGCCAACCTCAGGGGTGACCCTGCACGGAGGATCTGCAGCGGTGCGTTTGTTGGCGTCCTATCTCGCAGCGCTCGCCGATTCATTGGGTGGACTCGATCCCTCTGCAATCTCGTCGGCCCGAAATGCCGCGTTAGATCTACTCATCGGTGCAGCCGCCACTCACGCGGGGGGCCAGACCTGCGGGTCCGAAACACTGCGATCGGAGATTGACAACTGGGTGGACGACCACCTCCTCGACCCCGGTCTCTCGATAAGCACCGCGGCAGAAGCACATTCCGTGTCGGTGCGAACGGTCCAGCGAACTTTCGGCATGTTTGGCGAGACGTTCTCGGGGGCGCTCAGAGCAAAGAGGTTGGCGCGATCGAGGGACGATTTGCGCGGCGCTACCGACTCGATCACCTCCATCGCGTGCCGATGGGGATTCTCGGACGCGAGCCATTTCTCCCGCCAGTTCAAAGCGAAGTTTGGAGTGGCACCAAGTGTGTACCGGTCCGAGGCGCGGTCGACCTCCATTCGATAGGTGACCGCGCCCCGGCCACGGCGGCAGCACCGCCGCACGATTCCCTGATCGACCGCTTCTCATCCACCGCAACCAGGAGGTCGCCACACTCGACCTGCTGCGATCGCTGTAGCGTCACCACTGCGATGGTGCCCGCGACAGTTGCGGTGATCAACGCCTGCATCTTCCATCTTCATCGCCTCGATGGTGGCGATGGTGTCGCCGGCGGACACCTGGTCGCCCTCTGCGACGGTGAGGGCGACGGCGAACGATGCGGCGACGTGGCAGGGTTGGAGCGGTCAACCTCTTCAGCGGCAGGGATCTCGCTGGCGATGGACCGGTCCCGCATCGCCACCGGCCGCAGTTGACCGTTGAGGAGACACATCAAGGTCCGCGTGCAACGTGACGTCGACGTCTGCGCGGCGGAGGGCTCGTCGGCCTCGGAGATCGCCTCTAGCCCACCTCTAGCCCGATCAGCAGCTCCACACCCTCATCGATCGCGACGCGATGCTCCTCACCGCGGCGCAGTCCGTAGAAGAACTGGTTCGCCAGGTAGAAGACGGTTCCGGATGTGCCCGGCGTATTGGGCCGCCGTCTGTTGTGCGGCGCGGCCGCGTCGGTCGGACAGCCCGGTAACGACGGGTGCCGTCGCGTAAATCCTGCAGCAGTGCCACACAATACCGCCGTGCGAGTGCCTCCTGATGCTCCCCCGCCCGAAGTTCCTCACCACAATTGAGTATGCGCCGCGGATCAGGGCGCGTCTGGCGACCGAGAAGGTCCTGATCGGCGACGCCCGATCCCGCGGGTGGGACCGGGAGGTCGAACGGCACGAAGCGACGTGCCGGCGGTTGCAGCACCTGCTCGACGACCTCGACGACGGCGAAACCCGATGAGGTTCACGAATGGTTGGGGCACAGCAGATCTGAAGCCATCGACCAGTCGTCGTCGGTGAGCCAGTCCCGTACCGATGCCGGGATTTGATCGGTGCCGGGATCGGTGCCGGTGACCAGCGGGCCGTCACCACATCGGGAGCAGCTGACCACCAGGGGAATCGTGGGGCTGACAGCGTGCGTAGTACCGCGCCTCGCGCAGCTCGCCGCGATCGCCGAGGTGCAACCAGATGGTCGCGAGATCGGCGCGGTGCGGGACGAGGTCTCGGCGGGTTGTGGGCTCGTATCCACAGGTCGGACACGCTGACGGTCCGGCCGTCGGTGACGAAAACGCCGCGGCGGGGGTCGGGAGCTTCCTGTCTTCGGGTTTCGGGGTGTCCGCGGTGAGCGTCTTCGGCGAACGAGGCGGGAGATCGCGGTAGAGGGTGAGCCCGGTCTTGTGGGTGATTTCGGCGATAATGGCGCCGCCCTCACGGAGTTGGGTGGCGTAGGCGAGTTGGGCACCGGTGACCACGCTGGGCCGGCCGGTGCGTCGTCCCTTCTCGGTGGCCGTGGTACGGGCGTGGGCGGCCACCGCATAGGTGCGTTCCATCTGCCCGAACAGCGCGAGCAGTACGACCGCCAGCTGACCATCGGGTCGTCCGGGTTCGTCGAGTCGATCCGGATCGGATCGGATCGGATGGGCCAGATTCCGGAATCCGATGCTGCGCTGGTGCAGGTCGTGGATCAGGTTCAGGGTGTCGCCGACGGTGCGGCCCAGCCGGTCCAGGGTGTGCACCACGACCACGTCGCTCGTTCGAGCGTAGCTGCAGTCGGTGGTGGCCGCCGGACTCTTTTTCCACGTAGACGTTCGCCGGGTTCCCAGCTTTGGTCTGCTGCGCGAATTCCTGTTTGGGCGTCGACAGCCGCGCGTACCCCACCTATGGAGCGTACTGAAAGTTAGGCCTGTACGACTTTTATGAGACGGGATTGTGGAATTAGCTTTGAGGCGCCAGGACTTGGGTGTTTGTGGAATCCGCCAGCGTCCCCGGCGCCGCCTCATTTCTGGAAATGAGACTGGACCCTGCTGAAAGCGTGACCCAGCACCTGATTCAGTGGGACTTGATCCTGCTGTTGAGAGCCGTGCCTGTGCGTGGTGGAGCTGCCCGGTGGCCAAGCATGGTTAGTCCGCTGAGCAGTCCCGCGACGACACCGAATGAGACAGCAAGAACAGTGAACGATGTAGATCCCAGCTCCGTCATTCCGAGTAGGAACGTACCGCTCGCGGTACCCGCGTATAGCGCCGAGTTGTTCCAGGAGACTGCAGGAGCGCGCAGGTCGCCCATTGTTGCCGTAAGGTACTCCTGACTCGTGCTGACGTAACTTGACCCAGCCGCAAACGTCGCCACCCATCCGAGCACGCTGACCCACACGACTTCCGAGCTGGTGGCGGCAAACAATCCCAACGCCATCATCATCCCGTAGCCCACATTCAACCCGAACTGACTACGACCGGATCGGTGAAAACGATCGACTAGATACCCGCCTAGTAGCGCTCCGATCATTGATCCGGCCCCAACTGCAGCGCCGACGAGGCCTAGTTGGGTAGTGCTTAACCCGAACCGATACAGGAACAAGGCACCGGCGAACGTGTAGGTGGCGTACCGGGCGGCCTGGGCGAAGAAGTTTGCGGACACCACCAAGGCGAAGTTGCTGTTCCTCCACAATCCGAGCGAGCCGACGATCACCCGCCATTTCCGGCGGTCTCGCGGTGGAATACGGGCTTCATTGTTCAATTTGAGGCTGATCAGGAGGATGACAACCGACGCGGCGAAGGCAACGGCAGCGAATACCCATCGCCAGCTTGCGGTGTCGGCGACGATGGCGCCGGCGGGTACCCCGAGGATCTGGCCCGCAGCGAAGAACGCGGCCACGCGTGAAACAGCGCGGCCGCGCTCTGCCGGGGCCGCTGTCTCGGTGACATAGGACCACACTGCGGGACCCATCATCGCCCCACCGGCGCCCGCCAGCACGCGACCGGTGATGAGGAGGGCGAACTGGGGCGCTGCTGTACAGAGCACTTCACCGCAGACGAACACGACGGCCCCGCCAAGGATGGCGGCCTTGCGGGTCAAGCCGTCCGAAAATGCTCCTACCAGCGGGCTCGTCGTGGCGTAGGTCAGCGCAAAGGCTGCCACCGACATCGCCGCAACCGGTGTGGTAACGCCGAACTCACTCGCCATCATGGGAATGAGGGGGGAAAGGACGAACATCTCGGCGCCTAATACGAAGAACAGCATGCTCACCAACGCATGTCTGCCCCACGGGGTTCGGAGGCTGCCTTCCTTTTTACTTGCGATTTCCACTTTTTCGGGTGCAGACTCAGTTGTCATGAGCCCTCCTTCGCTTGCTCCAGATTGCCGGCGGAAGTGGCCTCTCTGACCGGCACGGTGAGAGGCTCAGAGGTAACGGCGGGGTCTGACGGCACGCGTCCTCGGCCGCAGTACGGTGTTGCGTCATAGCCGTGAGAGCGTGCGCGATTTCCCGTCGGCCGCCCACGGTCTGATCATCGGAATCCATTCGATGACCTCGTACGAGAGCCGGATCATGCCGCGGTTCGCGGCCGCGGCGAGGTAGTCCTTGCGGTCGGGAGGGTGCTGGCCCCGTCCTGTGGTGTCGTCGGGGTAGCGGTATCGGACGAGCAAGAACGCAACATCAGACCTCTCCCTGAATGGTCGCCAGCGCGGGGTGGTCCCGTAGTTCGGCGAGGCGGGCGGCGTCGCGGCCGATGGTGTATCCGAAGACGAGGGCGGGCCCGATGTTGGCGCCGTAGCCCGGGTATCCGCCGCCGAAGATGCTGACGGCCGCGGAACCGGCCGCGAAGAGACCGGGGATCGGCTGGTTGTCGTCGTCGAGGACCTGGCTGTGCCGGTCGACGGCGAGGCCGGAGTAGGCGCCGAGGTCGCCCATCTCGATCTTCGCCGCGTAGTACGGTCCCTTGTCCAGCGGCTCGAGGTTCGGGTTGGGCTGGTGCTCCATGTCGCCCTTGAAGTGATGGAACCAGTTGGATCCGCGATTGAACTTCGGGTCCTCCCCCTTGGCAGCGCCCGAGTTGAACTCGGACAGGGTCTTCTTCAGCCCGGCGGCATCGACACCGATCTTGCGGGCGAGTTCCTCGACCGTGTCGGCCTTGTGGAGGAATCCGGTCTTCTTGAAATAGCCCTGCGGGATCGGCCACGGCTTCGCGTAGCCGATTCCGTACTTGTTCATGGCCTTCGAGTCGGCGATGATGTAGCCGAACGTCGCGTCCTGACCGGCGTTCTCCTGAATCATCGCCATCCCGAAGTCGTGGTACGAACTCGACTCGTTGGCGAAACGTTCACCCTTGCGGTTCACGGCGATCAGTCCCGGGAGCCCGAACGCCCGCAGGTGCGGGAAGATCCGCTGCTGTCCGCGCAGACCGGTGAACACCGTGACCGGCGCCCACGCGGCCGGCTCGTGGACGTCGGTGTCGACGTGCCCGCCGAGCGGCGCGGCCAGCCGCACATTGTCGCCGTCGTGCCCGACCGTCGGCGTGAAGTGGTTGTCGCCGTGCGGATCATGACCCCAGTACTCGGCGCGCAGGGCCGCGTCCGAGGAGTAGCCGCCTGCCGCGATGACGACACCGAGCCGCGCCTCCACCGTTCCCGCGTGCACGCCCCCGAGCACGGCGCCGGTGACCACCCCGCTCTCCGATTGCAGGATCTTCGTGACGGGTGTCTCGGTCCACATCCGAATGCCGAGCTTCGCGGCGGACGACACCATCCGCACCATCAGCGAATTGCCGTTGGTCCGGTCGAACGACCGACGGCAGAGCACCGTCTCGACCCACGTCTTGAGAAGCTTCTTCGACACGTAGGCAAACGATTTCAACGACTGGTTGGCGTGCAGGAACTGCGCGATGTCGGGTCCGACCTCGGGCATGTAACCGAAGACGGTGTACGTGTCGAGGTAGGGGCGCAACCGGAGCCGATTCTCGCCGAGCGTGCGCGCGTCGACGACCTTGCCGGAGATCGCCCGCCCCGACGGCTTCGCGCCCGGGGCGTCCATCTGATAGTCCGGGGCCATTTCCGGATAGACGAATTCGACGTCGGTGTCGCGTTCGAGCCAGTCGATCGCCTCGGGAACCTCGTCGAGGAAGGTGTCGACCATCTCGGCCTTGTAGCAGTCCTTGGCGAGTGCCCGGATGTAGGTTTCGATCTCCTGACGGGTGTCGCCCTGCGCGACGCCCTGCTTGTTGCCCGGCACCCACGCCCAGCCGCCCGAGATGGCGGTGGTACCGCCGAGCCACTGCGACTTCTCGGCGACGATGACGCTGTGGCCTTCGCTCGCGGCCTTGAGCGCGGCGGCCATGCCCGCGGCCCCGGACCCGATGACCAACAGATCGCATTTGACGGATTTCGAGCTCATGCTTCTTCTTTCCTTGCTGTTCGAGGACAGTCGTTCCTGCGGTATGTCGGTCGCTTGAATTCAGTAGTGTTGGTTACCGCGGGCAATCTGCCTTCTCCGGATATCGCAGAAGTTGGGGGACCGCGTTTGCTAGGGCGCGGCGTTGTTGAGAGGTCGGGCAGCGTAAGAGATGTGATCGGTGTATCGGACAGCGATGATTTCGATCTCGTCGTCAGGATGGACGTCCTGATCACCCCACAGTCGTGTGGCTAGACGTAGATTTTCATCGAGGTCGACGACACACACCCGGTAGGGCACGTCGTCGACGAAGGCGTTGGGTGCGGCGTGGATAGTGGTATACGAGTAGAGCTTGCCCCGGCCGCTCAGTTCTACCCACGCAACATCCTGATCCCAGGTGTGGGGGTCGATCGGTTTCGGCGGGAAGGTCGGACGCCCCGTCCTGGTGCTCGCAGTCGTGATGAATCTGCCTTCGCGGAGCGCGTCCCAGAATGGCTTGGTGGCTTCGGTGACTCTCTGGGGGTACGGATGCCGAGTGGGGACATCGACGATCGAGATCATCAGTGCACTCCTTCCAGGATATGGACCAGTGCGGCGTTGTAGTTGCCGAGTTCAGCACTGGTCAGGGCCAATTCGGCACCGGAAACTTGTCGCTCCGAGGCGGTGCCGCGTAGTTGTTCGAATGCTTCGACGAAGCTGTACAACGGGGTGATGTATGCCGGGTGGCCACGTGAGGTGAGACCGCCCGAGGTGCAGATCGGGATGTCGCCCCCGAGGCTGGTCCGGCCTTCGGCTGCGTATCGGGCTCCTCGACCGGTGGGCGTCAAACCGAGTGCCTCGCCGGCCAGGACTTCGACGATGGTGCACGGTGCATAGATTTCGGCTAGATCGATATCCGTAGGCGCGATTTTGGCGTCCTCGTACGCCTGTCGGCCGGCTGTTCGGGCGGCGGCGAGCGCCGTCATGTCATTCGGCACCTCACTGATCTGATGTGCGCCTTCATGATAGAAACCGCGACCGCGAACCCGCACGTACGGCTTGCCCAAAGACCGAGCAACCTCCTCCTCGGCTAGGACCAGGCACACTGCGCCGTCGCTGCGGGGCGGGACCTCGAAGAGTCCGAGAGGTTCCACGATCATCGGCTGGGCCAGGACGTCATCGAGCGTGATCGGCGTGCGGAACTGCGCCAGCGGATTCAGCTCGGCGTGCCGGCGGTTCTTCACGGCAACGGTTGCGAGTTCCTCACGGGAGGAGCCGTGGTCATGGATATATCGCGTAGCGTCCATCGCGTACCAGGCGATCGGGGTGATCCCGAACGGTGCCTGGAAGTCGACATCCCCGACCGCGCGCATCGAGCTCATCATGTGCTCTCGCGCCGTCACTGCTGTTTCGAAGTTCACTCCCAATGCCAGTGACACTTTCGAACGTCCGAGCAAGATGTCGTTGGCGGCATGTTCGAAGGCGAACCCGCCGGTCATCCCGTTCCCCAGCACCTCGGAGATGTTCCCCGCGCAGGGAAGGCGCAGGTAGTGGGCCATGAAGGTCGCGAAGTATTTCTGCGCCGTGTAAGGGCGGGGTTGCGCAAACGTCATCCCCTGGATGTCGCCCTTCTCGATACCGGCCTCTGCAGCGGCCTGCAGGACAAGACGCGCCAGGACCTCGTGCTCGAGGACCTGAACTGCCGCGTCCGGGGGGGTTTGCCATTTGCCGACGGGCAACGCTGCGGCCCCGATGATGGTCACGGTCTTTTCCACTGCGAATCCTTCTTCCTCTCGCCCTGATGGTCATGCCGGTATGGATGCGGCCACTTGACAGATGGGCTTGTGACTCACACCATATCAACGGAAGGACCAATGAACCAGTTGGCCGAAGGAGGCTTTTGTGACCCAGACGAACGGTAGAGATGTGTTCTGCCGCGATGACCTCGAAAAGCTGATCAATCCCACGGTGATCGCCGTGGTCGGCGCCTCTGCGACACCCGGCGGGTTCGGGAAGCGCACGATGGAAAACCTCAGTGGTTTCACCGGCCGGGTCTACGGGGTCAACCCGCGCTACGACACCGTCGAGGGCCGACCATGCGTTCCCACACTCCACGATCTTCCCGAAGTTCCCGATTGCGTCATCGTCTGTGTCGCACAGCATCTGGTGCTACAGACACTCGAAGACGCCGCCCACATCGGAGCACGCGGCGCCATCGTGTACGCCTCGGGATTCAGCGAAACCGGCGGTCACGAGGGCATCGCCGCACAGGAAGCCATCGCGGAGCTAGCGGCACGCACCGGCCTGCGGGTCGCAGGACCGAACTGCGTCGGTCTGATCAACGTCGCCACCGGCGGCGCGATGAACTTCATGACCGACTCTGGCTCGATCATCGACGGAGCGGCCGGCGGAATCGCGATCGTCTCGCAGAGCGGGGCGCTCGGTTACACCATTCTGCAGGCCGTCCAACGGGGGGTCGGCGTCAGCCACTACCTGGCCTCGGGGAACTCCGCAGACGTCGACGTCTGCGACTACATCGCGTACTTGGCCGACGAACCCACGGCCAAGGTGATCATCTGCATGATGGAGGGTGTCAAGAGCGGTAAGCGGTTCCTGCAGGCAGCTCGACGCGCTGACGCGGCCGGAAAGCCGCTGATTGTCTACAAGGCCGGCAATGGGGAGAAGAGCGGACTGGCCGCGATGTCCCACACCGGCACTCTGACCGGCTCGACCGCGGCATACGAGGCGGCGTGCGAACATGCCGGAGCCATCTGGGTCGACGACCTCGAAGCCCTTACCGAAATCGCGTCCTTCTTCGCCAAGAACCCCGCGGGCCCCTCTGCACCCGGTGTCGGCATCATGTCCACCTCCGGCGGCGCCGGTGTGATCAACGCGGACAAGGCCGAAGACAACGATCTCGACCTTCCCCCGCTTCACGCATCCACCCGGGAGGCGCTCACACAGGTCGTGCCGGCGTTCGGGTCGATCGGCAATCCGGCGGACCTGACCGCCGAGGTCCTCAAGGACGCGGCGACGTTCTCCCACTGCCTGGACGCATTCACTGCCGATCCCGGTCTCGGCGCGGTCGTGGTCCCGTTGGTGTTCGTACACGAGAGCACGACCGGTGTTCGGGCGCCCCTGCTCAGCGAGGCCGGGGCGCGCACCGAGACCGCGATCGCTGCGGTCTGGATGAACGAATGGCTCGAAGGCCCGGGCAGCCGCATGCTCGACAGCGATCCCAAGATCACCCTCTTCCGTTCCGCGGCACGGTGCATGCGCACCATCCGGCTCTGGCAGGACTGGCACGCCCGGCGACGCAGCATCGACAGTGACCGCCCCGCGGAGCGGATCTCGGACCCCCGGGCTGCCACCACCGCCCGCGAGATCCTCGCGGCAGCCGCAGACACCGGATCGTCGGCCGTGACCGAGCAGCAGGCCAAGGCCGTCCTGTCCGCCTACGGCATCGCCGTGCCACAGGAAGCGGTGACGACCACAGCGGAAGAGGCAGCGGCGTTCGCCGACCGCTTCGGTTACCCCGTCGTCCTCAAGATCGCCTCTCCAGATATCCAGCACAAAACCGAAATCGGCGGTGTCCGATTGAATCTCGGCTCCGCCGAAGAGGTGCGAGTCGCAGCAACCGAAATCCTCGACAACACTCGCATACTCGAGCCCACCGCGCGGATCGACGGCGTCAGTGTGCAAACGATGATCGGTGCCGGAGCCGAGGTGCTGCTCGGCGCCCAGATCGATCCACAGTTCGGTCCGATGATCACCGTCGGTTCCGGCGGCATCTTCGTCGAACTGCTCCGTGACGTGACGACCCAACTGACGCCGGTCACGGCGGTCACCGCGCGCCGGGCGATCGAGTCACTCCGCCTTCACAAGATCCTCACCGGACTGCGCGGCGATCCCGGCTACGACATCGACGCCCTGGTCGACGCCGTCACCCGGTTCTCGGAAATGGTCGATGACCTCGCGGACATCCTCACCGAGGTCGACGTCAACCCTCTCATCGTCGGCCGCACCGGAGCGATCGCCGCCGACGCGCTCGTCGCGTTGCACCACACCGCAGCAGTAACCGTCTAGGAGGAAACCTCACATGGGTAAATGCGCAGAAGAATTCGAGGTCGGTGAGGTGTCCGTCAGCCCCGGCCGCACCGTCACCGAAACGGACGTGGTCCAGTACTCGTGGATTTCCGGCGATACCAATCCGATGCACACCGACGCCGAATACAGCGCCCGGTCACCAGTCGGGCAGCGCATCGCCCACGGAACCCTGGGCATGTCCATCTGCACGGGTCTCAGCGCCCGAATGGGCCAATTCGACGGCACCTCCATCGCCGCGCTCGGCGTCGACGAGTGGCAGTTCGTCAAACCCGTCTTCATCGGAGACACGGTCTACCTGCGGACCACCGTCATCTCGGCCCGCGTCAGCTCCTCCAAGCCCGACCGTGGCGTGGTGGTCCGGCAGATGGAGCTGCTCAATCAGAACTGGGAAGTCACCCAGCGCGGTCTGATGAAAACCATGGTCTACAGCAAGGCCGGATTGGCGGCGGCCGAACTCGACAATCACACATCCGACACCCAATCCGACACCCAATCCGTCACCGAAGGAGCACACGCATGACGACCACCACCATCCGTCCGAACGCCAGCCTCGTCAACACCACCGGCCTCTCCGACGAGCAGCTCATGATCCGCGAGAGCGTGCTCGACATCCTCCAGGCCACCCTGCCGCTGGACAGCATCCGCGACCTCGACGAGAAGCGTCAGTTTCCAGAGGAGGCGTACCAGGCTCTCGCCTCGTCGGGCTTCCTCGGAATCCCGTTCGAGGAGGAATTCGGTGGCGCCGGGGGGAGCTACAAGGACCTGACCGTGCTCATGGAAGCCCTCGGCTACCATTACACCGGCATCGGCCAGGGCGTGATGACCACCCTGATCTATGCCGGCGGGCACGTCGCGAAGTTCGGTTCCGACGAACTCAAACGCCGCATCCTTCCGCAGATCATCGAAGGCAAGGTCAAGCTCGCGCTGGCGATGTCGGAGCCTGGTACCGGCTCCGACGTTGCAGGGCTGAAGACCAAGGCGGTCCGACAGGGCGACGGCTACGTCCTCTCCGGGGCGAAGGTCTGGATCACGTGCGCTCACGTGGCCGACTACATCGTGGTCATCGCCAAGACCGATCCCACCGCCCCGCGCCACCAAGGCTTGAGCACCTTCCTCGTCGACGCCAAAGCCCCAGGGGTGACGATCACCCCTCTGTCCATGCTGGGTCGCCGCACCACCCACGCCAACGAGGTAATCCTCGACAACGTCTTCGTTCCCGAGACGAACCTGATCGGGGAAGAAAACCAGACCTGGAAGAACATGATGAAGTGCCTGGCCGTCGAACGCCTGGCTCTGGCCTCCATCTCCGCCGGGCACTGCTTCCGGATCACCGAATACGCCCAGGACTACGCCAAGAACCGCATCCAGTTCGACCGCCCGATCTCCGATTTCCAGGTCAACCAGCACAAGCTGGTCGACATGCGCATCATGGCCGAGACCGCCCGCCAGTCCGTCTACCGCGTCGCCGAACTCCTCGACGCCGGACACGACGCCATCGAGGAAACCTCGATCGCCAAGATCGTCTGCACCGAGAACAACTTCAAGTGCGCCGACATCGGCCTGCAGATCCTCGGCGGCGCCGGGTACTCGATGGAATACGACATGCAGATGTTCTTCCGCGACTCCCGCGTCGGTCCCATCGGCGGCGGCACCAACGAGATCCAGCGCAACGTCATCGCGAAACGGATGGGGCTCTAACCGCCAAGCTCTGAACTAGGTAGCCCCACTGGCCCCGGCCCGGCGTAACTAGGCCGTAGTTGCGGCGCGTCCGGGGCGCGGCTAGGGGAATGAACCACCCAACGACGAGGGGCCGAAAGCGACCCCATATCCGGTCCCTGGTGATCGGTAGAGAGGCGAGAACAATGGGGCGAACGACACATGCCGCCCGATTCCGGAGTCGCGCCCGGTGGGGCGCCGCGATGGCGACACTGCTGATGCTGGTATCCGGATGCGGCACCGCGACCGGACACGACACTGGAGGAACGCCCGACAAACCGTTGGTTTTGCGGTACGCGGATTACACCAGCGCTCGCTCGGGTGACGGCTTCCGGGCGTTCGCCGCAGACGTCACCGACCACACCGACGGCCGGATCACGTTCGACGAATACTGGGGTGGCAGCCTGCTGACAGGCACAGACATGGCCTCGGGTGTACGAGGCGGGGTGGCGGATCTCGGTATGTTCACCGCCACCTACTATCCGAGCGAATTCCCGCTCACCGACTGGCTGTCCCGCCTCGGGAACCTGGCCGACACCGACTACCCCCGAGGTGTCATGCAAGCCAACGCCGCCCAGGCAGACTTCGCGATGTCTAGCGAACAGGTGAACAACCAATTCGAGAACCGTGGGATGAAGTTGTTGTTCTCGGCTCACCCGATCACCAACTACGACATCCTGTGCAAGACGCCGGTCACCACGCTCGCCGATGCGACAGGCAAGCGTATCCGGTCCGGCGGCGGGATGTGGGACGACGAGATCCGTGCACTGGGTATGACCCCGGTGAACCTGTCCATCGGCGAAACCTACGAGGGACTCGAGCGGGGAGTCATCGACTGCACTCTCGCCTCCCCCAAGACCGTGACCTCGTACGGGTTCTGGGAAGTCGCCAAGCATTACACCAATCTGCCACTAACGGGTATCAACGCCCAATATGTCGTGATGAACCAGGAGGTTTGGGATTCACTTGCGGTCGAGGACCAGCGCGTGATCTGGGATGCCGCCTACCTGTGGTTCCAGGGCTACCTCGAATACGAAGGCCTGGGACTGGAGAAGGTGCTCGTCGATACGGGTACCAACGAACATGGCTTGGCCCTCCACGATCCCGCCGACGACATGCTCGGCGCCGTAAAGAACCAGCAGGCCAAAGTTCGCGCATCGTTGCCTTCGACTGCCCCTGACCGAATCGAGTCGCCGGAACTGATACTCCGCGGTTACGAGGACACGATGGCTAAATGGCATGCCCGGCTCGCTTCGCTGGATCTGAGTCGTACCACCACGGACGGCGGTATCGATCTCACCGAGTACGCCGCCGAGGTACGCAGCGAGGTTTTCGACCGGCACAAACCGTAACCACGCCCTGTCACCGCCTCATTCGGGTCACACCCTCAACCGGCCCGAACGACTTCCGCTCATCGCCTGACCCCGCAACCACGCGGATGGGAGCCTGTCATGGAAGACCTTGACACCACTTCATCATCACCACTGAGTTCCTTCTCGAATAAAATGGCGCGATTCGCGGGCGCTGTGGCAGGAATCATCGTCCTGATCCTGACCGTTCAGATCGCCGCTGACGTTCTGGCCCGAAACCACTTCAACAAACCAATCCCCGGCACGCTCGAACTGACCGCGAATCTGTTCATGCCCTTGATCATCTTCCTGTCGTTGGCATACGCCGAATACGCCGGCGACCACATCAGGGCCACGATCGTCGTCGCTCGCCTCACCGGGCGCACCGCGAAGGCCACCGAACTCATCGGCCGGATCGTCACACTGCTCGTCGTGCTCGCGTTGACCTACTACGCCGTGATCGGCGCGACCTATGCCACCGAAATTCGGCTGGAGGCACTCGGCGCCATCACCCTGCCGGTGTGGCCGGTAAAAATCCTCGCCGCAGTCGGACTGGCGCTCTTCGCCGTGCAACTGCTCGCCTCGACCGCCGCGCCCAGCACCCACACGAAGACGAGGAATGACCATGGCTGACAGTCTTGTAACCGAATCACCGTCGGTGATTTCGCCGCACGCGGCAACTGGCGACAGTGCGAGGCGTCCCCGCGGCACTCGCACCGCCAACCGCCTACTGCTCGTTGTCGCCACAGCCACGGTGGTCACGCTGGTCGCTCTCGGGCTGATCGAGATGTCCGACCCCGTCATCGGCCTCGTCGTGATCGTGGCGACAATCTTACTGATGCTCGCCGGTGTCCCAGTTGGGATCGCGATCCTCGCGGCCAGTGGCTTGGGCTTGTGGAAGCTTGCCGGATTCGACGCGATGGCCGTCACCTTCGAAGACGTCCCGTTCGCAACAGCGGCCAGTTGGAGTCTGAGCGTCATCCCGCTGTTCATCTTCATGGGCATCGCGATGGGGAAGTTCAACCTGACAACCCGGCTGTTCGATGCGGCCCAGCAGTGGATGGGAAAGTTGCCCGGCGGTCTGGCCATCGCGACCAACTTCGCCGGCGCCGGTCTTGCCGCCGCGAGCGGCAGTTCCATCGCCATCTCCTACGCCCTCGGCCGTGTCACCATCCCCGAGATGTTGCGCGCGAACTACAAGCCGTCGCTGGCCGTCGGCGTGGTCGCTATGGCCGGCACCCTCGGCATGCTCATCCCGCCGAGTGTCGTCCTTGTCGTCTATGCGGGGGCCGCGGGCACCGCCATCGGCCCGCAGCTTCTCGCCGCGTTGATCCCGGGTCTCGTGCTGGCCGTTGCGTTCGCGGTACTCATCCTGGTCCGCTCGACTCTCGATCCCACTCTCGCCCCGCGGATGGAGTCGACCGAGATCACCTGGAAATCGCGTCTCGGCTCACTACCGGGCATCGCGCCCGTGACGGTGATCATCGCGGTGATCATCGGCGGAATGTACACCGGCTTCTTCACACCCACCGAGGCCGGCGCGTTCGGGGCCCTGCTGGCCGTGATCTTGGGCTGGCTGTTCGGTGGAGATCGCAACATCCGCAGGCTCGGGACGACACTGGTGGTCTGCCTGCGCGAGACGGTCGCGGGCGTGGCCTCGATCTTCCTGCTGCTAATGGGCGTGCACGCCCTGACCCGCGTGGTGGCGCTGTCCGGGTTGGCTGACATCATGGCCGACACCGTCACTAGTATGGGTCTGTCCCGCATCACCTTCCTTTTCGTCCTGATCGTCGCATTCCTCATTCTGGGCATGTTCATGGACAGCCTCGCGATGATCTTGCTGACCGTCCCGGTTCTCATGCCCGTACTGACCGTCCTGGACATCGACATGATCTGGTACGGCGTCTTCATGGTGATCCTCGTCGAGATCGGCCTCGTCACCCCACCAATCGGGATGCTCAGCTACATCGTGCACCGCCTTGCCCAGCACCCCGACGTCAATCTCGGTCGCACAGTGAATCTCTCGGATGTCTTCAAGGGCACCGCCTGGTTCATCATCGCCGGGCTCGTCGTACTGACCGCGCTCATCTTCTGGCCGGACATCGCATTGTGGCTGCCCGGACGATCCAACGCGGGATAACCCGCGACCATTCTAGCCCTCTCAATAATCTCAAGCCCTCTCAGTAATCGAGGAAGATCACATGACGACATCCGCAACGACACAAGCAACGGCACCGTCCGCGACGATCGAGAGTATTCTCACCGCACGCCACAGCTGCCGGGCCTTCCTGCCGACGCAGGTGCCCCGCACCGACATCGAGCAGATGCTCACCCTGGCCCAGCTGACCCCGTCCTGGTGCAACTCGCAACCCTGGCAAGTGCACATCCTCAGCGGCGAGGCCACCCGGCGACTGGCGGATGCTCTGCTCGACGGAGCCCGCAGAGGAGTGCGCCAACCCGATCTGGATCCACCACGTGACTACCTCGGCGTGTACCGTGACCGTCGCCGTGGATCCGGATACGCGCTGTACAACAGCCTAGGAATCCGCCGCGAAGATACCGAAAAGCGAGAAGAACAGCGGCTGGAGAACTTCCGTTTCTTCGGAGCACCGCACGTGGCCATCATCACCACCGACGAGCAACTCGGCACCTACGGCGCAGTGGACTGCGGCGGCTACGTCTCGACCCTTCTCCTCGCCGCCCACAGTCTGGGCATCGCGACCGTTCCGCAGGCCGCGATTGCGATGGTGTCCAACACAGTTCGTGAACATCTCGGGATTCCCACGGACCGTCGCATCGTGTGCGCCGTTTCGTTCGGATACGAGGACCAGACCCACCCTGCCAACAGTTTCCGGACATCGCGCGCACACCTGACCGAGGTGGTTGAGTGGATCGACCGGTAGGCGACTCGACAAACGACCGACCACAGAGAGATCCGCGGATTCAACCATGACTGTTCCCACTCCACCCACCCAGAACGCCGGCCCCCTTGCCGGGGTACGAGTTGTCGAACTACTCACCCTCGGCCCGGGCGCCCACGCCGGAACAATGCTGGCCGACCTCGGCGCGGACGTGGTGCTTGTGGCACGTCCTGGCTGGCTCGCTCAGCAAGACGGCGACCCGGACCACACCCGACGCGGACGCACCCTCGTCGAGGCAGACCTCAAGGATCCCGATGACCGCGACAAGGTCATGCGCCTGATCGACCGAGCCGACGTCTTACTCGAGGGATTTCGCCCCGGAGTGACCGAACGGCTCGCGATGGGACCTCGAGACTGTGCTGAGCGAAACCCGCGGCTGATCTACGCACGCATGACCGGCTGGGGTCAGACGGGTCCACGCGCGCACCAGGCCGGTCACGACATCAACTACATCGCTCTGACCGGACACTTGCACGCCATCGCCCGCTGCGGGGACAAGCCCATGCCGCCGTTGAACCTCGTGGGCGACTACGGCGGCGGATCGATGTTCCTGGCCCTGGGCATCGTCGCGGCCCTAGTTGAAAGGCACACTTCGGGCTGCGGTCAAACCATCGATGCGGCCATGGTCGACGGGGCAAGCATGCTCGGTCATTGGATGTGGGCGATGCGACCTCGTGGACGGTGGACCGATGTCCCTGGTACAAACATGCTCGACACCGGGCGGCCGTTCTACGACGTCTACGAAACCTCGGACGGCGGGTACATGGCGGTGGGGGCGCTGGAACCGCAGTTCTATTCGTCGTTCATCGCCGGGCTCGGACTCGACCTCGCCCAGATACCCGCCCAGCACGACAGTGATCGGTACGTCGAGTTACGCGACATCATTGCTGGCGCATTCAAAACCCGGACACGGCACGAATGGACCGAGACCTTCTCCGGCACGGATGCGTGCGTGACGCCTGTGCTGTCGTACGCTGAGGCCGCCCGTGATCCGCATCTTCAGTCCCGGGGCACCCTTTTGGAGCTGGAAGGAGTGACCCAACCGGCCCCGGCCCCCCGGTTCTCTCGCACCGACCGACGAATTCCAGCTGGACCACCACGAACCGTCACACCCATCGATGGCATCTGGACTCCGGTAAGGACGGTAGTTTGACCCTGATGAGAGCCGCGTTTGAACGGTCGGCCCGCACGTGCGTCGACGACGCCGGAGCTACAGTCCAACCCCTCGCACTGATGGCGATGGCAACTCCCACCGATTGACCCACAGAGACGCCAGACAGCCCAACGTGCGATTCGACCGCTGGGCTGTCTGGCATATTCACGTCGAACAATCTTGACGCTTCAGGTGATCGGTGCCAACGTGGAGATCACGGCACCACCGACGCCGTCGGCGCCGACTGTGCTGAGGTGCCCTCGATCCACCGGTTCTGAAGCTTCGCCAGATACCATTCGAGTTCGCCTTTCGCCGCGGAGGCATCACGCTTCCTCAGGGCATCGAGCAACCGAAATCGGGACTCGATGATGTAGTCGTCGGCGGACGGGCCCACTCGAAGTGTCAGGTCGTGGGTCAGCTCTAACAGCGGCTTGATGAGAATCGACAGAATCGGATTGTGTGCCGCCTCGGTCAGCATCTGATGAAACTCAAGATGCAGTTTCAGCTTGTCTCGCCAATGTGTGGCTGCATCGATCGCTGCGGTGCGCCGCACAATCTCCTCAAGAGCGTCGAACTCGGCTTCCGTTGCACGTTCACATACCCTGTCAATGATCAGGCTCTCCACGCCAATCCTCGCTTCGGTCAAATCCGTCAGCGAATATTGAGTGAGAGTCATCCCGTCCAGAATTCCCCGGGCCACAGCCTTCGACGTGGAATCCGAGACGAAGGCGCCGCCGCTGTGCCCTCCCTTGAGGGTCACCAAGCCGGAAATCTCGAGCATCCTCAACGCTTCGCGTAACGTATTTCGGCTGACGCCGAGTTGTTCAGCAAAAACTCGCTCACTGGGTAACTTTTCCCCCGGGCGCAGTTCGCCCGATTGAAGCAGGCCCCGAATCTGATCGATGATGTCGTCGAAGGCACGCCTTGTCTTCGCAGGCTCAAACTTCTGCTCCGCACCCATCCGATCTCCCTCCTGTCGCGATGACCACCACGCACGCATAGCTTCGACGGTGAATCAGTTGGGTCAAGCCTGGTTCAACCATTGACTGCGCTCAGTCTAGAGTGTCCGGCGCTGGAATGACACAACGCCGCCCTGTCAGATCTTCTCGACACCGGTCGGGGGCACCAGTCGCTTAATTCGAAGTGTTCGGGCACAGGCTTTGTCCTCTCATCACTTGTTGGCATCGAGTTGTCCACATAATCTTCACTTGGGCACGCTCGCGGACCGCTTGGCGATCACCGGCAGCGCCGGACACCCGATAAAGATCACTAAGACACATCGATTCCGACACACGGCCGCCACCAACCCTGCTCAACGCGCGCGTTCCATTGCACGTGATGATGAGATACTTCGGACATGTCAGCCCTGAAATGACCATGCATTATGCGGTGACGCTGTCGGAAACCGAAGAGCGTGAATTCCTCCGCTACAAGAAGGTCACCAGCGACGGCCGAACCCCCGGGATCGACACCTCGGATCTCTACGACTTCCTCAAGCTCGACAACCGGGCTGATCGCGTACCGCCGAACGGTTGGTGCACCCTCCCGCCGAAGCAATCCTGCGACAAGGGCAACGCGTCCTTGACCTGCCGAAGTTCGTAACCGACGCCACCCACGCCCCCGAACTCTCCCGGCAACTCGAGGAAACCCAGCGGTTCATCGAGATCCGCAGGGAGACATTCGCGGCCCGCTACGGAACGCAGATGAGCGAGGACAACCTCTGGCTACAAGGCCGCACCGACGAGGTCACCTCACTCAACCAGATCCTGCTCGCGATCACCGACGGCGCCGACCAACACGGAATCCGCGGCGCCAGAGTCCGAGACCAGACCGACTGACAGGAGTAGATATGCCCGAACACCTCCAACGAGCTGCGCGCCTCCGACACGCGTTTGGTTGTCGCGGACGGCGCGGCGCTAAGGCCGTCTGTGCTACCTGCCCCGTCCAACGTGAGTGCCACACCGTCGGCGGAGGTACGCGGTCGTCATTTCGCGGAAGTCGAACCCGAGCGCGAGCCGTCGGTTCGCCTGCGCACTCGCAACTGTTCCGCGTCATGCGGCGCCCCGTGCACCTCGCGCGCCTCAATCGATCGGTTCGCCGAGCGGTCGATCAGGAAAGTGAGTAGACCGCACATGGCGAACCCGACGACCATGAGCCCGTACACAATTCGCTGGCTGCCGAAATGATCGGTAACGAAGCCAGTGAGATAGGGTCCGAAGAAGCCGCCACTGCCGCCGATACTGTTGATCAGTGCGATCGCAGCAGCACCTGATGCGCCGACAAACAACTTAGGTGCGACGGCAAAGATGGTCGGAGCGATCGCCGCCAGTCCAAATGCTGCGATCGCGAGAGCGACGATCAATACATAAGGGTTCGTGCTGGTAACAGCGATGACCGAGCCAAGGACACCGAACGTACAGCCGATGACTGCGCCGAGCCCAGGGGAGTTGATCTTCGTCGCATAACGTGAGATCAGCAAGCCGCCGACGATGCCCAATGCCCAGGGAAATGCATTCAGCAATGTCTGCAGGCCATCGGACAATTCATCCCCATTCGAATCGCGAAACGTGGAGATGATCGTTGGCAGGAAAAAGATAAGACTAAACGAACAAAATGTCGAAGGGAAAAACGCAAGACCGAGCAGCAACACTCGGCGGTCTTTGAGCGCCGAGAACACGCCGGAATGATCACCGCCGGCCGCTTCGACGTTGCTTTCCTCCCGAGCTACCGCGCTCTTGAGTTCAGCACTCTCGTCGGGTGTCAGCCACGCGACTTCCTCGGGATCATTTCGGAGGTACACCCAGGTCGCGATTCCTGCTGCGGCACCGAGTATTCCGGAAACAAGGATGAGGAATCGCCAGGGTGTCATGTCGATGGGCAGCAATTCGCCGGTATCTTTGGTAAGAGTGAATAGCGGCGCCGCAACAGCATTGGTGACGAACGGCATTATGTAGAAGATTGACAGTGCCCACGCCATGACGCTGCGCGGGAACCATCGCAGCATATAGAAAATCACGCCGGGCACAAAACCTGCCTCCGCCGCTCCCACCAGTAATCGTGCCACGTACATTGCTTCGACGTTTGGCACGAAAGCTGACGCAGTCTGGACTACACCCCATGCCAAGATGATCGTAGTCAGCCATACCCTGGGACCGAGGCGGGTCAGCGCGACATTCGCCGGTATCTCCAGGAGGGTGTAGGTAATGAAAAAGAACCCGGCCGCGAGGCCCAGCTGGGTAGCCGTGATCCCAAGGTCGTGAGTCATGCCGTGGGGCGCCGCATGCGCGATTGCTATCCGGTCTATGTTTGCGACGAAGTATAGGAACGCCAGGAATGGCATTAATCTCCGCAATGCCTTCCGTATGCCATTGCCTTGTGTCCTAATGGTAGTCGCCGTCATCTCGATGATCCTGACTTTAGAGTGCGCGGAATATGAATTGGCGGTGGTTGGGCCTCAGTTGGAAAATCAGTAGCTTCTGCTGAGATGTAGTGCACGCTCTGCGATGTAGTTGAGCACCATCTGATTGTTGATGGGCGCAATTCGCTGCAGCCGAGATTCGATCCAATGTCGCCCGACGTGGTACTCGCGGGCGAACGAGTATCCACCGAATACCTGCATGGCGGCGTCATGTGCGCGAAATGATGCCTCGGTGGAGAGATACTTGGCTGCGTTTGCGATCAGTCCGATAGATGACGCCCCGTGTTCTTCGCACTCGGCGACGGCGTTGTACACAACCTGGGCGGCAGCCAGCAGTTCCAGATAACTGTTGGCTAGTGGATGTTGAACCGCCTGATTTTTGCCGATCGGGCGCGAGAACACGACGCGGTCCTGCGCGTAGGTAGATGCTGCCTCCAGTGCCCAGCGCCCCAACCCCAATGCCTCGGCGGCCAGGTAGAGACGCTCACCGTTGAGACTGTCGAGCAGGTGGTAAAACCCCATGCCCACCTCGCCGACGACCTCATCTCCTGTGACCAGGTGATCGTTGAAAAAGACTTCGCACGAGGCGAAGGCGTTGCGGCCGATCTTCGGGATCGGGTTGATCTCGATGGTGTCGGCCTTCAGGTCGGTGAGGAACAGTGTCAGCCCGTGACCTTTGCGCTGCCCGTCTGCGGGCTGCGATGTGCGGGCCAGAAGGAAAATCTTGTCGCCGCGCAATGCGCCACTGTTCCAGACCTTCGACCCGTTGATCAGGTAACCGTGCGAAGTTGGCGTTGCCTTTGTGCCGATCATCGTAGTGTCGGTGCCGGCGTCCGGTTCGGTAACGCCGAAGGTGACAAACAACCGGCCGGCCGCGATCTGCGGCAGGAACTCTTCCCTCTGCAGTTCGGAGCCATATTTGAGTAGGGTCGGCACGGTCAACAGAGGTGTGTGCACGCTGCTGCATGCATTGAGCGCACCGCCGGACGCGCCGACCTCTTCCAGTACTGCGATGAGATCGGACATCGATCCGCCACCGCCCCCGTACTCCTCCGGAATCGTGGTTCCTAGATAGCCAGCCGCAGCGAACGCGTTGTAGAACTCCTCGGGGAATGTGTGGTCGCGATCATGCTGGTCCCAATACGTAAGATCGAATTTCCTGCACAGTTCGCGCACCGCGCTGCGCAACTCTTTGTTCTGGGACTGGTGAGGGAACGGCTCCATTAATGTGGCCTCGCTGTTCGTCTTTAATTTTTGTGCACCCGATTTCGACCTGGTTGCGCCCACCTGCGCGAACCCGTACAGCGCTCTGGCGCGGGACGGACACCCCTGTGATGTAGCCGATAGAAACCAGCGACCGTGTCGCATGCAACATAAGGCGCCGAACCATCGGCGTCAAGACTGGCTCCAATCATGCCGCCAATAGATTCACCTATCCTTGACAGTGGGGGCGGGGGACTGCTTAGCTGGCAGCGGGCGCCGGTTTCGAGGTGCCATATCATCGAATATTCCTTGTACGACGTACATTTCGTTGCGGTCGGCCCAGGAACCTGACCATCTAGGGAACGTGCCTATGTCTGACGATGCCAGCCGTCCGCTTCGTGTAGGGCAGTTCTCGGCGTATTACGGCGACCGAGCGTCCGCCATCGCCGAACTCATTGCGAGCGATTGCGATATCCTCGCTGGCGACTACTTGGCCGAGCTGACGATGCTCGTACTGAGGAAGAACCAGCTCCGTGGCGGTGTGGGCTACGCAGAGGGGTTTCTCTCCCAGATAGGCGACAACCTCGGCGCCATCGCGGCGCGCGGCATCAAGGTGATCACCAATGCGGGCGGTCTCGATCCAGAGGCCTGCGCTTCCGCTTTGCGAGATGCTTGCGCCTCGGCAGGGCTGGACCTGACCGTGGCTGCAGTGACCGGCGACAATCAGCTAGACAGGCTGGAACACTTGCGCGACCGGGGTGTTCCGCTGGAGCACTTGGACACCACAGAGACACTGGATATCTCTACGACGCAGGTACTTACCGCCAACGCGTATCTGGGGGCTTGGCCGATCGTGGAAGCGTTGACGCAAGGGGCAGATATCGTGGTGTGTCCACGAGTGACGGATGCCGCGTTGGTGATCGGCCCAGCCGCGTGGCATTTCGGGTGGAAGCATGACGAGTGGGACAAGCTCGCCGGGGCATTGGCCGCGGGCCATGTGATCGAATGTGGCTGCCAAGCCACCGGCGGCAACTACTCACTGTTCGATCGACACCCCGACTTAGGTCTACCGGGTATGCCGATCGCAGAGATCGAGTCCGACGGCAGTTCCGTGATTACCAAGAGTGCCGCGTCCGGTGGCGTGGTGGACGGCGGAACCGTGCGCGCACAGTTACTCTACGAGGTGGGAAGTCCGCTCTACCACAACCCGGACGTTATTGCGGATCTGAGTTCGTGCACGGTAGCCGAGATCGCTCCGAACCGGGTGCGGGTCAGTGACACTAGAGGACTTCCGCCTACCGACAATCTGAAACTATCGCTGTCATATGAAGGGGGCTACCGCAATCAGGTAACCATCGGACTCACTGGTGGCCGTATCTCCGAAAAGGAAGCTTGGCTACGCAATCAGGTGATCGACGCTGTGGGCGATGAGACGCAGTTCGACAGCTTTCGCTGGACGAGGATCGGGCCGATGTCGAGTGACGGCGGAACCTATGACGAGTCGACAGCACTGGTGGTCATCAATGCCCGAGACCGCTCACGAGAGAAGGTTTCACGGGCCAAATTCTCTGACCGCATCACGCAGCTCGGGACATCCAGCATTCCCGGTTTCTACACCTTCACCCCGCCGGCCCGTGAGCGACTGGTTGGTATTCAGTGGCCGTGCCTGATCCCGAAGTCATCGGTTGCTGTCGAGGTGGTCATCGACGGCAAACGAACTCCGGTCCCCTGGCCGCCCGCACCCTCTGAGTCTTCGCGACGATCGAAGCGTGAATCGACCGTCACGGCAGTAAACTGGTCGGACGAGCCCACCAGCACAACGAGGTTGGACACGTTGGTGGGCACGCGGTCCGGCGACAAGGCCGGTACGGCGAACGTAGGCGTCTGGGTCGACAGTGACGAAGCGTTCGATTGGTTGCGAGCCTATTTGACCATAGAGACGTTTCTGAAGCTGGTCCCAGAGGCTGCGGCACTGAGGGTTGTACGGCACGAGTTCCCAAACCTCAACGCATTGAACTTCCTGGTGCACGGGTGGCTCGAGGATGGCGTCGCATCGTGCACACGTATCGATGCCCAGGCAAAAGGTTTGGGCGAGTATCTCGGCGCACAACACGCACCGATCCCAGACAAACTTCTTGCCAACTCCACGAGCAGCAGCTGACCAGGCGGCCCCACCGGAATTGAGGAGGCCTTGCCTCAGCGGGGCCCGCACCCTGTGCGACGAGCTCGAGGTCCTCGGCTACCGGTTGTCGTATCCGACGCTGACCCGGCAGATCCGTGACCGCAAACTCCGTCGATGTGCGCGGCCTCCGCGAACGCCACCGACCGGCCAAACGCGATCATCGACCATCCGCCCAGCGAGAAGACCCGTGGGTTGGGTCGATCAGCCCGAGTCCACCCACCTCCTGGGGGGTGGACTCGATGGCGCACCTGCTCGTTGGCCCCGGCGCCTTCGGGGCTGGCACGGAATCTTGGCGCAGCCATGACCCGACCGCACCTGGGGGCCAGGGAGGAAGGCTGGTCAGGCTTCGCCGGGCGCGCACCGCAATTTCCCGCCTGTAGTGCTGTGCGAGGCTCGTCGGTCACAAACTGGGAGGCAAAGCGCTCACGTAAACCTTGCAGCGGTGCCACACGATATCGCGGTGAGTACAGAGTCCGAGTACACCAAGTCTATACGTTCGGCGCATCGACTCGCTCTTTGAGTTCGGTCGCGTCGCACCGCCTCATCGAGGCGGTGACTGTAGTGCGCGGCTGCGAGGCCGAAGGCCGCATGTATGTGCTGGGCTGATGGGCCGCCGATCGGCGCCCACAGTACGGCGAAGTCGAGGATGTCGTGATCGGCAGCGGCTCCGTCGGCAGCCCAGGGGCGCCCAGCCGTCCTCGCGTGGCGTGGTGGTCTCGGATGTGCCTTGTTGTTGCTCATGCCAACGTGTCTCACTAGGTGGATTGTTGTTGGTCGCTTTCCTGGACAGCCTCCAAACGCCTACGCGACGCGATCGAAGATTCGCTTGATCCGACGTCGCATCATTATGGAAACGAGTTGGCCGACTAATTCTCTTTCATCAGGCGCCAATTCACGAGTTCGCCGCGCCGCGCCGATGATCTCGATGCAACGAACGTGGAGACGCTCGGACGACATGCCGAACTCCACCCACGTTCTGTCTGCCGGCGGCCACCCATATGGCGCCCACATGACGACGAACTGTGCGATTTGCCGATCAGTCCTGTCCATGACTTCTCCTCCACGGAATTGCCGCCACGATCCGTGGCGGTAGACAGTTTCGGTGCAATCAGGGCGAATCACTTGTCTGATATTGGGACACGGGACTCACCGGTGGATGAGGCACTGCTAGAGCCACCTGCGAGACATCCGGTTTGCCACCATCATGTGTGGAAGCTCGAGCTGCGGACAGTACAACCGGGGAAAGATTTCGGGTGTCAGCCCGGCAGGCGGTGGTGTCCGAATGCGCTACATCACAGTGCGGTCGATCAGCTGGATGCTGGTGGGCACAGAGAGTCAGGCTCCGCCATCCGGATACGTTGATCAGGAGAAATCATGGGTAACCCACGCGCAACCGTCGAGTTCGGGGCATTCCTCGCACCGTGGCACAAGATCGAGACGGATGCGAACACCGCGATTCACCAGGACCTGCAGCTTGTCGAGCACATGGACAAACTAGGATTCGCCGAGTTCTGGATCGGTGAGCATCACTCCGGTGGTGTGGAGATCGTGTCGTCTCCGGAGATGTTCCTCGCCGCCGCAGCTCAGCGGACGTCGCGGATCAAACTGGGGCTCGGCGTCGTCTCGCTGCCCTATCACCACCCGTTCATGGTTGCCGACCGGTTGGTGCTGCTCGATCACCTCAGCCGAGGGCGTGTCATATTCGGTGCTGGACCCGGTCAGCTCGCAGACGACGCCCACATGATCGGCATCGACCCGGTAGAGAGCCGGCGCAAGATGGAGCAGGCTTTCGACGTGATTCACCGTCTCCTTGACGGTGAGACGGTCACCGAGGAGACGGATTGGTTCAAGATCCAGGACGCCTACCTGCATGTTTCGCCGTACTCGACCATCGAGAAGGCCGTCACGGCCACGGTGTCCCCGACCGGTCCCAAGCTCGCGGGTAAGTACGGGGCAGGCATCCTCTCGCTCGCGGCCACGAACCCGATGGGTGTCGAGCTGCTCGCGGGCCATTGGGACCTCGCCGAGCAGATCGCAGCCGAGAACGGACGCACTGTTTCTCGTGACCAGTGGCGACTCACGGGCCTGATGCATGTGGCCGAGACCGAGGAGCAGGCACGAGCGGACTGCCGGCACGGACTGTTGGACCTGATGAACTATCTCTCGCACGTCACCCCGGGCTTCGATCCCGCCCCGGACGTCGACACTCTCATTGACGGCGTCAATGAGAGCGGACTCGCTGTCATCGGAACCCCGGAGATGGCGATCGCACAGATCGAGCGGTTGCAGGAGAAGTCCGGAGGATTCGGCAAGTTCCTCGTTCTGCACGGTGAGTGGGCTCCGCAGCCGGCGGCGCTGCGGAGCTTCGAGCTGATCGCAGAGCGGGTCGCACCGGAGTTCAGTGGCGCGCGCACTCCGCGACAGCGTGGCTACGACCAGGTAGTCAACAGCAACCGTGCCGGTGCGGATGCCACCGCCGCCGGCCAGGCCGCCGCTCAGAAGCAATTCGCGGCCGAACGCGCCGTGAGCGTGGGCTGATTTTCACTGCAGCGGGGCGGGGTTCGACTTCAATCGTCGAACCCCGCCCCGCTGTTGTGTGCGCCGGCGCCGGGTCGGCAAAGGTGTAGCGAAGTAGAACATCCTGTGACCCGCGGCACACCTACCGTTCGTAGCGATCAACGAGTCGGCATCGAAAGGATCATAAATATGGGAACTCTCGACGGGAAGGTCGCGCTGGTTACCGGCGGCGCACGTGGCCAGGGCCTGGCACATGCACACGCACTGGCGAACGAGGGCGCGGATGTCGTGCTGCTCGACATCTGTGAGCAAATCAGCTCGGTTCAGTATGGGCTGGCAACCGAGGCGGATCTCACGCTCGCAGCGAAGTCCGTTGGCGCGCTGGGTGTACGGGTCGCCACGCACAAGGTAGATGCCCGCTCGTCATCCGCCCTCGATGTGGCGGTGGAAGAGACGATTGCCACGTTCGGAAGCATCGACATCGTGGTGATCAATCACGGCATCTGGACGCGGGGAGCATTGTGGGATCTGACCGACGAGGACTGGCTCGACACCATCGATGTCAACCTCAACGGGGTGTGGCGGACGCTGAAAGCTGTAGCACCGCAGCTGATCAAGCAGCGATCTGGATCAGTGATCATCACGGCATCGGTCAACGGGGTGGAGGCGCAGGCCGGCGCCGCTCATTACACCGCGGCCAAGCACGGTGCGCTCGGCCTGATGAAAGCCGCCGCACTGGAATTCGCTCCCCATGGCATTCGGGTCAACGCAATTCTGCCCGGGTTTGTCGACACTGCGATGACAAACTGGCAGGGCTGCTATGACATGACCGGTGGAAAGCCGGGCTCAACCCGCGCCGATCACGAGGTCGCGGCGCGCCATTGGCACGCGATCGGAGGTCTGATCGAGCCCAACGAGATCAGCGGAGCTGTCGTGTTCCTCGCTTCCGATGCTGCGCGCCGAGTCACCGGAGTTGAACTCCCGGTCGACAGCGGCCACCTGGTCCTGTCCACCTTCAACCCGAACCCGAGCTGATCACCATGGCGGACAGTAAGAGCCTTCGGCGGTTGCTCGTCTCGGCGCTGAGCGCCAGCACGCTCGAGTGGTACGACTTCTTCATCTACGGGACCGCGGCGGCACTGGTCTTCAACAAGGTGTTCTTCCCTGAGGTCAGCCCGATCGTCGGCACGATCGCGGCGTTCGCAACCTTTGGTGTCGGGTTCCTGTTCCGGCCCCTCGGTGGAATCATCTTCGGCCACTACGGCGACCGTCTCGGACGTAAGTCCATGTTGGTCGTCGCGATGCTGGTGATGGGCGTGGCCACATTCCTGATCGGACTGATTCCGAGCTATGCCCAGATCGGAATCGCTGCTCCGGTGATTCTGCTGGTTCTGCGCGCAGTGCAAGGGATCGCAGTCGGTGGACAGTACGGCGGAGCCATGCTGATCGTGACCGAGAACGCCCCATCGAATCGGCGGGGCCTCTTCGGCAGCTTCGCGCAGGTGGGTCCGTCGCTTGCGGTGATCTTGTCCAATATCGTGTTTCTGGTCGTCGTCGCATCGATGAGCACGGAAGCGCTCCAATCGTGGGGCTGGCGCATCCCCTTCTTGCTCAGTGCGATTGTGGTCGCACTTGGTCTCTACATCCAGATCACCATCGAGGACTCGGACGAGTTCAAGCAGTTGCAGGCGCGTGCGGCCGAACAGAAGTCCGCGGATGTCCCGGTCCGGTCGCGGTCACCGATCGTCACGGCGTTGCGTGAGCACCCCCGCGAGGTTCTGCAGGCCGCTGGGATGATCCTGGTCGTTCAGGTGTACTACTACATCCTGACGGTGTTCCTCGTCTCGTTCGCCACCGAGGCGGGTGTGTCGAAGTCGACGGCACTGTGGGTGGTTCTCCTTTCCAGCGCGGTCACCGTCGCCTCGATTCCGATGTTCGCCCTGGTCTCGGACAAGGTTGGGCGCAAACGAGTTCTGGTGATCGCAGCGGTCGCGACAACCGCGTCAGCGTTCCCGTTCGTCATGCTCGTCGGTACCGGCAGCATCTGGTTGATGCTGGTCGCGGGCCTGCTCGCGGGCGTCACACTGGGCGCACTCTACGGCCCGATGGCTGCCTTCTACTACGAGATGTTCCCCGCCGAGGTGCGGTACTCGGGTGCATCCCTCGGTTATCAGCTCGGTGCAGTCCTCGGCGGCGGGTTCGCTCCCCTGATCGCGACGAGCCTATTTGCCTGGACCGGCACCGTGCTTTCGGTCGGTGCCTACGTGACCGCCGCGGGTCTTTTGAGCATCTGGGCGGTCGGTTCTGCCCGCGAGACCTATCGGCCGGCGGCGGCCAGCCGGTCGGAGGAAACGGTGGATGTGTCGTCGATCTGATCGTGATCCGGCCGCGGTCGAATCAGGATCTGGCGCGTCGCCGGCGGGGGGAGCTTCGGGGTCACTGAGTGGTGTGGCCCCGAAGCTCCTCGTTCACCAGATCGAGGTGATGTCCGTCAGGATCACTGCGGCCTGACCAGCCCGGTTGGGGGTTCGGGACAGGCGCGGCGCCGCACCCGGCTGCAGCACGCCGTCACGGTGGCCGATCGCCTGCCGGTGGGACACCTGAGGATGGCCGGAGACTTCGTCGAATGACAGCACGGGGGTCACGCAGGCGTCGAGCGAATCGAAGATCGTCTCCCACTCGGCGCGGGTCCGGGTCGCGAACGCAGTTGCGAACAACTCACGCAACTCCGGCCATTGGGACCGGTCGTCGCGATCGGGTGCCTCCTCGACGGCGAGACCGTCGAGGAGCGCCTGGTAGAACTGCGGCTCGATCGCTCCCACGGCCATGTAGCCGCCATCGGCGGTCCGGTAGCTGTCGTAATACGGCGCACCCCCATCGAGCACGTTCGCACCTCGCTCATCGGTCCAGTCGCCGGCGGCTCGCATCGCCCAGACCGAGTGGGTCAGAGTCAGGATTCCATCGAGCATCGCCGCGTCCACGACCTGGCCGCGTCCGGACCGCGTGCGCTCGACGAGCGCGGCCAGCAGCCCCGCGATCAGGAACATCGAGCCGCCACCGAAGTCGCCGACGAGATTGAGCGGCGGCAGCGGCGGACCTTCAGCTGGTCCGATCGCGTTCAGTACACCCGTGGCGGCGATGAAGTTGATGTCGTGGCCGGGTTTTGCGGCCCAGGGGCCGTCCTGACCCCACCCGGTCATTCGCCCGTAGATCAGGCCGGGATTGTCGTTGACGAGGGCGTCCGGGCCGAGGCCGAGCCGCTCGGCGACTCCCGGTCTGAAACCTTCGATCAGGATGTCGGCTTTCAGCGCGAGCGCGCGGACGTCATCGAGGTCATTCGGGTCCTTCAAGTTCGCACTGACTATTCGCCGTCCGCGCAGCGTCGGGTCCTGGGCCGGGCGACCGGAGGGGTCTGGGCGTTGCACGCGGACGACGTCGGCACCGAGGTCGGCCAGCATGAGTGCTGTATGTGGGGCGGGCCCCAGGCCGGCGAGTTCGAGGACTCGGATTCCGGCGAGGGGCCCGTGGTGCGCGTCGGTCACTTGATCAGGCATCCCGCGTCGACGGGCAGGGTGGCGCCGGTGATGTACCGGGCCTCGTCCGAGACCAGGAACAGCAGGGCATTGCTGACGTCCCGCGGTTCCACCCACGGAATCGGCAGGGCGTTCGTCGCCGCCGACGCAGGCTCGAAGTCCTCACGGGTCGGAGTCTCGAGGTCCGGGCGGAAGATTCGGTACGTGCCTTCGTTCTGGATCATCGGAGTGTCGACCTGGGTGGGGTGGATGGAGTTCACCCGGATGCCGTACGAAGCGAGCTCGTTCGCGAGGCTGCGCATCAGCCCGACGACGCCGTGCTTGGCGGAGACGTAGTGGGCGATGTGGGCGTAGCCCTTCAGTCCCGCCGCCGAACTGGTGAGGACGATCGCGCCGCCCTGGCCGCCCGCGATCAGGTGCGGGATGGCGGCCTTGGCCGTGTGCCAGACACCGGTGAGGTTGATGTCGAGCATCTGCTGCCACGTCGCTTCGGGAATCTCGTGCGCCAGGTGCGGATTGCTCGCGATACCGGCGTTGGCGGAGACGATGTCGAGTCGACCGAGTTCGGCGACAGCCCCGGTCACTCCATTCGTCAGGGCCTCGGCGTCGCGGACGTCAACGTCGAGCGTGACTACACGGCGACCGAGCTTTTCGACGAAGCGGGCGGTCTCGGCGAGTTCGTCGGCCGTCCCGGCGTCGTACGCGATGTCGATGATCTCGCGTGGGACATCCACCGCAATGATGTCCGCTCCTTCTTCGGCGAGGCGAATCGCGTGCTCTCGCCCCTGGCCTCGTGCCGCTCCTGTGATCAGTGCGACCTTGCCCTCTACTCGACCCACAACCACTCCTCTACTAGTACAGATGTTGTGTCGTACGACACATTGTCTCTGCGGGGGTGGGGCCCGGGTTGTCGCGTTTCGCGACAGTGCTCCGGGGGTGTATTCGATTGCGACATCCTCCGGGCCGCGATCGGTGTGTACTTCTACGTCACAGGCTGATTTCGGCGACTCCCGCGCCGGTCGGCTTCCGGTCCATTACTTCTGACGAAGGATGCACGTGAACCTTTCCAACATCCTCGTCCGCGTCGCAGCGCGCCAGCCCGACGCGGTCGCAATCCGATTCGGCGGTGACGAGCTGACGTTCGAGCAGTTCGTCACCATCTCCCGGCAGTTCTCGGCGTTCCTCGACTCGGTCGGTGTAGCACCTGGCGATCGGGTCGGGATCTACGCCTCCAACCGCCTCGAGTCCTTTTGCTTTCTCCTCGGGATCTGGATGTCGGGCGCGATCGCGGTGCCGTATAACCTGTCCGTCCCGCGGGGACCCCTGCGGCACGCTGTCGAAGACT
The DNA here is from genome assembly GCF_017068395.1 of Rhodococcus pseudokoreensis. Classification (NCBI taxonomy): domain Bacteria; kingdom Bacillati; phylum Actinomycetota; class Actinomycetes; order Mycobacteriales; family Nocardiaceae; genus Rhodococcus; species Rhodococcus pseudokoreensis. The sequence continues at coordinate 5,698,352 of NZ_CP070619.1, read as the reverse complement.
CCGATCCCACGCTGATTGTGGTTGCCGACAGCGAGGTCGAGCTGATCCAGGACGTGTGCGACGGGCTTGGCGGCGCGGAGCGAATCCTGGCGGTGGGGCCGAACGCCGCAACAGCCGGCGCGACCTGGACGTGGCACGACGTGACGACGCTGCCCGAGCGTGAGGAGATTGTTCCTCGGCTCGACGGAGACGAAGCGCTGCTGATGTACACCAGCGGCTCGACCGGAACCCCCAAGGGTGTTCGGCAAACTCACCGGACCACTGGGGCCGCTGTCGACGCCACGATTGACATCTTCGGCTTGAACGCCGACGACAGCGCACTTGTGTGCACCCCCCTGTTCCATGTCGGCGGCCTGCAACTGATCTCGCTTCCGGTCCTGGTCGCTGGTGGGTCGGTCACGCTGATGTCGAAATGGGATCCGATCGGGTGGGTCGATCTGGCGCGGCGTTGGTCACCGAGCTATGTGGCGTTGGTGCCGACCATGGCGATCGATGTGGCCAATCGCATGAGCGGGGCGGAACCGGTGCAGCTGCGTAGCGTGCGGATCTGCGCGGTCGGTGGGTCGGGACTTCCGGAAGGTCCGCTGCGACGGTTCCGTGATGCAACCGGGATCTGCTCGGTCATCAACATCTATGGCCAAACCGAGCAGAACGGGTTGGCCGCAAGTGAACGAATCGGAGAGAACCCGCTGCCGGTGTGTTTGGGTCGGCCACTCGAACAGGTGGTGCAGTGGCAGTTGGTCGACCCGACCACTCAGCAGCGCGTCGCCGATGGCAGCGGTGAAATCGGCGAACTGCAGGTGCGCGGTGACGCTGTGACACCCGGGTACTGGAAGCGGCCTGACGCCGATGCCGAACGGTTCGTCGACGGCTGGTTTCGAACGGGTGACCTGATGAGGGTTCGGCCCGACGGGCAGCTCGAATACGTCGAGCGGATCGACGACATGATCATCAGCGGCGGTGAGAACGTCTATCCCCAGATGGTGGAGAACTACCTGGCCTCTTCCCCGGACGTCGCCGAAGTCGCAGTGATCGGCACGCCACACGAACGGTGGGTCGAACAGGTGACAGCGATCGTCGTCGCGTCCCGTTCGGGAGTGACAGTGTCCGACATTGCCGAGTTCTGTCAGCACCATCCCGATCTGAGGGGGCTGTCACGCCCCCGACGGATCGAGATGGTCTCTGCGCTGCCGCGAACCGGGAACAACAAGATCAACAAGCCGGAGCTCAAGCGGATGTTCCGCTGAGCCCGGACGATTGATAAACCCTGAAGGAGGGTGGTGCGCAGCGCGCACCACCCTCCTTCTGTTGCCGAATGTCGTTGCAGCCAATCAATCTTCGGGAATGGCGACGACGACCGTTCCGTCGATGACGCGCTTGCCGTCACCTCGGTCGACCCAGACGTCGCACAGTGCGCGGCGGTTGTCGCCGCCACCGGTCACCTCGAGCACCGTGCCGCCGGCGGTGACCGTGTCGCCGGCGCGGACGTTGTCGCGGAATCGGCACTTGATGCGCTGAAGGGCTGACCGGGTGCCGGCCCACGAGGTGATCATGTCGATGATGTACGCCATCGTCGAGCCGCCCTGATTGATTTCCCGGTCACCCATACCTGCGGCCGCCACCGCGTCCAGATCGAAGTGGATGGGGTTGGGGTCGTCGAGGATCAGTGCGATCTGTCGGATGTGTTCACCGTCGACCGAGTCCACGACGAACGACGGGATGGCAGAACCGGGCGTGATCTCGTTGGTGGACATCAGTTCTGCCCTCTCTTGAACAGGTAGACACTCGTCACCGTGCCGACGGCGTCGGTCGGGACGGTGGTATCGAACAGGGTCACCGTCACGGTGAGGCTGTCGAGGATTGACCCGTCTCTGGTGGTGCGTCGATCGATGTTGTCGATCGCGGCGGTTGTGCGGTAGGTGTGACCCACCGCCAGCGGCTGGATCTGGTCGATGCCGCAGGTCCCGAACAGCAGTGTGTCGGTGTCCCGCTTGTCCGCCAATGCGCACAATTCGTCGACACTGATGCCCATGCCGCGCAACGCGATGACGAGGAACCAGATCGAGTGAGCATGTTCATGTGCGTCGGGATCGTCGGCAGCGTGGAGCGCATGATCGGTGATCGCGGACTGATGCCGCGAGATGGTCGTGGTGTCTCCGGGCAGCCGGCGGCCGACAAGGCCGGGGTCCAGCTCCTTGACTGCGGTGGTCATGGGGATGTTCAAGCCTTTCGTGGATCAGTAGGAACGGGGCAGACCGAGGGTGTGCTGGGCGATGTGATTGAGGACCATTTCCGAGGACACCGGCGCGATCTGCTGCAGGCGCACGATCGACCACAGGTCGGCCAGTCCGTACTCGAGCGCCAAACCGTTACCACCGTGGACCTGGATGGCGGTGTCGAGGGCATGGTGCCCGGCCTTGGAGGCGAGATACTTCGCCATGTTCGCCGCTTCCCCTGCCGGCAGGCCTGCGTCGTAGAGCGCGGCCGCCTTCCACGTCATGCCGCGGGCTGCCTCCAGCTCGATCTTGGCGGCCGCCAGGGGGTGCTGGACCGCCTGATAGCTGCCGATCGGGGCCGTGCCCCACACGGTCCGTTCCTTGACGTAACGGCACGCCTTCTCGATGGCGTAGCGGGCGATGCCCGTGCAGATCACTGCACTCAATACCCTTTCGGGGTTCAGGCCGTCGAACAGTGGCATCAGACCCTTGTCGACTTCGCCGACGACCCGTTCGGCCGGGATGCGCACGTTGTCGAAGAAGAGCGTGAACTGGCGTTCGGGCGCGGACAGTGCCGTCGGAATGAGCTCGCGAGTCAATCCCTCGACGTCTGGGTCGACGACGAACAACGTCAGTTTTCCGCGGCCGGTCTTCTCGTCGGTGCCGGTCCGGGCCACGAGGAGGAAGTGATCACAGTGGTCGATACCCGAGATGTAGTACTTGGTGCCCTTGACGATGTAGTCGTCACCGTCGCGGGTCGCGATGGTGGACACGTTGTGTGAGTTCGAACCGGCGTCCGGCTCGGTCAGCGCGAAGACGAATTTCTTCTCGCCACTCGCGATTCCGGGAAGGTACTGCCGCTTCTGTTCCTCGGTGCCGTGCCGTCCGAACACGCTGCCCGCGATGCCCTGGGAGAGCACCATGGCCAGCTCCGGGCAGCCGCCCGCCGCCAGCTCTTCGCTGACGATCGCCTGTTGGGTCAGGCCGGCGCCGCTGCCGCCGTATTCCTCCGCGATGTTGAGGCCGAGGTAGCCGTTACGGCCGAGCTCGTCCCACAGGGCCTGCATCGGTGCGCCGGTCGCCGAACACTTCTGGTAGTAGTCGTGACCGTACTTGGCGACGATGCGGGCGACCGTCTCCCGCAGGAGCATTTCCTCGTCACCTGCGATGAGCGGCAGCGACGCGTCGAGTTGAGTTTCTGTCGAATGAGACACCATGGGTTCAGTGTGTGCCTCGAGGCGGGGTGGTGGATGTCGCAACCTGCGCCACCGCCAGGACGATCCTGTCAGAAATTGGCGGAATCGATGTCGATGCCGAGTGACCTGACCTTCCGGTACAGAGTGGATCGCGCGATCCCGAGCCGATCCGCGGCGAGGCGCTTGTTGCCGCCGGCGTCGCGGAGTGCATTCATGATGGCCTTCGCCTCCATCTGTTCGAGCCCCTGCAGTTGCCGGCGGGACGCCTGTACGCGGTGCTCGATCGGCAGGTCCTGCGCTCCGATGTACCGACGACTGCGGCCTGCGACGAGCTCACGAACGAGTGCGTCGAGCCCGGCGACATTGCGATCCCAGTCGATGCGGCTGAGTGCCTGGACTGCATCCGGCATCCAGCAGACCTTCTCGTTGGGCGGACTGTAGCGCTTGCTCACCGCCTCGAGCAGCAGCGGAAGATCGCCTGCACGGTCGGCGAGCGCTGGAACCTCGACAACTCGGTCGAACCAGTCCATCAACCGCGTGAGTGCGGTGACCGGTGTGCTTGTGGTTGCCACGACTCGGATCTGCCTGGCACGGGCCCGCGCGATCGCGGTTGCAGTCGCGCGCAGGGCATCTGGGTCGAGGGCCTCGATATGCCGGAGAATCAGCAGCGACGGATTCGGGCCGATGGCATCGGCGAGCGCGGTTCCCCAGTCCACACTCGTGGCCGATTGTGCCAGGGCGTCGACCACTGCGGTGCCGGACTCGTCGGCCAGCGCACGAGCAACGGCAAACTTTCCGACTCCGGGTTCGCCGGTCAGCAGCAGTGCGCGGGTGCCTGTGTCGGTCACCGCGTGGCACATCGCCCGCCAAGCAGGCGAAGTTCCGACGAGCTGTCCGAGCACGGGCGCGGTTTCTTGCGCATGACCGCTTCGAGACGGGTGGCTGGTGATCTTGAGCCGAAGGAGTGCACCAACGGTGGCGGGGCCGTCGGTCACCGGCAGCACGTCGACGCCGACCGCTGCTCCGTCTGCAAGCGAAACCGTCTTCTCGGGGACCGCATCAGCGCCGGATTGCAGCGTCCTGGCAGCGTGCTCCCACAGAATCGCCTGATCGGACGGCCCGAGGATACGGGCGGCCGCGGCGTTGCTGATGATGGTTTGCTCGTCGAGACAGATCACCGCGTGTCGGCTGTCGCGGTTGTCAGCGAGGAATGCCTCGAACAGAAGCTGTTCGCGGCGAGTTGCCAAGGTGGCGAGCGCCTGTGTGATCTGGGCTGCGACCTCGCACACCCAGGACAACATGATCGGGTTTGTATCGCTGTACCGGCAGGTCAGATTCAGCGTTCCGATCAGCCGTTTGGTGATCGGATGGTGGATCGGCGCGCCGGCGCAGGTGAGCTGCAGCGACTCCTCGAAGAAGTGCTCGGGACCGGCGACGAGCGCGGGACGCCCGGTTTCGAGGACCATACCGCCGCTGTTGGTGCCCACCGTGGTCTCGGCGAAGGAGTACCCGGGAAGCACGTCGTGCCGGTCCAGGCGCCGGGAGAAGCGGCTGTCCTCGACCCACCGCGCGACAACCCAACCGTTCGCGTCCGTCACCGTTAGGCTGCTCGACGAATCGACGAGGGCACCGCGCTTGGATTCGATCACCGGGACCGCCACGGACAACAGTTGCTCCGACGATTGCGGTTCCGGACGGAAGGTGGGTCGTGAGCGCTCCGGCTCGAGTCCGTACATCAGTGATCGTTTCCAGGACTGCGCGATCTCCTTGCGGACGATGCCCCGTTGGGCCGGGTCCGCGCCTTCGAGGAAGAGCTCACGCTCATGCAGCAAGGTACGAGTACGGTCGTCGAGCGACAAGACGGGCGCCCTTTCTTCGTTCTTCGTGGCCTGGGCTCGATGGCCCGCGGCACATGCCCCTTCGGGGCGTCGCCGACCACAAGCCCTCTTGGGCTGTGAGGTGCAGCACGTTCATGATGACAAGCTACTGACATGGCGTCAACAGTGCCGCGTCAGAACGCCGCGAAACCGGATGTCGCGATATGCACCGCCGCAGCCCGGCACCGGGCGCCGCTGTCCTGAACTGCAACACCCCCACCGCGCTGCGCTCCATACAGTGACCCCTGTCACCATCTGCACTACGAATCGAGGCCCACCATGACCGCCAACATCACGGCCGACACCGAGACCCCCACCTTCCGAGAGGCGATGGCACGATTCCCCAGCGGCGTCACCATCGTCACGACGGTGGACGAACAGGGTCGTCGGCGAGGTTTCACCGCGAGCTCGTTCTGTGCTTTGTCGATGGATCCTCAGTTGGTCCTCGTCTGCCTCGCCACCAGTGCGGAGTGCCACGCGAGTTTCGAGCGAGCGGAGACGTGGCTCGTCCATATCGCCGGAATGGAGCATGAGGCGATCGCCCGACGGTTCGCGACCCGCGGCGCCGACAAGTTCGCCGGCGACGACTTCACCCCCCACTCGTCGGGGCTGCCGCACCTCGCGGACGCTCCAGTCGTCCTCGAGTGCCGGGCGCACGCACGCTATCCCGGCGGGGATCACACGATCCTCGTCGGGGAGGTGGTGTCGGTCGGACTGGGCGAACCGACCCCGGTCGTCTACTACGACCGTACCTTCACTCCGGCGCCGCTCTCTGGCCAGAACTGATCGAAGCCCAAGCACTTCCCTTGCCCCAAAAGGAGATCACGGTGACGACATCGACAATCGAGACGGCGCTGACGGACCTTCGCGCCGGACGGCTGGTGGTAGTGGTCGACGACCCGAGCCGCGAGAACGAAGGTGATCTCATCGGCTGCGCGGCGGCCATCACTGCCGACCAGGTCGCATTCATGGTGCACCACAGCACCGGCATCCTCTGCGCCCCGATGTCTGCGGCGCGCGCCGACAAGCTGGACCTGCCCCAGATGGTCGGCGACAACACCGACTGCCACCACACAGCATTCACCATCACCGTCGACCACGTCGATACCACGACGGGTGTCTCGGCGGCCGACCGAGCCCGAACCCTCCGCGCCCTCGCCGACCCCGACTGCCACACCTCGGACCTGCGCCGACCTGGCCACGTGTTCCCACTCGTGGCCCGGGCCGGCGGCGTTCTCGAACGCGCCGGCCACACCGAAGCGGCGGTCGACCTACTGACCTTGGCTGGGCTTCCGACAGTCGGGGTGATCGCCGAGATCGTCGAGGAGTCCGGCGCGATGCGCGCCGGCCAGTCGCTCGAGAACTTCGTCGACGAACACCAGCTCACCAAGATCACCATCACCGACCTCGTCCGGTACCGACGCGAGCGGGCACCTTCTGTCATCGCGACCGGCAGCGCCGAACTGCCCACCGAGTTCGGTCACTTTCGGGCCCACGCGTACCGGGCCACCGACGACGACACCGAACATCTCGCGCTGACGGTCGGCGACCTGACCGCGTACACGAGCAACCCGGCCGGCGTACTCGTCCGGGTCCACAGCGAATGCCTCACCGGGGATCTGGCCGGGTCGCTGCGCTGCGACTGCGGAGTCCAGTTCCGTGAGTCGATGCGTCGCATCGCCGCAGAGGGGGTCGGCGTCCTCGTGTATCTGCGCGGACACGAGGGCCGGGGAATCGGGCTCGGTCACAAGCTACGCGCCTACACCCTGCAGGAGAACGGCGCCGATACGGTCGAGGCCAACGAGGCGCTGGGTCTGCCCGTCGACAGCCGCGACTACCGCGTCGGCGCGGAGATCCTCGTCGACCTCGGTGTGCGACGAATGCGTTTGATCACCAACAATCCCGAGAAGTACACCGGGCTCGATGGCTACGGCCTCGAGATCGCCGAACGGGTGCAGCTTCCAGTGCATACCACTCCGGAGAACGTGGCCTACCTGCGTACCAAGAGGGACCGGATGGGGCACCTGCTCGACATCCCTCCGGCGGTCGGGAACTGACGACAACACCTTCGCCGACACACGAATCGGGGTGACGGGTGAGCATTTCTGCTCCAAACCCGCCACCCCGATTCGTGTTGTCGGTCGAGACGGGCTACATCGACACGCCACCGTCGACGGGCAGAACCACACCGGTGATGTAGCTCGCTTCCTCCGATGCCAGGAATGCGACAGCGGCAGCCATCTCGGAGGGGTCGGCGAACCGCCCGAGCGGCACCGTCTCCGTCATCTCGGCGAGGCGCTCGGCCGGGATCGCTGCCACCATCGCCGTCGCGGCGTTCGGCGAGATCGCGTTCGCCGTGATGCCGAATCGTGCGGTTTCCTTGGCGACGGTCTTGGTGAAGGCAATGATGCCGCCCTTGGCGGCCGCGTAGTTTGCTTGTCCGACGTTGCCGTGCATGCCCGTGTAGGACGTAACGTTGACGATCCGACCGAAGCCGGCCTTCCGCATGTGGGGTACCACGGCGCGGGTGACGTTGAAGGTTCCGCCGAGGTGGACGTCGAGCACGGCCTTCCATTGATCGTCGGTCAGCTTCCACACCACTGAGTCGCGAGCGATTCCGGCGTTGTTGACCGCCACGTCCACGGACCCCCAGGTGTCGACGATGATGCCGACCCCCGACGCCACCGATGTCGGATCGGCCACGTCCATGGCCACCGGGAGCACGGTCTGCGACGGCGAGCCCCACGCCTTCTCCAGTTCGGACGCATCGCGGTCGGCGACCGCGACGCGTGCCCCGGCAGTACGGAAGAACTCGGCAATCGCCTTGCCGATGCCTTGGGCTGCTCCGGTGACGAGTACGGTCCTGGTTGAGAAGTCACAGGTCAGGTTCATTCGATGGCTCCTTGCGCCGATGATCAGAAGATGGTGTAGCCGCCGTCGACGACGACTTCGTTGCCAGTGTGAAATGTCAGGGTAGGGTCAGCGAGAAATGCTGCTACGGAATGGAATTCGTCTGGTGTGGCCCACCGCCGGACGGGCGTTCTCTTTGTGGTCGCGTCCACGAACCGCTCGTTCTCGCGCAGGGATTCGTTCATCGGGGTCGCCACCCAGCCGGGAATGAGAATGTTGCAGCGGATCTTGTGCCGGGCAAACTCCACGGCGAGGGTGCGGCCGATAGCACTCGTCCCGGATTTGCTGGCCGCGTACGCAGCCTGGCCGGCCCCGCCGTAGCGGGTGATCGTGGACGAGACGATGACCATTGCACCGCCCTCGCCTCGCTCGACGAGGTAGCGACCCACCTCCCGGGTCGTGAGGAACGTGCCGTCGAGGTTGGTTCGAATGACACGCTGCCAGTCATCCAACGAGGTCTCGAGGTACGGCTTGTCGTCCGCTATCCCCGCGTTGGCCATCAAGATGTCGATCCGGCCCATCGCCTCGACAGTGTCGGCGACGGCACGACGCACGTCGTCCTCACTGCCGATGTCACAGGCAATCGCTTGCGCGCGGACGCCGCGCCCGCGCAGGACATCGACGGCGGCAGCGCTACGTTCGACATTGCGCGCCCATATCGCGACATCGGCACCGGCCGCGGCCAGGCCTTCGGCCAAGCCCAGCCCGATGCCACCGTTTCCGCCGGTCACCACTGCAACACGCCCGGTCAAGTCGGCCATCAGATGTTCTCCAGAGTCGGAAGCGGAAGGTCGATCAGGCCTGTCAGGTGCGTTCGGTGAACGTCCGGACCGCCGAACATCAGGGTCGAACTCTTGGCGCGCTTGAGGTAGAGGTGGGCGGGGTGCTCCCAGGTGAATCCGATGCCGCCGTGCAGTTGCACGTACTCCTCCGCTGCATGCAGGGCAACCTCGGAGCACCACGAGTGGGCGACGGCGGTGGCGACGGCGAGATCGTCGCTGCCCGTGGCGAGGCAGTCCGCGGCGTACCGGGCCGCGGCCCGGGCCTGGTTGATCTGGACCCACAGGTCGGCCAGGCGGTGCTTGAGCGCCTGGTACGAACCGAGAGCCCGCCCGAACTGGCGTCGGACACGGAGATATTCGACCGTGGCCGTGAGGCAGTGTTCGGCGAGACCGAGTTGTTCGGAGGCGAGCAGCGCGGTGCCCGCGCGCAATGCTGCTGCGGTCGCGTCACCGGCCGGTCGGGTACCTTCCAACCGCTGGGCCGGTGCCGCGTTGAATTCGATGTCGACCAGCGGCCTGGTCTCGTCGAGTGACACCACCGGGGTGCACCGCACGCCTGCGGCAGCCGGGTCGACCAGGTATGTGTCCTCTCCGACGGGCACGAGCAATATGTCCGCTGCGGCGGCATCCGCCACACTCGCGACGGTTCCGGTGAGGGTGGAGTCGGTGACCGTGACGGTTTGCCGGAGGGGACGGAACCACGGTGCGCCCGCCGGGACCGCGACCGCCGCGATCGTCTCGCCGGTGGCCAGGTTCGCGAGGAGGTCGCCGGCACCGATCTCCTGGGCGTAAATGGTGGCGACCACTGCACTGCCCAGGTACGGCACCGGGGCGATCGAGCGACCCAGTTCCTCGAGTACCACGGCGGTCTCACGCCAGGTCGCGCCGGCGCCGCCGATGTCGTCGGGTAGCGCGAGAGCGGCGCCGCCGACCTCGACGGCGAGCGTGCGCCACAGCGCGCGGTCGATCGCGCTTTCGGACTCGGTGAGGGCGAGGACGGAGGTCCAGTCACAGGCCTTGTTCAAGACGTCCCGGACGGTCTCGCGCAGGAATTCTTCCTGCTCGGAGTAGAGCAGATCCGTGGGGGGACGTTCAATGCCGGTGGTCATCGTGGCAGCTCATTCCATGGGGTGGTGGTATCGGTGCGGCTTTCTGAGGGCAGGCCGAGGATTCGTTCGGAGATGATGTTGCGCATGATCTCCGAAGTGCCGCCCTCGATCGAGTTGCCCTTGGTGCGCAGGAATCGGTATCCGGCGGGACGGTTGTGTTCGTCGTCGAGGTTCGGGCGACGGAAACTCCAGTCGTCGAACCGGAGTCCCTGCTCGCCGAGAATATCGAGTTCGAGGCTCGACACCCTTTGTGCGAGTAGCGAGTAAGCGAGCTTGGACCCGGATCCCTCGGGACCCGGGGTCCCGGCCACTGCCTGCTGACGCAGACGTTCGGTGGTCAGGCGCATCGTCTCGGCTTCGACCCACAGCTGCACCAGCTTGTCGAAGGATCCGATGGTGCGGTAGGTCTCGTCCTGCCGCCACAGGTCGGCGAGAAATCCGATCGGTCCACCTTCGCGCGGTGCGGCCCCTGCGCCGATGGCGACGCGCTCGTTCATCAGCGTCGATTGGGTGACCTTCCACCCGGCGCCGACCTCGCCGAGCCTGTTGTCGTCCGGTACCCGGACGTTGTCGAGGAAGACCTCGTTGAACTCCGCTTCGCCGGTGAGCTGGCGCAGTGCACGGACATCGACGCCGGGTGAGCGCATGTCGCAGACGAAGTAGGTCAGTCCGCGGTGCTTGGGCACGGTGGGGTCGGTGCGGGCGATCAGCAGGGCCCAGCTCGCCTCATGTGCCAGTGATGTCCAGACCTTCTGTCCGTTGACGACCCAGTCCGTGCCGTCGGGTACCGCTTTGGTTCCCAGCGATGCGAGGTCCGAGCCCGCTGCGGGTTCGCTGAACAGCTGGCACCAGATCTCTTCGCCTGTCCACAGCGGCCGCAGCCACTGGCGCTGTTGTTCCGGCGTCCCGTGAGCGAGGAGAGTCGGCGCCGCCATACCGAGGCCGATGACGTTCCGGTGCGGCGCGTTGTCCGGAGCCCCGGCGGCCTCGAGCGCCGCGTCGACGATCGACTGTGCGGCGGCGTCGAGGCCGAGTCCGCCGCAGCCGATCGGGTAGTGCACCCACGCGAGGCCTGCATCGAAGCGGGCACGAAGGAAATCGATCCGGGGCATGGTGGCCGGATCATGCGTGTTCAGGAAGTCAGCCACATAGGTGGGCAGACCGTCTTCGGTGACGGGATCGCCTGCGGAGACCGCGGCGTCGGTGGTCGTGTCAGTCATACGGCTCGAATCCTTCTGTCAGCGATGTCCGTCCGACTCTCACACGACTCTGCGGTGGTCGGATGTCGCGCTCTGACACACGTCCAGTGGTGCAGACTGCGACATCCGGACCCCGCTCGTTCTTACTACCGTCTGCGGACGAGACAACGGATCGGAGACGCACAATGCCAATATCACCGGTGGTCTTCGCCACCCCTGGCGACCTGGTTGCAGCGGCGGGAACCACCTTGCCCAGTACCGACTGGACGGTAGTCGACCAACGGAGTATCAACACCTTCGCCGACGCCACAGGAGATCACCAGTGGATTCACGTCGATGCTGCTCAGGCGGCGAACGGACCGTACGGCGGCACCATCGCCCACGGGTACCTGACGCTGTCCTTGATCGGGCCGTTGGTCGCTGACGCGCTGTCGGTGCCCGGGGCGTCCTCTGTGGTCAACTACGGCCTCGAGAAGGTCCGCTTCCCCTCCCCCGTGCCGGTGGATTCGCGGATCAGGTTGTCGTCCACCGTCGCCTCGGCGAACAGGGTTCCCGGTGGTGTTCAAGTCGCGATCGAGGCGGTCGTCGAATGCGAGGGCTCCCCGAAGCCGGCATGCGTGGCGATCGTGGTCTATCGCTATCTCGACTGACCCGAATTCGACCCCTTTCACTCATTCACTCTCGGAAGGACCACTACCCATGACCCTGACCGGATCAGAGCGAGGGCGAGCGGCACCAGTGGCCGTCGTCGGTCTCGCCTGCACGCCGTTCGTCCCCGAACACGACGCCGTCCTCGACGAACTTGTCTACGACGTCGTGTCCCGCGCCCTCGGCGAGGCGGCGCTGCGCAAGCAGGACATCGGACTCACGGTGACCGCCTCGATGGACATCTACGACGGCCGAAGCATTTCCTCAGGTCTGACGAACTCGGCGTCCGGTGGTTACCTCCAAGACTCGTATCGGCTCGAGTCCGACTCCGGGACCGCGATTCTCGCGGCCGCAGAAGCGATCTCCTCGGGAGATGTCGAGGTCGCCGTCGCCGTCGGTGTCTACAATCCCGAGTCCACCAGCCGCGGCGCCCAGCGGCGCGCGTTCCTCGAGCAGATCTCGAATCTGGCCTTCGACCCGCACTTCGCGCGCCCCGTCGGCCTCACGGCCGAGGCGACGTACGCGCTGCACACGGCCTGGGCGCTCGAACACGACGTGGAAATCACCGAGTTGGCCGACATCGCGGCGGTGGAGATCAACAAGTCGGTGGGGCATTTCCGGTCGGTTCGTCGGGACCGTGTCACCGGCGCCGACGTGCTCTCCGCCGATCCCGCAAACGGTGCGCTGACCGAACTGATGCTGCCGGCACACGGCACCGGTGCCGTTGCGGTAGTGCTTGCCTCACCTGCCCGGGCGGCGCGCCTACAGGGCCGCAATGCCGTGATCACCGGTTTCGGACGGGGTACCGGCGGATACGTCCACGGTACGGAATGGCTGACCGACGTCGGTGCCTCGACGAGACACGCCGCGGCCACCGCATACCGGAATGCAGGCATTACCACCCCGGCAGAGGAGATCGATCTGCTGGAGTTCACCGCACCGACAGCCAGCATGTATCGGCCGCTGTTGGGCGCCCTCGGGCTGGACGGTCTCGCAGCGGACCGCATCAATCGCTGGGGGTCGACCGCGGGCATCTACCCCGGTTTGGCCAATGGGGCCGTGCGACTTGCGGACGCGCTCGACCGGCTTGACGAGGCGGAGGCCCAGACAACGGCGGTGGTGCATTCGGTCGACACCGTCACCGGTGCTGTCGCACTCGACAGCACCGTCCTCGTAGTACAGGGAGTGTGAAATGGCTCGACATGCAGTAGTCGGCGGTGTCGGCATCACCGAGGCCACTTCGCCACGCAAACAACAGTTCTCGTTCATCGAACTGTGCCAGCAGGCCGCCTGGCGGACGCTCGAGCACTCCGGCGCGACACCGGAGAGCATCGACGCCATCGTGGTCGGCAACATCGACGGGTTCGAGGGCACCGTGCTCGGCGGCAAGTACCGCTCACGGTTCCTCGGTCTCGGCGCGAACATTCCGCTGACGGTGGTCAACACCGGTGGCACGACAGGCGGAAACCTGATGCAGGTCGCGGCGCGCATGGTCAGTGCCGGCACCCACGAGCGAGTTCTCGTTGTCGGCGGCCCCACATTTTACGGGGTCCATGATCTCCAGTCCGCGATCAACACCAACTCCCCGATGGTGGTCGAGCAGCCTCTCGGCATGGGCGGATTTCACATGGGTGCCTTCGCTGCGAGTGCCTATCAGGCGCGGCACGGCATCAGCGTCTCCGATTTCGCTGCTGTCGCGGTCGCCGATCACGAGAAGGCCTCCCGCAACCCCTACGCCCACCTGCGATACACCCTGACTGTCGACGAGGTCGTCGGCGGCACCCCGTTGTCGTCGCCACTTACGCAGCCGATGGTGTGCCCGGTGTCGACCTCGGCGTGCGCCATGCTGGTGACCTCCGAGGAATCCGCACGTTCGCTTAAGACCACACCGGCAGTGATCCGAGCGATGGGCACCTCCGGTGACCCGTACCTCGGCGGCGGCAAGGGCGACTTCGGGGCAATGGAGAACCTCGCGATGCTGGCCCGACGGGTGTATGCGAAGGCCGGCATCCGCGATCCGTACCGCGAGTTCGACGTGGTCGAGGTCTTCGCCCCGTACGCCCACATGCAGCCGATGCAGCTCGAGGCACTTCAGTTGTGCTCTGCGGGAGAGGGAATCGATCTCATCAAGTCGCCGGACAGCCGTCAGGGTGGCAGTCTGCCGATCAACCTTTCCGGCGGGCCGAAATGCACCAACGCCGGGGTCGCGGGCGAACTCGCCCCGTACGTCTACGTGGCGTGGCAGGTGATGGGCGATGCGCCGGAAGAAATCCGGGTCGACGGTGCCCGCACCGGGTTGGCGCACGGCACCGGAGGAACCTTCTTCCAATTCGAGAACTTGGCAGTATTCGAACGATCGACCGAGGAGCACGCATCATGAGCGAGACCACCAGCACCATCGACCAGGCCGTGACCACAACTCCCGTGCACTGGGATCTCGATTACGACATCCATCTCGGTGAGACCTGGGGCCGGTTCATGCAGGGTCTGCGGGAGAAGAAGATCCTCGCCAACACCGGAGCCAAGTCGACGAAGGTCTACGTCCCGCCGCAGGCGTACTGCGAGGATTCGTTCGAGCGCAATGACGAGTGGGTCGAGCTCAGCGGCGAGGGTGACCTGGTCGTGTTCACCGTGGTGTGGCAGGGGTTCCGCGGGGGACCTAAGGCTCCATACGCCATCGGTGGTATTCGCCTGGACGGCGCCGACACCTTGCTGATGCATTACATCGTCGGCCTGGATTTCTCCGACCCGGCGGGGCTCCGGGCGCAGCTGCCGGCTGGGTCTCGGGTGCGGGCGGTGTGGGCCGAGGAGCGTACCGGGCAGATCCTCGATATCTCGCACTTCGAGCCAGCGGTATGACAACCCTGAAATGATTGTGGGCCCCTCCGAGCGGAGGGGCCCACAATCATTTCGGGGTCGTTGTCAGAGACGCTCGATGATCGTGGCGTTGGCCATGCCGCCACCCTCACACATCGTCTGCAGGCCGTAGCGCCCCCCGGTGTGCTCGAGGTTGCCGATCATCGTGGTCAGCAGGCGAGTCCCTGAGGCTCCCAGCGCGTGGCCGAGGGAGATCGCCCCGCCGCTCGGGTTGAGCTTCTTGGGATCGGTGTCGAGCTCCTTCTCCCAGCACAACGGCACTGGAGCGAATGCTTCGTTGACCTCGTAGGTGTCGATCTCATCGATACGCAGACCACTGCGCTCGAGCACCTTCCGGGTGGCCGGGATGACTCCGGTGAGCATGTACAGCGGATCGCTGCCGGTAACCGCGAAGGAATGGAACCGGGCGCGCGGGGTCAGGCCCAGCTCGGCTGCCTTGGTCGCCGACATGATCAGAACAGCGGACGCGGCGTCGGTCAGCGGCGAGGAGTTCCCCGGCGTGATCGACCAGTTGATCTGCGGGAACCGCTCGTCGTGCTCCGGGCGCGCGAACGACGGCTTCAGTCCGCCGAGGCCTTCTGCGGTGGTGCTTGCCCGCAGCGTCTCGTCTACGCGGTGGACCGAGCCGTCGGGCAGCGTGATCGGGATCAGTTCGCGCTCGAAACGACCAGCGGTATGCGCCTCGTCGGCGAGCCGGTGCGAGCGGGCCGCGTACTCGTCGAGAGTCGCGCGGTCGAGACCCCACTTCGCGGCGATGAGCTCGGCAGACACGCCCTGGTTGACCAGCCCGTCCGGGTACCGGTCCGACAACGGTCCCACGGTGGGGTCCTGGCCCTGCGAACTCGCGCCCATCGGGATCCGGCTCATCGACTCGACGCCGCAAGCCACGACGATGTCGTACGCCCCCGCGATGACACCCTGTGCGGCGAAGTGCGCGGCCTGCTGACTGCTGCCGCACTGACGGTCGACGGAGGTGCCCGGCACGGATTCGGGAAGCCCGGCTCGCAGTGCAGCGGTGCGGGCGATGTTGAGGGCTTGCTCACCGGTCTGCGACACGCAGCCCGCGATCACGTCGTCGATCAACGCGGGGTCGAAATCGTTGCGAGCAAGAAGGGCGCTGAGGGTTTGGGAGAGAACGTCTGCGGGGTGCACGCCGGAGAGTGCACCGCCCGGCTTGCCGCGCCCGGATCCGGTGCGAACGGCGTCCACGATCACTGCGTCGATGGTCACGAGAGAAACTCCTTGTTGGTGGGTGCCGGTCTGATTGATCGGCAGGGGTGATACCGCGTTGGGTGGGTCAGGCGTGCCAGAGGTTGGGCCCCGGGCGGGTCAATAGCAGCCGCGGAATGACGACTGTCCGTGACAGTTGAGTCACTGCGACTGTCTGGTCGGCGACGTCGTCGGCTGTGATCATCGTGTCGGCGTCGACATCGTCCCGGCTTGCCGTCATGTCGGTGGCGACGTAACCGGGGCACACGGCGACACCGGAGACGCCGTGGGCGTGTTCCTCCACGGTGAGGGTTTCGCACAGGGAGATCAGCGCGGCTTTGGTGGCCCCGTAGGCGGAGTTCAGCGGCTCTGCGCTGACCCCGGCCATCGATGCCATCGCGATGACGCGGGCACCCGTCGTCGAACCGGTACCTGTCTCTCGAAGCGTCGGCAGGAGCTGCTGGACGAGTTGATACGCGGACCTGACGTTGACGGTGAACAGCTTGTCCAGCTTGCGTAGCGGAAAGTCGGAGAACGGTCCGATCGCACCCATTCCGGCGTTGAGGACGAGCGCGTCGAGCCGATCGAAGGATTCATCGTGACGTCCGGCGAGTTCGGAGACAGCATCTTCGTCAGACATGTCGGCGGGAACCGCGAGGACCCGCCTGCCGGTCTTCTCTGCAAGATTCTCAGCGAAATCCTGCAGCGACTCCGGACGGCGGGCGCTGAGGGTGAGGTCCCACCCGCGGTGAGCGAGGGCGGTGGCAATCCGGGCGCCGATTCCTCGGCTTGCACCGGTGACAAGAGCGACCCGGTTCTCGGCGGTGGTCATCGGGGCGCCATTCGGATCGCTCCGTCAAGTCTGATCGTTTCGCCGTTGAGCATGGGGTTCTCCACGATGTGCCGGATCAGTCCGGCGTACTCGGCGGGCCGCCCCAGCCTGGACGGGTGCGGGACCTGAGCTTCGAGCGATGCGCGTGCGTCGTCCGAAAGTCCTTTGAGAATAGGGGTTTCGAACATGCCAGGGGCGATTGTCATCACCCGCACGAGTCGGTCCGCGAGGTCCCGGGCGATCGGCAGTGTCATCCCGACGATGCCGCCCTTGGAGGCCGAGTACGACGCCTGTCCGATCTGGCCGTCGTAGGCCGCGACCGACGCGGTGTTGACGATGACACCGCGTTCACCGTCGACGGCTTCGGTTCCGGCGACAGCGGGCGCTGCGAGGCGGATGACGTTGAAGCTGCCAATCAGGTTGACCTCGATCACTCGGCGGAATCGGTCGAGATCGAGCGGCCCTTTCGAGCTCAGGGTGCGGGCGGGATCACCGATCCCCGCGCAGTTGACGACAATTCGCAGGTCACCCCATCCCGCGGCGATATCGACAGCGGGTCCGACCTGGTCACTTTCTCGTACATCGGCGCCCACGAATCTCACGGCGCCGTCGAACTCGTGCAGACCGCTCAGGTCCGCCGACGGAAGATCGAGCGCGACGACACGTGCGCCTGCTCTGACGAGCTCCGCGGTGGTGGCCAGGCCCAGGCCTGACGCTCCTCCGGTGACCAGGGCAACGGTGTCGGGAGTGATGATCATCGGGTGGCTTCCATCCATTCGATATGTGCGGCCACAGTGCCGGCGTTCGGCTCGAACCAGCCCTTGTGCTGTGCGTAGTCGAGCATCGCGTCGAAACTGTGCTCCCACTGCGGGGTGGGGGTCGTGGGGTGAGCTGATCGCGCCGCCTCCCGAAGTGCTGCCACATCGAGTTTGACTGCATCGAGGGTCGACCCAGTGACGGCTAGATTCACGGACAGGAGCGCGTCGAGTACCGAACTCGGCGCCTGCCCGGAGTTGGTCGCCACGATCGACAGGCGGTGAAAGTCATCGGGTTCCCGGACCGTGGGCGGTCCGGGCGGCGTCACCTCTACGTACATCTTGTCTCCCGGGTTGTGAGCTGGTGCTTCGAGCCTCACATCCGACACCGGGTCGTGATCGTCGCATTTCGATACGCACGAGCGTGTGACCGCTGCGGACTGTCTCGATATGGGACATCGCGTGTGATCGGCGCCATATACGTTGGCGATCACTCTGGCATACACCCAATCAACAGGAGAGTGAAAGTGACACAGTCGATTCAACGACCCCAGTGGGCCGACCCTTCTTCGGGAGCAGCGAAACCTGTGGGCGCCGACGAGGCATTGGTGCTCGAGTTCATGGAGGCCCTCAGCAGCAATGACGCCAACCGTCTCATCGACTACTTCGCCGACGACACGATGTACCAGAACATGCCCCTGCCCGCCGCGTATGGACGCGATGCCGTCCATACGACGCTCGCCGGCCTGTTCACCGTGTTGCGCATCGACAAGATCGACACCTTCTACATCGCGTCCCGGGATGGGATCGTGTTCACCGAAAGGGTCGATCTGCTGACGGCGCTTCCCACCGGGAAGTCGTTCGAGTTGCCCGTCAACGGCATCCTGCACATCCAGAACGGCAAGATCGCCGAATGGCGTGACTACTTCGACCTGCGAAATTTCGAGGAAGCCGTCGACTTCGCCCTGGGTGGATAGTCCAGGTGTCCGCGGCACCGATCCGGTAAGGGAACACAGGTGTGGGTCCAGTCGACAGGACCCACACCTGTCTCGGCCGCCGAGGCCCCAATCCGAGGAGCAGACGGCTACGGTATCCCTATGACGGTCAATCATGCTCCCGATCGACGGGTCCGGCTCGATGCCGACGATCGTCGAGAGCGGATGATCGAGGCTGCGCAGCGCATCTTCGCTGACCACGCATACGACTCCGTCTCGACCGAGGAGTTGGCGCGCGCAGCAGGCACCACCCGCACGAATCTCAACTACCACTTCGGCAACAAGCGCAACCTCTACCTCGAGGTCGTGCGCCGCTTCTCCGCCCTGCCGTCGCACCTCCCGCGAGGAGTGGCACAACACGACGTCCCTGTCGCCGATGCCACCCGGGCGCTGTTCACTCGATGGCTGAACCTCGTGGAGGAGAACCGCGCGACATTCACCGCACTGATGCGAGCGCATCGAACCGCTGATGAGGAAATCGCAGCTCTCCTCAGAGGTAGCCTCGCCTCCTGGGAGGATCGCATTCTTGCGGTCACGGAGATGCCCGATTCGGAAGTCTCTCGCGCCCGGGTGCGCGCTTTCCAAGGAATGATCAGCGGCGCCACGACCGAATGGCTCGAGCACGGCACGTTGTCGAAGGACGAAGTCCTCGATCTTCTCGTCCGTGGTGCCGTCGCCCTCGCCGACTGATTCGCGATGTGGTGCCGCCGACCGCTCAGCGACACCGGATTCCGTGCTTGCTCGGGTCAGCCGACGAAGTCCAGGGCCCCGCGATTAATCATTCCGTAGGCCTGGCCGGAGCTGCCTTGGCGGTGGAACCGGGGTGGCGCTTCTGAACGCCCGCTCGAGGAGCATATCTCGGCGGATCGCCCTCGCACCGACAAGTCTCGGCGCTCTCTCAGTCGCTCGGGTCGCGTCCGTGGGTGCAACTGTGCCGATCGCTATCGCTTCCCGCACAGAACGCAGGTGCGGGTTCCAACCACCAGCTCCTTCGAGCCTCGAGTGCACCCCAAGCACTCCATTCGGCATCCTGCAGGCCAATCCGCGCTTCACCCAGTTCGTACAGGTAGCCGGCATCACAGACGGCCGTCGACTCCGCGATGTCCTTCCCGGTCCCGTGCCGCGGGACAACGGTTCGATAGAACTTCTTGCCCCCGCCTCCCGAATGATCCGGGAGGTAGTGTCGCCGAACCGAGTGGCGTCGATGGATCGCCTCTCGTGTCAAGCCGACGAGGTCGCCGCAACACCATTTGTTAGATCGAGCGTCGATGATGGTTAAGGACCTTGGCGGGGATCCTCCAAACGAAGGCCTGGCAGAGTGGACTTTCGAGCGTCGCAGCGACGGCCTTGTGATGGCGTGTGTGGCAGAGCCTGGGAGATCGCCCCCAACCACTTCGGCGCAGGGTGCGTTCAAGTGTTCGGCGGTGGCGGCCAGGCTCAAGCTGGAAGCTGCGCCTATCCCCACTGCGACGTCCACGAGGAGTCCCGAGCTTGCTGTTTCGAGTGGAAAATCAAGGCCGGTTTGCCGTATCACCAGGTCGACGGGCCTGGCAGTGGACTCGGATCGTTCCACACGTCTCGTCATACCAGCCCTTGGTCGCCGCGTACCGGAGCATCGCATCGAAACTTGAGTGCCAATCGCTTCCGTGTCCAGATCCTGCCGCCTGACGGAGCACATGGGCGTGGAGGAGTACCTCAGTGCCATCGATGGCGGCGACCAGGTTCGCATCGCGAAGAACTGCCAGCACCACGCCGGTAGCGGGCAGTTCTGGTACCTCAACGTGTAGGCGGCGTAAGTCGTCCGTCTCGCGAACATCCAGAGAGCTATCGGTAACATCCAGGATCACGGCAATTCGCTCCTTTGATTTTGACTATGCCGACTCGTCGGCCTCTGGCTCGCACGTAGCACGGGGTCGTCACGGTAACGTCCTACCCAACTAGAGTTGACCCCGTGTGATGGGCGGCACGGGTTTAGGCGGCTTCCGAGGACCTGGCGGTCCCCGCCAATCAACGTTCCCGTGGATCGACGAGCCCGACTTGTCAATACCCGACCGATACCGATGGAGGCAGCGATAGTCATGACGGTGGGCAGATCGACAGCTAACTCGGCCGATCTGCCCACTCATAGGTTGCCGACATGGAACGCCGAACCGCTATTCCGAGAATCCCCACCAGTCCGCAAGCACACCGTCATTCGGGATCACTCCTGCAGTAGCGCGTTCAACTTGTTCCCCCACAACGCGTCCGCGATCTCGATATCTGTCGCCCAGACAGGTTGCCACTACGCTCGATTCTCCAGTGCGGCCGACGGAGTTGCGCGTCGTGCAGTTGCCCAGTAGAGGGCCATCAACAGCGCAGCCACCGCAAAGAGCGCAGAACCGACATAACTGGCAACAGCGTAGCTACCCGTAGAGTCTCGAAGTGTTCCAAAGACGTACGGACCACTGAGTCCACCGACCGCATTGACTGCATACACGGCGGAGAAAAGAGTACCGAAGTGCTTTCGACCATGGTCCCGCAACATGAAGTAGGCAATGATATCTCCCTCGGCGCCTTGGCTCACCGAAACCGCCATGGCTGCGACGATGATCACGACAGGTACTAGCAGCGCGAAGTTGGCCAAGCCGATTGCGCCGACGGCTGAGATGAGGAAGATACCGATCGCCACCGGGTAGCGCGACACGATGTCGAGCAGCACGCCGGCCCCCAGGCGTCCGATGAGCACACCGACAGTGATCAACGTCGTGGCGGTTGTCGCCAACGCTACGCTGAAGCCGCCGTCGAGCATGATCGGCTGCATGTGTGCGAGGAATCCTTGTGTGGTCCCATATGCGAGCACCGAAGCGAGAGCAAAAATCCAGAAGCGGTATGACATGAGTATCTTACGTGGCGCGATGTCCTCTGCGGTGCTCGCATGCTCCGATACCCTGACACCTTCGACGTGGTCTTCTGGCCGCGTCTTGAGGCCGATGAGGACCGCTGGCAGAGCGATGACGAGGATACATCCTGCGAGAAGCAGATATCCGGCCTTCCAGCTGAAGGTATAGATCACAAAGGCGACCAGCGGTACTGCGATGAGAGGCATCGCCGCGCCCCCCGCCCCGACCAGGCCGAAGGCCTTACCCGCGCCCTTTTCGAACCAGCTCGCCACCGCTCGGTTGATGGGGACGATGTACCCGACCGCACCAAAGATTCCCATGAGAACCGCTAGCGCGTAGAAGGTCGCGAGATTGAGCGGGGTGAACGCGAAGACCACCAATACGACTGTGTAAGCTGCTAATCCGGATGCTACGACGCGCCGAGCGCCGTACCGGTCCGCAAGTCGCCCGGCCACCGGACTGAACGCCGCGAAGATAGCGGTGAGTAGAGGCGAGATGAGTACCTGATTTCTACTCCAACCTGTGGCCTCGATCGTGGGGTTGATGAAAACGCTCGCCGTAGTGAGGAGGAGAACCGGACCTGCTCCATAGGCGAGTGCGGCAGCGAGCACAACCGTCCAGCCGCGACGCCACTCCTCTCGCTCGGGAGGGTCGTACTGTACGTCGTCAGTAGCGTGAGATGTGTTGGTCTGCGTCATTGCAATGATTCCTTGTCTGGGCAACGGGCCCTCCGCGAGTTCGCGGACGTTTACGCCCTTGAGATCGCGAACGGTATACGCACACAGCCATGCGGAGTGCATGCGCTGATCGGAGAAAAGGTCGCGTGCACGACCTGTGTGTTGTGCGAGCTGTTGGCCGAATCGTTCATGACTACTCGATTACGGCACGCTGTCGAAGCTCGGCGAGATCCGCCGCCCTTAGTGCGAGCACTTCCGCGAGAACGGCCTCCGTGTCCTCGCCGAGTTGGGGAGCGGCCCCGCCCGCAGTGAATCCGTGGCCATCAACCTTCCACGGAACAGTAACTACCATCTGCTCTCCCAGCCAACGATGGCTGGTGACAGTCCCTACACCCCGTTCACTCGCCCGCTCGCCGAAGAGCGCCTCTTCGTATCCAACGACGCGAGCGGCCGGGACCCCTTGGGCACGCATGACATTGGCAACCGCATCAGCATCACGATCGACCGTCCACTCCCGTACGAGTGCTGTGATGCTCGAACTGGAAGCCATGTGTGGCGCATTCACGACCGCTCCGACGGCAGACAGTTCGCGTTCTGTGCGAGCCGCAATCGAGACCCAATTGTCGGTTCCTGCACAGGCGAAGGTGCCATGCAACGGTAGGCGCTGGTGTCTGTTCGCAGGTACCGGAACGTGTCCGTCCACCTGAGCCTGGATGATCGGTCCGGTCAAAACGCTGAGCAATGCCTCCACCTGCGATAGGTCGATGTAGCACCCCTGCCCGGTGCGTTGCCGTCCGACAAGCGCTGACAAGAGCGCGACCAGTGCATGGCCGGCTCCATTCGGGTCGCCAAGGGCAGGGTTGTACGTTCCGATCAGCCGATCGGAGTCGTATCCGACGAGGGAATCCAATCCGGCCAAGCCGGACATCACCGGCGCGTATCCCCTGATCCCGCTCAGGGGGCCGGTCTGGCCAAGCATCGACATCGAGACCATCACGAGGCCAGGGTTTGTCTGAGACAGGGATTCATAGTCCAGTCCCCTGCGAGCCAGCACTCCCGGCCGCATGTTTTCCACCACCACGTCCGACTCCGCAGCAAGTCGGCCGATCAACGCCGCCCCCTCTGTTGAGCCCATGTCGATAGCGACGCTGCGCTTGGCACGATTGAGCTGATTGAAGTACGGCGTGACCTCGAGTTCCGGCCCATCGACCGGGACCCCATTGCGAAGGGCCCGACCTCGCAATCTGGCTGGATCGGCGCGACTGCGGTGCTCCACCTTCACTACCTCTGCACCGAGGTCACGCAGCGTGGCGGTCACCATGGGCCCGGACCACACCCAGGACAGGTCGAGGACGCGGAGTCCAGCTAATGGCTGCTTGGACGATTGGGCCTCGGCCGCAGGCCAACCTGACACTCGAGTCCGGTCTTTCTCAGAAGCCTCTGTTCGGTAGAGATGGTATGGCGATCCAGGCAGGACCATCTGGTTCGGTCCAGATTCGAAGAACCCTCGGTGAGCGAACTGCTCCTCGGAGAGAGACTCCGCGATGGTCAGCACCGGTGCGACGGGAAATCCGTACTGTCGACCGACGGCAAAGACCTCGTCGCGTGTGCGGGCGCTCGTCCATGCCGTGAGATGCTTGTCGGCCTCGTCCGCGTGCAACCGGGCCACGACCCGTGGATCGGTGAAGTTGGCCGATCGAGTCCACTCCGGGCGCCCCAATCCGTCGAGAAGTCCGTCGTACTCACGCTGGGTTCGGCACATAATCGACACCCAACCGTCTTGGCAAGGGAACATCGCCGCAGGATAGGAGCCTCCTGACAGCGTCGCGCGTGGACCGTCACGCCGCCATGGGCGATCGTAGGGAAGAAAGTTGGATCCGATCTGACCGACGTAGTACGAGAGCACATCTGCCGCGGTTACATCCCAGTGCTGGCCCACATCGTCTACCTCTCCCACCGAACGCAGGAGTGCCAGTGCGGCAGCCGCAGCCCCCTCCGTTCCGGTGAGGTAATCCGCGAGGTCGAACGGCAAGGATAGTGGTTCCGAATCCGGCGACCCGATACCCCACGCCAGACCTGATGCCGCTGTGGCGATGATCGGTGCAAACGGCACTGCTGCCGCGGTGTTGTCGAGCGTCTGACGTAGTCCGCCGAGATCGACCACCGGGGTCCTTGGTGGGCAGACTTCCTGCACCGCACGCGTGATCGCTGTGAACTTACCGTCGGCAGCGTCATCGTCGCGTGAATCCACGACGACGACGCTGCAACGTCGAGCTATCTCAGCGAGGTCGGCACTGTCGAACTCAACGCTCTGCTTGCCGCGATTGAGCGAATTAGCCACGATATCGTCGAGGGCCGCCGGCACGTCAAGCACCAATGGCGCCTCGACTCTGACCACTGTCGCACCGAGTAGGGACAGGAGTCGTCCACAGTAAGCACCGGCTGCGCGGGCCGAGACCTCTAGCACCACGAGGTCCGTGAGCGGCCCGGAATTGCTCCCGACACGCGATAGCATCGTCACCCCTTCTTTGGATCAGCGAACGGACACAACCGACTCTCAGCTGCGTTCGGCGCGCAGGCGGTTGTACCGCTCGGTGGCCTCCGCCTGTGAGCGCGCGGTCGTCTCGGCACCTTCCTTTCCGCTTGCCAGCACCCGATCGACGCTGGCTTTGAGCGGCTCGAGTTGCCCGTTCACCCGTGGCATGACCTCCTCCGCAAAGAGTTCGTAGCTGCGCAAGGTGTTGGGCCACCGGGCGTAGTCGGACCCCTGGAACAGGTACGTTCCGAAACCGCCGGACTTCTCCTGGAGGCGGGTCAACTGCTCAACTGCCATCTCCGGCGTTCCGACCACTCCACGTCCGGATTCGTTGATTTCCTTCACGAGGCCGTCAATTGAGTCAAAGTTCTTGAGCGCCGTCGGGGCAATGTGCGACAAGTATTCAAGAAGCCACGGCATCCCGTAGGCAACGTCCTTCTTCGCCTGCTCGAATGTCTCCGCAATGTACATCGGACCGTGCAGTCGCCAGTTGTCGCGGCTCGGGACATGTCCGCTGGCGGCGGACTCGGTCTCGACGATCTCCCAGTGCCCCGCAAGCCGCTCGAGCCCGACGGGGTCGGTGGCCGCCAGCGACAGCAGACTTGTTCCGTACTTACCTGCGAGTGAAGGCCCGGTCGCCGACACCGCGCCCGTCACAGCGATCTCGAAGTTCGAGTACCGCGGCAGCTGAAGCACCGCATCCTGCAGTGTGAACCACTCGGTTTTCGCGGTGACCGTTTCGCCGGCGAAGAGACGCAGAATGACATCAAGCGCCTCCTCCATTCTGGCCCGTTGGGTTGAGGGCTCGATTCCGATCATCCTGGCGTCGTCGAGCAGTTGGCCCGGGCCGACGCCGAACATCATTCGGCCCCGCGTCATGTGATCGAGCTGAATGATCCGATCGGCCAGCACGAACGGCTGGTGATACGGCAGCGAAGACACTCCGGTGCCGAGTCGGATCCTCTCGGTGCACTGAGAGGCCGCCGCGATCATGAGCTCTGGCGAAGCGATCGTCTCGACGCCACCGGAATGGTGTTCGCCGTACCAGATCTCGTCGAACCCGAGCCGCTCGAGGTGGGATGCCAGCTCGAGGTCACGCTGCATCGCGAGATTCGGGTTTACACCGAACCGGTGGTATGGACCGAGGAACACGCCAAAGCGCATCCGGCGGGGCTCAGCATTCATTGCTGTTTCCTCCAGTAATTGGAATTTGTCTGAACTCGTGAAATGAAGGCGCCCGATACGGAGGCCTTGATGAACGGCAGCCACATTAGTCTACAAAATTGGCTCCAATCCTACAAGCGAAAATGACGCCTAGATCACAGACCGAGTCATACGGCGTCTAGGTCACTGAACGGGGGGTGGAGTGTGTGAAGTATCCGGCCGTGAGGCCGCCGTCCACCGGCAACATGGTGCCGGTGACATACGCAGCAGCTTCAGACAGGAGAAATAGGACGGCATTCGCCTGATCGCTCCCGGTGGACAACCTCGCCAGGGGTATCCGGTTGAGCATTGTGTCGCGAATGGCGTCTTCGGAGATATTGCGGCGCAACAGCGGAGTGTCCACCGGGCCGGGCGCGATCCCATTCACTCGGACACCACGCCCACCCCACTCGATCGCGAGAGTTTTGACGATGCCCGCCACTCCGAACTTCGTGGACACGTAGTGTGCTCGTCCGTGGTGTCCGCCCAATGAATCCACTGAGCCAACGGCCACCATCGCACCCTTCCCGCGCGGCAACATTCTGCGGCCGGCCGCCTGCAGGGTCAGGAAGGTGCCGGTGAGATTGACATCCAGGACATTAGCCCAGTTCGCTGGCGCCATTTCTTCAGCGGGCGCCGGCTGAGACAACCCGGCGCACGCGACGACCCCAGTGATCGGACCCATTTGGGCCTCGACCGAGTCGAATACCTCGTCAGTGGCGTCCGGATCACGAACGTCGAGCACGTACGCGCAGGAGGTAGGCGAGAGCTGCAGTGCGGCCGCTCGGGCAGCATCAAGATTGCGGTCCAGGACCGCAACTGCCGCGCCCTGAACAGAAGCAGCTTGAGCGATCGCCCGACCGATACCAGACGCGGCCCCGGTCACGACTATCACTGAGCCGGCAAGACCGAAATCGATCATCGCATGACCTCCATTACGGACGATACGCCGGAAAGATCCGGAACGAGTGCCATAGGAACGTCGACCCGTCGGCTTGCAAGGTATTCACCGAGGCCTTTCGCCTGCGGATCGATCCGGGTGCACGAGGACACACCCTTCTCCAAGTATCCGAACAGGACGAAGTTGAGGCCGTTGACGTTGGGGAACTCGAAACGCTCAACCTTGAGTTCAGCGGATTCGGGAATGAGTTCACGAAACCGATCAACTGTCAGGTGTTCCGATAGCCATGAGTATGCCTCCGCGCTCCGGGCCCACACTCCGAGATTCGCAGTACCGCCCTTGTCCCCGGAACGCGTGCCGACGACCTCACCCAACGGCACCCGCACTGTTGCGGTCTCACCGTCGTTGACGGATGACGCTGACGCAATGGATGCGGCAGGCGCCGAGGCAGGTTCACCGACGGGCCACACCTGCCACGAAACGTCGATCTGCCGTTCGTCGCCGATTCGCACCCGCGTATCGACATGCTTCTTCCCGATCAAGCATGGCCACTGCACCCCGAAAAGTCGCTCCCGCTGAGGCGGCGTGGTCATATAGAACCCCGGGATGTTCGAGATGCCGAGTTGCACAATCCTGTCGGCGAAGCCTGCGCGACTGACCTTTGCTCGATTCTTGTCACGAGCGGTGATCACAACCCACGCTGACACCTGCTCCTGGTCACCGTCCACCTCGGCAGCCGGTCCCACGACGGTCCAACGGAATGCCTCAAATGTCTCCGGCTTGCCGACTGCAGATTCCACTTCGCGACGCAACCAGGCGAGCTTCTCCGCTACGTGCATCCCGGTGAGCCCAACGGTGAGAGTGTTCCGGTACCCACCCTCGAAGGTCAGGGACAATTTGGTCGTGTCGTTCGGCGCCCTTCCACGCGTACCAGAGACGAGGACGCGGTCGACTCCATCCTGCTGGACCCGAACCGAGGTCAGATCCACGGTGACATCTGGGTTCAGATACTCCGTGCCACCGATCTCATAGAGCAGCTGCGCAGTCACCGTGTCGGTGTTCACAGTTCCCCCGGACCCAACTGGTTTGGTGATCACAGCGCTGGCATCCGCGCGGATCTCCGCGATGGGAAGACCGGGCAGGCCGAGGTCAGGAAACTCATGAAAGAGGGCGAACTGCCCCCCAGTGACCTGGGCGCAGCATTCGATGAGATGACCAGCGACAACCCCACCGGCCAGCATGTCGAAATCGTCGGGGCGCCACCCGAAATGCCAGGCCGATGGGCCCACAACCAGGGACGCGTCGGCCACTCGCGGGCATATCACGATGTCCGCGCCCGCTTCGAGTGCGGACACGATTGGCCACGCTCCGAGATACGCATTGGCTGTAAGTATCTCGGTGTCTTCGAGGGACAAGTCGTCACCGGTGTCAAAATTTCGGAGTGTGCCCTCCGGCCCGAGAATTGTCGAGAGATCTTCGCGAAGATCGTCACCTTCGATCCACGCCACCGACAGTTCGACACCGCGACGCGCGCATGCGTCACGAACTGCGGCCGCACAGGCCGCCGGGTCGAGGCCGCCGGCGTTGGTAACTACCTTGACCCCATCCTTGGCGATCTGCGGTAAGAACTGCTCGAGTTGCTCGACGAAGGCCGCTGCATATCCTGGTCCGCCGCGGAGTTGGTTCTTCCTCAGTACGAGCATGGTGAGTTCGGCTAGGTAGTCGCCGGTCAGGATATCGACCCCGGCATCGAGGAGTTCGCGCATGCCATCAGCGCGATCGCCGTGGTAGGCGACGAACTGTCCGACACGCAAGACTGAATTGGATACATTTTTGGCTCCCATATTGGAACTGTTGCATGTGAGACACCCCACCGTCAACCACCGAAAATGATTACGGAAGACGCCGTGCGACGACCACCGGAAATCGCCGAGTGTCCTCCCACGAATTGACCCGAAGACCGACTTCAGCACCGATCTCGGGTCCTCAACGACCACACTCCCACTTCGCAACCGCCAGATCGCGCTCAGTGTGCACGGCATTGCAGGGCGGCATCCTGCTCGCCGAGCTACTGGTCGCATCCAGCCCCAAACGCTGGTAGCGTTCGTGCGTGTCGACCGTCACGTAATTCCCCAGGGGTGTCCGTCACGTAATTCCCCATGCTCGGGTGTGCTGAGTTGAGGGTAACCCGAGTGGATAGGGGTTCGGATCAGGTTGCGTTGGCGGTGCGGTGCCCGGGTCGTTTGCGGGGCCGGTAGGACGGGCCGTCCATCAGGGTTTGATGGCTGGTGTTGATCAGCCGGTCGAGGAGGGACTCGGCGACGACCGGGTTCGGGAACAGCGGATACCAGTCCTTCGGGGCGCGGTTACTCGTCAGAATCAGAGGTTTGCCGGCGATCGCACGATCGGAAACCAGGTCGTAGAGGTCATCGGACTGGGTGGTGGTGTGCTCGCGCATCGCGAAATCATCGATAATCAACACCAGTGGCCGGGTGTATTCCCGCATCCGCTGACCGATGGTGCGGTCGGCATGGCCACCGGCGAGGTCGGCGAGCATGCGGGAGCACTTGACGAACCGCACGTCCCCACCTCGGCGAGCGACATGATGCCCAAGCGCTTGTGCCACATGTGTTTTGCCTACTCCGACGGGTCCGTAGAGGATCACGGACTCGCCGGCGTCGAGCCAGCGCAGGGCGGCCAGGTCCCGCAGCATCGCCGCCGGGAGTTTCGGGTTGGCGGTGAAGTCGAAGTCCTCGAAGGTAGCCTGCTGTTCGAACTTGGCCCGCCGCAGCCGGCGGGCCAGCGCCGCCGTTTCCCGGCGGGCGATCTCGTCCTCACACAGCACCTGCAGAAATTCGAGGTGTCCGAGCTGCCCGTCCCGGGTCTGGGCGAGCCGGGCGTCGAGGGTGTCGAGCATCCCGGTCAACTTCAACGTCTTCAGTGCAGCCCGCAGGCTGGGGTCGTGAATTGTCATGACCAGTCCCTTGTTCTTGTGAAAGTACTTGTTGTGCAGTGCATGTCATAGCAGCGTTCAACGCTTAGGCGGTGCGTTCGTTGTCGAAGGCGTCGGGTCCGCGCAGGAATGCCGGCGCTGGCGCCGCGGACACCTCGGCTTGTCCGTCGTGTTCGGTGCCGGCGGCGAGGATGCCCTTGACGGTGCGGTAGGTGGGGTCGCCGACCGCGAGGGCGCGGGCGCAGGCCGCGTTGAGGCGGGCGTCGTCGTAGCGGTCCCGCAGCCGGACTATGCCTTGGATCGCCCGGAGCCTGTGCAGGGCGTTGACCTGTGATAACTCGCCGACGATGGCGACGGCGCCGGGGCCGATCTGCTCGGCCTGCGCCCGGCACCAGGACACGGTCTGCAGTGTGTAGGCGATCTTGTGCGGTGGGTAGTGCTCGATGTTCGTCGATCGCCCCGACAGGTGCAGCACATGGGTGGCGACGACCTGCTCGGCGTGAAAAATTTGCACCATGTCGCCGCAGGTGCGGGCCAGCACCTGCTGGCCGATCAGCCGCCAGGGCACCGAATACAGGGCCTTGCCGGCCTTGACGTGACAGTCCGGGGCGACCTTGCCGACCTGGTAGAGGACCGATTCGAACGGTCTGGGGGGAAGTGCTGTGAGACTGCGCTTTTCGATGGCGTCGAACACAGCTACGGGTTGCGCGCCGTCGAGACCACGGTGATTGTGTCGGCCGTAGACGTCGGTGCACCAGGCCAGGGCGGCGTCCTGCATCTGCGGCAGCGAGGTGAACTCCCGTCCCTTCCAGAACGAGTCCCGGATGTAGGGCATCGGGCGTTCGATCCGGGGCTTGTCCTTGGGTTTGCCGGCGCGGGCGGGGTCGATCAGCACCCCGTAGAACGCGGCGAGTTCGGCGTAGGCGCGGTTGATCTTCGGGTCGTACAAATCCGGCCGGTCCACCCCGGTTTTGAGGTTGTCGCACACGATCCGGGCCGGGGTGCCGCCGAAGAACTCGAACGCCGCCACGTGCGAGGCGCACCACGAGGACTGGTCCATCCGCAACACCGGCTGCACGAACAGCAGCCGCGAACAAGCCAGGATGATCGCGAACGCCCACACCGCCACCCGCCGGTCGGTGGCCGGATCCCGCCACATCCCGAGCTTGCCGTAGTCGACCTGGGCCTCGTCACCGGGCGGGACCGCACCCCGCGGCACCGTCACCTTCGCCTCGGCGACCTTCTCGGCGAATTGCGCTGCCACATAACGTCGCACCGTCGATTCGGACACCACGACGCCGTAATCGTCACGCAGGCGTTGCGCGATCGTCGCGACCGTCACCGACGCGGCCAGCTGCCCGTCGATCCAGTCGTGGTGCGCGGCGATCGCCGGCCACGTCACCGCCCGCGCCGCCGGGTCACCGACCTCCGGGAACCACCCGGCGATCAACTCCCACCACAGCGTTTCGTCAAAATTCCCGCCCTCGCCAGGCGCCAACCCGGCCGCCAACGCGGGAGCCAAGTATTTCCGGATCGTCTTACGATCGATCCCCAGGGCCGTCGAGATCTGCACCTGGGACCGGCCGGCATGCCAATGCCGGAACAACTCCATCAGATCAATCATCGTCCACGTTCTCCTTGCCACCGTCAGGCCCCTTCCCGGGCCCGCCGTCGGTGGCCCAGTCAGGAGCGAACCTGCAGCAGCACCGGAACCCCGGCCGACACGCCCCGAGGGTGGGGAATTACGTGACGGCCGGGTGGGGAATTACGTGACGGACAAACCCCTCAACCTGGGGAATTACATGACCGCTGACAGTGCGCCGCCGCCATGGACGAGTCGGCCGAACCACCACCTGCACCGGTTGTTCCCGGCGCCGAGTTCGCGAATAACAAGCGATGCGAGAAGCTCTTCGATTTTCCCCATATCGCAGTCAGCAATAATGGCAACGGCGCTGCGACCACCAACGATGGGCGGGGACGAGCGCAGGGTGGACTACGCCGCCCAGTCAAGGGGCCTCCAGCGCCCAGCGCGCTGTACGTCCGGCGCAGTACCTCCGCACTTCCTCCACCACAGCGATTCGACTGGTCCCTCACCCTCAAGGGGCAGTCCGGAGCCGCCGGTGAACCGACTCTGCCGACGGCGACCCGGCGACGGCAAGCAATGGTCGATTTGATCGATCCGACCGCGGCAGTGCGCCCGCGGCTCGGCTTCGCATTCGCGTCAGTCGGCCGGCTACGGCAATCCCTCAACGACGACGGAATGCCAAAGGTACGGGTTGCTTGCGAACGGCCCACCGGCGGTGGGTGGTACGCGTCGAAATGATGGGGACACGTGACACACAGAACGGTGCGGGCCCATCCGGTTCACCGAGAACCTGTTTGAGCTATGCCGTAATCATGACGGGCACGTTGTACAGTTCGCACAACTCACAGGCCCGGACGAAAATTGACTCCCACCAGGTTCCCGATCTGGAGACTCCTTCCAGAGGGACTCGATTATTCCGCGACGGTCCGGCGGGAGTCAGCGTCGAAATCGGGAAGTGCGCCCAGCTGGTGACCCATTCGATCACGTTTGGTCCGCAGATACCGCAAGTTGTGTGGGGTGATGGCGCTGGGAAGCGCAACTCTGCCCACTATTTCGAGTCCGTAGCCCGCCAATCCACCGAACTTTGCGGGGTTGTTCGTGATCAGACGAAGCCGTCGCACCCCCAGGTCGCTAAGGATCTGTGCCCCGACCCCATAGCTTCGTGAGTCGACAGGAAGACCTTGCGCACTGTTTGCGTCGGCAGTGTCAAGGCCTTGTTCCTGCAGCGCATAGGCATGGATCTTGTTGGCGAGTCCGATGCCACGGCCCTCATGTCCGCGCAGGTACACCAGCACTCCACACCCTTCGTCTACGATCGTTCGAAGTGCCTGCTGCAACTGCGTTCCGCAGTCACATCGCAATGACCCCAGGACGTCGCCGGTCAGGCACTCGCTGTGCACGCGCACCAAGACGCCCTCCGGAGTGCGACTTACCTTACCGACGTCTCCGTGTACGAGCGCTAGGTGCTCGGTCGATCCATCGAGCCGCGAACGGTACGCAACAGCCCTGAAGTCTCCGAAAGTTGTTGGCATTTGCGCACTCGCAACCGGGATAACTATGTTCTCGGAAGCTTGGCGGTAGCGGACCAGATCGGCGATCGCGACTACTGGCAGGCTGTGCTCTTTCGCGAAAGCTGTCAAAGCGACACCCCGCAGCATTTCTCCGCTTTCATCCACGAGCTCGCTGATTACGCCAACCGGAGTCCGGCCGGCCAATCTCAACAGATCGACGGCCGCCTCGGTGTGACCTGCCCGAATCAGCACACCGCCTTCACGTGCGCGTAAGGGGAACACGTGGCCAGGGCGACGCAGCGCCCCTGGCGGGCAATCAGGGTCGGCCAGTGCTCGGACCGTGCGAGCGCGCGCTTGGGCGGAAACCCCCGTCCCAGATTCGATATGATCCACCGTGACGGTGAAGGCCGTGCCGTGCGCGTCCTGGTTGTCAGCAACCATAGGTGGAAGCCATAACCGATCTGCCCGGTCTTCGGGCATGGGCGTGCATACGATTCCGGTCGTATGCGCCACAATGAACGCCATCTGATCTGCCGTTATCGAGTCCGCGGCCGCAACGAGATCACCCTCGTCCTCGCGGTCGGCATCGTCCACGACGACAATCAACCGCCCTGCAGCCAGGGCACCAACTGCACGTTGCACTGCCTCGGCAGGCGTCAACCGCGCGCCTGCATCCCCGACTTCGGTTCCGCCATCCACAACTGGCCTCCTTCGCAGTACATCCTCACCCGTGTCGAGATCACGGGCGTCGATGTGACACTGAACTACTTCGGCTTGGTACTCGATTCGCGGAATCGCCACGATCCGCATCCAGAATCACACCAACGAAGGTGCCAGCTGATCTCGGCGAACCCGCCCCAGTTGGCGTACCGAACTGGACAACAATGCTGATCTGACTAGTCAACTCCGAGTTGAATCGCCTTTCGCCTTCGACAACGGCGCCGTCGTTGATGTGCCGGAGGCGAGGAAAATCGGACTCTTCGGATTGGTGGGGGCTTTCGCGGGCCAGCCTGTGAAGTTCTCCCTTTCGCGTCGACGCACCCCTTCAGGGCTAATACTGGTGCTGATACCGAAGCCGGGAATCGTTCTCCGCGAAGTACATTGCGATCACCTAGCAACTGGCGCACATCGTCGGTCATCCACTCCGTTGCGCCCAACTCTCGTCCGTTTTGCCTCTCACTGAAAGTTCGTCAGCGTGAAACGGCTGATGTGCAAGTAGCCCGCCGTCGACAGCGATTGTCTGCGCGGTGATGTACCGGGATGCAGCGGACCCGAGGAAGCACACGAGCTCGGCGATGTCGGCCGGACTTCCCGCATACGGAAGCAACACGTGACGAAGCACTCGACTATAGCCGTCATCGGTTCCATCACCGTGGTTCAGCAACGCAGCGGATTGCGCCGTCTGGATGAGCCCCGGCCTCACAGCGTTGCATCGCACACCATGGCGACCATAGGCCGTGGCCACGTACCGAGTCAACGCCTCGACTCCGGCCTTGGAGGCGCCGTAAGCCGCGAGTTCGTTGGCTCCTCCGCCGGCACGGGTCGAAGACATGTTGATGATCGACCCGCCACCCTGTTCGATCATTTTCGGGACGACGTATTTGCAGCCGAGCAGCACACCCCGCAAGTTGATCTCGAAGATGCGATCCCACTGGGCCGGATCTATGTCGGCCGCGGCCGTGTCACCAGCGTAGAGGTGGGTTGCCGCAGCATTGTTGTGCAGAATATCGATCCGGCCATAGCACTTGAGAGCGTCGGCAACAACCGAATTGAAGGACTCCGGTTCGCGTACGTCCAGATACTTGAAGTGCGCGCGACCACCCGCAGCACGGATTGCCTCAACCGTTCGTTCGCCAGCGTCTTGTGCGAGGTCCGCGACAACGACAGTCGCCCCTCGCGTTGCCAGCATTTCTGCCGTACGCGATCCGATTCCACCACCGGCGCCGGTGACAATCGCCACCAATCCGTCCACTCTGCTCATATGTCACCTTTCCAGTCCCTGACGATACATCATTGGCGCCAATATAGTCACCAGATGACGCTTTCTGTCACCGCCCACCCGTCACCTATCCGGATCGGAGGGCTCACTCGCGACCTGTGTGGCGTCGACGATCGCACCGAACTGAGCACCAATATCTCCGCCTGCGAACCTCAAGATGACCTCACCCGCGCCCTGCCGGGCATAGGCAGCAATACGGTCAGCCACCTTTGCAGCCGTTCCGGCACAGCTGTCTTCGAGTTCGTTGACTACAGACCATGGTGCGCGGTAGTAGTGCTCGGACCATTGCCGCAACTGCCCTTCTGCCCGCATCTCGTCGTCATGGACCGCAACGGTCAGATAGACAGCCGCATTTCGACCCGCACGAGTACCGGCCAGTTCATCTCGCCTGATGCCGTACTCCTGCGACGACCGAACGATTGGCAACCACCCGTCGCCGAGACGTGCAGCCAGTTTCATACCTCGGGGACCGCGAACACCCAGCCAGATCGGCGGGCCTCCTGGCCGCACCGGCTTCGGAAACAGGTCGACATTGCGAAACTGCCATCGGCTGCCGTTCACATCCACGGGCCCGTCGCTCGACCACAGAGCTCGGCACACCGCGATGATCTCCTCCAGCCTGTCGATACGATCAGATGACGAGATACCCAACGCGGCAAATTCTTTACGCGCCGGGCCATAACTCGGCCCTGGGCCCAGACCGAGGACGAGGCGCCCCTCAGCCAACGTGTCGACGGTGGCGGCAGCCCGCGCGAGCAACAGCGGATTCCACATCGGGGCCACCAGGACCGCGGTACCCACCGCAACGCGCGTCGTGCGAACGGCAAGCGCGGCGAGGACCGTCAACGGGTCGAAGCGAGGTCGGGCGAAAAGAGAGTCACCGACCCACACGGAATCGGCACCCAACCGCTCCATCTCGACACCCACACGGAGCACTTCAGCTATGTTCGACGTCTCCGAGCACTCGCGAACAGGCAGCAATACACCCAACCGCACAAGAGTCAACGGCCGACCCACCGGTGGATCGCGGCAGCGATCGTCACCAGATCATCCGCCCGGAGTCGACGGGAATCAGGGCACCGGTAACGTACTTGGCCTCATCCGAGACCATCCAGGCGACAGCGTCAGCGATCACCTCCGGTGACCGCCGGGGATCGCCCCCCAAGAGCGTGCGCGGCCCCTCCCCGAACACATATGGGTGATACTCCATCGATGCCTCGATATTGCCCCCCTCCAAGATTGCCGTGTCGACGCGTCCGGGGTTCACCGTGTTGACCCTGATGTCGTAAGGACCGAGTTCGTGGGCCAGCACCTTCATCAACATTTGGAGGCCACCTTTAGCGGCGCAATAGGCCACAGCGGAAGGCTGAGGCACCACGGCATTCACCGAGGAGGTGAACACGATTGACCCACCGTTACCGGAGCGGATCATGTACGGCACGAACGCTTTTGCCACCTTCCAGGCACCCGTCAACAGCACGTCGATGCTCTCCTGCCAGGACGCTTCGGGGAGATCCCAACTGTTACGATCCACCGTCCAGATCCCGTGATTGACGACCAGGGCGTCAACTCGGCCGAACTCAGCGGCGACGGTCTCGGCAAGCCCAGTCAACGCTGCAAGGTCGCGAGCATCACACCGCTCTGTGATACACCGTCGACCGAGCGCACGGACTTCATCACCGGTGGTGGTGAGCTCTTCGAACGTAGCGGCCGGCGCCCGCGTGTACCCGAATTCGTCACAGATGTCGAACGCGACGATATCGGCGCCTTCAGCGGCCAACTTGATCGCATGCGCCCTTCCCTGCCCGCGCGCGGCCCCCGAAATTACGGCAACTTTGCCGTCCATTCGCCCCATAATTGCACTCTCCTTCGACGTAGTTCTTCGGCCCGCCGGCGGCGCATGTGCGCCCCGTTCACACCGTGATTCCAAAGGCCTTGCCCCACTCGGTGCCCTCCAGCGCAATGCAGCGGTCGCGGCGGAACTCCCTTGATGAGGCACACACCCGCAACCGTCTATCGGCACAAATCGATGTGGGCATTCCCGAGCGGTCACCGTGGGCCCGCGTGTCACAGAGCTGCGCCGACAAATCGACTGCAGCCAAGCACGTTTCAGATCGAACCCCATGGCCAGTCGACCATCTCGGCTACAGACGTGTCAATAGCGCCTTCCCTGGCCCGCCGCCACACCCCTCTCCCCACCTGCGGCGCAGACGCCTCTCACGGCAGGCACCCTTGCATTGGCTCCTTTATTGGATACAATGTCCTGGCTATGCTTCGGCTGCACCCGCCGAATCTCATTTCCAACCGACCCCGCCGAACGGGTCGGAGAATGGAGCAACGTTGCTGAGCATCAACCTCACCGACGAGGAACAGGACCTGAAGAAGCAGATCGTTCTCTCGGAACGGGACGGTCATGTACTGGTCATCACCATGAACCGTCCCGAGCGCCGCAATGCGCTGGGTCGCGTCATGCGCCAGGGTTTGCGGGACGCCTTCGATGAGTTCGAAGCAGACCCCGACCTGCGTTGCGCGGTACTAACTGGAACCGGCGCGGCGTTCTCTGCAGGTGGCGACCTCAAAGAGATGTCAGATTCTGCAATGCGAGTTCCTCCCAAGGACTCCGACATCATGATCAGCAGCAACGGATCGGTTTCGAAACCGGTCGTGGCCGCAGTCAATGGTGTAGCCCTTGCCGGCGGCTTCCGGCTGGTGCAGAACTGCGATCTCGCCGTGGCTGCCGACACCGCGCGATTCGGTATCACCGAGGTTCTGCGGGGTCGGGGCGCTCCGTGGGCGGCTCCGTTGATCAACATCGTGCCTCAGCGGATCATGGCGCAGCTGCTGCTCACTGGAGAGCCCATCGATGCGCATCGCGCTTACGAAGTCGGCCTGATCAACTCGGTGGTGAGCGTTGAGGACCTCTTGCCTGTCGCCATTGACCTCGCCCAGCGCATAGCTGCCGCAGCGCCGCTGAGTGTCCGAGCGGCTAAAACCCTGATCGGGCTGTGCACCGAGATCGGCGTCACGCAGGCCGAGCAGAGCGCCAACCTGGCGTACGAGAGTGTCTACACCAGCAACGACGCACAAGAAGGGCCACGCGCCTTTGCCGAGAAGCGCGACCCGGTCTGGACCGGAACATAGCCCTTCTCCAAGTCAGCACCTCGCCGAGGCGACCCCACCAGCATTCGCGTCAAGCCATCAACGATTCCGAAACAAACGAGGTACTCATGGCCACCAAGCCCTACTTCTACCAGAAAGACCGGTTGGAGCTGCGCGACGCCGTACGCAAGCTGTGCAGCCAGTTCTCACTCGACTACTGGGAAGAGCACGATCGCACAGGTACTTTTCCCGACGAGTTCGCACAGGCTTTCGCCGACGCGGGCTTCAAGGGAATCATTATCCCCGAAGAATACGGCGGAGGCGGCGGAAAGATCGGTGATCTACTCGCCGTAATGGAGGAGGTAACTGCGAGCGGCGGAGGCAACAATGCCTCCAGCAGCATCCAGATCCCACTTCTCTGCGTCCCTTCGTTGCTAGCTTTCGGCACCGAGGAGCAGAAACGTGAGTTCCTGCCGAAGATCGCATCCGGCGAGCTGTTCGTCACGTTCGGCGTCACTGAGCCGGACGCCGGCACCGACACCACCCAGATCACGACCACCGCGACCCCGACGGACGGCGGTTGGCTGATCAATGGGACTAAGGTGTGGAACTCAGGCGCGCTCGTCGGCAACAAGGTGATGCTACTGGTCCGCACCTCGAAGACCGAGCCGGACGGCCGCAAGGGCGACGGCCTCACCCTGTTCCTTACCGATCTGCAGGTTCCAACGATCGCCATCAAGAAGATCCCGAAGATCGGGCGCAACGCAGTGGCATCCGCAGAGCTCTTCATTTCCGACCACTTCGTTCGCCCGGAGGAAGTCGTTGGGGAAGTGGGTAAGGGCTTTTATCACCTACTGCACAGTCTGAACGGGGAACGGCTGATCCTGAGCGCTGTTGCGCTCGGAATGGGCAGGTGGGCGGTCGAGAACGCGACCCGATACGCCAACGAGCGCGTCGTCTTCGGTCGCCCTATCGGCAAGAACCAAGCCGTGCAACACCCTCTCGCCCGTGGGCATCTGAATCTGTTAGCCGCATCGGAGGTGCTCAAGCGCGCCGCAGAAGAGTACGAGCTGAATGGCCCGGGGGCGATCGGCGGTCTCGCGAATGCCGCGAAGTACCTCGCCACCGAAGCCGCATTCGCCGCATCCGACGACGCCATGCAGGTGTTCGGCGGGTATTCCTTCGCCCGCGAATATCACATCGGACGGCACTGGATCGAGTCCCGATTGCAACGGATCGCACCGATCAACAACCAGATGATCTTGAACTATATCGCCGAGAGAGAACTCGGTCTGCCACGCAGCTACTGAAACCCTATTCCTCGCAACGCGGGAGCGCGCGGGAACGGCCACGGTTGATGGCCGGTCGAGAAATTCAGCAATCGGGAGTACGAACGTGACACACATCAGGCAACGCCGCGAAGAATGGTTCGCGCCGAGCCAGACGCTGGCAACAACATCGTCGGCACTGTCAGAGACGGCCCACTCGCCAGACCGCGCCGATCGCGAAACCGCTGCCGGAACGCCCGAGCCGTTGAAATGTGCTCTCATCGAGCTGCTCGGCCCGGAAAAGGTGCTCACCAGCGTCTCCGACTTGGTGCGGTATGCGTCCGACGCAAGCCCATATCGATTTGTGCCACAAGCCGTTGTCGTACCGAAAACGACAAAGGACATCGCCGCGCTGTTCCGCTTTGCGCACGAACACAGTCGGCACCTTGTCTTTCGAGCGGCCGGGACATCGCTGAACGGTCAGGCCCAGGCGGAAGACATACTCGTGGACGTCAGGCGCCACTTCGTCGGAATCGAGATGATGCCCGACAATCGTCGAGCGCGGATTTTACCCGGCACAACCATTGCCGGCGCAAACGTGGCCCTGTCCCGGCATCGGCGTTCGATGGGTCCGGACCCAGCGAGCGCCATCGCCTGCACGGTGGGCGGGGTCGTCGCAAACAACGCCTCGGGCATGACCGCCGGAACCACCCGAAACTCCTACTCGCTTCTCGAGTCGGTCACCCTAGTGCTCCCCTCAGGGACGGTGGTCGACACCGCTGACCCGGACGCAGATCCCACCCTGCTGGCATCCGATCCCGAACTCTGCTCCGGGCTGCTCTCACTCAAGTCCGAAATCGAGTCCGACGCCGACCTAGTCGCACTCATTAGGGCGAAGTATGCCATCAAGAACACCAACGGATACCGGCTCGACGCCTTCCTCGACGGCACCACTCCCGTGCAGATTCTTCGCGGTCTTGCCGTTGGCTCACAGGGCACACTCGGCTTCATCGCAGAAACAGTGTTCAACACGGTAGCGCTACAACGTCACCGTTCAGCGGCCCTCATCTTCTTCGCGGATCTGCACTCCGCAGCCGCAGCGGTGCCAGCGTTCACCGAGGTAGGTGCTATCGCAGTCGAACTGATGGACGGCAACACGCTACGTGCGTGCGCCGTGGTCGACGGAGTGCCGTCGGATTGGGGACAGCTGCCACGCTCGACCACCGCACTACTTGTCGAGTTCCGCGAGTCCGACCAGGGTGACCTCGACGAGCGGGAGAAGGCCGCAACCAGTGTGCTCGATTCACTGAAAGTGATTACACCCGTTCCGTCAGTGACGAACTCATTCACAAGGGACGCCAAGCAAGTTCACACACTGTGGAAGGCGCGAGAAGCGTTCGTCTCCGCGGTCGGCAAGGCACGTCCACCAGGTACGACTCTCATCACGGAAGACTTTGCGGTTCCGCCCGCCAGTCTCGCACAGGCGTGCGAGGAACTCCTCGAACTGCAGTCGAAGCACGGATTCGATGCCGCGGTGGCCGGCCACGCCGCGCACGGGAATCTGCACTTCCTACTCGCATTCGATGCCGCAAATCCCCTGGATGTCGAACGGTACGCCGAGTTCATGGAGGAATTCTGCTCGATGGTGGTCGGCACCTTCCATGGCTCACTGAAGGCCGAACACGCCACCGGACGCAACATCGCACCATTTGTCGAACTCGAGTGGGGCCAGCGAGCCACCGACATCATGTGGCGACTGAAGAAGACCATCGACCCGCACGGCATCCTCGCGCCCAGAGTCGTCCTCGACCGTGACCCGCGTGCCCACCTACGCGGCCTCAAGACAATTCCCGTTGGGGGCGAGATTGGTGACGACTGCATCGAATGCGGGTTCTGCGAGCCGGTATGTCCCAGCCGCGACCTCACGACGTCACCACGGCAGCGGATCGTACTCAGGCGGGAAATTCTGCGGCAGCCAACTGCGAGCCCGGTGGCGACAAATCTCCTCGAGACCTACGGGTACCAAGCTGTGGACACCTGCGCAGGCGACGGAACATGCAAACTCGCATGCCCGGTCGGCATCGACACGGGCGCGTTGATGAAGCAATTCCGCGCCGCCAGACACACCAGTTTCTCGGAACGTATTGCGCTGACTGCGGCCAACCGGTTTGGTGCAGCCGAACGCGGCGCTCGAACGGTGCTTCGCCTGGCGACAGCGGTAGGCGACCGACCCATGGGCACCGCAACTCGACTATTGCGCAGGATCTCAAACCCAGAGCTGATACCCGAGTGGCTACCGGAACTTCCCGGCGCAGCTCGACCGCTTCCTGACACCTCCGGAACTGCGAGACCGGCGGGTGTCTACTTCCCTTCCTGCGTCAATCGCATTTTCGATGGACCACAGCAGGGTGAGACATCACTTCCGACGGCGATTGTGGCACTCGCTGAACGAGCCCACCATCCGGTCGTGATCCCGACAGACGTTCGCGGGGCCTGCTGTTCAACTATCTGGGGATCCAAAGGTTTTGGCGATGGGCGGGATCTCATGGCGAACCGGATCATCGAACGTGCGCATCGATGGACGGATGGCGGCAGATTGCCGCTCATCGTGGATGCGACCTCATGCACCCTCGGACTGGTGCGAGAGATCGCACCATACTTGAGTGAAGACAACCGGCGGAAACATTCTGATTTGACAATTGTCGATTCCGTGTCTTGGGCGGCGGAAGTCCTTCTCCCGAGGCTCACGGTACAAACTACACAATCCACAGTCGTCATCCATCCGACGTGCTCCATGCGTCACCTGGGTGTCGTGGAGAGCCTGCAACAAGTCGCGGAATCGTTTGCCCTGTCGGTCACCACTCCTGCGTCGACCCAATGCTGCGGCTTCGCTGGCGATCGCGGACTCCTTCATCGGGAACTCACCGAATCCGCCACTACTGCTATGGCAGCGGAGATCGCCGCACACCATTACGACGCCTATCTCTCGGCAAATCGTATGTGCGAAATCGGGATGCAGCATGCGACCGGGGCAGCGTATCGCTCTGCACTTCTCGAACTCGAGCGCGCTACACGTCCGGGTAGCTAGCCATGGGGACCATCA
Source organism: Rhodococcus pseudokoreensis (assembly GCF_017068395.1). Lineage (NCBI taxonomy): Bacteria > Bacillati > Actinomycetota > Actinomycetes > Mycobacteriales > Nocardiaceae > Rhodococcus > Rhodococcus pseudokoreensis. Next base: position 5,656,033 of record NZ_CP070619.1, on the reverse strand, counting down.
CACTTAGACCATGGTTCACTGCTCTTCGAGCCTTAGCATCGGGCCGCCGAAGACAACCCGAGGAGTTCCCCGCAATCGGCGACTGCGAGCGCGAGTTTCCTCGCCCGAGAACTGAGCTCGTATGCCGTCAGATAAGCAGTTGATGGTCACGGCGAGAACATCTGACACTCCCGCCTCTCCCTCGCCCGGCGAGGTCAACCACAATCCGAGGTTTTCCTCCTTCTCGAATAGACGTGAATCCCATGAACTCTCTCGAGTATCGCCAGTGGCGTCAACGGCGTCGTGCTGCTGGAATCGATGACAACCTCAAACGGAAGCATCCGGACGTCGAGGCAACTCGCATCATCGAGGAAATCCTTGTGCACTTCGGAATGACAACGCACCGGTTTATCGAGCGATTATGGCAAGTTGTTCCCGAGTCGAAATGTATCCGCGAAGAAATATGCGGTTTAGCCAACGCATACGCTCACCCTCGGCGGAACGGTTCCTCGCCAGTTCCGTAGGACCTCCGACAAAGTCGAGATTGAGAACCCACGCTGCACTAGCAGCCCAGTGTGACGCCGCCCGCGTCTGACATGTAAATGAGTCCGTCCGTGACGGTCATGATTCACGATCAACAAGGCAGAGTTTCAAGGGCAAGAGCAAGTTCCGAAGTACATTACCTCATCGAGTAGATAGAAAGCGGCAGCATGAATGCGACAACAACTCCGACCACGCAGCGCTTCGCGTCGGCATTCAGGGCACACCCAGGAGGCGTGTCGATCATAACCGGGGACTCGGGTGGCGGGCCCGTAGCGCTGACGGCGACCTCAGTGGCTTCTATCAGCGTCGAACCGCCCAGGCTTGTTCTCTCGCTGTCTGATTCATCCTCGAGCTCACCGACACTGCGCGAAGTAGACTCCCTGGTGGTCCATCTTCTGGACCTCGATGATCTATCACTCGCTCAGATGTGTGCAACCAGTGGTATAGATCGGTTCGCGGATACCTCGCTTTGGCGCCGAATGCCAACTGGAGAACCCTACTTTCACAACGCGTCGCACATCATCCGCGGCCAGGTGGTGATGCGCGTACGCAGCGCGAGTAGCACATTGGTCATCGTGGAAGCCGATGCGGTGTTTCGCGGGACAGGTCGCGATGAAGGCAGTGACCACTGCAGTACCCGACTGGTCTACCAAGACCGCACTTGGCACAGAATCGGAAGTAGTTCAGCTGTGCAGAAGCGAGATACCTCCCGAGAGTAGCCACCCCCGGGCAATCCACTTGTCACAACGACTCGAATTCGCACTCAGACGTGCTGATTTAGAGACGACAGTATAAAGATTCGCTCATGGTGCCAACCACAGAGGATCCGGCGGCGCGGAAGCGCAATGGACTGTGTCTCGAGGAGCTGCGACCTGGGCATGACGTGTTAACCGGGGAAGGGGTCTCCGCGGCAGGATTAACCCGCGAAGTACTCCAACCGGCGGCCGGCACGGCCCGTTGATGGCGCGCCGGTGGCTCCTCAGGTCAGCACAGAGACGGTACTCGACGTATCACCGGCTAGTACCGCTGGGATATGCACCCTCGCCCGTGGACGCTGCTACGAGAAGGACTACACCGACCTCGCTGACGCTGCTCGACGACCGCTGTCCCGCACTCAGTTGGCGTGAACTGCAGCTCGACGAACGTTAGACCCGAGAGGACTCGAGTCCCGCGGACTTGCGCAGTCGCTTTGCGGAGTCGGATCGAGCGTGGAGTGGCGAGACTTTGCTAATTTGTTCAGCGAGATCAGACCAAGTTGGAAAGTCGCTTCAGTGACACCCAGCGGTGCTCGCGGCACAGCTCGACGAGGCGTTCGTTGTCGTGTTCAGCCCAGGCCTCGACTTGATCATCGTGAGCCTTGCCCATCATCTCCGCACGCTCAGCCCAGATGCCAATGCCCATCACCATGTATGACATCGACATGTCCCACCACCGGTTAAGCTCACGTACAAGGAGCTGCTGGTTCGATGCATTGAAGAGCTGAAAGTGGAACTCCCGGTTGAGACGCATTGCCTCGGCGACCGACACGTTCGGATTCTTTATCTTCTCGTTGATGGCCCGGACGGAGCGCAGCTGCTTCGCCGTCGGCTTGGGGAGGGTGCTCAGCACCTGGGACTCAATAAGGTCGCGGAGCGTGTACATCTGCGTCATCTCATCGAGGTTGAAGCGTGTCACGACGTAACCCCGGTTGGGGCTGTGCGTGATCAGCCCGTCCTGACTGAGCGCGCGGAGGGCCTCTCGCACCGGTCCACGGCTCATGCCGATCCGATCCACGAGGTCGTCCTGGACGAGCTGCTGGCCAGGGAGTAGCTCGCGGGTGAGGATCAACTCCCTGATTGCGTCGCTCGCAGTGGTTACCGCTCCCCCTCGGTGACGCACCGAGTCGCCGCTCTCGTCGATCTCTCGTGTGATTTTGGCTGATGGCACGATCTCAACCCCCTGGAGACGATTCTGGCTCCGTTAGTGTAGCCGAAAATGGATCGTCGCTCTCACGGGCATAGAGCTGGGAAGCACTAGCGTCGGATCCGGGTTGCGTCCATCAGAGTGGTGTATGAACCGGATCCCAACCTGACCGGCGCGTCGTAACCCAAGAAGGCGGCCATCACGTGACTCTTCGAGAGACCGACCAAGTCACTCGGGTGTTGGACCACGCGATGACCACTGCCCACGATATCGACCTGCACCAGTTCCTGACCGAGCGGCTCTCCGACGCCAGCCCCGATCTGCTGCGCAACCTGCTGTCCACGTTCATCGATGCGTTGATGGGTTCTGAGGCCGACAGTCTCTGTGGTGCCGGCTTCGGCGAACGCTCCGATGCCCGCATCAACAGCCGGAACGGATACCGGCACCGCGACTTAGATACCCGGGCCGGCACCCTCGACGTCGCGATCCCCAAGCTGCGGTCGGGTTCGCACTTCCCGGACTGGTTGCTTGAGCGCCGCAAGCGTGCCGAGACGGCGCTGACCTCGGTCGTCGCGACCTGTTACCTGCTCGGGGTCTCGACCCGGCGGATGGAGAAGCTCGTCGACTCCGTTGGCATCACCTCGCTGGGGGTACCTCCCTGCACGTAGCCGGCTATAGGTGTTGTCAAGCGGGGCTGTGGCATGACGTCACGCCGCTCGCCGAAATGCGAGCGTAGTGGTGTGCGGCCTGGGTCGACCGGTGGTCGTGCTGCGAAACGGGGTGTCCAGCGCCCGTGCTGACGTATGCGACCTCACTCGGAGATGAGTGGGTCATCCGGCGATGTGCGGGCTGCTGCGAAAGGCGAAGGGCCGGGTGCCGGGCTTCGTACGGCGTGGCCCTCGTCCGAGGGTCCGCCACAGTGCTTGCAGCATCGATTCCGGTCCTTCGTCACCCTCCAGCGTTCCACCGTTCGTGGCCGAGCGGAAGATCCTCGGGGGGGGTGTTGGAGGTCAGGACTCCTCTCGCCGCCAGTAGCCCGGGTCGAATGCGACCCGGTCCCGCACCAGGGCGTAGGCGATTCGGTTGGCGCGGTGCGCCAACGCGCACCCAATGACCCTGTTCGGCTCGCCGCGCAGCTTCAAGTCCGCTGCGTACCGCTTCGCCGCTGGCTCGTTGTGACGCAAGCCGAACCCAAGCTCGATCAGCGCACGGCGCAGCGGCACGCTCCCTTCCCTGCTGATGTGTTGTCCGTCTCGACGCTTGCCGGCGGACTCGCACTGGGCTGGCACCAATCCAGAGGCTCGGTAGATCTGGGCCGGACCCGCCCATCGTGCCGGATCACCCAGAGCCCTGCATAATTACCGATACGTTCCGGTCCCCATCCGGGCACCGACATCAGCGTCGCGAACGGACTGGCCGGGATCAGTTCCGCGATCCGGGCTGTCGCTTCGGTGATCTGGGTTTCGGGATGCCCTGTCCTGCCAGCTTCAGTGAGGGCTTCAAGGTCGATCGCGTCGGTCTTCACCCGGCGCCGATTCCGTCGTCGCGCGGATCCAGTCCGCGTCCGATGCATCCGGCCTGCCGGTAGCGGGCGACGGCAAGTGCGGTGAATACGACGCTGAGGTGGGCTTCGATGGCGTCGCGGGTGTGATGGAACATCGGCCGCGCCCGCAGGTCGGTTTTCGACATGCGGAACGGCTGCTCGACCTGCCAGAGGTCGTGGTACTTCGCGATGACCTCGCCCGATCCCATGATCGAGGCGGGAAGACTGGTGACGTAGCCCTTCTTAGGCCGAACTCGGCCCAACAAGGGTATGACGATGTCGGGTTTACGCCGACAGGGGCCGCATCGTTGCTGGTGGCGCCCCCGGCATCGGTGGAAAGTTCGGCATAATCACAAGCCTTGCATCCAAGCCAGGAGCGAGTCCGGGGTGTGTAGTCACCTGCCACGACGTCCGGTTGACGTGTCCGTTCGAGAGCACGTCGTTTGATGTCGATGCCGGCGTGAAGGTAAATGCTGGTCGAGTCGAGCATTCTCTGCCTATCGGGCGAGATACCCACCGTCGACTGGGAGGACCGATCCTGTGATGAACGATGCGGCCGGCGACGCCAGGAAGACAGCAGCTGCAGCAACCTCCTCCGCGGTCCCCAGTCGCCCGAGGGGATGGGCAGCCGACAACGATTGGCGAGCTTTGTCGTCAGGTTCGCGAAGCAGCGGGGTGTCGATGAAGCCCGGTGCCACGGCATTGACCCTCACTCCGTCAGCCGCGTATTCGAGCGCGGCGCTCTTCGTGAGTCCGATCAATCCGTGTTTCGAGGAAACATATGGCCCTGCGCCCGGTGTGCCGACGAGCCCCATCACTGAAGCGATATTCACGATGCTCCCTCCTCTGGACATCGCGGCGAGTTCAGCGCGCATGCACAGGAATGCGCCGTCCAGATTGATCGACAGGAGCCGTCGCCACTCCGCGAAATCAGTTTCCGCAGTCGCGGCTTTGACAGGCATCCCGACGCCGGCGCAATTCACCGCGATATCGAGGGCACCGAAGTGCTCCAGCACCTGGTCGACCATGCCGCGCACCTGGTCGCCGTCGGTGACGTCGACGGTGAGGGCACTTCCAAGACAAGGAACCGCCACGATCGGCGCGATATCCGCAAGTACGACCCGAGCCCCCATCTCAGACAACTGCTGTGCACAGGCCGCACCGATCCCGGAGCCTGCACCGGTAATGAGGGCGACCTTCTCGGTCAGGTCGAGATCCATGTGCGCTGCTCCTTGCCTGTCATGGACATTTCGTCCTCGTGCATGCGAAACGACGCCAGGCACCTGCGGGTGACACATGGTCCGACGCCCCGATGTCCAGACGGACCAGTAATGTAAGCCGATCTCCCGCCACGTGAATGTCCCAACTTGCGACGGTCAACATGCTGGTCGGAGTTGCCGCCCATGGTGTCGTTGCATGGCAAGCTCCAGCTCGGCATGGCGCATATCTTGAATACATGGAGGTAGTCCGACAGTTCGGTCGCCTGTTCACTTCCCCCGCAATCATCGAAGCCTCAGGCGATGTCACCAGGGCAAGTCGTTCAGACCTTGGATCGGTGGCTCGACTTGGTCGAAAAGTACAAAGAAAGACATTCCGAAATTCGGCAACCCAACTCGATTCGCCGCGATCTCGAGGGTGAAGCTCTCGGATAAGCGGTAAACGCGTGTGTGGGAAGAACCAGCGTTGCAGGCGCCGGTAAGTGCCGCCAGCGATGAGTGGCTCCGCCTATTTACCTTGCCCAGGAGCGATGTGCACTTCCTGTTGCGTGCAGGAGTTTGCCGGCTCTCCCTGTCGATCCCCGCGAGACATCCCTGTTGCCTCATGTCAAGATGCCATCAATTTCGGCTACGGGGAGAAGTAGATCGTCAACGGTGGTTTCAACACCCAGATCGTGTTGAGTAACAACAGTTCTGCTGAAGCAGTCGTACCGTAGATAGCCGGGAACGGCAGGATGCTCGCGATCTCCTCCACGCGGTGACCACCCATTTGCAGGCCTTGTTGGGCACCGACCGGTTCACGGCCGCGCCGGTGGCGATGTCGGTGCCGTCAGCACGTAGCAGTGTTCACCGACCGCGTTGCCGCCGTCGTGTCCGATCAGGTCGATCTCGGGCGTTGCCGGGCACGACATCGTCCCATTGCGACCAGGTGCGGCTCGGGATCTGCGACTCGAGCAATGTGCCGGGTGTGGTGTGCGAACGGCCCCGCAGGACGTGCTTCTTGCGTTCGGGTGCCAGCCGCTTCCCGGCCGGCATTCCCAGCACCGCCCAGCAGAAGATCAACGCGGCAACAACGTTCGGTCCGTATATTGGTGGGCGCGCTGTCCGGGGACGTACCACCGTCGGGGTCGACGCTGCCCGTAATGCCTTGCGGGCGTGGTCGGGATGCCAGCCGGTCGTGGCGCACAGATCACCCCCGGATCGTCGCCTTTCGCGGCTTGTCGGCGCGCTTGTAGCGGGTCGCGATCGCCATGGTGACGGCTCTGCGTTCGGCCATGGTCAGTCCCATCCTCCGGCCCTACCCTCGACCACACACCGAACGTTGGTCGACACGCCGCGACGCGCATTCTCTCGTGAGGCAACGAAGGGGTCTACGCGGGCATTTTGGATGAGTCAACGCGGCATCTTGACAGGCTGTCAGTAGTGGGTCACTCTTGGCATGCGGCAACGTCTGCCGGTTCTCCGCCGCGTTCGGGGCCGTTCTCGAGGACGTCCGAATGGAGGGTGGATTGGTGAGCACGATTCTTTCGGCGCGGCCGGTTGACGATTATGCATCATCTGGTTCGAATCCACGGCATCTCAGGCGCACGGAGGACGATGCTGCACAGCTCCGTCGAGTGCGTGAAACCTTTCTCACGACCGGCTCCGCCGATCCCCGAACGATTCAGGCAGCCGGACTCTCGCCGTCCGTGCTCGACTCGTGGCGTAGGTGCATGCGTTACGGCCTGGACTCTATAGCGAGCCGACCGGTACACACCGGCGATGTCGACCTCGACACCCCCCTGACAAGGGTGGTCGACTCGATCATCAGGCAGCGCGAGGCCGTGCTCGAACAATCGATGTGCGGTCTCAATCTCACCGACAGCGAGGGGGTCGTGCTACGCCAATGGGTGCGCGATCCGGCACTCGGCCGGTGGTTCGAGCGTCATCACGTTCTGCCGTCGGTCTCTGTCGACGAAACAGCGGTCGGCACTACCAGCGGCATTTGCTTGCTGAATGAACGACCGACCATGGTCCGCGGTTTGGAACACTTCCGCGAAGAGTTCGCCAGTGTCACCTCAGCTGGAGTTCCCATCGTTCACCCAGTAACTCATCGTCTCGTCGGCTCACTCAACCTAACCAGTCGCTACGAGGACACCAGCCCGGTGCTGCTGTCCTGGGTCATGGATCTTGTGCGAGACGTTCAACGCGCTTATCAAGAAACGGCTACTCGGCGGGAACGAACACTGCTCGACGCTTATCTGACTGAGAATCGAGACACTCGCCACCCGCTGGTCGCCCTCAACGACCAGACGATCATTACCAACGCAACTGCAGCGCGTCTGCTCACCTCGGTAGATCAGGCCCTGCTCTGGGAGCATGCCTCCCGCGCGATCCAGGAGAGCAACCCGGATCCACGCCAGCTGGTCCTCACCGACGGAACGGTCGTGTCAGTTCGATGTCGGGAGGTATCCGGTGCCAGCGAGTCGGCTGGTGCAGTTCTGACAATCCGCCCCATCATGGAGCGCAAGACGCGCGAAGGTGCTGTCATACCCGCTCCCAAGCTGGCCGGACTCGTCGGTGACGGACCCCGGTGGCGGGAATTGTGTCGCCGGGCCGCGGCCGCCGTCGCTGGTCCCGTACTCATAATCGGGGAACCGGGCAGCGGCAAGGTCGCCGTCGCCAAGGCGATCGCCGGCGATGCTCCGGTGACAGTCTTGGACGCAGCGGAATCCACCGTGAACGGCGCGCAAGCATGGCTGCTCAGACTCGAACGCGCTGTCGAAGAGTCCACCGGCGCTATCGTAATCCGTCGCTGCGATGAGCTGCAGGATGCGGCAGCCATGTCAGTGGCAAATCTGATCGAGTCGCATCGAAACAGCACGGTCCGGTTCTTGGCCACTGCAACTCAATCGGCGGACCACGGACAGCGAGTTCTTTTGCATGCAGAGTTCTCGGCCATCCTCAAGGTTCCTGCCCTGCGTGATCGCCTCGAGGATCTGCCGGTCCTACTCGACGCACTGACCCGCAAAGCCAACCAACGCCTCGGCAGGGCGCCGGCCGACGTTCGATGGATGCCGGACGCAGTGCAGGCACTGTCCCGGTTGGAATGGCACGGGAACATCACCTCACTCGAGACGGTGGTCCTCCGGGTGCTACAGGGAAACAGCAATCGTTACATCAATGCCGGCGATCTCCCAACCGACGTGGTGGCCAGCGCTTCACGACGGAAACTTGCCAGGCTGGAGCAGGTCGAGGCGAACACCATTATCGCCGCCCTACGTGAGGCTAATGGCAACAAGAACCGCGCCGCCGAGAGCCTCGGCATCGCACGCTCAACTCTCTACCGCAAAGTCCGCGCACTCGGTATCGACCTCTCGACGTCCGCATTCTGATCATCTGACACACCTGTACCCGACAGGCGCAGGAAGCCGCCTGGCCGCTGCACCTGTGGCACGAGTAGGCAACCCTCGCCCTCGTCGCGGCTGCGTCCGTGGGGACGTGGAGGTGTGAGGCTGTGTCACAGAGCGAGACTGCTCCAAGGGTGTGGATGAAACAACCTACGGGGACCTAAAAGACGCGCATTCGGTCGCGAGTTTCAGAAGCCCTGGTGGCGCTGGATCCCCAGTGCCCACACCGCACTGACCACTCGGATGCTCCAGGAACCAATCGAGCTGTTCGTTCACAGCGACGGCAACCTCTGCGCCTGATCGGCGCCGTACCAATCATTTGCGCATTCGACTGGCGCGCTTTGGGACAACGTGCGCACCGTTGCGGAATTACGATCGATCGGACCGCCCCACCGCCCAACTGCGGCACCCTATGAAGGAGATATCATGGCAGACACCGAACCTGTAGTGGTTATTGCCAACTTTGTCCCCGTTCCCGGCAAGGAAGACGAAATCGAAACCGCACTGCGTAATGCCGTGGCGGCGACGCATCAGCACGACCGAGGATGTGAACTCTACGCGGCGCACCAAAGCATACGTGGACGAGAGGGTTTCGTCATTATCGAGAAATGGTCTTCCATGGAGGATCTCCAGGCTCATGGTGCCGGGAATGCCTTCGCCGCTCTGACCACAGATGTTGCCGATCTGTTGGCAGAACCGCTCGATGTCACCATCGTGAAGCCGATTCTGGCCGGCGACATCAAACTTGGCGCTTTGTGACTGATGCTCGCTGGCCCGATAGGCCACGGGCACCGTCGCAAGTTGCGTTGACCCGACATGTCGCCGTCACCGCACGGCGGCATGTCTGCCGTTCGGCCGATACAACACGCTGTCGCAACCCGACGACCATTGCAATCTTCCACCGAGCAACGAACTCCACGGAGCCGAGTAATAGTCGTGGTGACCCGACTTCCCTCCCGTTGCTCCGCTGCGGCCCAACGGGCAGCCAGCACGATGTGTGTGCCGGACGAGGCTCCGTTGGCGATGGGCACGACGGCGCCCTCGCACGCAGTTGCTCCCGTTTACGTTCATGCACAGTGCCTTTCACGTAGCGGTGTAGCTCCGTGTCGTTCTGCGGCCACCTCGGGTAACACCGCAGCGAGGTTCTTTGCGGAAATCCGGGTAAAATCCCGCCGGTCAAACTCATCGATAGGTGACGACCGTTCCGAGATCGTGCGTCGGCGAACCCGGTGGCACGCAGGGCGGATGCTCTCCGCTCGTCCTCCGCTCGTTCGCCGCCACCTCACCGATGACAAACGCGACCGGAACCGCGGCGATCACCGACAGGAGAGCGGTACCCGCATCGACAACCAAACGCAGGACGCCGATACAGTCGTCCAAGTTCTCTCGAATTCTCATAACTGACTGCTTCGCAACACTGACCACTTCCCAACTGGTCCGACAACGCAAGAGTTTCCCGACGCGTAGCCGGACATCATCACTCGAGTACGAACTTCCACTACAAGTGGTGACGAGGAGTCACCGGCTAACCACGACAGACACAACGTGGTCGGTCGTGGTCGTCGTGCAGGCACGACAACCAGGACCTACCACGAATCACTCAGACCTTGTGTGGGGCCGCCAGATGCTTCTCGAGAAACTCACCGATGCGTTTGGTGGAGGCCTGCCCTTCAGGCAAGAAGTTGAAGAGCGGCCAGATGTGCACCATCTGCTCGCCGATCTCGAACTCCACTTCGCCGCCGACCTCGCGAACTCGCCCCACCAAGCGGACCGCATCGTCGTGGAGACCCTCGTCGGTACCGACCAGCACGCGGAGCGGTGGTAGCCCCTTCAGATCCGCATACAGGGGAGACGCGAGAGGGGTGGACTTCGGATCCTTACCTCCGAGGTACGCACCCCCCATGGCCTGGACGAGAGCGGAGGCGGGAAGGGGATCCAGGTGAGCTCGCTCAGTCAAGGAGGCACCCTCTCCGGCCAGATCGACCAACGGTGAGCACGCAACCGCGGCATCGGGAGCCTCGTCGCCGTCCTCGCGAAGTTTGACGAGTGCGCCGATGGCGAGGCCTCCGCCAGCGGAGTCGCCCACCAACGCCACGCTTCGCACACCCTCCTGCCGCCGTACCCACCGGTACGCGGTGACCACATCGTCCAGGGGCGCAGGAAACGGGTGTTCGGGGGCCAACCGATAGTCGACCACCAGGACTCGCGCGCGCGCCGCCTTCGAGATTCGGTAGCCGAACTCTCGATACCCGCTGGCAGTCCCCATGCAGAATCCGCCACCGTGAACCACGATGACCACCTGATCGGGTGCGGAGTCCGGCGCGTCGACCCAGAACGCCGGCGTACCGCCGGCGTCCACTGCCTCGACCTTCGCATCAGCCGGCAACTCGAAGTTGGCCAGCACCTCGTCGTAGAGCCTGCGGTAATCGTCCATTGTGGCCTCGGGCTCCGAGACCAGGTGAGTGAGCAGGCCGCGTGCCCGGCTCAATTCGTGGCTAGTCATGTCCTCGCTCCTTGGATGTGGTGTCAGAGCTTTTCGAGCGCCGGCTTGACCTCGCGAGTGAACAGGTCGTATCCGGCTGCAGCCGTCTCACCCTTGATCCCGCCGTACTGGAACACCGAGATGACCTCGTAGTCACCGACTATGGCCTTGCGGGCTTCGTGCTTCGCGATCTGCTCGTCCGGAGTTCCCCAGATCTGTGCGTTGGCATATACGTCACAGACGGTTTCGATACCGAGTTGCTCGATGGCATCCTTGGCCGCGGCGTAGGACGCGTAACCCTTGGTGTGCTCGAAATGGCGGCCACCGAACTCGTAGTGTTCGACACAGGTCAGGTAATAATTGACGCAGGCTTCGTACGCGACTCGCCGTGCTTCGTCGGAGTCGTTGTGACAGTAGGTGAGGTCGATCATCATCGGCGGCGGAGCATCGTCGCCGTGCGTGTCGCGGTAGCTCTTGCGGTACTCCTCGATCATCGGCATGTGCATCGTTTCCATCGGGCCCTGGATAAACGCCAACATCGGCAGCCCGAGCTGGCCGGCGACGACCGCCGAGTCCGGGCTCATGGCGACCATGGTGGTCCGGCCTTTGAAAGTCGCCAGCGGCTTCGGGTGGACCGGGACCTTTGCCTGGGGGTAGAACTTGCCGTCGTTCTCGACGAAGCCGTCCTCGAGTCCACGAATGACCATTGCTGCCGCTTCGTCGAACCGCTCACGCGACTCGTTCATGTCGAGGCCGAAGCCCTCGTACTCGCGTCGCGCGAGTCCGCGTCCCATTCCGAACATCGCGCGACCGTCCGACAAATTGTCCAGCAGTGCGATCTTCTCGACGACGCGCATCGGGTCGTTCCACGGAAGGATCACTGCCGTGGTGTGCAACTTCGCGTTCTTCGTCCGGCCTGCCAGGTACGACAGGAACTGTGTGTTGTCCGGGCACATCGAGTAGCCGGGATCGAAGTGGTGCTCCACGCACCCGATGCTCTCGTATCCGTCCTCGTCGGCGCGTAGAGACAACGCGATCTGATCCTTGAAGATCGCGTAATCCGTTGATGCGTTGTTGTAGTTCTGGATGAGGTTGGTCATGTGGACTTTCACGTGCACTCCTTGTCACGGGTCGGCGGTGCGCGCCGAGTTTTCTGCTGATGGTGATGTGACCTGCCGGTCACTGCGAGTGCAGCCCTCAGGTGGATATGCCAAGTTTGACGGTGATCACTATCACCCGGATGTGCTGCTGTGTTCAGATTCGCAGCTCACAATCACTCCGAGTTGTCCCATCCCGCTACAGTTCACGGACCCGAGCAACACGTCCGGAGTGCGGATTTCTACAAGTCTCGTTTTGCTCCATACCGAGTGCCAGGCGTCGTTTTAGATTCACGTGGCCGTGTGGGCCATGGTCCAACAGTGCTGCAAACGAAGGAGGAGACCCGAGTGGGACGTCTAGACAACAAGGTATTTGCGGACCGGTGTCCGCTGCCCAATATGCATAAGGTGAGCCGGGACGCGGTTACCGAATTCGGTGGCATCGACATCGCCATCGCGAATGCTGGAGTCGCGAGCTCGGAGAGTCCTGGGAGCTGACCGAAGAGCAGTGACAAGAGGTGCCAGATGTCAACCTCACCGGGGTGTGGAAGACGACAAAGGCAGCGATTCCCTCGATGATCGAGCGAGGACAGCGCGGGTCGATCGTCCGGACCAGTTCCGTTGCCGGCTTGGTCGCCTACGCGAATCCGGCTCACTACACAGCTGCCAAACATGGCGTCGTCGGGCTGATGCTTGCTCTCGCGGTCGAGCTCGCACCGCACAACATCCGCGTGAACTCCGTCACCCCACGATGGTGAATACTCCGATGATCAACAACGATGCGACCTACAGCATGTTCTTCCCGCAGGCCGAGAACCTGAGCCAGGAAGAGGTAGCCACTGGGTTCATCCACATGAACGGGCTCCGGGTTCCGTGGGTGGAGCCGATCGACGTCAGCAATGCGGTGCTCTACCGGGTTTCCGACGACGCGCGCTACGTCACCGGCACCACGCATGTGCTGGATGCCGGAGGGTCCGCGCCGTACCGGATTCCTCATTCGGAAGAGGCCCCCGACGTCGAGGCGTGCGTGAGCGTGCGCCAGGCCCGGGGCGCTTACACGCAGTCAGGAACGATCACTGCCCGGCCCAACACCTCACCTCGGGAGAGACGCTCGTAGACGTCAGGTGCCTGATCGAGAGAGTACGTCTCGACCTCGACGCGAAGGCGCCCCGAGTGAGCCAGATCGACTACCTCCCATAGCTCAGATCTACTTCCCCAAAAGGTATTCCGAGCACTCGCCTCGAATGCCAGACGGCGATAGCCAACGGGAAGAGTGCCGTGCCCCACGCCGACGATGGCGATCTCGGCGTACGTGGCTGCCACGGCACCTGCAAGCGTGACGGTCTCTGGCGAGCCGACGAAGTCGAACACTGCGTCAGCGCCGCGTCCCCGGCTGAGGTCGGTGATCACGTCTTTTGCGCGTATATCACCGACAACCGCGTGATCCGCACCGACGTTGCGCGCCAACTGCAGTTTGTCTTCGGCGATGTCGACCGCGATGATCAGGGCTGCACCGAGTGCCCGGATGATCTGTATGGCCAGGTGTCCGAGCCCGCCGACCCCGATGACCACGGCGACACATCCTGCACCGAGCCTGGTCACTGCACGCTTGACGGCGTGGTAGGAAGTCAGACCCGCATCGGTCAGGGCTACCGCCTGTACGGCATCGAGCTCACCCAACGGGATGAGGTGGCGCTCGTGGTCGACCAAGAGATACTCGGCGATTGCTCCATCGACTGCAATCCCAGGGGGGTTCACCCCGGACGGATGCGTGCAATAGTTTTCCTGGCCTTCTGAGCAATTCCGACACAGCCCGCACCCCCATGGCCCATAGACCAGCACAGAGGTACCTGTGGGGAAGTGGTCGGCGCCCTCTCCCCTCGCAACCACCGTCCCCACGGCCTCATGTCCGAGAGTCAGCGGCAGGGGCCCATAGTGGTACTCGCTCGCAGGCGTCGACATGATGTGCAGGTCGGAGTGACACACACCAGCGGCGGTTACGCGGAGCAACACCTGACCGGCTCCCGGGACGGGAGTGGGGACGTCGACGATCTCGGGCGGAGCACCGAATTCGGTGTACTGCAGAGCTCTCACGTTGGCCGCTCTCCTGCTGTCAATGATGCTGTGCCTGAATCATGCGAACGAACTGATGGTGAAGTCGACGTAGACCAACCTGCCCATGGTCGACGGTACGAGAATGGGGCCTCCATGAATGTCGCACAATGCAACGCAGCACGACCGTGGGTGATTTCCTGCCGCGATCCGACGAGCTACGACGCACAAACATCCACCGCGCACGGCGACACCCATCTGTTCGGTCTGTCCGTAGATGTCGACTGCCGTGGTGATTCCGGTTGCCGCGACGAAGCGCTCGACCGGACCCGTCGGAAGCACCGAGGCGGTGTACGTCCCCCTGTAGTCGATCACCGCACGATCGGCCTCACCGACACCCCACACATCGATCGTCGCGTCGACAACAGTGGAGATGTTGCGGTGGGTCTGCTGGACGCCCTTCGGCTTCCCCGTGGAGCCGCTGGTGTACATCAGCAACGCGTTCCCGTCATCCAGTCGTGGGACGATCCGCGAAGTGCGTCCGATGCGACGACTTCCTCTCAGCTCCAACGCGCGGCCGGACGCTCGCCGGCTGACGGGACCTCGGTACGGGGAAGGTGCACTACCCGTCGGGCCACGTCGAGGCCGTCGCAATCGCCGCTGAACCGGCCGATTCCGGCGGTGTCCGTGAAGACGATACGTACGCCGGAGTCTTCCACGGCGTGGCGCAACGGCGCGCGAGGGATGGCGATCTTGAACGGGACCAGAACCGCCCCGGCCTTCCAGATCCCCAGCGCGAGAACGATGTACTGGACGCAATTGTTCATGTAGACGCCGACCCGGTCACCGGGCGTAATCGATTGCGCGACCATGAATGTGGCCACCGGCCGAGAGGTCGTCTAGTTCGCCGCAGGCCAGCGTGGTGTCATCGTCGTGCAAAGCGACTTTCGTCGAACGCGCAGATGCCACGTGTGGGAACGAGACCCCGATGTTTATGACGAGCCCTCACGGTGCGATCGATCGAAGCCGAAACGCGGGATGGGCGTACGCCCCGTCTAATTCGAAGATATGAGCGCCTCGCCGGACAACTATGTCGCAATAGAGAACACCTCAGCGCGATCTGACACCCCGGCGCGCATGATGAGAAGGATCCGGCCGCCGCGTACCGAAGGTGACCACGATTAGCACGGAAAAGAGGCCCAGTGACAACGGCACACGCGCACGCCGTAGGCGATAGCGTCCCGCGGGACGGAACGATCGAAGTCTCCACCGACGGACCGGTCGCTGTGGTGACGATCAGTCGTCCAGACAAACTGAACGCGATGACTCTCTCGATGATCCGTGAGTTTTTCGAAGTGACGAAACGGCTCGACGAGGATCCGGAGATCAGGGCTATTGTCCTCACTGGTGCCGGGGAGCGGGCATTCTCCGCTGGCGGCGACCTGAAGTCACTACTGCCCGCTGCCCTCGAGGCCGGCTGGGACATTCTCAACCCCGACCCCACCGCCCGGTTCTTGAGTGCGGTCTTCACGCCGGTGATTGCTGCGGTCCGCGGTGCCTGTGTCGGCGCCGGATTCGAGATCATGCTGGGCACCGATATCCGCATCGCCGGGACCGACTCCTCATTCGCGCTGGCCGAGGTGAAGTGGGGATTGATTCCGGGGTCGGGAACTAATGTGCGCCTCCCCCGTCAGCTCCCCTGGGCGGTAGCCATGGAACTGCTCTTGACGGGAAGCACCATTTCCGCCGACCGCGCGGCACAAGTGGGACTGATCAACCAAGCCGTCGAGCCGGAAAACGTGTTGAGGACAGCTATGGACATTGCACGACGCATTGCCTCGAACGGTCCGGTCGCCGTGCGTACGGCGAAGGAGATCGCCGTACGCAGTTTGTCGCCAGGTGATGCCTTCGCGCTCGAACATGCCTTAAACAGCCGGGTTCTCGGCTCTCAGGATGCTCGCGAGGGCGTCGCAGCTTTCCAGGAAATGCGCACCCCTCAGTTCACCGGTAGATGACCGAGAGTTCACTGTTCGCATACGAAAGAGAATTTCCCAATGTCGCCTGACTCGGAAGAACTGCTCAGCGCCGTCCGCGAAGCCGTCGCGGGCGTGACAAAGAAGTGGGATCGCACCTATTACATGGACTGCACTCGCCGGGGTGTCGCTCCGACTGAGATGTACGAGACCATGGCCCAGCAAGGCTTGTTCGCGCTCGGCGTCCCCGAAGCCCTCGGAGGCGCAGGTGGCGGACTGACCGCCACCGCTGCCGTGATGGAAGAGATGAGCCGTGCCGGCACACCGCCGATGCTGTTCTCGCTGACGTCCTTCGCTCGACAGTCGATCATTCGGCACGGAACACCGGAGCAGATTCGCCGGTTAGTCGAGCCTACCCTCACCGCGCAACAATCAATGTGCTTCGCCATCACCGAGCCGGATGCCGGGACCAACAGCTTCGCCATGCAGACGCTCGCCCGTCGTCAGGATGACGGCACCTACGTCCTCAGCGGGCAGAAGATCTTTATCTCCGGAGCGGACCAGGCAACGCACATCATGATCGTGGCACGAACCACACCAGCCAGCGAGGTCGCCAAGAAGAGCGAAGGCATTTCCATCTTCGTGCTACCGCGCGATACCCCGGGCGTATCCATGACCGCTATGAACATCGATTGGAAGGCACCGGAAAGACAATTCAGTGTCTGGTTCGACAATGTGGTGCTGCCGAGCGACTCGCTGATCGGAGTCGAAGGCAAGGGATTGTCGAGCATGTTCGATTCCCTGAACGCCGAACGGGTCGTCATCGCTGCCTGGACCCTCGGGTTGGGATACCTCGCCTTGAACAAGGCAGTTTCCTACGCCCGTGAGCGTTCCCCGTGGGGGGCTCCCATCGGGTCCTATCAAGGAGTCTCGCATCCGCTCGCCAGGGCGAAAGCTCAGCTGGAAGCCGCCCGCGCAATGAACTATCGGGCGGCCGAACGGTTCGATCGCGGCGAAGAAGCCGGTGATGACGCTAACATCGCCAAATACCTGGCGTCGGAGGCGTCTTACGCTGCCGTCGATGCCGCCATTCAAACTCACGGCGGTTCCGCATTCGACGAAGACAGTGATGTCATTACATTATTTCCGATGATAAGAATCCTGCGGGTGGCACCACTGAACAACGAAATGATTCTCAATTACATAGCCAATCACATGCTCGGTCTACCCCGCAGCTACTGACATCACCCAGTTCTGGACGGGCCCCACCGGCTGGAGCGCGAAAGATCCGGTTCGCATCCTCAGCATCGACGAAAATTGTTCTCGGAACAGAACACTTCGAGGGACGCTACGAGCTCGGCTGACGACACCCCAACACCCACGTCACCGCCGCCCACCCACTCCTCACTCGCGCAGCGCCTCGGCACCCAGGCGCCCGATAAGCACACCGACAGTGATCAAAGTTGTGGCGGCTGTCGCCAGGGCCACACTGAAGCTGCCGTCGAGCCAGTTGGCACGGCACTCAAGCAATCTCGAGCTCTTGAACCTGGGAAACGACACGTCCCTCTCGTCCTGTGGCGAGCCGAACGCGCCCGAGCCGAAACACGCTGAGGCCGCGTCCGATCGAGGAGACGCGAGCCGCTCCTCGGCCATCCGCTTCCACAACTCCCGGCGAGCCCGCTGCTTCGGGGTCTACCGGTCCTTTCCGCCACCGCATACGCGACCCAGCCTCGAGCATTCGGTTGAGAAGTTTTGCCAACTTCAGGTGAGTATCAACTCCATCGCAGCGCTCGGGGCGTTCCTGAGTCGATCGTCCAGAACTGGACCGATCGAGGCCAGGGCACCAGCGGTCGTCATGTCTGCGTGTGCGAATTCGACTGGATAGTCGGTGATCGTTCCGCTGACGAATGGACGCCAAGCCGACGCTGTCCGTTTCGGATCGAACTTCTCCACGCGCGCCGAGAAGAACAGCAGGTCACCGTGGTATATCGCAGGGCGGTATCCCTGTGCCCGCTCGGTGGCATGGAGGTAGTCCTCGTATATTCGCTCGAGTTGTCGAGGAGTGAGATACCCGAAGGGGCTCGACACGGCCCGCAGGAGCTCGGCTACCTCCTCGGCTGTGAGTTCGTCGAAGTCGCCATCGGTCGCCGGTAGCTCGATGCCGAACTCGCCGAGCAGTTCGGCCGGTGTCGGATCGGCAGCGGCCATCGCATGGTCGGTCAGCACGTAGCTGTCCATCATGGCAAGCAGCGCGACTTCTTGACCTGTCCTTTGCATTTCGATCGCGACGGCATGCGCGATCAACCCACCGAGCGACCACCCCAGCAGGTGGTATAGCCCGTCCGGTTGAACCGTACGGATCTCCCGGGCGTACCGCGCGGCGAGATCCTCGATCGACGTCGACTCGTCGAGGGTTTCGGTGAGCGCAGGCGATTGCAGGCCGTACACTGGCCGATGCGAGTCCAGGTGCTGCGCGAGTCCGCCGTAGCACCAGGACAGCCCGATCGCCGGGTGAATGCAGAAGAGGGGCGATTGAGTTCCGGGGGCGCGGATCGGCAGCAGCACCGCGAGCGCCGACTCGTCCAGTGAGGCTGGTTTCCCCGAGTCTGTGTGTGCTCGATCCGGTGGGCGAGAAGTTCCGGCGTGGGGTCGGTCAACAGCCACGGCACCGCGACCTCGACTCCGAGTTCGCTGCGTAGCGCCGCGACCAGACGAGTCCCGAGCAGCGAGTTCCCGCCGAGGTCGAAGAAGTTCTCGTCGGCCCCTACAGACTGCACCTCCAGCACCTTTGCAAAAACGGCGCAGATGGTCGATTCGACCGGTGTCCGTGGTAGTCGCGGCTGCGCTGTACCGGGAAACTCGGGTTCGGGTAGTGCGGTCCGGTCGAGTTGGCCGGCGGGTGTCAGCGGGATTTCATCCAGGAACGAGATCGCGGACGGCACCATGTACCCTGGGGACCTTGGTGGCAACGCGCGCCCGCACTGAGGCGGGGTCGGTGGCGCCGTCGGCGATCACGTAGGACACGGGTCGCGCCTACTCGCCGACGCCGTGCACGATCGTCACCGCGAACCGCACCTGTGGGTGACTCGTCAACGCGGTGTCGATCTCGCCGAGTTCGATGCGAAAGCCTCGAACCTTCACCTGGTGGTCGGAGCGCCCAAGGTATTCGAGGTCCAAATCCGCCCTGCGGCGCACGACGTCACCGGTGCGGTACATGCGAGCCCCGCTGCCTCCGAATGGGTTGGCCACGAATCGGTCCGCGGTCTGCGCCGCGTTTCCGACATAGCCGAGTGCCAGTCCCGGCCCGGCAACGTACAGGTCACCGCGCACACCCTCGGGCACTGGGTGCAGGCGTTCGTCGAGGATCATGATCTCGACGCCGCGAATCGGTCCGCCGGCTGTGACTGCCTCCCCCACGTGGAGGGCGTCGCTGATGGTCACCGCGACGGTCGCCTCGGTGGGCCCGTACGCGTTGAACATTCGACGCCCTGGCGCCCACCGATCGACGAGTTCGGTGCTGCAAGCGTCGCCACCGACCACCACGGTACGAACACAGTCGAGTCCGGTCGGGTCGACGGAAGCCAACGCCGCAGGGGTCACGAAGGCGTGCGTCACCTGGTATTGCCGCAGCAGCCTCGCGAGATCCTCACCGCCGTACACGTTCGCGGGAGTGAGCACCATGGTGGCGCCCGCGCCGAAGGCCAGCAGCAATTCGAGCACGGAGGCGTCGAAGCTGGGGGACGCAAATTGCAGGGTCGTCGATTCGGCTGTTACACCACGTCTCTCACGCAGTTCGGCGGCGAAGTTCGCGATCCCCTCGTGCGTCACGACCACCCCTTCGGACGGCCCGTCGAACCCGACGTGTAGATCAGGTACGCCGGATGCCGCGCCGACAGAGGCGCGCGTCGATGCTGTGGCCGTGACTGTCCGGGTGCCGCAGCCGTCGGTGGGTAAAATGGCGGGCGTCGACGGCGGAGAAGTCGGGGTTGGTCAACTCCACGGTCGGGCAGATCTCCCGCAAGTTGAAGCTCAAACCCCACCTCCAGGACCGGTTCAAACTGTCCGCTGATCCAGTGTTCGTCAACAAGGTCTACGACGTTATCGAACTCCATCGGAACACACCCGAGTTCGCGGTGGTGCAGTGCGACGAGAAGCTCAAAGTACAGGCGCTGGCGCGCCGCGATCGGCGTTCCCGATATTGCCGGCGTGGCCCGAGAGACGCACCCGCGACTACGTGCAGCACGGCACCGCGAGCCTCTTCGCGGCCTTCACCGTCGCCGATGGAACGGGCTGCCTCGCTGCGCCGCCGATGCCGGGCGACCGAATCTAAGCACCTCGTTCTCCAAAAGGTACCAGTAAACACACGACGGACTCGACATCAATCGGTCTGCGAAAATTACGGTACGCACGAGACCCCGCCAACAAGAAGTGGCGGCTTACCGCCCATCCTCGTTTCCACATCCACATCACCCCGACAAGTTCGAGTTGGATCAACCAGCCCGAACGGTGTTTCGGCGAAGTGACCGCGAACTTCTCCAACGCGGCCACGACACGAGCGTGCCATCCACGCCTGGATCATCGGGTGGAACGAGAAACCCAGACCCCCGATCCGGACCAAATCCGCCGAGGCAAACTATCAATCCCTCTGATGATTGATTGGATTGCCGTCGAGTGACCCTGGTGCGACGGCGTATGCAGTTTCACGGTCACGCCTGACGCATCCACCGGAAGTTCTGGACACGCCGAAACGGTTACTCTCGAGCTGATCCCGAACAAGCGTTGTAATTGCGGACAACCCATAAACGATATCCGGAGTGGTGCCGCCGTGCTGCAGTCGATCTACCTGGCGCCGCACAGCGCCCTTGAGTCGGTGGCTGAAATCGGCGAACTCAATTGAGAAGGCAATTGAAACGTCGTTGGGAGTCGCTCCTCCCAGCGGCTCCCAGAGGAGCGCATAGTCGAGAATATCGCTGTCAATGTCTTTGTTCCACATTGCCCGTCGGCCTCTCCCTCGCTGACCATTCACTCGATCTTGGGATCTGTTGAACTAGGCGCTTGTGCAAAAGCATACGTGTTCTCACTTACCCGGCAATGTGAGCCAAACGTCCGCTAGTCCACTGCCTTGACGCCGTGGCGCCCTAATCTTGCAGGGCAGCGATGGAATCGGCTCCTCAGAACACCCTCCGCGCCTTCATGCCCTCGAAGACGGGTGCGATACGAACCACGTCACCGGTCGTCGGAGCGTGCACCATCTGCCCGTTTCCCACGTAGATCGCGACATGCCCGGGACCTGCGGGCCCCCAGTTCCCGAACAGCAGATCTCCCGGCATCGCGTCCGCGAGTGGAACCTCCACACCGACATTCCATTGCATCTCGGAGGTTCGTGGAAGCGACAACCCCGATGTGGCAGCGTGGACGGCATAGGACGTCAGCCCGGAACAGTCGAAACCGCCTGCCGAGGGGCCATTCACGTTCCCGCCACCCCACACGTACGGGAGACCGAGGTACCGAATGGCGGCTTCGACGATCTTGCCGCCGATCCCGTCCGCCCCGCCTCCGAAGACTCCGAGAAGCGAGGCGTATCGCGATTCGGATGCGCGGATCTTCGCAACGTAGGGCTTCGTCTGGTTCTCGTAATCCGCTTCGCCTGAGGGCATACCGTGATGCGATCGAACTGCGCCGACGCCCGCGTTGTATCCCGCGATCGTGAGGTCCAGCGTGTCTCCAACCACCTCGCCCTGCGATTTCCACTGTTCGATCTGGTTGTACGTGTCGCAGAGGAGGTGGCCGGAGGCCATCACCGAGTCTGCGACGTCGAGGATGTCGGCCTTCCCGTCGCCGTCGGCGTCCTTGCCGTACGCCGCCCAGGTGGCAGGCATGAATTGCCCTGGTCCGCGAGCACCGGACGGTGACACCGGAGCGGTTGCGCCATAGCGGAATCCGTTCTCCGCGGCGTACAGCGCAGCGAGAACCGGTGCCTTCACGCCGTCGCAGATGGCGCCCGCCTTCTGGAACCACGGAACGAAGACGGCGATGGAACCGATGGCCGACGAAGTTGCGGCGGGAGAATCGAGCACCGACGGCACCAACCTCGGCAACGCGCCGTCACTCGCGCCCTTCGCGAGCGCGTCCCCCGTCGTCTGTGACGGCCCCAACGACGGGGAATACGGCTCCGTCGCGACCGGCTCAGAGGGCTGGGGACTCGCGTTGTCCTGAGGTTGTGGCTCCCGGGGTGGCAACGGATTCTGAGGCGGCGCCTGGTCGGGCACCGGGGGCAACAACGGCGCTACAGCGTCCTGAACGGCAACGGCCGCAGCGTCAACGGCTCGACGAGCCGGATCCTGAGCTTCGGGGGGTAAGCCCGCGATGGACTCGTCGATCTGCGCGCCGAGCGCCGGTGCGGCTTCCACGATCGATTGAACCTGTTGCGTCGCAATGCCTTGTGCGGGCTCCGGGAGATCGGCGCCATGCACGAAGCCCCCGATTGCCGCGGCTACCCCGACGATGATCGCCGAAGGATCAACAGACATTCGCTTCCTCCTGATTGTGAGCCAGACCCACTTGACCCCGAGATGTGACTCGAGTCTCTCGCGTCTGCTTTCCTCGCCGCGTCGCACCAGATGGTGGTTCGGATACTTCTTCGGAGGTACGGACCGGTCGGCAGAGATTGGACCGCTGCCCCCCACCTCCCCCCACCGGGGGGGTGAAGAGGGAGATTGGAGCGAACTTGTCCGTCAGCCCTATTTTTCGCCTTGTGACCTACCTAACATCACCCCTAAGCAAGTGATGCCCGACAACGGGTAGAGCCAGCAACAAATCGAAGCTAGGAGCAATCGTGCAGATCAGCGCCGCCGTAGTCCACGAAGTCTCGGGCGACTTCGCCATCGAGACCGTGTCCCTGAGCGAACCCACGGAACACGAAGTCCTCGTCGCGATCGCCGGCGTCGGCCTCTGCCACACCGACCTGGCAGTCAAGGAGGGCCATCTCCCGTTCCCCCTCCCGGGTGTTTTCGGCCACGAAGGCAGCGGCACGGTCGTGAAGGTCGGATCCGGGGTCACCAAGGTCGCTGAAGGCGACAAGGTCGCCATCAGCTTCAACAGTTGCGGCCAGTGCGCCCACTGCGAGAAGGGTGAGCCTGCCTACTGCCACAATTTCATGGCCTACAACTTCGGGGGCGTGCGCCCGGACGGCAGTTCCGCGATTACCGCCGGTGACACTGGGCTCGGCAGCAACTTCTTCGGGCAGTCCTCCCTCGCGACACATGCCATCGCTCATGAGCGCAATGTCGTGAAGGTTGCGGACGACGCCCCGCTCGAACTCGTAGGCCCGCTCGGCTGCGGAATCCAGACCGGCGCCGGTGCGGTGTTCAACTCACTCGACGTCGATCCTGGTTCGTCACTGGTGGTCGTCGGAGCAGGTTCGGTCGGCCTGGCATCCGTGCTCGCCGCCGTAGTCCGTGAGGTCGGTGTGATCATCGTCGTCGAACCACACGAGTCGCGGCGCGAACTCGCGCTCTCCCTGGGCGCCACACACGTCGTCGATCCCGCGGATGGCGTTCTCTCCGAGCAGATCCGGGCAATTGTTCCCGACGGCGTCGACTATGCGATCGACACGACGGCGCTCCTTCCCGTGCTGGACCAGATCCTGCAGTCACTGGGTGTCCGGGGGTCTCTCGGCCTCATCGGTGTCCCGGCCGACCCCACCGCCACACTTCCGATCGGAATGATGGCGACCCAGCTGTTCGGTCTCACGATCCGAGGGATCGTCGAGGGGGATGCCGACCCCGATACGTTCATTCCGTACCTCCTCGATCTGCACCGTCAGGGCAGATTCCCGTTCGACAAGTTGATCACGACGATGCCGTTCTCACAGATCAATGAAGCTGTGGCTGTCCAGCATCGGGGTGAGGCGGTGAAGGTCGTCCTCGTTCACGAATGATGGCCGGCTCCCCCTCGGATGCTCCGGAAACAGTGAGAAAGGTTGTTCGATGTCGGTAGATCTGAAAGACCGCCCGCCGAGGGCGAGCGCTGTCCGGAAGGCCATTCAGGTCGCGCCGACGGCTGTCGGGGCGTTCTACGCGACGTCGATGGAGACGTTCCGGTGCATGTTCAAGCGCCCCTTCCATGCTCGCGAGTTCGTTCAGCAGGCATGGTTCATCGCCGGCGTCTCGATCATGCCCGCGTTGCTCATGGCGATTCCCTTCTGCATGATGTTCGTCTACCAGATCAACATCCTGCTGGCGGAGATCGGCGCTGTCGACCTCAGCGGTGCAGGCGCGGGTGTGGCGATCATCCGTGAAATCGGCCCGGTGGTCACGGTTCTCGTCGTTGCAGGTGCCGGGTCGACCGCAATCTGCGCCGACCTGGGTTCCCGGACGATTCGCGAAGAGATCGACGCGATGAAGGTGCTGGGGATCGATCCGATTCAACGCCTGTGTGTGCCGAGGGTGTTGGCGTCGACTCTGATCGGGATGTTTCTGAACGGACTCGTGTCCGCGGTCGGCCTTGTGGGCGGTTACATCGCGACGGTGTACATGCAGGGTGCGTCTCCCGGCCAGTACGTCACGGCGATCTCGATCTTGACCGGACTGCCTGATTTCCTCGTCAGCGAGGTGAAGGCGGCGGTGTTTGGGATGCTTGCAGGGCTTGTCGCATGCCATCTGGGGCTCAACGCCAAGGGCGGGCCCAAGGGAGTCGGCGACGCCGTCAACCAGACCGTCGTGTTCAGCTTCCTGCTTCTCTTCCTCGCCAATTCGGTTATCACGACTCTCGCGCTGCACTGACAGCGCTCCACCATTAGCCGCGAAGTCGGCTGTCTACGGGAGAATTCTGTGTCGAAAGCTACTCGGGCCACCGGCGCGAGACCCAGGGTTGCCACGATCGCGCTCCGCGTGGTCGATGCACCGGTCGGCCACATGGAGGAGATGGGCAGGCAGCTCCATTTCTACACTCATGCTGTCACCGCCATTCCGCGCACCTTCCGGCGGTACCGGAAGGAAACGATCCGGCTGCTCGCCGAGGTCAGTATGGGCACCGGCGCCCTGGCGGTGATCGGTGGAACCCTTGTCGTCATTTCACTGCTCACTACCGCAGTGGGGTACGAGGTGGGCCAGCAGGGCGTGACCTCGCTCGGCCGCATCGGAATCGGCGCGCTGTCGGGGTTCATCTCGGCATTCTTCAACACCCGGGAAGCGATCCCCGTCATCGCGGGAATCGCGCTGACCGCGACGGTCGGTGCGGGTTTCACTGCGCAACTCGGGGCGATGCGAGTGAGCGAGGAAATCGATGCCATGGAGACGATGTCGATTCCGTCGCTGCCCTACCTGGTGACGACTCGCGTCACCGCCGGAGTCATCGCGGTGATTCCGCTCTACGCCGTGGCGTTGTTCGTCGGGTATGTCGCCACGCAGCTGGTTACCGAGTACCTCGGTGAGGCGAGCGGAACCTACCAGCACTATTTCAACGTCTTCCTCGTGCCGAGTGACGTCGCATGGTCGATGGTGAAAGTCCTCGCGATGTCCGTGGTCGTGATGTGTGTGCACTGCTACCACGGCTACAACGCGAAGGGCGGGCCTGCAGGAGTCGGGGTCGCGGTTGGACGTGCGGTGCGTACCTCCTTGATCGCGATCATGGTGATCGACCTTCTCGTCGGAATCGCCGTCTACGGTGGCTCGGCCGGCGCCGTGAAAGTGTCGGGCTGACATGGGTGGCCATATCGAAGAGCGGAGCCGCCTGGTCTATGTGCTCCTGGGTGTGTGTCTGGTGACGCTGATCGCGATCGCAACGGCCGTCTCCGTCGGCATCTACCGCGGATCGTTCCACTCGACCGTCCCGGTCAAGCTGTACTCGGCGCGGTCGGGCCTGATGCTCGAACCCGGGTCCGACATCAAAATGCGAGATGTCGTCGTCGGCAGGGTGGCGAAGGTGCAGTTGGTGGACGACCAGGCCGAAATCACCATGGACATCGACGGGAGCCGGACTTCGGCGATACCGGAGAACATCACGGCCGTGATCGATCCGACCACGCTGTTCGGACGCAAGTTCGTGACCCTCGTGCAACCGGAGCATCCCTCGGCGACCACCGTGTCGGCGGGATCCGTGGTTCAGGGCACCGCCGTGGCCACCGAGGTGAACGATCTCCTCGACTCCTTGGTGACGGTGCTGCGGACCGTGGAACCACAGAAGGTCAACGCGACGTTGAGTGCGCTGTCCACCTCGCTGCAGGGCCGCGGCGACCAACTCGGCGACATGATGGTCGAACTCGACACCTACCTGTCCGAATTCAACGGCAGCCTTCCCACGTTGCAGCGCGACCTGGTCAAGGGCGCGGAGGTCTCCGACATCCTCGCCGACGCCGCTCCGGATCTCCTCCGGACCGTCGACCATGTCAGCACCACGGGTGACACGGTGACCGAGAAGGAGCAGCAATTGAGCGCCTTCCTGCTCAGTTTCAGCGGTTTCGGCAACAGCGGGCGCAGCTTCTTCGAAGCCTCCGGTGACCCGTTGGAAAAGTCGTTGGATGCGTTGGAACCGACGACGGCACTCCTTGCACAGAATGCGCCGATGTACCCGTGCTTCCTTGCGAGTATGGATCAGACAAACAAGTACCTCGAGCGCACCGTCGGTGGAAGTGATCAGGCAGGCCTGAACATTCTCGGCACTCTGCTGATGGGTGATCCGCCGTACACGTACCCGGAGAACGCGCCGAAGAACGGTGCGGACGGCGCACCGCGGTGTTACGACCCCGCCCAGGCTCCCGGGCATACCGATTTCGACGACGGCAGCAAGGCCTACCAGACGGCGCACGGTATCGAGGATCTGATCGGTAACCCGTTCGCGCAGTTCATGTTCGGAGGTGTTCGCTGATGACGAAGGCACCGGGTATCAAGTTGCTGATCTTCGTGCTGGTCACCTCGTTGACGGGGTTCGGTGTGGCGACGGTGGTGGGAAATATGCGCTTCGGCAGCACACACACCTATCAAGCCGTTTTTTCGAACGCGTCCGGGCTGGGCAACGGCGAAGACGTCAAAGTCGGCGGCGTGCCGTTGGGCAAGGTGAAGGGGGTGGAGTTGGCCTCGGACGGCACGGCAGTCGTGTCGTTCTCTCTCTCCACCGAACGTCCCCTGACTGAGGGGACCACGGCCCGGATCAAGTACAAGAACCTGATCGGTGACCGCTATGTGGAGCTGTCGAACGGGCCAGGTGCCATCGGCGCGCTCGACGGTCCGATTCCACTCGCGCAGACCACTCCGGCGCTCGACCTCGACCAGGTGGTCAACGGTTTCCGGCCACTGCTGCAGGGGCTTGACCCGGATCAGACCAATCAGTTGTCCGCCTCGCTGATCGAGGTACTGAACGGCCAGGAAGCGAGTATCGGGCGTCTGGTGACTCAAATCGGGTCCTTGAGCAACACGTTGGCGGACCGTGATCAGGCGATCGGTCAGGTGGTGAGCAACTTCAATACGGTAGTCGGGACGGTGAACAATCGCGGTGACCAGTTCTCGGCATTGATCGACCAATTGCAGCGACTGGTCGCGGGCCTCGACGGTGACCGTGATCTGATCACCAATTCCTTGGGGAACATCGATCGTGTCACGAACAGCCTCGCAAGTGTTCTCGATCAGAATCGGCCGGCAATCGCGCAGGATGTCGTCGCGCTGGGTGATCTCGCGGGCAACCTCAACGCGAATACCGACACGCTGAACATGGTGCTGTCCACTCTGCCCGAGAACTACCGACTCATCGGCCGCGTCGCGGGTTACGGCAGCTTCGTGAACTTCTTCGTCTGTGGTCTCGCTATCAAGTACGCGTCCGGCCCAGGTCCCGGCGGCGTCACACCGATGTTCAAGGCTCCCGCAGAAAGGTGTCAGTGATGGCTCAGAAGTCCTTCCTCGAGCGGGATTCGTTCCGCATGGGCCTGATCGGAACAGCGGTGTTGATCGGGATCCTGTTCCTCGCGCTCAACTTCAACTCCATTCCCGGTATCAACAGGGCAACCACATATCACGCCGAGTTCGCCGACGCCAGTGGCCTCGCGGTCGGTGACACCACGCAGATTGCGGGTGTAGAGGTCGGCAAAGTAAAGGGGCTGTCCATTTCCGGGGGAAAGGTTGACGTCGAATTCGACGCGGACAGCGGTGCGGTTGGGCTCGGCGAGGACACGACCGCCGCGATCAAGGTCGAAACTGCTCTCGGTCGGCGGTACGTGGAGATCACTCCCGGACGACACGGCGAGCTCGCCGACGGCGCGACCATCCCCCTTGCCCAGACCAGCTCGGGATACGACATCACCCGCGCGCTCGAGGAAGTCACCGACAAAGTGTCGGAGACCGACACCGTCAACCTCTCCGGCGCACTCGAGCAGATCTCCTCGGTCGAGGACGAGCTTCCGCCGGACCTGCGGTCCTCCCTCGACGGCCTCTCCCGCCTGTCCGACACAGTGGCGAGCCGGGACGAGGAACTGCGTCAGTTGCTCGCCGGGGCGGCCAACGTGTCTCAGATTCTCGCGGACCGGGACACCCAGGTCTCCGCGCTGTTCGGCCAGGGCCAGTCGCTCTTCGCCGCGCTGAACAGCCGGGCGGACACCATCCATCGGGTGCTCGTGCAGTCACGTCAGGTGGCCGATGCGCTCACCGGCCTGTCCCGCGACAACGCATCCACACTCGGACCCACTCTCGAACAGTTGAAGACCCTGGTGGCGACATTGAACAGCAATTACGACAACATCAACGCCTCGCTGACCGGCCTCGAACATTTCACGAAGCAGGTCGGCGAGGCGGTGGGCAGCGGACCGTTCTTCGGGGTGCTGCTCCACAACATCGTCCCGGCCAATCTCTCCGGGCAGCTTCCGGGCAGTTTCGGAGGGCCGCGCTGATGGCATCGGTACGGGAAATGGCACGCGCACTGCCGGCGAAACTGCTCGCCGTGGTGATCGCGGTCGCCCTCGTCGGGCTGGTGACCGCCGCCTGGATCGAAAACCACTCCGTCAACCACGTCACGGCCTACTTCCGGAACACCACCGGCATGTACGTCGGAGACCGAGTGATGATCCTCGGTGTCGAGGTAGGCCGCATCACGACGATCGAACCGGACGGCGAGCGGGTCCGGGTGGAATTCGACTACGACAACGATTACGACGTTCCCGCGGACGCGAAGGCTGCGGTCGTCGCCCCGACCTTGGTGACCGGCCGCTACATCCAGCTGGCACCGGCATACTCGGGCGGACCGACCCTGTCCGACGGCGACGAAATCCCCCTCGACCGCACCGCCGTCCCGGTCGAGTTCGACGAGATCAAGAAGCAGGTGGTCAAGCTCGCCGAGGACGCCGGCCGCACCCCGGAGCACCCGGACGGTTCGCTCAATCGCTTCGTGAGCAGCACCGCCAGGACCCTAGACGGGACGGGCACGGCGCTGCACGACTCCCTCACCCATCTCTCTGACGCCGCCACCACGCTGAACGCAAGCGGCGAGGACCTGTTCGGCACTGTTGAAAACCTGCAGAAGTTCACGACCGCCCTCGCTGCCAGTGACCAGCAGATCCGGGCGTTCAGCAGCGAATTCGCGAACGTATCGGGGCTGCTCAACGCCAACCGGACCGAACTCGACGCGATGCTGAGCAGCATGCTGACCACGTTCCAGGAAGTGACGAAGTTCATCGAAGACAACCGTGGGGCGCTGGTCGAGAACGTCGGACAGCTCGAGGACATTACCCGGTTGCTCGTCGACCGCCAGGACACCCTGATGTCGATCCTGCACTCGGGACCGACGGCGCTGTCGGACTTCTACAACATCTACGATGCCGACGCCAACTCGCTCACCGGTGCCCTCGCCGTGCCCGAGATGCCGGACCCGCGCTCGCTGATCTGCGCACTCTTGACCACGGTCGACGCACCCGCAAATGAATGTGCTACGGCTGCAAGAGCTTTTGCCGCACCGTTGGCCAATGCCGCCGTGCGGCAGGCGGTACCTACTCCTGCCACCACCCCGGCTGCGCCGGGGGGTATGCCGGGCGCACCTGCACCGACCGATCCCGTCGCCTCCATCACCCAAAGTCTCCAGAACCTCATCCTTCCGGAGGGACCACGATGACGAACTCTATTCGGAGGTCGGCGCTCACGGCGACCATGCTCGTCGGCGTCGTGGCCGCGGCGGCCGGGTGCCGATTCGACGGGATCAATTCGATCGGACTGCCCGGCAACGCGGTCGGCGGTGACACGCACGAGGTGACCGTCGAGCTGGCGGACATCCAGAATCTGGTGGGCAACTCACCGGTGAAGGCCAATAACGTCATCGTGGGAAACATCAGCCACATCACCGGCGACAACTGGGGTGCCAAACTGACACTCGAACTCGACCCACAGGCCGAGATCCCAGCGAATGTCGGCGCCAAGCTCGCGCAAACCAGTGTGCTCGGCTCCCAGTACCTCGAGCTCACCGTGCCGCCCGGCGACGACGCAGTCGGCCTCCTCGCCGACGGTGACGTGATTCCCCTCGACCGCACCAGTCAATATCCGTCAACCGAGGAGGTGCTCTCGGCGCTCGCTCTCGTGCTCAACGGCAGTGGGTTGCAGCAGATCCGCACCGTGACCTCCGAGCTCAACCGCGTACTCGGTGGCCGGGAGGAATCGCTGCGAAGCCTGTTCGGCAACCTCGAGGAGTTCGTCGGCGGCGTCGACCAACAACGCGAGGACATCGTCCGGGCCATCGACGGGCTCGATCGCCTCGGTGCGGAACTCGCCAGTCAGAATCAGACGATCGACCGAGGGATCACCTCGATCGAGCCGGCTATGCAGATCCTCGACGAACAGCAGAAGCAACTCACCACGATGCTCGACGACGTGGGGCGGTTCGGTGAGGTCGCCACCGAGGTGCTCGAGAGCAGCCGCGAGGATCTCGATGCGAATCTGCGGTCATTGCAGCCGGTGCTTTCGCAGCTCGCTGCGGCCGGTGATCACCTGCCGGAAGCGCTGAAGATCGCCGGAACCATACCGTTCCCGGTCACGACCACCCAGCGCGCCGTCCGGGGTGACTACATGAATCTCTTCCTCACCCTCGACGTCAGCGCCGAGACGGTCGGCGGCAAGGTTCTCGGCAGTATCCCGCTCGACGAGTTGGCAGGACTGAACCCGGCCCGCCAAGCGGTGAATCCTCTGTTGGCACCCACAGGCGCAACAACATCCGGCGGACCAGCGACGTCCGCACCGCAGAACGGAGCACCGCGCTGATGAGATCGAAACTCGTCCGCTTCCAGCTCATCGTCTTCACAGTGGTGGCTGTTCTCGCCGTCGGCAACGCCGCGGTCAACTACCTCGGGCTCGAGCGGGTCACCGGGATCGGGATGTACACGGTCACGGCGGAATTCGACCGCGCGGGAGGCCTCTATGTGAACTCACTGGTGACCTATCGCGGCGTCGACGTCGGCGTCGTGAAATCGATCGACGTCGGCCCCGATCGAGCGTCCGCAGAATTACAGCTCGATTCGGACTTCGCGATTCCAGCCGACAGCCGGGCGTTCGTCCGCAGCGTCTCGGCCATCGGCGAGCAATATCTGGACATGGTTCCGGCGTCGTCCGAAGGCCCCTTCCTCGCGGACGGTGACGTGATCACCGAGGCGAACACCGAAATCCCGGTGCCCGCCTCCGAGGTCGTCGACAAGGTGAACGTTCTCCTGTCCGAGCTGCCCAAGGACGACCTCCGCGTCACCGTCGACGAGGCCTACACTGCCTTCAACGGGGCGGGACCGGCGCTGTCGCGGCTCATCGACTCCTCCCGTCCACTCATCGAACTCGCGCAGGCGAAGATCGGGACAACCCGAACCCTGCTCGACGACGCCGAACCGGTCCTCGCTGCCGGTGTCGACTCCCGCGCCGACATCGCGAGCTTCTCCCACGATCTGTCCTCGTTCTCCGAGCAGTTGGTGATGAGCGACGCACAGGTCCGCGGCGTCCTCGACAATGGGTCACAGTTCTTCGACACGGTCAGCGGCACTCTCGACGACGTCCGCCCCACCGTTCCGCTGCTGCTGGCAAACCTCCAGACGGTTGGTGAGGTCGCTCGCGTCAACATCCCCGGGATCCAGCAGATCCTGGTGATCTACCCGGCTGTGTCGGCGTCGATCAACTACATGCACCGAGGAGTCCAGACCGACGACCGGGTGTACGGTCAGGGCGCCCTCGACGTCAAACTCGGCAACTCCGCGAACCCGCTCCCCTGCACCGAGGGGTACCAGGAAACGCAGCGCCGCGACCCCAGCGATCTCAGCGCGGTCCCGGCACCGGAAAATTCCTACTGCAAACTCCCGCCGGCCGACCCCCGGGTCGCCCGAGGGGCACGCAACATCCCCTGTGCGACCGATCCCACCGTGCGAACAGCCGAGATCGAGAACTGCCCGGGCGGTCTGCCGTCCACTTGGCCGGGAATGCTGGCCCGGCCCGGACAACCGTATTCGCCGCCGCCGACGGACACCGGCGCACCGAACGCGGGCCCGATCGCGAGCCAACCCGCTCCCGGCGGTCCCGAACCCCTGACCGTCACACCGGCCTCATGGTCGAACCCGCAGGACTTCACCGGCGGCAACGGCAACACCAGCGTCCCGTACGACCCGATCACCGGGAACTTCCGGGCACCGAACGGCGATCTGTACTCGATCGCCAGCGTTTCTGCACCAAAGTTAGAGGAGGAATTGACATGGCAGGCACTACTGCTCCGGTAGAGGTCGAACCAGACCTCGATCAAGCCGGGAACGATGCCGCGGCCGCGATAGCCGACTCCGAGGTGCGTAAGAGTGCCCGAGGGTTCATCGTGACGACGGCGGCAGTCGTACTCGTCGCCGTCGCCGCCCTGGTCGTCGGCGGGATCTCGTGGACGAACCTGCGCGCCGAACAGACCGCACAGTCCCGAGACCAACAGGTCCTCGAGACGGCCCGCCAGGTGGTAGTCAATCTGGTCACGCTGCGGCATCAGAGCGTGGACGAAGACATCCAGCGCGTCGCCGACGGCACCACCGGGCCGTTCCGAGACCAGTTCACCAGCGCATCGGGAAGTTTCGGTGACGTGCTCAACCAGGGCCAGGTGGAGTCGACCGGCGAAGTGAAGGAAGCCGGCCTCGTCAAGGCGGACGACGACCACGCCGTCGTCCTCGCCGCCGTGACATCCACGGTGAAAAACACCGAGGCACCCGACGGGGAGATCCGGGTGTACCGCATGAAGGTCTCCCTCGATTCGGTGGACGGCCGCTGGCTCGTCTCAGATGTGGAGTTCGTGGCATGAGAAACACACTCGCCCAAATACCCCAGGCAGTCGCAACCTGGTCCCTCGCACGTCGGCGGGCCACCCGCTATCTCGCCGTGCTCGTCGCCGGTGGCCTCGTCGCGGTGGCCGCCGCCATCACCCTCCAGGTGCACGACCACCGCCAGGTCGACGCCGCGCAGACACAGGCGCGCGACCGCGCCACCCAACTGCTCGGCGACGTGTTGTCGTACGACTTCAACACCATCGACGCGCACTTCGCCGACATACTTCCCAGTCTCGGCGGCGACCTTCGCGGCCAGTTCGACAGCGTCGGCAAGGAGGTCATCATCCCCTCGGCGAAACAACGCCAGGTCGTCACGTCGGCGACCGTAGTCGAATCCTCCGTCGTCTCCGCGTCGGAAGACGCAGTGACACTGCTGTTCTTCGTCAACCAGTCGACCACCAGCACCGACAGCGCCGCACCGAAATTGGACGGCAGCCGCGTCCGAGTCGGCATGACCGAGCAGGACGGGACATGGGTCATGACGGAGATGACCCCGGTCTGACCAATTCCCCGAAACACGGGGATCAGTCGATGTTTTCGCAATCGTAGGAGGTAGTGGTGGGTGTCGAGGTATCCGTCGAAGGACTGACCAAGTCGTTCGGCTCGCAGAGAATCTGGCAGGACGTGTCGTTGACCCTCCCCACCGGCGAGGTCAGCGCGTTGCTCGGACCGTCCGGTACGGGAAAATCGGTGTTCCTGAAGTCGCTTATCGGTCTGCTCCGTCCGGAGCAGGGCTCGATCGTGATCGACGGCACCAACATTCTCGAGTGCTCGAGCAAGGAGCTCTACGAGATCCGCAAACTGTTCGGGGTGCTGTTTCAGGACGGTGCGTTGTTCGGATCGATGAATCTCTACGACAACGTCGCGTTCCCGTTGCGCGAACACACCAAAAAGTCCGAATCCGACGTCCGCAAGACCGTCATGGAGAAGATGGAACTCGTCGGCCTCCTCGGGGCCGAGGACAAACTGCCCGGCGAAATCTCCGGCGGTATGCGCAAACGCGCCGGCCTGGCACGCGCCCTGGTCCTCGACCCGCAGATCATCCTCGTCGACGAGCCCGACTCCGGCCTGGACCCGGTCCGCACCACCTACATTTCCCAGACGCTGATCGACATCAACGCCGAAATCGACGCAACGATCCTGATCGTCTCGCACAACATCAACCTCGCACGCACGGTGCCCGACAACATCGGCATGCTCTTCCGCCGGGAACTGGTGATGTTCGGACCCCGCGAAGTGCTGCTCACCAGCGACCAGCCGGTCGTCAAACAATTCCTCAACGGCACCATGATCGGCCCGATCGGAATGTCCGAGGAAAAAGACGAAGCCACCATGGCCGCCGAACAGGCGATGGTCGACGCCGGCCACCACGCCGGCGGCGTCGACGATGTCGAAGGCATCGTCCCGCAGATGAAAGCCACACCCGGCATGCCGTTCCGACAAGCCGTCGCCCGCCGCCAGGAACGCGTCCGGCACATCATGCACACCCTCCCCGAGAACGCCCAAATCGCGATCCACGAAAGTTTCGAGGAGAGCCTCGGCTCCTACGACGACACCGAGGAATTCCCGCTCTACGAGGAGCCGCTCGAATCCGTGTAAGCCACCGTCCGAATTCACGACTCGGCAACAAAGCACCGCAACCCAGATAGACGAGAGGAACCAGTCATGACCACGAACAACAATGCCTTCTTCATCGGAGGCGAATGGCATGCGCCCACCTCGAGTGGCGTGATCACGGTGGTCTCACCCAACGACGAACAGGTGGTCGGCCACGCTCCCGACGGCGTTGAAGCTGACATGGATGCCGCCGTCGGCGCCGCACGCCGCGCATTCGACGACCCGGCCGGATGGTCGCAGTGGGAGCCGGCGCGGCGAGCACAGGCGCTGGGGCGCCTGGCCGATGCGCTGGACAAGCGCGCAGTCGAAATGGTCCAGGCGGTGAGCTCCCAGAACGGCATGCCCGTCGCCGTCGCCGAGAAGTTGGAGGCGGTCTTCCCGCAAATCCTCCTCCGCTACTACGCCGGACTGATCGAAAACGACAGTTTCGAGGAGACGCGGCCGGGTCTCCTCGGCGGATCGACGCTCGTCACCAAGACCCCGATCGGCGTCGTCGGCGCCATCGTCCCGTGGAACTTCCCGCAGGCTCTCGCCGCCTTCAAATACGCTCCGGCTCTCGCTGCAGGGTGCACGATCGTCATCAAGCCGTCCCCCGAAACAGTCCTCGACAGCTACGTCCTCGCGGAAGCAATCGAAGAGGCGGACCTGCCGGCCGGCGTGATCAACATCGTTCCCGGCGGTCGCGAACTGGGCGCGTATCTGGTCTCACACCCGGGCATCGACAAGGTGGCGTTCACCGGGTCGTCGGCTGCCGGTCGTAACATCGCCGAGGCGTGCGGTCGGCTACTTCGCCCGGTCACGCTGGAACTGGGTGGAAAATCGGCGGCAATCATCCTTGACGACGCGAATCTGGATCTCGCCACCGTCGGGGAACAGCTGTTCGGTGCAACCATGTTGAACAATGGGCAAGTCTGCTACCTCGGCACCCGAATTCTGGCACCGCAATCGCGTTACCAGGAAGTGGTCGACACGTTCAGCGCCCTCGCCGGGTCACTGACCGTAGGAAGTTCCCTCGACCCCGCCACGATGATCGGGCCGATGGCGAGCGCCCGGCAGCGCGAGCGGGTGGAGTCCTACATCGCGAAGGGCAAGGGCGACGGCGCCCGCATCACGGTCGGTGGTGGGCGCCCCACCGACCTCGACAAGGGATGGTTCGTCGAACCGACCATTTTTGCGGACGTCGACAACAACTACAGCATCGCCCAGGAAGAGATCTTCGGCCCGGTGCTGTCGATCATTTCGTACCGCGACGACGAGGACGCCGTCCGCATCGCGAACGACAGCGACTTCGGCCTCGGTGGCACCGTCTTCACCGCCGATCACGACCACGGGGTCGCTGTTGCTCGGCGCATCCAGACCGGAACGGTCGGTATCAACGGCTACCTCCCCGACCCGACGGCACCCTTCGGTGGTGTCAAGGCCAGCGGCCTCGGTCGCGAACTGGGTCCGGAAGCCCTGTCCGCCTACCTCGTGCCGAAGTCGATCTACCTGTAAAAATTTGGTGCGGGTGCGGCGCTCGGGGCGCACCCGCACCGACAGACCACTCATCCCCACGGGGTATCTCCCTCACCCCCGAGGACGAGAAGGTGTCCGTTTTATACCTTCCCTCCCCCCTTAGATCGGTATTATGGTTAGGCCAATTACTCCCGGGCCTGTCTCCTGTCGAGGAGAGGCACCTGAAAGCAAGGATCCGCACATGGATGTCATGGAACACGCGGGAGCCATTCTCCCCGAGGACCGCTACAGTGCCAGCACCCTCGCGGCGTTCCGATCGAACGGCTACTGGCGTGACGAGAGCCTGGCCGAACATGTGGACCGCTGGGCCACGATCGACCCGGACTTCGTCGCTGTCACCGATGGCTACGGCGTCCTCACCCGAGGAGAGCTTCGCGGGCAGGCATACCGCCTTGCGGCCTCTTTGAAAAAGCTTGGAATCGAGCGGGGTGACCGCGTCCAGGTCCAGTTACCGAACTGGAACGAATTCGTCGTCATCTATGTGGCGCTCGCCAGGATCGGCGCCGTACTCGTGCCGACGATGCCCGTGTACCGGCACGATGAGGTCCGATACGTTCTCGAGCACTCCGGTGCCAAGATCTCCTTTGTCACAGAGGAATTCCGGAAGTTCCGGTACACCGACATGCTGGCCGAGGTCCGCCCGGAGGTTCCCGGACTCGAGCACGTCGTCGTCGTGCGCGGAAATGCGGGCGCCGACGAGATCGCGTTCGATTCACTGACCGCCGGTGAAGGCGTCCCCGGTGACGACGAACTCGGGCCACCCCCATCTGCCGATGCGGCCCATGCCATCATCTACACATCGGGGACAGAGTCGCGACCGAAAGGGTGCCAGCACACCTTCAACACGCTCTCTTTCACCGTCTACGGACTGGGTGGGCAGGTGATGGGTCTGAATCCTGACGATGTGATGTTCATGCCCTCGCCCGTCACGCATGCGACCGGGCTGGCCGTGGGCGTGGCGACGCCGTTGATCCTCGGCAGTGGGATCCATCTCCTCGACGTGTGGGAGCCGAACGAAGGCCTCCGGCGTATCGCGGAGTTCAAGACCACGGTCAGCATGGCCGCGACACCGTTCCTCCAGATGGCACTCGGGGCCATCGAAGATGGTGCCGACCACGACGTGACCTCGATGCGACTCTGGGTCAGCGCCGGCGCACCTATTCCTGAAATCCTTCTGACAGAGTGGAAGACGGCTCTGCCCGACTGTACGTTGCTCCCGGTCTATGGCAGCAGCGAAGGGCTACTGGTGACGGCGGTGCGTGTCGACGACCCCATCGAAAAGGTGCTCTCCTCCGACGGGCGCGCCTTCGATGGTGTCGATCTCGAGATTCGGGACGAGGAAGGTGCCATCGTAACGGCCGGCGAGGAAGGCCAGATCTTCTACGGAGGACCGGGGATCTTCCTCGGATACTGGCGCGACCCCGAGCGCACGGCTGCATCGGTCGACGATCGAGGGTTCCTCTCCTCAGGTGATTTGGGCCGCGTCGACGCAGATGGATATCTGCGGGTCACCGGCCGGATCAAGGACCTGATCATCCGTGGTGGAATGAACATCTCGGCACGCGAGGTGGAAGAACACCTACTGGCGCATCCGCAGATCATGGGAGCGGCCGCGGTGTCCATGCCCGATCCCCGCCTCGGCGAGAAGGTGTGCGCCTTCATTGTCGTCGACGGTCCCGCGCCGACACTCGAGGACTTGGCGGACTTCCTCCGGAACGAACGCAAAGCAATGATGCAGAAGATCCCCGAGAAAGTGGTCGTCGTCGACCAACTTCCCACCACCGCCACCGGGAAGATCCAGAAGTTCTTGCTTCGCAAGCAGGCGGCCGAACTGACCGGCAACGAGTAAGACCACAAGCTACCCGAAACAGGGGCTGCGCAACAATGTTGCAGCAGCCCCTGTTTCGCTGATGCCAGCTACATGATCACGAAGCGATTTCGCCCTAAGGGCGTACGAATATCTCTCGTAGAGATGACGTTTCATCGGGCGGCCTACGCGAGACTTGGATCACAGCGAAGATGTAGAGAATTCAAAACTGCGAGGAGACAGTGTGACTACCGTCGAACACGTATCGAGCGTTCCGATCCCGAAAAGCATCGCCGAGCAGATCGTCCTACCTGAGGGCCATAGAGACGAAGTTTCACTTTACGCGGCCTACGAGTGGTTGCGAACCAACAACCCGCTCGGGAAGGTGGAGGTCGAGGGCTACGATCCTCTGTGGCTGGTGACCAAGCACGCCGACATCATGGAAATCGAAAAACAACCCCAGATTTTCAACAGCGGCGGCGGAGAGGACAAGGGCTCCCATAATCCGATTCTCACGAATCAGGCGGGTGATGCCTTCACCAAGAGCCTGACCGGCGGCAGTCTCCGGATCCTCGACACGATCACCTATCTGGACCCACCTGAGCACACCGCAGTGAAGGATCTCGCCGCGGACTGGTTCCGGCCGGCGAACCTGAAGAAATGGGAAGGCATCATTCGGGAGCTGGCACAGGAATCGGTTGCGGAGCTTCGCCGATCGGGAACCGAGATCGACCTCGTCGAGAACTTCACCAAGTCCTTTCCGCTCCACGTGATCATGAGCCTCTTCGGTGTCCCGGAAGAAGACGAGCCGCGGATGATGGCGTTGACTCAGGACTTCTTCGGAGTCGCAGATCCCGACGAGCAGCGTGACGACGTCGAACCCCTGACCCCGGAAGCGGCAGCACAACAATTTTCGGCTGCCATCGCGGATTTCTACGCCTACTTCGACGCACTCGTCGAAGACCGTCGCGCGAATCCCCGCGACGACCTCGCGACTCTGATCGCGGCCGGGAAGGACGAGAACGGCGACTACTACCCGAAAACCTTCGCCTACGGCTGGTTCATCGCCATCGCAACCGCTGGTCACGACACCACGTCTACCACCTTGGCGACCGGTCTGCATGCGTTGATCGAGAACCCTGACCAGCTCGCCCGGGTACAGGCCGACCCCTCTCTGATCCCCGATCTGGTGAACGAGTCCTTGCGCTGGGCATCGCCGGTGAAGCAGTTCACCCGCCAGGCGTCCGTCGACTACACCCTCCGTGGACAGCAGATCAAGAAGGGTGATCGACTGGTGCTTCTCTACCAGTCAGCGAACCGCGACAGCGACGTGTTCGACTCACCCGACACTTTTCGCTTCGACCGGAAGCCCAACAAGCACATCGCTTTCGGGTACGGACCGCACATGTGCATCGGACAGCACCTTGCGAAGATCGAACTTCGAATCATGTTCGAAGAGCTGCTGCCGAAGATCGCCAAGTTGGAGCAGATCGGTGACGCACGCGTGCTCCAGACGAACTTCGTCGGCGGCCTCAAGAATCTGCCCGTCCGACTGGAACTTCACTGACTTGAAGGAAACGCAAATGAGCGAGATCACCTACGTACTGCCCGATGGAAGTGAGTCGACTATCGACGTCCCGTCCGGTCAGAGCATCATGGACGGCTCGGTCCGCAACAATCTCCCGGGGATCGTCGCCGAATGCGGTGGAAGCTGCTCGTGCGCAACTTGTCATGTTTTCCTCGACGAGGACTCCCAGGGGCTGTTCGACGAGGCCACGGACGAGGAGCGTGATCTACTCGAGTACCTCGATGGGGTGCAGGCACACTCACGCTTGTCGTGCCAGTTGATCGTCAACGATCGATGCAATGGACTCCGAGTCGTCGTACCCGACACGAACGGTTGATCTAGGTGGTGCGGCCGGACGAGGCGTCAGACTTGGCCATCTCCAAGTATCGGTAGATCGCCTCGGACCGGTTCATCGCTCCCAGCTTTCGCAGGATCTTTTTGACATGCGATTTCACTGTGAAGACACTGATCACAAGTACATCTGCAATTTCCGTGTTGGATTTGCCTGCCGCCAGGAGCTGGAACACTTCGCGTTCACGCCCGGTAAGTTCTTCCAAGCCCGGTGCGTTGCAGTGTGAGGGCAGCGCCGCCGGTGAGAATGATGCGGCACCGGCGGCACGCGGCTTTCCGAGCGCAACTTCTGAATTCGAGAGCACTTCCGCCTCGCGACTCTCCTGCTCCAGGCGTTCGACGATCAACCGCTTCTGCTTGGTCAATCGTTCGGACACCATTGCTCGTTCGAAAAGAGTTCCGAAGCTGCCGGCGAACGCATCGAGCAGGTCGCGTTCGGCGATACTCGGATTTCGGTCGTCTGCACGACTCGCGTGGATCAAGCCGATCACGCCGGTGGAGACGGCAATCGGGGCTACAACATACCCTCCGGCGCCGAAGTACGATGCACTCGCGAGGTTGATGGGGTTCGCCGCAGGCGACTGCCGATCCGGTAGCACGAGGACTGCGGTGCGCTTCTGCACGGCCCGTCCCTCCGGTGAGTCAGGCTCAATCGGTGCCGTGGCGAGTGAATCGATTTCGGGCGCAGCGCCTCTCTCGAACTGGGTCTCCACGATAGTCCAGGCATTGCTGTGGACCTCAGAGAGCAGCACTCGGTCAAGACCAGTCATCGCGGCGGCCTCGGCGCACACGCTCCTCGACAGGCCGGCCACTGTCTCAGCACCCCGAAGACGTCGAACAGCGCCTGCGAAGTCGGCGGCACCGACGACTGCCGACGAGGACGGTGACGAGTGCAGACGGTGGCGGACATCGCGGATTTCGACGAGAAGCCTTCCGAACGACACCTTCTTGTCCGACACGATCGTCGACAGTGCACTGAGCGCCGCTTCGGTCGCCTCGTCGAGCAGGGCGAGGACAAGACCGGGAGACACCTTCCGGGTGTCACTCGGAGGTTCGGGCCCCAGTCCGAAGTCGTTCCGCAAACGACCGAGCAGGGACACGGCCGCCTTCATGGCCTCGGCGTCGCCTCGCGCCTGAGCCGAGCCCTGTATACGAGATTGGCCATCGTTCACGGTTTTGATATCCATCATCGTCGGATCTGGTGGGAATAGAGTACCGCCGCTGCAGCCCGGGTCGGGACGCGCAGCTTCTTCAGAATGTGCTTGACGTGCGACTTCACGGTTCCCTCGGAGATCACCAGTGTCTGTGCGATTTGACTGTTGGTGGCGCCGGTGGCGATATGGGAAAGAATCTCGCGCTCACGGAACGTCAACACCGCGCTGACCTCTACCGCGGACGTCTGGTCGACTGTGGGCCGAGCGATGTGAGGATGCTCGTCAGGCTGGGGACGCAGGCCCAGCTCCGCCTTCTGAATGCGTTCGAGCAGCACATCGGTGGAATCGAAGGATGCCGCCAATCGTGATCTCTGCGCGCTGATTCGCTCCCTCAA
This sequence comes from Rhodococcus pseudokoreensis, assembly GCF_017068395.1. Taxonomy (NCBI): domain Bacteria; kingdom Bacillati; phylum Actinomycetota; class Actinomycetes; order Mycobacteriales; family Nocardiaceae; genus Rhodococcus; species Rhodococcus pseudokoreensis. The sequence continues at coordinate 5,614,157 of NZ_CP070619.1, read as the reverse complement.
TATCGCTTGCTCGTACACGAGAGCGAAGAAGGTCGCGAACGCGTCCAGTCGGTCGCGATCGTCCGGATCGAGAGGGTCCCGCGCGCCGGGACGATCGGCATGGATCAGTCCGATTACCCGGCCTCTCGAGACGATCGGTGCAGCGACATAGCCCGAGGAGCGTGACGCGACCACTATTTCCTTCATCGTGCGTTCGTCTTGCGCTGGCGCTGCGACCAGGGCAGGCACACGACGGCGAACCAGTTCGGTCTCCAGTCGCGCTTCGGACAACGGAAACTCCGCGGAGTTCACGAAGTCCGAGAAGTCCATCGGTGACCCGTCGAATTCCGGCCGGACGTGAAGTCGCTGCGGTTGCCAGAGCGATCCGCTGATCGCCGAGATCATGGCGCGCGCGAAGGGAAGCGTCGAACAAATCGCCTCTGGTGCCGATTGGACGATGTCGCCGGATGCGAGATCACGCAGTCCGGCAGCGGCATCGTGTACAGCCGCCAACTCGGCGGCCCGGCGGATCGCCGCGCTCTCGGCGCATTGCTCCCGAAGATCTTCCATCCGGACCAGGAGAACACAGGCCTCCTCGATGTCGGTCTCTGGCAATAGACCCTCGGTCAGTGCGTTCCCGAGTTGATGTCGGGCTCCCGCGAGTGCGGCATACGCATCCTCTGGCCCGGACGCCTGGTATGCGGCCCCGAGGATCTTCGAAACGAGGTCTGTGCATTCGTGCGCGTCCTGAACAAGACCCTCATCCCGCACTTCGACTGATTGCTCTCTCCGAATCATTGCGCTCCGTAGTTCGGTCACCTCGCCGACGCTGATTGCGCCACGGGGCAGACGTTCCTCACCCAAACATACAGTGTATGTGACTGGCATCACTAAACACGAATCGCACGCGACGGGCAAGCGTCGAGCAGACACGACTTACGAACTGTGTTGCGGCCAATCACGTTGGCGAAGTGGTGATTCTGGAATTCACAGCGTCCAGTGACGCCGATGACCGGCAGTACGACACCCGACGTCGAAACAATGATACCATTGAAAAGGTACGACCGAATGGAGCGTCATGGATGCCGTAGTTTTGCGAGAGTTCGGGGAGCCGAACGTCCTGAAGATCGAGTCGATCGCCGATCCGGTGGCGAGCCCGGGCTGGGTGACTGTCCAATTGAAGGCTGCGGCCCTCAACTGGCACGATGTTCTCGTGCGACAGGGTAAGTACTCGTCGCCACTGCCGCACGTTCTCGGCGCGGACGGTGCGGGCATCCGCGCAGACACGGGTGAGGAGGTTCTCGTCCTTCCCTCACTGTGGTGGGGCGACCGCGAAGCAGCCCCGAGCGCGCAGTGGGAGATCCTCGGCGATCGCCAGCGGGGCACCTACGCCGAGTTGGTACGGGTGCCGGAGGTCTGCGTTGCCCCGAAACCGCGCGGGCTCAGCTGGGAGCAGGCCGCTGCCCTCCCCCTCGTCGGACTGACCACCTATCGGGCGCTGTTCACCCGCGGACGCCTCCGCGCCGGCGAGAATGTCCTCGTCCTGGGCGCAGGCGGGGGAGTTGCGACCATGGCCGTCATGCTGGCGTCTGCCGTGGGGGCAAACGTTACAGTCACGTCCTCCTCCCCGTCCAAGATCGCGCAGGCAGTAGAACTCGGTGCCGCGAACGGGGTGCTCTACAGCGACCCCGAGTGGCCCGAAGCCGCTCGTCACCACTCGCCCGACGGTCAGGGCTTCGATCTCGTCCTCGATTCCGTGGGGACGTGGGAACAGTCCATCGCGGCTTTGCGTCCGGGGGGCCGATTAGTCGTGCTGGGCGCATCTCGGAGCGAACTCGCCACTCTGAATGTCAGACCCTTCTACTTCGGCCAGTATGAATTGATCGGCACCACGATGGGGAGCCCGCAAGACTTCACCGGCCTTTTGGAACTGATCGATGCGGCCACCATTCCACCGGTGCCCATCGATACCGTGTTCCCGCTCGCAGAGGCGGCGGCCGCACACAAGCATCTCGAACAGGGAAGCGGGTTCGGGAAGGTCGTTCTCTCGCATCGTTGACAGTGATTCTCGCGCACTGGGCTGGTACGCATGCGGTCTATCATTTACCGCGACGCGGTTCGGTGACGACTACCGCGACACGATTCGGTGACGACGAGAGGCCGCGCAGTGGCGAGTGAATTTCCGACGTCTTCCGACGACGATCAGCCCGACGTGATCGACTGGATGCGCGCCGAATGGGTGGAACGGCAGGATTCGGCCGAACTGGAGTTCGTCACCACGATGGCGTTGCTGCGCACCCACCAATGGGTCGTCCGTGCGATGGACCAGGAGTTGCGCTCACTCCGGCTGTCGCGCAATGCCTATCTGATCCTGACCTCGCTACAACTCTCGGAGGGACGAACTCGTCCGCTCGGCAAGTTGAGCAAGTACCTCATGGTCCACCCCACCACCGTGTCGATGGCGGTCGAGCAACTCGTCAAGGCGGGACTCGTCGAACGCCGCGCACATACGACGGACCGCCGGACCGTTCTCGCCACTCTCACCCCGGCCGGCATGAAAGTGGTTGAGGAAGCAAACAACCGGCTCGCCGGGGGCCGCTTCGGCCTTGATTCGGTCGACGCCGAAACCCTGGAAGCGCTGATCGAGCAATTGCAACTTGTGCGTCGTGCCGTCGGCGATGTCGAAACCGGACACTGAGTCAACACGCACTTTCGGCGGCCTACATGCGGCGGCGAGACCAGCCCTGCACCCCTTGCCCTATCAAGTTTTACGTCCTACTATTCAAACCTAGAATAGTTCTTACTTGGCGAGGACCGGGCAGTCCAGCTTCTCAACGAACGACAACGCTCCCTCGCCGTGATCCCCCAGCCGAGTCACGCACAGGAGCAATCCCCATGGTTTCATTTGCATTCACCGACGAGCAGGAAGAGTTTCGGAAGACGCTGGCAGCGTTCAGTGATCGAGTTCTCCTCCCGGGTTATCGCGACCGGGCAGCATCAACCGAATTCCCTTTCGACATCATGAAGAAAATCGGCGACCTGGGTCTGCTGGGTATCGGCCTGCCCGAGCAGTACGGCGGTACCGGTACCGAAGATCCCGTTCTGCTCGGAATGGCCACCGAAACCCTCGCCTACGGCGACGTGAACATGGCGTCGGCGCCCGTCCAGATCGGGCTTGTCGCCTCCCAACTGGCGCTGTGCCGGGCCGAGATTCAGGAGCGCTACCTTCCTCCCCTCATCAGCGGTGAGCAGACCATCGCCATCGCCCTGACCGAACCCGGGTCGGGGTCCGACGCGAGTGCACTGACCACCACCGCAACGGCAGTCGAGGGCGGCTGGCGTCTCAACGGCGAGAAGACTGCAATTTCCTGGGCAATGAATGCCACCGCGGCGCTCGTCTACGCGCGAGAGCCCGGCTCCAGCCGTTCCCGAGGCGTCAGCTGCTTCGTCGTCCCGCTCGATGCGGAAGGCGTCAGCGTCAGCCACATGCCCGGTATGGGCTGCCTGCCTCTGGGCTGGGGAAGTATCCACCTGTCGGACGTCTTTGTTTCCGATTCTCACCTCGTCGGCGAACTCGGCAAGGGCTTCCACTCGGTCATGGACCACTTCGACTTCAGTCGAGCTGCCCTCGGCCTGATGTGTTTGGGCGCCGCAAAGCAGAGCCTGGAGGAAGCCGCCGCGTACGCCCAGCAGCGGGAAACGTTCGGTCAGCCACTTTCCGAGCACCAGGGGCTTGCGTTCCAGTTCTCCGAACACGCAACCTATCTGGAAGGTGCACGCTGGATTTGCTACCGCGCATTGTGGCTGCGTGAGACCTCCCAGCCGCACACCGCTCTGGCCTCGATGAGCAAGTGGTGGCCGCCCGTCGTTGCGAAGAACGCCATCGAGTTCGCGATGCGCGTACACGGAAATCTCGGGTACTCCACGGAATCACCGCTGCAGCAACGCTACCGCGACGTCACCGCTTACCTCGTCGCGGACGGCACCGCAGAGATCCAGAAGCGCATCATTGCGAAGGACATCTTCGCTCGCGGCACAGTTTCCCTCTGACATCACCCCCTGAACGGAGTACACGAATGGGTACGCATGAAATCGCGCCGCCGAAGGAACTGAAGGAAAGCAGTGCCCTGGTCGTGGGCGGCACGGCCGGGATCGGTCTCGCGACCGCGGTCGGCCTCGCCCAGGCCGGCGCTCCGGGCGTCGTAATCGTCGGACGCGGGGCGGAACGCGGAGAAGCTGCGCGAGAGCGCATTTCGTCCGTCAACTCGGCCTGTGAGGTGACCTTCCTCTCCGCCGATGCGACCACGGTTGAGGGCGCGGCGTATGTCGCATCCGAGGCGGAGCGGATCCTCGACGGCGTGGACATTCTGGTGTCCACAACGGCCGCCGACGTCCGGCCGGAACTCTTCGCGAACATACCCACGGACGATATCGCAAGGACATTCAACCAATTGGCTTTGCCGTGCATGTATCTCGCGAGCGAGATCGTGCCGCACATGACGGCGAGGAAGGGTGGCGTGATCATCAATGTCGCTTCGGATGCGGGAAAGACCGCGACGCCGGGCGAATCGGTGATCGGTGCAGCGAAGGCGGCAATCATCATGTTCACTCGCACGCTCGCCATCGAAGCCAAACGAAGCGGAATTCGCGCCAACGTCCTGACTCCCTCGCTCGTCAACGGGACCGGGTCGACCGAGCGGATCACCTCCGACGGATTCAGCGCCAAATTGTTCGCCAAAGCAGCCCAGCAAGCGCACCTCGGCGTTCCCGAATCCGAAGACCTCGCTGCGCTGGCGGTCTTCCTCGCCTCCCCCGCGGCACGCCGACTCACCGGGCAGGCGATCAGCGTCAACGGCGGAATATCCGCAGCCTGAGTCCGATCTGCCTCGGCCCTGACCGGCACTACGAGTACACGGCAAATGCTTTGTTGGAGCTGAAGACGTCGGTCGCCACGAGGTCCGACCATCGATGCCGGGTGGGGTTGGGTGAGTCGAAACGGCGAGATGGCCTTGCGTGCGGAAAGAATTGGACTTCTCACAGAACCAGTTCGATCGACACGAAGGGCATCTCTAGGCCGCAACTATTCCCACACCCGCCCGGTGACGGCCGCGGCGTTCGACGACCGCAACCTCCTCACCGCGGCTGGGCTGATCCCGGTACTCGGGTTGGCGCAGCACTGCGGCCTCGCTCACCTGGCGGACGAGCATCTGTCGGTGCCCACCGACAAGGGCGCACATGCTGGCCGGAAGTTGACCGCACTGGTCGCGGGCGCCCTCACCACCCTCGGCCACACGGGCCCGCGGATGCCGCCGGGGTCGGTGCTGTCTGAGACGACACACCGACCGGTGGATCTCCCGCGCCGAGGTCGCCGAGGAATCAACAAGGCGCCGTCGGGGTCGCTCCCCGGCGGCGCCCGGTTCCAATCCCATCCGCCGATACCAGCCAGTTCGCGGGAGAAACATGCCATGAGTGCTGAAATTGTCCGCGTTATCGCGGGCGTGGGAGACAGAGATGGGTAACTCACCGTTCCGGAACGGTGCACCGAGTACGCTGAACTTCTGGGAACCCGCTCCACGGTGGTCGGCACGCTCTGATCACATTTTCCGGTAGCAGTTCCCTTCAGCAGAGGCGCGTCAATGGAGTCAGGCTTCGGAGATGGCGGATGTAGACCCGGCGGGCACTGAACGCGACGTCGCTGCCTCGGTCGTCTCCGAACTGGAAGCCGAGGGGTTCGACGACGCCCACGAGGTAGGTCGGGGCGGCTTCGGCGCGGTGTACCGGTGCGTGCAGACCTCACTGGATCGCACAGTCGCGATCAAAGTTCTCGAGGGTGTCGAGCGTACCGACCGCGAACGCTTCGTCCGAGAGCAACGCGCTATGGGCCGGCTGTCCGGGCATCCGAACATCGTCCAAATCTTGCAGGTGGGCGTGCTGGCCGGGGGACGTCCATACATTGCGATGCCCTACCACGCCCGGGACTCGCTGGAAGCGTGGGTTCGCTGTCACGGGCCCTTGCCGTGGCCCGACGCTTTCCTGATCGCAATCAAGCTCGCCGGTGCCCTGCAAACTGCTCACGCCCTCGCAATCCTGCACCGAGACGTGAAGCCTGCCAACATTCTGATCACCGACTACGGCGAGCCTCAATTAGCTGATTTCGGTATCGCGCGGGTCGGTGGGGCCTTCAAAACCTCCACCGGAAATGTCGCGGGTTCGCCCGCCTACACCGCCCCCGAGCTGCTGCACGGGCAGGCGCCCGCACCGGCATCCGACATCTACGGTCTCGGATCGACACTATTCACGCTGATTTCTGGGCACGCTGCCTTCGAACGCCGAGCCGGTGAGGGCATGGTCGCCCAGTTCATCCGAATAACCAGCGTGTCGGTGCCCGATCTCCGAGTACAGGACTTTCCACGCGATGTGGTGACCGCGATTGAGCATGCGATGGCCAAATTGCCGGCTGATCGGCCCCCGACCGCTACAGCATTGGGTGACGAACTACGCGCGGTCTGCGAGATGCATGGGTTCACGGGGACGGCGATCGTGCGTCCCCTTGCTAAGTCCACCGGGTCCGCGCAACCGTCTCTCGAACAACCGAGGAAGGAGGTGAGTGATGCCAGACGGTCGACCGTATTGACCCCGCCGAGCGCCGCCACGAAGTTCCGGCCGCCGACCCCCAGTCGGCCACTGGTTGGACGCAGCAGACTGCTCGACACTCTGCGCGCCGGCGGGCGCCGCAGACTCGTCTTGATTCATGCGCCCGCCGGGTTCGGCAAGAGCACCCTGGCAGCACAGTGGCGGACTGAGCTCGAGACAACCGGCGTATCCGTCGCCTGGTTGAGTGTCGATCATGACGACAACACCGTTGTCTGGTTTCTCGCGCATCTGCTGGAGGCGGTCCGCCGTATTCGACCCGCCCTCGCACACGAACTGGGGCAGATTCTCGAGGATCATCCCCCGGATGCGGCCCGTTATGTCCTCAGTTCATTGGTCGACGAGATACACAACTGCGGCGAGCGGTTGGCGATCGTCGTCGATGACTGGCATCGCGTGAACGCCGCCGAAACGATCAGCGCCATGGGTTTCCTCCTCGACAATGGATGTCACCATCTGCAGCTCGTGGTTACCAGCCGCAGCCAGGCGGGGCTATCGCTGAGCAGGATGCGAGTGCGCGACGAGTTGGTCGAAATCGATGCTGAAGCGATGCGTTTCGACGCCGACGAGGCAAAGGCGTTCCTCCTCGATGTCAACGCCCTGCAATTGAGCGGATCGGAGGTTGCGGACCTGGTGGATTCGACAGATGGTTGGGCTGCCGCCCTGCAGTTGGCGTCGTTGTCGCTGCGCGGCAGGGATGATCCGGCAGAGTTCATCAGACATCTGTCCGGACGGCATCATGCGATCGGCGAATACTTGGTGGACAACGTCCTGTGCACACTAGAGCCTGATCTCCTCGACTTCATCATGTGTACAGCGATCACCGCGAAGGTCTGCGGTGATCTGGCGACCCAGCTGTCGGGCGTCCGGTCCGGCCAGGCGTTGCTCGAGGAAGTCGAAAGTCGAGATCTATTCTTGACCAGCCTCGACGATGACAAAGAGTGGTTTCGATATCACCACCTGTTTGCCGAGTTCCTTCAACGCCGACTCGAGCGGGACAATCCGACCAGGGTTCGACGATTACATCATGTCGCGTCGCAGTGGTTCGAGCTGCACGGAATGCTCAGCGAGGCTGTCGATCATGCAATGGCCGGCGAGGATTCCGAACGTGCGATCCACTTGGTCGAATCAGACGGACGGGAACTGATCGAAAACTCGCGGATGGCGACTCTGCTCGGCTTGATCGCGAAAATTCCACCTGCCGAAGCCCGTCTGCACTCGGAGCTCCAACTCCTGGTCGGGTGGGGAAACGTGCTGTTGCAGCGCCCAGCTGCCACGCACTCCGCCCTCGACTGCCTCACTTCCGCCCTTGATACGGAGTTGAGATCCGCTGAGGAGCAACGTATGGTCCGACGCGAGGCTGACCTGATACGCGCGGTGGGGAGGATCTTCGCGGATCAGGTTGAAGGCGTGTGGGATCTGATCGACGATATCCTGCAGCATCCGGACGAAGTGCGTCCATTCGTGACCTCCGGCGCGAGCGGTGTGGCGTCCTTCCTGGCGGTGCACAGTTTCGACTTTGCAGCCGCGCGCCGATGGCAGGACTGGGCACGCGATTACCACGAACGGACAGTCGGACCGTTCAGTGTCATGTACGGACATTGCATGGCCGGAGTGGCGGCCTACGAGGTTCTCGAGGTCGGCGAGGCCGAGCGCAAGTTCCGTACCGCATTGGATCTAGCCCGACAGACGGGTGCGCACAGCTACGCCGCTCGCCTCGCAGGCGCACTCCTGGGTTCCCTGCTCTACGACATGGGCGATGTCGATACCGCCGAGGAGTTGCTCGATCGCAGCAATGAGCTCGGCTCCGAGGGGGGCATCGTCGATATCCTGCTCGCGACCTACGGGGTGGGCTCCCGGATCAAGGCGCTTCGCGGTGATCGCGCGGCTACAGAGCAGCGCTTGGAGGAGGGAGCGGCAGTCGCTGCACGGCTTGGGGTTTCGCGGTTGAGCAAACATATTGTCAATGAACGAATCCGTGCCGGACTCCCAGTCGATCCCGTGACGAGCGCGAGTCTCAGACACTCCAGCCTCCCGGTAGAGCAGGGCGGCATCGCAGAGGTCTGCTCTCAACTCGACGAGGAGTCGTCGATACGGCTACTTCTTTCAGACCGATCGGACGCCGCAGCGCAACAGGCGTTGAGGCGGAGCCGTGTGCTGGCGGCGCGGGTCGCAAATCAGAAGAGACCTCGGGCTTTGGTCGTATTGACAGTGTTGGAAGTGTGCTGCCTTGCTTCGGCAGGACGGATCGACGAAGCCAAACAGACCCTTGCACCGTTGGTTTCGCAATGCGCTGCACTCCGCTTGCCTCGCATCCTTCTCGACGGCGGGCCAGCGGTCCTGGAGATTCTGTCAATATTGCTCGCTGACATACGTGCGGGTGAACCCTGGATACAGCGATGGCCCGACCTGACCGAACCTCTCCTCCTCGGCATCCTTGGCGACTACGTGAACGGCACGCAAGGTCCACCTCCGTGAATTGCGGCGGCGTAACCCCTTGTCGTCGTACCGGGAGCATATGACGCGCCCTCAGCCGTACTCGCCCGCCGCGCCCGATTCGAGTCGATCTACCTTTCCGGATCCGCCGCTCAGAATGTTCTCGACCTCGGAGTCGCGATTGTCGTGATGCCATTGGACCTCGCTGAGGCGGCGACATCGGCCTCGTGAGCTACTACAAGCAAGCTCGCCGCAACAGCACTGCGGAGCAACATTTTTCACGCCATTCGAAGCGTCTGACTGCCGATCTCGAGATGATGCGTGTGCTGGGATTGGACGACTACCTCAAACGAGAGGCGGTCGACGACGCAGCCACCGTCCGAAGACTCGTTCTCGTTCGCGCCGCAATTGGCAGCACCGTCGAGCGGACGACGACACCGTCGGGCAAGGACCGAATGTAGTCGATGAAGGAACGCTTCATTCCCCACCGCAGCTCGTTCGACGACCAGTCGCGATCAGGATTACCCATCTGCAGCGGCTCCTGACGAGGTCTTCTTCTCGCGTCGGGTCACCCAAGGCTTGGCGACGTAGTGTGCCGCGGCTTCCGTCAGGGGTGCTCGCGTCGCGCTTGCTCATACTGTCGACAAGGTCTACCTGGCGCTGTTTCCATTGCTCCAGTGTCCGAGTTGATCGAGCCAGTCGAGTGACTGCACCCGACAAAGGCCGCTCGGGCCAGCTCACGTCCTCGGTAGTATCAAGGACTCGCTGCAGCGAGTCGCGAACCCCCGCACTTGGCATAATCACCGTTCTGCCACGATTTGATACGCGGTCGACTCCAGACTTTGGCGAAGCAGAGGATGTCCTCGTATTCTGCTCGGTCGAACACAGGGACTGACCAGCCGCGATTTCTCGATAGACCGCGAGGCCCACGGCCTCGAGGCGTGCAGCGCATGGCTGTGTTCGGGTCCCAGGGGATGTGTCAACGGTGGCAGTTCGATGCTGTGACCACAGAATGCCGCCGTCCGGCCTTGCCATCCACGGGGTGAGAAGTTTATGGTCAGTCCATTAGCATGAGAGGAGATCAGGATGCCGATCAGAGTGGGATTGTCGGTCACGGATGCACTCCTCGTCCCGAAACCCGCAGATCGGCGACTGCTCCTCGATTCCGCCGCGGAGGCGGGTCTCGACCACATCACCGTCGGGGACCACATCAGCTTCCACGGCGGAACCGGGTTCGACGGCATGGTGTCCGCGACGTCGGTGCTGTCGACCCACGACACGTTGTCGGTGGTCATCGGCGTGTACCTGCTCGGACTGCGACACCCGATGCTCGCCGCCCGTCAGATCGCGACGCTGTCGCAGATCGCGCCCGGCCGATTGGTCCTCGGCGCCGGCGTCGGTGGTGAGGACCGCTCCGAGATCTCGAACAGCGGGGTCGACCCCAGCACCCGCGGCCGTCGCCTCGACGAAACCCTCGAGGTGCTGCGCGCCGTCCTCAGCGGCGAGGAAGTGACCCATCACGGCGAGTTCTTCACCCTGGACCGGGCACGCATCCTGCCTGCGCCGCAGCCGGCGGTGCCGATCCTCATCGGCGGCCGGGGCGAATCCGCCATCCGCCGCACCGCCCGCTACGGCGACGGCTGGCTGGGCATCTTCTGCACTCCGCGCCGGTTCGCCGAGACCCGTACCGCCATTCTCGATGCGGCAGCGAAGGAAGACCGGGCACCCGCCTCGTTCGGCGTCAACGTCTGGTGCGGGCTCGACAAGGATGCCGCGGTCGCGGACCGGCTCGTCGGCGAGAAGATGCAGGCGTTGTATCAGTTACCGCGCGACAAGTTCCGCCATCTGGCACCCGCCGGAACACCCGAGCAGGTGGCCGAGTGGCTGAACTCGTTCGTCGAGGCAGGTGCGGACAACATCACGCTGGTACCGGCAACCACGTCGATGGAGGCGGCCATCGAGCACGCGGCGTCCGTCCGCACACTTCTGCTCGCCCATCACAGCTGACCATGGCCCGGTAGAGACGGAAGCGAGGACCACGATGTCCACCTCCGACGCCGATACCGGCCGTAAGCGGCTGCCGCTCAGCGTGTTCGACGAACTTCTCGACGATGCCGCGGTCGCGATCGACTGCCTGTCCGCGATCGTCCGGGTCTGCTCGGAGGCCACCGGCAAGGCGGTGACCCTGTTCGATCGCCAGGGACACGTCGTCGCGTCCACCCGCCCGGAGGCCGGCAGGCAGACCACCTTCCCGCCGTTACGCGACATCGTGCGCGGGCACACCACGACGACCCCGCCCAGTGCGGACCCGGTGCTGCTGCCCGCCGAACTCGGCACCGGGTTGTCTCGCCGGAAGATCCTCAGCGCCGTCGTCGAGCGCGGAGAGCACCTCGGGTGGCTCGTCGTGGACGAACAGCCGACGCCGTTCCATCCCACGGACGAGTACGTGACGTTGCGCTGCGCCCGCCGCATCGGAGCCCAGTTCCTCACCCAGCGCCGCATCACCCGGGTCGCGTGGAACGCGAGATCGAACCTCGCCCGGCAACTCGTCCGGGGTTCCGGCGCCTGGAAAGACCTCGCGGCCGGCGCCGAGTACCTCGGCGTGAACGTCTACGCACGCCGCGCCCTGGTGTACGTGCGCGATTCCGAGGGCGCCCCCGAGGATCTCGACCGTTCCCTCGCCGAATACACCGAGCGCGCACTCGGCCAGGAGGTGCTGTCGACCCGGGGTTCCGAGGGGATCCTCCTGCTGATCGAGGCACCCGCGGGGGCGGCGTCCCCGGCGGTCGTCGGGCGCATCACGTCGACCCTCGAGGCCGCGGCCGCCGAATTGAGCCCGGCGAGCGGACTGATCGCCGGAGTGTCGTCGGTGTACGAACCCGATTCCTTCGCCCGGGCGTACCGGGAGGCGCGGGAGGTCGTGCGCTGCATCGACCGCTTCACTCACGGCGCGCGGCACCGCGTTCTCGCGGTCGACGACCTGGGACCGGCCCGGCTCTTCCTCGCGAACGGCGAGGTCTCGGCGATCCGGCACTTCATCGACGACATGCTCGGCCCACTCCTCGACGACGACGCGGCAGCGGCGACCGAACTGATTCGCACGCTGGCCGTCTGGTTCGAGCAGAATCGCGGGATGCGCCGCACCGCCGCCCGGTTGGGTGTGCACGAGAACACCGTCCGCCTCCGGCTGTCGCGGGTTCACACCCTCACGGGACTCGACGTCACCGGAGACGCGTCCCATCAATTGAGCATCCAGACCGCACTTCTCGTCCTCCGATTGCGCGACCACCCGGCCTTCCACCTCGAAAGCCGTTGCGCCGAAGCGCGGGACGACAACACCGTGCGCGCAGACGCGCTCCCCGACGAACGGAGATCCGCATGACCGACCCGCGCCGCCGCAAGGCACTCGTGACGGGCGCCGCACGCGACGGCAGTATCGGCAAGGCCATCGTGGCCCGGCTCGAGGCCGACGGGATGGACGTCGTCACCCTCGACCGTGCACCCGGGTGCACCTACCGGGCCGACATCGCCTCCGACGAGTTGCCGGCCCTCGACGACATCGACGTCTACGTGGCCAACGCCGGGCTGACGACGATGTTCGGCGCCGCACACAGCATGTCGATCGACAAGTGGCGGAAGGATCTCGACGTCAATCTCACCGGGACGTTCCGGGTGCTTCAGCAGTGCCTGCCGGGGATGCGCGAACGACGGTACGGGCGTGTCGTCGTCATCTCCAGCACCGCAGGCACGCAGGGCATGCCGGCGCAGGTCTCGTACAGCACCACGAAGGCCGGCCTGCTCGGTCTGGTCAAGACGGTGGCGGCCGAGAACGTCTCCCTCGGCATCACCGCCAACGCGGTCCTGCCCGGGATGACCGCGAGTTCCGGCATTCTGTCGATGCCACAGGACATCCAGGACGCGTGGCTCGCGTCGATGCCCAACGGATTCGTCGACCCGTCCGACATCGCGGACGCCGTCGCCTTCTTCGCCTCCCCCACCGCCCGCAGCGTCACCGGCCAGTTCCTCACCGTCGACGGCGGCGACGGCCTCAACACCCGCACCGTCACCTCCTCGGTGGTACAGCGCTGATCACGGCGTTCAGTTCACCAGCACGCCGCCGTCGACGGGAAGGCTCACCCCGGTCAGATATCCCGATGCGTCGCTCGCCAGGAACACCACCACCGCCGCGATGTCCTCGGGATCGCCGATCCGGCCGAGCGGTATCCGCGCGTCGATGATCTTTCGCTTGTAGTTCTCGCTGTAGTGCGCTGTCGCCTCGGACGGAAACACCCCCGGCAGAATGGCATTGACACGGATTCCGCTCGGCCCGAGTTGAGCGGCGAGGTCGCGGGTCAATCCGAGAACGGCCGCCTTGCTCGCGCTGTACGCGGCGGCGGGCATCTTCGCCGTCGTGAGAGCCATGACGCTGGAGACATTCACGATCGAACTTCCCCGGCCCATCACCCGCGCACACGCCTGGATCATCCAGTAGGAGCCGTGCAGGTTGACGTCGACGACGGACCGGAAGTGGTCGGGCGGGTCCTGCGTCACGTGATGGTATTCGCCGCCGGTGCCCGCGTTGTTCACGAGGACATCCACCCTCCCGAACGCCTCGACGGCGGCCTCGACCAGGCGATTACATTGGTCCGCCTCCGTCACGTCGGTGTGCACCGTGATCACGCGGGGGTTGTACTTTCGCACCTGGTCCGCGGTCGCCGCGAGTTTGTCGCCGCGCCGGGCGCCGAGGACGACGTCCGCGCCCGCCTGTGCGAGCGCGAGGGCGTATGCCACACCGAGTCCGGACGACGCCCCGGTCACGATCGCCACCTTGCCGTGCAAGGAGAATCGCTCCAGCGTGTTTCGGTTGCGGGCGGTATTCGACATACGAAAGCTCTACCACGCACCTCATGGCAGCCGAAGTAAGCACGAAGGAGCCGCTGTGGGTTTCTTCAGCGGCGATCGCTTTCGTGCTTGCGGCACCGCCGGACCGGACCGATTGTGGACTCGTGACGGAATTCGACGTAAGCACTCTGACCGCCCGCGCGACCGAGGCGGCCGGTCGCCGATGGCCGGGATCCGCGATATCGGCGCCCTCGGCGCTGCCTGGTGGCGTGTCGAGCCTGACCTACCGGGCCGTACTTACGCGCCCCGGCCTGCCCGACGCGGGCATCGTCCTCAAGATGGCACCCCCCGGACTGGAACCGGTCCGCAACCGCGACGTCCTCCGGCAGGCGCGGATCATCCGTCTCCTCGGCGCGGCGCCTGGCGTCCGGGTGCCGTCGATCCTCTTCGAGGAGAACGGAACACCCGAACGGCCACCGTTCTTCGGCATGACCCTCGTCGACGGACAGTCCTACGAACCGCTCCTCGACGAAGCCGACTCCCCGCCGTCCGCCGACACGGTTGCCGTCCGCGCCCTCGAAGCCGCCGGGATGCTCGCGCGGATGCAGAACCTCGACCCCGGCGCGCTGGGAGTCGGGGACGAACCGGTCGTCACCGTCGCGGAGGAACTTGCGCGCTGGCAGCGCCTGCTCGATACCGTCGATGCCGACATCGCGCCTCGTCACGCCGAACTGCACGCCGCGCTGGCGGACCGCATCCCGGCGCCGGTCGCACCCACCCTGCTCCACGGCGACTACCGACTCGCGAACATGCTGTTCGCCGGCGAAAACCTCGCCGCGATCATCGACTGGGAGATCTGGTCCGTCGGCGACCCCCGCACCGATCTGGCGTGGTTGCTGATGCACACCGACCCGGTCCACCGGTTCCGGCGCTCGCGGTCGGCGGCCGACGTTGCGGCAGGGACCGGGATGCCGTCGCGCGGCGAACTCCTGGCGGCCTATAGCGCCGAGCTGGACGGTCCGATTCCCGACCTGGACTGGTTCCTGGCCTACTGCCACTACAAGACGGCGTCGACGATCTCGGTGTTCGTCAAACGCAACCGGCGGCGCGCCGACCCCGACGCATCCCTGGTCGTCGCAGCCGACAGCCTCGCCGAGGTGGTCGAGCGCGGCCTTACCGTCCTCGGCGCACCGGTGGCACCTCAGGCGTAACACCGCGAGGTACCACCTCCGTGACACCGCTCGGTACCACCTCCGTGACACCGCTCGGTACCACCTCGACCACGATCTTCCCGATCGCGGCGCGGTCGTCGAGCGTACGCAGTGCGGTCGCCGCCTGGTCGAGCGGGAACGTGGCCCCGACGTACGGACGGATCCGCCCCTCGGCGGCCAGCGTCTCGACGGCGTCCCGGACCATCCGTAGCGTGCCGGGATACTCGGTTTCCATGTTGTCCATGGTGATTCCCGTGACGGTGAGATTGCGGTGGAGCAGGCGGTTGACCTTGACGGTGGGAATCGAGCCGCCGGTGAATCCGACGACGACGAGTCGCCCGCCCTGACGCAGCGCACGGAGCGAGTCGGTGAACCGGTCGCCGCCCACCGGGTCGATCACCACGTGCACACCGCGCCCGTCGGTGAGCCCGCGCACCTCGTCGAGCCACGGCCCGTCCGACCGCACCACCGCGTGCGCGCGGTGCCGGCGCGCGACCTCTTCCTTCCGGTCGCTGGACACGACCGCGATCGCTTTTACCCCGAACGTGTCCGCGAGGTCGAGCGCCGCGGTGCCGACCCCACCCGCCGCGCCGTGGACGAGCACGTACTCGCCCGGCCGGACCTGCGCCCGGTGCAGCGCGTACCAGGACGTCGAGTAGTTCATGTAGAGCGCCGCGCCTTCGACGAACGACATCGACGGCGGGATCTTCACCGTGTAGTCGGGTAACGCCAGGGCTTGCTCGGCGAGCGCACCGTGCCACACGATTCCGCCGACCCGGTCGCCCGGCCGGAAGTCGGTGCCGACCGGTGCCTCGACCACGACACCCGCGAACTCACTGCCACATACGTATGGTGTGGGCACGCCGTTCTGGTATTTCCCCCAGGTCTGCAGGGGGTCGATGAACGACAGTCCGGCGGCGTGCACGTCGACGAGTAGTCGCTGACCGTCCGCCCGGGGGTGGGCACCCTGCGGTTCGGGTACCTCTGCCAACGTCACGCCCTCCGGGCCGGTCAGTTCCTCGACGACGACTGCTCGCATGAACGTCACTCTCCTCGTGTTCAGTGGAAGTAGGCCACGACCGCGTCCGCGACGCAGGCGGGTTTGTCGTGACCCTCGATCTGGAAGGTCTGCCGGATCGTGAACCGATATCCGCCGTCGATCGGCCGCGCATCCTGCAATCGCGCCGACATGCGGATCCGCGAACCGACGCGGACCGGGTTCAGGAACCGCACCGTGTCGAACCCGTAGTTGAGCCCCAGCGAATGCCCGTTCATCTCGAAGACCTCGTAGAGAAACCTCGGCCCGAGCGAGAGTGTGTACATTCCGTGGGCGATCGTGCCGCCGAATCCGGCCTCCCGGCCCCGCTCGGGGTCGACGTGGATCCGCTCGAAGTCCTCGGTGTCGTGCGCGAACGCGGTGATGCGGTCCTGGGTCACGTCGTACCAGTCCGTCGTGCCGAGGTCGGTGCCGACCCGCGCGACCAACTCGTCGATCCCGTTCAGCTTCAGCATGGCCGCATGCAACCACGGCGACGACGCGCACCGCAGGAACCGTCGATCCGGCACTGGAGAAATCAACAGTGCGGCGCGGCAGCCTCGTGGCCGTGGGTGCCGCCGCTCCCTACCGTCCGATACATCAGGAAACCGAAGCGGAGGACGCCCCATGGACTGGACCATTCCCGACGATGTGCAGCAGTTCGTCACCGACCTCGACGCGTTCATCGATCGCGAGATCACCCCGCTCGAGGCCAAACACCCGCAGTTCTTCGACCACCGCCGCGAGTACGCTCGCACGGACTGGGAACGGGACGGGTTCCCCAAGCAGGAGTGGCGTGAGTTGCTGCTCGAGGCGCGGCGCAGATCCGACGCCGCCGGGTTCTTCCGGTTCCCGTTGCCCCGGGCGCTCGGCGGCAACGACGGGAGCAACCTCGCGATGGCAGTCGTGCGCGAGCACCTCCTCACCCGAGGCTCCGGTCTGCACTTCCCGCACGCCGACGAGGCATCGGTGGTCGCGAACCTCCCCCTCGCGCTCGTGTTGCACGAATACGGCACCGCCGAGCAGCGGGAGCGGTACCTCGAACCGCTGATCCGCGGCGACATCGAGATCGCGTTCGGTCTCACCGAGCCCGGGCACGGCAGCGACGCGACGTACCTGGAGACGACGGCCCGCCGTGACGGCGACGACTGGATCATCAACGGGGCGAAGCGCTTCAACAGTCTCGTCGACTGCTCCGAGGTCGACCTCGTGTTCGCGCGCACGTCGGGACAGGCCGGCAAGGCGGACGGGATCACCGCGTTCCTGGTGCCGACGGACGCGCCCGGGTTCTCCGTGCCGTTCAACCACTGGACGTTCAACATGCCCAGCGACCATTCGGAAGTCCATCTCGACGACGTGCGGGTCCCGGCGGGCGCAGTGGTCGGCGAGGTCGGCCGCGGTCTCGACTGCGCGCAGCTGTTCGTCCACGAGAACCGCATCCGGCAGGCGGCGTCGTCGCTCGGCGCAGCGCAGTACTGCATCGACGAGAGTGTCCGGTACGCGCAGGAGCGGGTCGTCTTCGGCAAGCCGCTGCACGAACACCAGGGCATCCAGTGGCAGCTGGTGGAGCTGCAGACCGACGCCGAGCTGATCCGCAACACCATCTACAAGACCGCGGCCATGATGGACGAACTCGGGAAGACGGCCGTCACCGACAAGGTCGCGATGGTGAACCTGCGCAGCAACCAGCTCGCGTGCCGCGCGGCCGACCGCGCCATCCAGATCCACGGCGGCGTCGGTTACACCCGCCACAAGCAGTTCGAGCACATCTACCGCCACCACCGGCGGTACCGCATCACCGAGGGCACCGACGAGCTCCAGCTGCGTCGCATCGCGAGCAGGATGTTCGATTTCGGGTCACCGAGAGGAACGGCTGTGGGAACCACGTAGCGTCTTTTGGTCTGTCCTTTACATTTGGACTGTCCATATGCTCTCATGCTGTGACGAGCGCCACTCATGTGACTCGCCCGCACCCCACGTCCACTGTTCGACCATCGACATCGATCGACAGGAGCTCCCATGAGCACAGCGTCCACGCGGCATTTGAACCGCTGGTGGTACGTCGTCACAGGCTTTATGACTCTGCTGTTCGGCACGACGGCGGTCAACGTTCTGTTCAACATCCTGGGCAAGCCCATGACCCAGGAGTTCGGCTGGGAACGAAGCGTTATAAGCAACGGTCTGTCCATCGAAACGGTGCTGGTGGGTATCAGCATCGTCATCCTGGGCTTCCTCATCGACCGGTACGGGCCCAAGATCCCCTCGGTTCCGATGTCGCTGGCGTTCGGAATCGGCCTGATGCTGATGTCCGTACTCCCGAACAATCAACTCGCCTTCTACCTGCTCTGTGTGGTGATCGGCGCCGGGGCGGGCGCCGTGAACCCGGTCGCGCACTCGACCGTGGTGAGTGCGTGGTTCCAGGACCGTCGCGGCATGGCGCTGGGCATCCTCATGGCCGGCCTCGGCTCGTGCGGTGTGCTGATGCCGTATCTGGCCAACTGGATGCTCGGCATCGGCGGATGGCGCCTGGCTTTCCTGGTCATCGGCGCCTTGTGCACGGTCATCCCGGCCGCCGTTTACGCCTTCGTCACCCGCATGCCGGCCGAACACGAGGCCGAGCGCATGGCCGCGCGTCAGCAGGGCCGGATGGCCGGGGAATCGCTGCTCACCGTGGCGAGGAAGTACCGGCAGTTCTGGCTGCTCTCCATCGCCATCTTCTTCGTGTCGTCGGCAACGTTCGGGCTGATGTCGCAGATCGTGCCCATGACCACCGACAAGGGCATCAGCCAGGGCACCGCCGTCTCGATCCTGTCCGTCCTCAGCCTGGCGTCGGTTTCCGCCCGCCTGCTGGCCGGCTACCTGCTTGACCGGTTCTACGCCCCCGCCATCGGCTCGGTCATCTTCGCATTGTGCGCGGTCGGCGTCTTCCTGATGATCACGTCGTCGCAGGTCGGCATGTTGTTCCTCGGCGCCGCCCTGATCGGCCTCGGCCTGGGGTCCGAGGGCGATCTCGCCGCCTACATGGTGAGCCGGTACTTCCCCAAGCACTCCTACGGCCGGGTGCTCGGATTCATCTACTTCCTGTACGCGCAGGGGTCGGCGTTCGGCATCTTCCTGCTCGGGCAGGTATACGGCGCCACCGGTTCCTACAGTGCCGGCGCGCTTCCGATCATCGCCCTGGTCGGCATCGCCATCGCGTGCCTGCTGATGATGGGTTCCTACCGCTTCACGCTGGACCACCGCGAAATCGGCGCCGACAATGTGACCATAGAACAGAAGGAGCACGTATGACCGACGCATTCCACGACGCCCTGGTAACCGGGGCCACCGATGACATGCCGGAGAGGTTCTTCGACCGGTTCATGTTCAACCTTCATCCTGACGGCGGCACCGCGCCGTCGGTGATCCTCGGCGCCGGGGTCTATCCACCGCGGAACGTCGTGGACGGTTTCGTCGTCCTCACCACGGAGACCGAGCAGCGTAACCTGCGCTTGTCCACCGAGCACGACGCGACCGACGCCGCCTCCGTCGGGCCGCTGAAGTGGGAGACGCTCGAGGACAACACGACCTGGCGAATCCAGCTGGGTGAGAACAAAACCGGACTCGAACTGGACCTGGTCTGGCGCGCCCGGGCACCGTATTGGCTCGGATCGGTGGACGTGGAGAACACCGACGGCAACGTCACGTCGTTCGACCATCTCTTCCAGCCCGGGCGCTACGAAGGCACCCTCACCCTCGACGGAACCACCACCGACGTCGGCGGGTGGTATGGCCTGCGGGACCGCTCCCGCGGGGTGCGCACCATGTCCGGCGGACAGGGCCTGCACATCTGGTACCAGGCGCAGTTCCCGGACCGCACGTTCGGGTTCCTGCTCGTCGAGGACCGCCGAGGTGGCCGAATTCTGCTGGAAGGCGCCGTCATGCACGACGACGGCCGACTCGACGACATCACCGACGTCCGGCACGACCTGGCGTTCACCGCGGGCAACGACCTCACCGGGGGGACGATCGAGGTCGTGACGGCCGGCGGCGCAACCTACCGCATCGGCGCGGACGCCTCCGCCGGCGGTGGGTACATGGCAGGCGGCGGCTACGGCGGACACCACGGCAAGGTCCGTGGCCGCGACTTCCAGGAGTTCGACGTCTATCCGCTCGACGGATCCGTGGGGCCGACAACCCTCGACTCGGCCCTGACCGACCGGTGCTGCTCGTTCGAGTGGAACGGGCAGACCGGCTACGGGATCTTCGAGTTCGCCCTGTCGCGGTCGTCGTCCTACACGTACCGCTCCAGCATCGCGACATAGTCCGAATCCGACTCTGCCCCTGCATCTACCGATAGATGCAGGGGCAGAGTGCTATTCGTACTGCGCTATTGCCGGAACGCGTCCAGGCCCTCGCTGGCCATCCGCACCATGTGGTCGGCCAGCCCGGCGGTGCGGGTCACCTTGGCGGGCCAATACGCGATCGAGAAGATCATGCCCAGGCAGGACTGGGTTGCCACCGAAACCTCCGCCGGTGACGCGGCGGGAATCGACCGCGCAACCGCGGCCTCCCACCCCTGGACGTACTGCTTGCGCCTGCGGTTGATCGCCTTCCGCCACGGGTCGACCAGCGACCGGTCTTCACGCTGGCTGACGTTCACGAGATGGCGGTGCCGGGCAGCATAGAGAGCGTGGTGGCGGATCATCCGCTGGAGATCTAGATCCGCATCCTCGTGCACGGGTTCGGTGGCGCCGATCAACTCGTCCATCGCCTCGTCGAACAGCGTGGCCAGAATCTCGTCCTTGCCCGAGAAATGACGATAGATGGCAGGACCACTCAGGCCGGCACGAGAGCCCAGCTCATCGACGCTCGTTCCGTGAAAGCCTTTTTCGTAGAACAGCTCTGCGGCGGTGTCGAGAATCTTCCTGTTCCGGTCCACAGCTGCATTCTAGCACTCGTTGTTAACGATCGTTATTATGGACCGATGACGTCACCAGCCGGAATCCCCTCATACCACCAGGTGGTTGCACTGCCCCGCGAGTGCGGGCCCGTGCTCGTTCCGTCCGCCTACGAGGACGAGAACGGCCACATGAACATCCGCCACTATTTCGATCTCGAGGCGCAGGCGATCGCGGAAGTGTTCGATCGGATGGGCATCACCGACGACTACCGCACCACTCGTGGCCAGGGGTTCTTCACCGCGGAGCATCACATCCGCTACTACGCGGAAGTCCACGTCGGCGATCGCATGTCGGTGCACGCACAGATCGTCGAACGCTCGGACAAGGTTGTCCACGCGATGGCGTTTCTCGTCGACGACACCACCGAACGCCTCGCCAGCACCCTCGAGGTCATCGCGACTCACGTCGATCTCACCAGCCGCCGAGTGGTCCCGTTCGCCGCCGACGTCGCGGACGCCGTCGACCGGGAACTGGCAGGCACCGACGTCGACTGGCCCGCCCCCGTGTGCGGCGCGATGGGCGTCCGCGCCAGGGCCGCGCGGTGACGGCGCAGGGTTGGCGGCCTCCCACCCTGCATCGACGCTCACCTTCTCGGTTCTCGCACTCGCTGTGCGTTTGTTGCCAGGGTGGTCGTGAGACACATCGTGGCAAGGGCGCGGGGAAGCGAGTGATGCATGATCGACATCGAGATCGGACGCACCCCGACCGGCGGGAGGCAATTCCCGATTGCCTTTCGGCTCGAGTTCATCCACCAATGGGATGCTGCGACCGCCCGGGGCGCCAGGACCAGGTTGCTGCGCGAGCACAACCTCAACCGGGCCACCGTGCGGCGTTGGCTGCGCAGCCGTGACGAGGGAGAATTCACGGGACTGACGTCGGTCACCCGAGAAGAGAGGTCGCTGCGCCGAATGGAGAACGCCGACCGTGCCGAACTTGCACGACTACGCAAGGAGAATGCGGCACTCAAACACAAGGTCGCCCAGGGTGAGGCCGTGCAGGAAATTCTGGGAAAAGCGTACGAGCTCTTGGAGGGGATTACCACGAGCTCGACGACCGACGACGAACCCGAGATCCCGCCGGCGCTGCTGAGCGCCACCGAGTACGCGAACTGGCTCGAACGCAACAAACTGTACTGATCGAGTTCGTCGACGAGCTCGCCGCAAACGGGATCGGGGTCCGCGCCGCGTGTGGGCTGGTCGGGCTGCCACGCTCGACGTACTACCGGCTCACCCGCAACTACCGGCACTACCGGCCGGTGACCGACCCGATACCGCAGAAGAAGCGACGGCAACCGGCCGCGCTGACCGCCGATGAACTCACCGCCATCATCGCTGTGCTCGAATCCGACGAGTACGCCGAACTGTCTGTGGTGCAGACGTATTGGCGGGCGTTCGACGCGGGAAGGGTCGGTTGCTCGGAGCGGACCTTCTACCGGGTCGCGACCGAACAGAACATGGTCGGCGATCGCCGACGCAGGAAATACGGTGGTGGCTCAACTCCTCGGCACAAGCCGATCGTGCACTGCGGGCGGGTCGGGGACTTGTGGTCCTGGGATGTCACCGAGCTACGCGGCCCCCGCACACAGGACCGCTACAAGCTGTATCTGGTGATCGACCTGTATCTGGTGATCGACGTGTTCTCTCGGTATCCGGTGGCCTGGAGGATCGAGTACACCGAGAACACCGACCTGGCGGTGCAGATGTTCGCGACCGCCATCGCCGAACACGGGGCGCCGGGGGTGGTGCACGCCGACAACGGATCGATCATGCGTGCCCACACCCTCGTCGATGCGCTTGCGGGCGACGGTGTGCTCACCTCGTATGCCCGGCCGCGGGTCAGTGACGACAACCCGTTCTCGGAGTCGCTGTTCAAGACCATCAAATACGACCTGAGCTGCCCGCTCGTGTTCGACAGCATCGACCATGCCCGCGACTGGACCGCCGAGTTTCTCCACCGCTACGCCACCGAACACCGCCACAGCGGACTCGGCCGCCACACCCCGGCGGCCATCCATGCCGGCACCGCTGCCCTCGACCGGCAACGGCGCCAGCAAGCGCTCGACCGCTACTGGTCGCAGCATCCCGAACGGTTCCGGGCCAGACCGGTAGCACCAGCCCTTCCCGGACCGACGGGAATCAACACCAACGTGTCTCAGACAGGTTGACAACTTCCGTGTGGGTGCCGACAGGGGGTGCGGGAGCGCAGAAGTAGTGCGTGCACCACCTGTATTTATCCAATTATGTTCGTGACCAACCGAATTCAGCAGGCAAGCATGTCCCGAAGCCCCGGCAGCCCACTACGGCTCGTCACACGGGCTCCGTGCGAGTCGATTTCGTCAAATCCCACTTTGTGCAGAAAAGCACGAACCCATCACCGCAGGTAGAAGCGTTTTTCGCACTCCCCCTTGAAAACGCTCGTTATCAGCGCTACCTTCGTCATAAGGTAAGACCAAAAGAACTTCGCGGGCGGCTCACGCTCCGCGGGCAACAGGAAAGGACCAACAGGTCGATGAGTGACTTCACGAGTGACTTCACGGATGTGACGTACGAGGTCGAGAACGGACTTGCCTGGATCACGATCAACCGGCCCGAGCGGTACAACGCGTTCCGTGCGCGGACGGTCGACGAGTTGGTGAAGTCGTTCAAGAAGGCTTGGGGCAGCTCCGAGGTCGGGGCGATCGCGCTCACCGGCGCCGGGGAGAAGGCGTTCTGCTCGGGTGGCGACCAGAAGCAGCGGATGGAGACCGGCGACTACGGCCCGTCCGACAGCGGTTTGTTCGAGGTCGAGGCTCTGCACCGCGTACTCCGCGACGTGCCCAAGCCCGTGATCGCCGCGGTCAACGGTGTCGCGGTCGGTGGCGGCCACGTGCTGCACCTGCTGTGTGATCTGTCCATCGCCGCCGACCACGCGATCTTCGGGCAGAACGGGCCGCGCGTGGGATCGTTCGACGCCGGCCTCGGCACCGGCTACCTGGCGCGGGCCATCGGCGAGAAGCGTGCGCGGGAGATCTGGTTCCTGTGCCGCCGCTACAGTGCCGAGCAGGCCCTCGACTGGGGTCTGGTCAACAAGGTGGTGCCCGGTGACCAGTTGCGGGCCGAGGTCCGTGCGTGGGCCGACGAGATTCTGCAGCTCTCGCCGACGGCGCTGAAGGTACTCAAGCAGTCGCTCAACGCCGACACCGAGCACTTCATCGCACAGGGCAACATGGCCTATTCGACGCTCAAGTTGTTCGGTGAGTCGGCCGAGGCCATCGAGGGAATCAGCGCGTTCAACGAGAAGCGCAAGCCCGACTTCTCGAAGTTCCGCGGGGCCTGACCGTTCGGGGAGGCGGGGCGTACACGCCTCGCCTCCCGTCGGCCGCGCTGATCGAAACCCTCCCCCTTAGCGAGAGAGCATCCGCCGCTATGCGTTTCACCCGAGAGCAACAGGAGTTCGCGGTCGCCGTCCGCGAGTTCTGCGCCGCCGAATGCAAGACTCTCCAGCAACGGGATGCGCTGACCGAGGGCGGCACACTGGCGAACAGCCCCCTCATCCTCGAGAAGTTCGCCGGCCTCGGCTGGCTCGCCGTCTCGCTGCCGGAGGAGTTCGGCGGGGGCGGCGCCGGAATGGTCGAGGAATGCATCTTCCTGGAGGAATCCGCCCGCGGCCTCGCACCCATCACCGCCTACTCCACCGGTCTCACGGCCGCGCAGACCTATCTTCGCTACGGCACCGAGGAGCAGAAGCGCACCATCGTCGGCAACATGGCCGCCGGCAAGCTCGAGGCGATCGCCCTCAGCGAGCCTGGCGCAGGCTCCGATCTCGGCGGCGTCCGGATCAAGGCGGAACTAGTCGACGACCACTACGTCATCAACGGGCAGAAGACGTGGATCTCCGCGGCCCACGTAGCCGAGCACATCCTGCTCCTGGCCCGGACCGACTCCTCCGGCAACAAGCACCAGGGTCTGACCCTGTTCATGGTGCCTGCCGACGTCCCGGGCCTCGAGATCCGCGAAATCCAGACCATGGAAGCCCGGACCTGCAACGACCTGTACTTCACCGACGTCGCGGTCCCGGCGAGCGCAGTCGTCGGCACACCGAACCAGGCGTGGCGCCACCTCATGCGCGGACTGAGCGTCGAACGTCTCATCATCGCGACGATGGCACTGGGCGGCGCCCAGCGTTCGCTCGACGACCTGATCGCGTTCGTCACCGAGCGTGAACAGTTCGGCCAGAAGATCAGCAGCTTCCAGGCCATCCGGCACCGGATCGCGGACCTCGCCACCGATATCGCCTTCGCGAAGTCCTTCGTGTACGAGGTCGCCGAGCGGATCGACGCGGGCGAGGAGGACAATCTCAACCGCGAGGGCTCGATGGCCAAGCTGAGATGCACCGAGATCGCGAAGAAGACCGCACTCGAGGCGATGCAGATGATGGGCGGCTACGGCTACACCCGCGAGTACGGCATGGAGGAGCAGGTTCGCCGTTCTCTGGCGCCACCGATCTACGGCGGTACCAACGAGATTCAGCGTGAGATCATCAGCAAGAGCCTGGGCCTGTAGCCCTCGTTCCCCATCGTAAGGACCATCGCATGACCACCACTCCCTTCACCTCCGACGCACTCGCGGGCAAGCGCGTCCTCATCACCGGCGGGGGCACCGGACTCGGCCGCGGCGTCGCGCGCCACCTCGTGGACCACGGCGCCGAAGTCCACCTGTGGGGCCGCCGTCCCGCCGTACTCGAGGAAGCCGCGGCGGAGGCGTCCGTGTCCCGGCCCGGTTCGGTCCACTGGCAGACCGTCGACGTGCGCAAAGCAGATCTCGTGTCGGCCGCGATGGACGAGATCTGGACGCTCCACGGTCCGCTCACCGGCGTGATCAACAACGCCGCCGCGAACTTCATCGCTCCCACCGAATCACTCAGCCCGCGTGCCTTCGAAGCCGTCACCTCCACCGTGATGAACGGGTCGTTCAATACCACTCACGCCGCGGGCCGCCGCTGGATCGAAGGCGGGACCAAGGGCGTCGTCCTGTCGACGCTCACCACCTGGGTCTGGAGCGGATCCGCGTTCGTCGTCCCGTCCGCGATGGCGAAAGCCGCCGTGCACTCGAT
Source organism: Rhodococcus pseudokoreensis (assembly GCF_017068395.1). Taxonomy (NCBI): domain Bacteria; kingdom Bacillati; phylum Actinomycetota; class Actinomycetes; order Mycobacteriales; family Nocardiaceae; genus Rhodococcus; species Rhodococcus pseudokoreensis. The sequence continues at coordinate 5,587,968 of NZ_CP070619.1, read as the reverse complement.
GACGATGTCGCTCGCCGTCGAATGGGCGCGGTACGGGATCCGCCTCAACGCCCTGGCCCCGGGACCCATCCCGACGGACTACGCGTGGGAGATGCTCAACCCGACCGAAAAAAGTGCCGTCGGCGCGACCCAGGCCGACCAGGTGCCGATGGGCCGGATGGGCACGATGGAGGAACTGGCCAACCTCACCATCTTCCTGCTGTCGGATGCCTGCGATTACCTCACCGGCCAGACCATCGCCATGGACGGCGGCCAGATGCTTGCCGGCCCCGGCACTTTCGCCGGCCTGACATCGATGAGCAACGAGGACTGGGCCACCGCCCGGGAAAAGAGCAAGGCCGCCAGCGAAGCCGCCAAGTCGCAGCGCGGAGTCTGACCCCTCATCACACACCGGGCCTGCCAGTCGGTGACGACACGTCCCGGCCGGCAGGCCTTTCTCATGTGCGCTCGTAGTCCGCGCCCTATTCGCCGGAAGAGACATGACAACCGACAATTTCCAGGCACTTCCGTTCATCTCGGCGGGTGCCGAAGCACTGTTCCGGGTGGCTCCCGTGATCGGCGACGCCACTCACGGCAAGTCTCAGATGCAGACCGGACCGTGGATGTCCGACCACCGCGGCCTTCCGTGCCGCGGCGCTCTCGGTGTCCTGATGGACGACGTCACGGGATACCCGATCGCCGCCCGCATCCCGGCCGGACATTGGGCCGTCACGACGGAACTTCACCTCGACTTCTCACGAAACCCGGCGGTCGACGGTTCGATCCTCCATGCGGCGAGCAGCGTCGTCTCATCCGACGCGGATGGCGGCCTGGCAACCGGCCGGGTCGTCGACGAGTCCGGGCAGGTCGTGGCCATCGCCAGCGCTCGCCTCCGGTTCGTCGCCGCGGAGGTACAGACCGGAACCGCTCCCGACGACGTGCCACCCATCGGGCCGAGCGCGTCCTCGATCATCGAACTGCTCGGCGCCCACCACCGACGGGACAATGCCGCCGCAGGGCTGGAACTGGAGGCCGCCGAATCGCACTGCAATCCGCTCGGCAACGTCCACGGCGGCATACTCCTGTGCGCCTCCGAGATCGCCGGCCACTCTGCGGTGACACCGGAGGCCGAGTTCCAGACGACCTCGATCGCCATGGCGTTCGTGCGCCCCTGCCCGGGGACCGAGCCGCTCACCTTCGCTCCCCGGGTCCTCTACCGTGGCCGCAGCTTCGCCGTCGTCCAGGTCGTCGCGCGCAATCGAGACGGAAAGACCTGCACCACAGCGACGGTCACGTGCCATCGAGCCTAATTTTGTTTCGAACACACGAACACGGCCGGTAGCGAAGTCACTCGCTACCGGCCGTGTCGCCGCGTGATCACACCACCGACGGCGCCAGTTCCGCGGTCCGGTGTGCGGCGTCGAGGAAGGACCGCACGAGGGCCTCGTCGCGGTAGTACTGGTCGCCGACTCCGGCGACGGCGCGGCGCCGCCCGTATTCGTACAGCACCGCCAGCTTCCACAGGGCCAGCGCCGTGTACCAGTTCAGGTTCGACAGGTCGGCGCCGGTGGCCGCCGCGTACCGCTGGGCGAGTTCGTCCCGGGTCGGGTACCCGTCCTCGAGCACGGCGGTACCGAGGTCCTCGGTCGGTGTGCGTTCCTCCCCCACGACGGGATACGACGCGAGGAAGTAGCCGAGATCGAACAGCGGGTCGCCGATCGTCGCGAGCTCCCAGTCCAGCACTGCGGCAATACGTCCCGGTGAATCGGGAGCGAGGATGACGTTGCCGATGCGGTAGTCGTTGTGGATGATCGCCGCACCGGATTCGGCGGGCACATTGGCGCCGAGCCACGCGTCGATGTCTGCGAACTCCGGCGGCGGCGTCCCGTCCTCGGCCGCGACCAGCCTGCCCATGCGGCGCAGGTGACGTTCGTTGAATCCTTCCGGGCGGCCCAGGTCGCCCAGGCCGGCGGCCTGCCAGTCCACCGCGTGCAGTGCGGCGAGCGTGTCGATCAACGCCTCCCCGATCCGGCGTCGATCCGCCGGCGCACTCAGCGCGGACGGGGTCTCGGTGGTGACCACCGGCCCGGCGACGTAGTCCATCACATAAAACGGGACATCGAGCACGTCGCCGGTCTGGCCGACGGCGAGGACGTCCGCCACCGGCACGCCGCTCCCGGCGAGACCGCCGACGAGACGGGCCTCCCGCAGCATGTCGTGGGCGCCCGGTGGAATCGGCGGAGGAGGCGGGCGGCGGACGATCACCTGACGGACCCCGTCCGAAACGAGGAACGTCAGGTTGGAATGTCCGTCGCCGATCCCCGCGGTCGTGAGCGGACCCTCAGTGATCCCGCGGTCGCGCAGGAACGACTCCAGCGCACCGAGCGTGTCGGGCGTCCATTCCCAGGTCATGCGCTCGCCTCCATCCATGTCGTCATCAATCGATCCTTACTGGCCGGTGAAGCGTGGCGCCCGCTTCTCCTTGAACGCCGCAAGCGCCTCCGGCATGTCGGCGCCCCTGGTGAGCAGCGCCTGGCCCCGGTTCTCCAACTCCAGGGCCGCCGCATACGACGTCACTTCCTGGTTCCGCTGCAGCGCCCGCTTCGACATCCGGACGCCGCCCGGCGAATTCGATGCGATCGCCTCGGCCACCGCGACAGCCTCGTCGAACAGGTCCTCGCTCGGCACCACCCGGTTAGCCAATCCGATCCGGGCGGCTTCCTCGGCGCCGACGAAACGCGCCGTGTAGGCGATCTCCGCGGCCCGGCCGGGTCCGACGAGCCGGGTGAGCTGCCACGACGTGCCGAGCTCGCCGACGGACAGTCCGACCTTGACGAATGCCGCATTGAACTTCGCGGTGGGCGCCACGAGCCGGATGTCGCAGGCGAGCGCGAGCGCCAGCCCGCCCCCGGACGCGGCACCGTGAATCGCGGCGATCACCGGGAACGGCAGGTGGTGCAGCGCCGCCAGGCCCCCGGTCGCGGTCTCCTGGAACCTGAGGAACTCCCGCACACCCATTTCGGTGATCACGCTGATCTCGTCCAGGTCGAAGCCCGCGCAGAACACGCGATCGCCCGCACCGCGGATGATCAGCGCCCGCGCGTCCGTGTCGCGCAGCGCGTATGCGACGGTGTTGAACTCCTCGAACATCTTCACGACCATCGAGTTCATCCGGTCCGGCCGATTGATCGTGAGAACGACGATCTTGCCCTGCAGCACCTCGAGGGTGAGGGTCTCCAGCTGCGGCGGCACGTAATTGCTCAGCACCGCGGTATTCTCGCGCGTATCCGTCTGCGTCATCTGGATCACCGTCCCGTGAACGTAGGGCTGCGCTTTTCCTTGAACGCGGCCAGGGCTTCGGGCATGTCGTCGCCGCGAGTGAGCAATGCCTGCCCGCGATTCTCGAGTTCGAGCGCGGCGGCGTACGACGACACTTCCATGTTCGCGTGGAGCGCACGCTTCGACAGCTGCACACCGGCAGGGGAATTCGCACTGATGAGCCGCGCCATCGCGAGCGCCTCGTCGAGCAGCGACTCGGCGGGAACGACCGCGTTCAGCAGTCCGAGGGACTCGGCCTCCACGGCCTCGATGAAGCGGCCGGTGTAGGCGAATTCGGCTGCGCGTGCCGGGCCGATGAGACGGGGCAGGTGCCACGACGCGCCCAGATCGCCTGCGGACAGACCGATCCGCACGAACGCCGCGTTGAACCGTGCCGCCGGCGAACCGATCCGGATGTCGGCGGCGAGCGACAGGGACAGTCCACCGCCCGCGGCCGCGCCGTTGACCGCCGCGATCACGGGGACGCGGATGCTGCGGATCGCCGAGAGGGCGCGCGCCGCCAGTTCCTGCTGGTCCAGCATGCCCATCGGCGTCAGCGACGACAAACCTTCGGCGTCGTCGAGGTCGAATCCGCCGCAGAACGCCTTGCCTGCGCCGGTGAGGATCACGACGCGGAGGTCGTGTTCGTGATCCAGTTGCAGCGCAACCCTCTCCAGTTCGATGAACATGGTGTTCGTCATCGAGTTCATTCGTTCGGGGCGATTCAACGTCACGACGGCGATGCCGGGTTCCGGCCGGTCGAGCGTGAACGTTTCCCATGTCGTGGGCTCGGTCACGAGGTCACTCCTTCTCAATTCGACGATCCCAGTGGTCGCCGCAAGTCTTTTCGTTGTGGTCCGGACACCCGTCCGGCCGGGTCAGGTCCCCGCGGCGGCCTCGCGCACCGCACCCGAGCGCAGCCAGTCTGCGGCGCGGCCAGGGTCGATCCCCCAGTCGGTCAGAATCTCGGTGGTGTGTTCGCCCGGCAACGGCGGACGGCGATCTACTGCGGCCGCAGTGCGGCTGAATCGCGGCGCCGGCGCGGGTTGGACGAGACCGTCGACGTCGACGAACGCATCACGGGCGACATGGTGCGGGTGTGTCGGCGCCTCGTGGACGTCGAGGACGGGCGATATGCAGGGCGTGAGCCCCTCTCCCGCCTCGAGCCAGTCTGCGAGCGTCCGGCCGCGCACGGCGTCCGCGAAGATCTTCTTCATCTGCGGCCACTGCGATCGGTCGTTCTGCTCCGGGAGGTCGTCCGGGAGATCCAGCAGCGCAACGAGGTCGGCGTAGAAGTGCGGTTCCATCGCTCCGACGGCCAGCCACTTCCCGTCCGCGGTCTCGTAGGCGTCGTAGTAGGGCGCACCGCTGTCGACGATGTTGGTGCCGCGTTCGGGGTTCCACGTTCCGGTCTGCGCGAAGCCGAAGAAGGGCGTCGCGAGGAGTGCGGCCCCCTCGACCATCGAGGCGTCGACCACCTGGCCGAGTCCCGACCGCTGCCGTTCGAACAGCGCCGACAGCAACCCGAACGCGAGGAGCATTCCCCCGCCACCGAAGTCGCCGATCAGACTGAGCGGTGGTGTGGGCGGCTGGCCCTGCCGTCCGATCAACGACAGGGCGCCGCTGAGCGCGACGTAATTGATGTCGTGGCCGACGTGCTGAGCGAGCGGTCCGTCCTGACCGAAACCGGTCATGCGTCCGTAGATCAGCCCGGGATTACGTGCGGCGCAGTCGTCCGGTCCGATGCCGAGTCGCTCGGCGACCCCGGGCCGGAAGCCCTCGATCAAGATGTCGGCGTCCGCCACGAGCGAGAGCACCACGGCGGCGCCGTCCGGATGCTTGAGGTCGACTGCGAGTGAGCGGCGACCTCGGTGCAGCAGTTCGGTGCGAAAGTCGGCGTTCGGACCGACCAGTCCTGGATCTGCGGCGCGGTCCACGCGAATCACGTCGGCGCCGAGGTCGGCGAGGAGCATGGCACAGAAGGGGCCGGGCCCGATCGAGCCGATCTCGACCACCTTCAGGCCCGACAATGGGCCGGTGAACGAGCGTTTCATGGTGTCCTGCACCATCTACCCGCCTCTCGTCGGCTTTTGGTCTGATAATAATACCTTGAAATCGTTCGTGGTGGAATCCCCCCGCCGTCGAGGCCCGGTGTGCGCGCTGACGACCAGCACGACGGAGAGCAGTACGACCGCTCCCCCGATGACCAGGACGGGCGTGACGGGCTCGGACAGGACTACCGACCCGAGTGCAACAGCCACCACCGGATTCACATACGTATGGGTGGCCACCAGCGGCAACGGTGCGTGGTGCAGCAGCCACGCGTACGCGGTGAATCCGACGATCGAGCCGAAGACCACGAGGTAGCCGAACGCGCCCCACGCGCGGAGTCCGATCTCGCCGTGCAGTCGTTCCCCTGTCGCAACCGACGCGAGCGTCATGGCCGCGCCGGCCGCCAGAAGCTGGTACGTCGCACTGACATACACGTCGCGAGGCAGCCAGATTCGGGGCTTGATCCACGACCCGAACGACCAGGACACGCTGGACAACACGATGACCGCCACGCCGACGAGCGGGAGTCCTGCGTGCTCACGACCGTGCGGCAGCACCAGGACTGCGAGACCGATCAGCCCCACACCGACGCCGGCCAATTCGAGAACCCGTGGACGGTCACCGGACAGCGTGCGGTAGATGCAGATCCACAGCGGCACCATGGCCACGAGGAGCGCCGTCACCCCGGAGGGCACGCCGTGCAGCTGGCCGACCGAGGTCAGGCCGTTTCCGCAGGCGAGCAGCAGCACACCCAGGAAAGACGCGCCTGCCGTTTCCCGCCAAGAGAGGCGCAGCCGCCGCCAGCCGCCGCGAAAGGCCAGAAAGGCGGCCATCAACAGAGCGGCAAGGAGGAAACGTGCACCCATCGAGCCGAGCGGAGGGACCTCGTCGATCACCAGCCGGATCGCGAGATAGATCGATCCCCAGATCACATAGACGAGGAACAGCGCCAGCGCGATCGCACCCCGCCCGGCACGCGCCGGCATCACGACGCTCAGGCGAATCGCGGAGCGCGCTTCTCGAGGAAGGCGGTGATGCCCTCCTTCGCCTCTCCGTTCTCGAACAGGTCCTGCTCCTGGGTGACCTCGAACCGGAAGCCCTCCTCGAGCGGGGTGTCGAACGAGGCGTCGACCGTGCGGATGACGGCGCGCTGCGCGGGCAGCGACATCGTGCACAGCTCGGCCGCGAGCGCCTGCGCGGCGTCCGTGGCCGTGCCCGCGTCGACGAGCCGGTCGATCAGGCCGATCGCATGCGCCTCGGCGGCGAGGACCTGACGGGCGCTCAGCATGATGTCCAGGGCGCGGCCACGGCCCACGAGACGCGGAAGGCGCTGCGTACCACCTGCTCCGGGGATGAGGCCGAGCTTGACCTCGGGCAGACCGAACTTCGCGTCCGACCCGCCGACCCGGAGGGTGCAGGCCATTGCCAGTTCGAGGCCGCCGCCGAGCGCGAGGCCGTCCACCGCAGCGATCGAGATGCGGTCCGCAGACGCGAGTCGGTCGAGCGCCCCACGGAGTCGATCCCCGTACGCGGTGAACGACTCCGCGTCCACGGACGACATGTGCTTGATGTCCGCGCCTGCCGCGAAGAAGCCCGGAATGTCCGAGCGAACGACGACCACCTTCACCGACCCGTCGGCGTCGGCTGCGTCGAGTGCCGCATTCAGGCCGTCGATGATCGGCAACCCGAGCGCGTTCGCCGGCCTGCGTTGCAGCGTGATCGTCATGACGCCGGCGTCGACGTCGCTCCACGTGACTGCGGGCGTTGCGGTTTCCGACATGCACACCATCCTTCTCGGTCCAGTCCCATGTGAGTGGCAATGTGCACGCGGGCACACCGTGCCACTCACCTGAGGTATTGCACCAACCATACTAATTGTTGGACCGAAATGGAAGATCAGGGCCGACGCGGGAACTTCTCGAACTCGGGGCGCCGCTTCGCCTTGTACGCCTCGCGCCCTTCCTTCGCCTCCTCCGTCGAGTAGAACAGCAGATTCGCGTCGTGGGCGAGCTGCTGAATGCCGGCCATCCCGTCCTCCGCGGCATTGAAGCTCGCCTTCATGAGCCGCAGCGCGAACGGCGACAGCTGGAGCATCTCGCGGCACCACTGCACGGTTTCCCGTTCCAGGTCGGCGAGCGGGACGACGGTGTTGACCAGCCCCATCTCACGCGCCTGCTGTGCGTCGTACTGACGGCACAGGAACCAGATCTCCTTGGCCTTCTTCACCCCGACGAGTTCGGCGAGCAATCCCGCACCGTAGCCACCGTCGAACGAGCCGACCTTCGGGCCGACCTGACCGAACCGGGCGTTGTCCGCGGCGATGGACAGGTCGCAGACCAGGTGCAGAATGTGGCCGCCACCGATCGCGTAGCCGGCGACCATGGCCACGACCGGCTTCGGCAGGCGCCGGATCTGAATCTGCAGGTCGGTGACATGGAAACGGCCGACACTGCCCGACTTCCCCGGTTCGGTGAGGTAGCCGGTATCCCCGCGCACCCGCTGATCGCCACCCGAGCAGAACGCGTCGGGGCCCTCGCCGGTCAGCACGATGACACCGACCGAGGAGTCCTCGCGGGCATCGACCAGCGCCTCGGAGATTTCCATCAGCGTCTGCGGACGGAACGCGTTGCGCACCTCCGGCCGACAGATCGTGATCTTCGCGATCCCGTCGCCGCTGTGCTCGTATCGGATGTCCTCGAACTCACCCACTGCCGTCCAGGACACGAAATCCGTTGAATCACCGTTGTTCGTCATGATTCGATCATAGGCACACGTGCAAACGATCGTTATCGGCCGAGCCCGCAACGACGAAGGTGCGGCCCGGAGACCGGGCCGCACCTTCGGAATTGCCGTGGATCAGGACATCGTCAGGCCACCGCTGACGGACAGGGTCTGTCCGGTGACGAATTCTGCTGCATCGGAGGCGAAGTACGCCACCGCGGCACCGATGTCGGTCGCCTGACCGAGCCGCTTCATCGGCACGGCGCGGGTCATGCCGCCGATCACCTTGTCGGCGTCCTGGCCGGAGGTGTCCGCGAACTTGCGCAGCGCGGGGGTGTCGGTCGGGCCGGGGCACACGGTGTTCGCGGTGACACCCTTGGTCGCGATTTCACGGGCGAGGGTCTTGGTGAAGGCGATGACGCCGCCCTTGGCACCCGAGTAGACGGCCTCGAGCGACGAGCCGACGCGGCCGGCGTCCGAACCGATGTTGATGACCCGGCCGAAGCCGCGCTCGACCATGCCCGGGACGGTCGCCTGGATGACCCGAAGCTGGCCCTTGAAGTTGATGTCGAGGATCCGGTCCCAGAACGCCTCGTCGGTCTTCAGGAACGGCATGAAGTCGTCCCAGCCGGCGTTGTTGACGACGATCTCGACCGGGCCGAACTGCTCGGCGACCTGCTTCACCGCGGCCTGCACGGACGCGGTGTCGGTGACGTCGACGGGCACGGCGATCGCCTGGCCGCCGGCGTCGCGGATACCGGCGGCGGTCTCCTCGGCGACCTCCAGGTTGAGGTCGGCCACCGCGACGCGGAAGCCCGCTGCCCCGAGGGCGTCGGAGATGCCCTTGCCGATGCCCTGTGCACCGCCGGTTACGAATGCGACTCGATTACTCATGTTCTTCTCCGTCTTGTGGTGTTCGTGGTGGAAAGCGGTCAGCGCGGGCTCGCGGCCCATTCGATGGGGCCCGCGACGATCGAGTGACTGGTGAGCTTGCGGCCGAGCACCGTCTGAGCTTCGCGCGCGGCCTCGATGACCCGGGGAAGGTCGAGACCCGTCTCGACGCCCATCTCGTGGAACATGCTCACCAGATCCTCGGTGGCGATATTGCCCGTCGAGCCCGCAGGAACGGGGCAGCCGCCCAGCTCACCGAAGCTCGATTCGAAGCTCGCGCAACCTGCTTCGAGTGCAGCGTACGCGTTGGCGAGGCCCTGGCCACGCGTGTTGTGGAAGTGTGCGGTCACCTCGACGCCGGGCAGCCGGTCGAGCGCCGCCGCGAAGAATTCCGACGCGTACGCCGGATTGCACATGCCCGTGGTGTCGCCGAATCCGATCTCGGTGACGCCGGCCTCGGCGAACCGTTCGGCCAGGTCGAGGACGCGTCCCAGGTCGACCTTGCCCTCGAACGGGCAACCGAACGACGTCGCGATCACCGCGGCGCAGTCGAGTCCCTCGGCGACGATTCGCTTGGCCATGACGTCGTTGTCGGCCATCGTCTCGTCGACCGTGCGGTTGACGTTCTTCTTGTTGTGGGTCTCCGACGCGCTGACGAAGATCGCGACCTCGTGGAACTTGTCGCGCACCTTCAGTGCGTTGTCCAGCCCCTTGCTGTTGGGGACGAGCACCATCAGTTTGGTGTCGTCGGGTACGTCGATGCGACCGAGTACCTCCACCCCGTCCGCCAGTTGGGGGATCACGTCCGGCCGCACGAAACTGGCGACCTCGATCCGGGTGAACCCCGCCCGTCCCAGAGCGTTGATCAACCGCACCTTGTCGTCGGTCGGGATGTGCTCCGGTTCGTTCTGGAAGCCGTCACGCGGTCCGACCTCCCGGATCTGGACCCGCTGCGGACGTGCCATGGCGTTGACTCCTTTCCCCTCACTCCGTTGCGGACGCAAGGTCGTACTCCTCGAGATCGAATTCCAGCCTTTCGCGGTACTCGGGTGCCGCCACGGCGATCATGCGCCGCGCACGCTCCCCAAGGGAACACCCGCGCAGTGCCGCGGCACCGTGTTCGGTGACCACGAAATCCACGTCGGCGCGGGCGGTGGTGACCGCGCCGTATTCCAAAGCAGTCTTGATCGTCGACTCCCCACGCGAATCCGCGCGCATCGCGATGATCGAGCGGCCGCCGGTCATCGCCGCGGCCCGGGAGAAGTCCACCTGGCCCCCGACGGCACCGGCGTAGGTCGTGTTGCGCAGTTCCGCGCCGACCTGCCCGGTCAGATCCACCTCGATCGCCGAGTTGATCGACACGAACGACCGCAGCTGCGAGAGGACCTGCGGCGCATGGGTGTAGCTCGCCGGACGGAAGGCCACCGGAAGACCCGGAAGCCTGTCGTACAAGGCCGCCGTTCCGAGCGCGGCGCCCGTCACGTGCAGCCCAGGGTCGATCTCCTTACGCGCCCCGGTCAGCACGCCCCGGTCGATCAATCGGAGCGCCCCGTCGGAGATCATGCCGGAATGCATCCCGAGGTCCTTGTGACCCTCGAGAGCGGTGAGGACGGCGGACGGCAGCGTCCCGACGCCGATCTGGATCGTGTCTCCGTCCGCCACGAGTTCGGCGACGTTCCGCGCGATCGCCAATTCCACCGCGGCCGGCTCACGGTCCGGCGCGTCGAGCAACGGCCGGTCGGTTTCCATTACCGCAGCGAACCGCGACAACGGAATTCGTGGTGCGCCGAGTGTGACGGGCATGCGCCGGTTGATCTCGGCGATGAGAACCGGTGTGTGGTCGAGGGCGTCCGCGATGTAGTCGACACCGACCCCGAGCGAGCAGTTCCCGGCCGAGTCCGGCGGTGACACCTGCACGAACCCGACGTCGCATGGGAGCCGCCGTTCGGCGAACAGCCGCGGCAGCGCCCCATAGTGGCAGGGCACGATCTCGAGACGGGCGAGGCGGCGCAGTTCGCCGAGGCCACCGTAGGAGACGACGGAGAGTTCGTCGGGCAACTCGCTCGTCAACCGGCGATTCCAGGTCAGTCCCACGAACGCCCGGACCGGGCCGATCGACGACACCTGGTCGAGCAGGGCGTGGACGAGCGGAGTGGGTTCCGCACTCGTCTGGCTCCACCAGATTCCGTCGCCGGGCCGGATGTGCGGCGTCAGGTCGATCATCAGTCGATCCGCTGGATCAGGGTCGCCGTTCCCAGGCCGCCGCCGCAGCACATGGTCACCAAACCGATTTCGGCGTCACGTCGCTCGAGTTCCGCCACGATGGTGGCGATGAGCCGGGCACCGGTCGCACCGACGGGGTGACCGAGCGCGATCGCACCGCCGTTGACGTTGACCCGGTCCATGTCGGGCTTCAGTTCCCGCTCCCAGGCCAGGACGACCGAGCTGAATGCTTCGTTGACCTCGAAGAGGTCGATGTCGTTCATGCTCATTCCGTTGCGGTCGAGCAACTTCCGGGTGGCCGGGATCGGACCCGTCAGCATGATGATCGGGTCCACCCCGACGGTGGTCTGATCGAGAATGCGGGCCCGGGCCTGCAGTCCGTGCGCGTCGACGGCCTCGCGGGAAGCGAGCAGCACACCGGCCGCCCCGTCCGAGATCGGCGACGAACTGCCCGCCGTGATCCGGCCGTTCTCCCGGAACGCCGTCTTCAGCCCGGCCAGGCTGTCGAGGCTCGTGCCGGGGCGGAGGGTCTGGTCGGTGGACCGGGTCTCGCCCGCGAGGTCGAGGGGGATCATCTCGGCGTCGAAACAGCCCGCCTCGATGGCCTCGGTCGCCAGACGATGGGAGCGGACGGCGAACTCGTCCATCTCCTGCCGGGAGATCTCCCACCGGTCCGCGATGAGTTCGGCACTCTCGCCCTGGTTCACGAAGTCGTACCGGTCGCGCAGCGCTTCCGGCCACGGGTCGCCGTACAGTTCGGAGATCTTGGCCGGTGAGTTCATCGGCACGTGACCCATGTGTTCGACACCGCCGGCCACGACGACGTCGTGGGTGCCGGAACCGACCAGGGCGGCGCCCATCTCGACGGCCGTCTGGGCGGATCCGCAGCGGCGGTCCAGGACGACGGCCGGGACCTCCGGCGGGTAGCCGGCCTGCAACCAGGCGTTGCGGCCGATGTTGCGGGACTGCTCGCCGAACGGTGCGGTGCACCCGATCACGAGGTCCTCGACCGTCGCCGGAGCCAGTCCGCTGCGGCGGATCAGTTCCGTGTACACGGCGCCGAGCATGTCGTTGGGATGGGTGTCGCGGAACCAGCCGCGGTCGGGGTGCGACTTGCCCATGGGGGTGCGCGCTGCTTCCGCGATGATCACCTCGCGGGAGGAACGCTGGAAGGGGTTGCGCTTCTCAGCCATCAGATCACCGTCCCGCCGTCGACGGGCAGCACCTGGCCTGTGATGTACGCCGCGCCGTCGGACGCGAAGAACACGAAGCTGGACGAGATCTCGTCCGGTTCCGCCCAGCGGCCCAGCGGGATCCGCGCCAGCGTCTTGGCGGCGAGCTTTTCGTTGCTTCGGATGTTCTCCGTCATCTTGGTGGCGGCGAGCGGCGCGAGCGCGTTGACCGTCACCTGCTTCTTGGCGAGTTCACGCGCCAGCGACTTCGTGAGACCGATGATGCCCGCCTTCGCGGCACCGTAGTTGGCCTGCCCGATGGTGCCCACCAGGCCGGCCGCGGAGGTCACGTTGATGATCCGCCCGCTGCCGTCGGTGGGCAGGTACGGGAGGACGGCCTTGCTGCAGACGAAACTGCCGACGAGATGGATATCGACGATGCGGCGGAAGTCGTCTTCTTCGAGGTTCGGGAACATTGCGGGTGCGATGGCGCCGGCGTTGTTGACCAGGATGTTGAGCGTGCCGTCGTTCAGGGCGGCGGCCTGTTCCGCCGCCGCGGCGGCCGCCTCGCCGTCGCGGACGTCGAGAGCCGCGGATTTCGCCGAACCGCCCGCCGCGGTGATCTCCGCGGCCACGGCCGCAGCGGCGTCGCCGTCGACGTCGGTGACGAGCACGGCCGCACCTGCTCGCGCGTAGGCCTGCGCGACCGAGGCACCGATGCCGCTGCCGGCCCCGGTCACGAGGGCGGATTTTCCGGTGAGTTCGAACATCAGTAGCTCCTGGGAAGGCCGAGGACGTGCTCGCCGAGGTAGTTGAGAACCATCTCCTGGCTGAGCGGAGCGATCTTGGTCAGGCGGGCTTCACGGAAGTAGCGAGCCACGTGGTACTCCTCCGAGTAGCCCATGCCGCCGTGAGTCTGCAGGGCGCGGTCCGCGGCCTGGAAACCGGCGTCGGCGCAAAGATATTTGGCCATGTTGGCCTCGCGGGCGCAGGGCTTCCCGTTGTCGTAGAGCCACGTCGCCTTGCGCAGGATGAGTTCCGCGGCGTCGAGCCGGGCGAGCGAATCGGCGAGCGGGAACTGCAGCCCCTGATTCATGCCGATGGGGCGGCCGAACACCTCACGTTCGTTGGCGTACTGGACGCCCCGGCGCAGGGCGGCCCGGCCGATGCCGAGGGCCTCCGAGGCGACGAGCATCCGCTCCGGATTGAGGCCGTCGAGGATGTACCTGAAGCCCTTGCCTTCCTCGCCGACGCGGTCCTCGACGGGGATCTCGAGGTTGTCGATGAACAGTTCGTTCGACGTGACCGCGTTACGCCCCATCTTCTTGATCGGGCGGATGTCGATCTTCGAGCGGTCCAGGTCGGTGAGGAAGAGTGTCAGACCGTCCGTCTTCTTCTTCGCGTCCTCGAACTTCGTGGTGCGAGTGAGAAGCAGGATCTTCTCCGACTCCATCGCCTTCGAGATCCAGACCTTACGGCCGTTGACGATGTACTTGTCACCCTCACGTCGCGCGAACGTGGTGATCTTGGTGGTGTCGAGGCCGGCACCGGGCTCGGTGACACCGAAGCAGACGTGCAGGTCGCCATCCACGATCCGCGGGAGCGTGCGCTGCTTGAGTTCCTCGGAGCCGTGCACGATCACCGGGTGCATCCCGAAGATCGACAGGTGCATCGAACTCGCGCCGTTCATGCCCGCACCGGACGCGGCGACTTCCTCCAGCAGAATCGAGGCCTCGGTGATGCCCATTCCGTGCCCGCCGTAGGCCTCCGGCGTGGTGATGCCCAGCCAGCCGCCCTTGGCGAACGCGTCGTAGAACTCGGTGGGGAATTCGTGCGCGCCGTCCTTTTCCACCCAGTACTGCTCGTCGAACTTGCCCGCGAGCTCTCGCACCGCATCTCGGATCGTCGCCTGATCCTCGGTCAGATCAAAGTCCACAGCACGTCCCGTCGTCGTTGGTTCCGTTTGGACTTATATTACAAAAGGACAGACCAAATAGTCAACGGTCGATCATCCGACGGCAGGCAGGAGCGGCAGATCCTGCGCAAGGCGCTCGTTCCACACGCCCGGTCCGCCGAACAGCTTCTCGTCGAGCTTGGCGCGCTTGTAGTACAGGTGCAGGTCGTGTTCCCACGTGTAGCCGATGGCACCGTGCATCACGAGAGCACTGTCGGCCGCCTGCACCGCACTGCGCGGCACCTGCGCCTTGGCGACCGCGGCATGGATCGCACGGTCGTCGAGGCCGAGATCGACCGACGCCGCGGCGTAGTAGGCGATGGAACGTCCCGCCTCGACGGAGACGAGAATGCCTGCCGCAGCATGCTTCACGGCCTGGAACGACCCAATGGGGACGCCGAACTGGTGGCGCTGCTTGCTGTAATCCACCGCGAGTCGCAGCATGCGGTCCATCGCACCGAGCGAGTCGGCGGCCACGAGCACGGCCGCCCGCAGCCCCGCATCCTCGAGCGCGGCGGACGCGTCGACGTCGAGGCGCTGACCGGCAGCGTTGTCGAACCGGACGTCCGCGGCCGCGCGGGACGGGTCGAGGAGGCGCCGCGGTTCGACGGCGACGCCAGGGTCGTCGACGCGCACGAGATACAGAGCGGCGGTGCCGTCGGGGTCCGCGGCCGGAACGACCAGCAGTTTCGCCCGTTCGGCGCCGAGCACCGTCGCGACACGACCGGTCAGTGCCCCGGCCTCGCCGACGCGTACCGAGTCGGTGAAACCGAACGGACGGGTCGCGTCGACGGCGACCGCGGCGAACCCGCCCCCGGCCAGCACGTCGGTGGCGACGTCGACGGGCAGCAAGGGTGCCGCGAGAACCGACGCGGTCCAGGCACTCGACGGCGCGGTGTACCGGCCCAGCGTCTCGGCAGTCAATGCCAGTTCGAGCAGACCACCACCCTGACCACCAATTTTCTCGTCGAGACCGGCGGAGAACCAGCCCTCCTCGACGAATTTTTGCTCGAATTCGGCAGGATCTCCCGATTCACCCCACTTGCGGACATTCGCCGGAGCGGCGAACCGTCCAAGCCAGCCGTCGAGGGCTTCGGTGAACATTTCCTGCTCTTCTGACAGTTCCCAGCGCATTCAACTGGTCCTCTCGATGAGACGAAGAATAGGCTGCATGACAAGCGCAGCGAGAACCCAATGGTATATTAGGTCTGACCGTTAGACCAGAGAGGGCGGGGAGTCATGCCACCAGCCGTGCCGAACACCACCCGGAACGGACGTTCCTCCATTCAGTTGACACCGATGGAGGTACCGAAGGCGTCGGACGTCCTTGCCAACGAACTGCGCGAGCGCATCCTCAGCGGCGATTTCGTCGAGGGCACACCGCTGCCACCGGAGCGCGAACTCGTCGTCCAGACGAAGATGAGCCGCACCACGGTGCGCGAGGCCCTGCGCATCCTCGAAGTACAGGGACTCGTCCGCATCAAGGCGGGCCGGGCCGGTGGCGCCTTCGTTCAGCGACCGGGTGAACAGTCCATGGCCGACACGGTGGCACTGCTCATCCGTGGCCGTCAGATCCGCCTCGCCGCCCTGCTCGAGACCCGCGAGGCGATCGAACCGTTCTGCGCACAACTCGCCGCCCGCCACCGCACCGACGAGGATCTCGCGCGACTGGACGCCGCCAACGACGACATCGCCGGAGCAGGCGACGAACTCGACGACTTCCTTCAGGCGAACATCGACTGGCACGTCGCCGTCGCGAGCGCCAGCCACAACGAACTGTTGTCGGGTCTCATGATCTCGCTCTCGCGGGCCATCTACGCCGCGACCGAGAACGAAGGCTTCATCGACGACAAGGTCCGAGAGATCACCGTCAAGGCGCACCGCTCGGTGACCAGGGCAATTCGCGAAAAGGACGCCGAGGCCGCAGTACGACGCATGAGCAGGCACGTCCACTCGTACGCCGAGTCGATCAAGGACTTCGAGCAGCGCACCGACATCCCCCTCGACGAATAGCTTGTCCGTTTCCTGCTTCGACGACGAAGGCCCCACACCGTGCGGTGTGGGGCCTTCGTCGTACTCACGACGCTTCGGCGCTCGCTCCGGCCACCACTGCGCGGATCTCGTCGACGGCCTCCGGGTTCTCGGCACCCGACAGGTCCCCGGGATCGATGTCGAGCGCGGCGGCCCGCACGGCTCGGCGCAGGATCTTCGCCGACCGGGTCTTGGGCAGGCGCGACACCCGGTGAACAGCGCTCGGCGCGAACGGTTTCCCGAGTTCCGCGGCAACGCTGGCGACGAGTTCGGCCGAGATGTCGGTCGCGTCGGCGTCCGCGCGGGGAACCCAGAACGCCCAGACCGCCTCGCCCTTCTTCGGGTCGGGGACACCGACCGCCGCCGCCTCCGACACCGCCGGGTGCGCGGTCAATACGGCCTCGACCTCCGCCGGCGCGAGACGCTTTCCTGCCACGTTCATGACGTCGTCCGACCGGCCGCGGATGTACCACTGGCCGTCGTCGTCGACGAGGGCGTAGTCGCCGTGCCGCCACATGCCGGGGAACGTGGACCAATACGCCTCCAGGTAGCGTTCCTCGTCCTTCCACACCCCGCGCGTCATCGACGGCCACGGCTGCCTGCACACGAGTTCGCCCTGTTCCCCGCGCAGGGAGCGTCCCGCGTCGTCGACGACGTCGACGTCCATACCCAGGGACGGACCGCCCAGCGAACAGCTGCGGATCGGCTCCACCGGATACGGGGCGAGGAACGAGCCGCCGACCTCGGTGCCGCCGGAGAAGTTGATGATCGGCACCCGGCCGCCGAACACGTCCCGCGCGAGCCATTCGTACGAGTCCGGGTCCCACGGCTCGCCGGTGGACCCGATCGTGTGCACCGAGGACAGGTCGTACCGTGCCGCGACGTCCGTGTCCCGTCCGCGCAGGGTACGAATCAGCGTCGGTGAGACACCGAGCATCGTCACCCGGTGACGCTGTGCGAGCTGCCACAACCTCTCGGTGTCCGGCACGTCCGGCGAACCTTCGTACAGCACCAGGGTTCCGCCGTTGGCGTGGGTGCCGATGATCGACAGCGGGCCCATGATCCAGCCCATGTCGGTGATCCAGCAGAACACGCCGCCGGGCTTCAGGTCGAACGAGTACGCGACCTCGCTGGCCGTCTTCACGAGGAACCCGGCGTGTGTGTGGACGGCACCCTTCGGCTTGCCGGTCGTACCGGACGTGTATGCCAGCGCGAACGGCTCGCCCGCGTCCATCGCCTCCACCGGGCCCGGGTCACCGGCGTTGCCGAGGAGCTTGCCCCAGGAGATGTCACGGTCGGTGGAATCCACCGGGACGCCGACGTTCTCGACCACGACGACCGACTTCACAGTCGGGCACGACGCCAGCGCCTCGTCGAGGGCCGGTTTCATCGTCACGGACTTGCGCCGGCGGACCGTCCCGTCCGCGACGATCACCACCTTGGCGTCCGCGTCCTGGATGCGGGACGCGATCGCGCTCGGAGCGAACCCGGAGAACAGCGGGACCAGCACCGCACCGAGCCGCGCGACGGCATACACCGACACGACCGCCTCGGGGATCATCGGCAGGTAGAGGGCGACGGCGTCGCCCTTGCCGACGCCGAGTTCCCGCAGTCCGGCCGCGGCCCGCTCGACGTCCGCCGCGAGTTCTCGATACGAGAGGCTGCGGACCGTGCCGTCCTCGGCCTCGTGCGCGACGGCCGTCCGGTCGGCGACCGCAGGATCGGCGAGCCACCGCTCCAGACACGCGTCGACGACGTTGGACGTGCCTCCGACGAACCACTCCGGGTACTCGATTCCGCGTGAGGTGTCGAGCACCTCGCGGTACGGCGACCGGAACGGCAGCCCGAGGTCGCGGACCACGGCATCCCAGTACCACCGCACGTCGGCGACGGAGCGGGCGCGGAGTTCACCCAGGCCCGAGAGACCGTGGGCGCGGGCGAGCCGGGTGACGTTGGCGTTCTCGACGTACTCGTCGGTGGGATGCCAGGTGTAGTCGGACACGGTCAGCTCCTCGGCATTTCGAGCATGCGCTCGGCGACGATGTTGCGCTGGATGAAGGTGGAACCGCCGGCGATGGCGGTGCCGCGGGCCTGATATGCGAGCCGTTGCCACCGCGCCGTCTTCTGAGGCTCGTCGTCGAGGGCGAATTGCCCGCCCACCGGTTCGAGGGACAGCCGGAAGTCGGCGAGTTCCTCGACGAGGGGGCAGAAGAACAGCTTGCCGATGGACGTGACCGGCCCCGGTGGGCCGTCGTTGGCCGCGAGGGTGATGACGCGCTGACCGATGAGGTAGTGCACGAGGGCACGGCCGTAGAGATCGGCGACCTTCTGCCGGATCACCGGGTCCTCGCCGAGGGGGCGGCCCGCGTCGTCGGTCATCCCGGCGATGTCGGAGACGATGTCGTCGACGGCACGTTTGGTGTTGACGCGGCCCGTCGCGATCGCCACCCGCTCGTAGGCGAGTGTGCCCATCGCGACCTTCCAGCCGCCGTCGACCTCGCCGACGACGAGGTCGTCGGGGATGAACACGTCGTCGAGGAACACCTCGTTGAACTCCGCCTCGCCGAGCATGTGCGCGAGCGGCCGCACGGTGATTCCCTCGCTGTCCATCGGGACGAGGAAGTAGGTGATGCCCTTGTGCCGCGGACCGCCACCGGTGCGGGCGAGCAGGATGGCGTGGGCGGCGATGTGCGCGCGGCTGGTCCAGATCTTCTGCCCGTTGACCTTCCAGCCCCCGTCCACCTTGGTGGCCTTGGTGCGGAGGGAGGCGAGGTCGGACCCGGCATCCGGCTCCGAGAACAGCTGGCACCAGATCTCTTCACCGGTCAGGATCGGGCGAAGAAACCGTTCCTTCTGCGCGGGTGTCCCGAAGTCGATGATGGTCGGGCCGGCGAAATCCTCACCGATGGTGTTGAGGCGCTCGGGTGCGCCCACCCGGTCCATCTCCTCGGTGAAGATGGCCTTGCGGATCGGGTCGGCGGCCTGGCCGCCGTACTCCTTCGGCCACGACATCCCGCCGTAGCCGGCGTCGAAGAGCAGCCGCTGCCATTGCTGCCAGAACGGCACCTTGTCGACCAGATCGACGGGTTCCGGCCACGGCAGCGTCGGGACCGCTTTTTCGGCCCACTCCCGGACTTCTGCACGGAATGTGGCCTCGTCTGGGGAATCAGCGAGCTCCATTGCACCCTCCTCACGAATTTAGGCTCAATGATACTATAGGTCAGTCCAAAAAGGAGGCCCGGATGTCCGACCCACTCCCCGCCGGCGTCGTCGACCGCGTCGAATACGACGTCGAACGCGGCAAGATCCGCGAATTCACGCGCGCCACGTTCACCACCGATCCCGTCCACACGGATCCGGCCGTCGCACGCGACGCCGGGTTCGCCGACGTGCCGGCCACTCTTATTCACACGGTCGTCGCCGGACACCAGCGCGACCAGCGCGCGTTCGTCGACTCGCTGGGCCTGGCCCTCGCGCGGGTGGTGGTCGGTTCGGTCACGTGGACGTACCTGCGACCGCTCACCGCCGGCGACCACGTGGTCGGCAGCCGCCGCATCGTGGCCGACGAGCAGCGAGAAGGCAAGCGCGGCGGGACGATGCGCATCGTGACCCTCGAGACCGAGTACGTCGACACCGAGGGCGAACCCGTGGTCCGGCTCGAGGAAGTCCTGATCGAACGAGGAGAGCAGCGATGAGAACACCGGCCGAGGTACGCGTCGGCGACACTCCGGACGTCCGGGTGGTCGGCCCGGTGACCCAGACCGACATCGTCCGGTTCGCCGGGGCAGGAGGCGATTTCAATCCCCTGCACCACGACCCCGGCTTCGTGGCCACGTCGGGCTTTCCAGGCGTCATCGCGATGGGTCAGATGCAGGCCGGGATCCTGGCCGGATGGCTGTCCGACACGTTCGGTGTCGAGCATGTGCGCTCCTTCGGAGTCCGGTTCGTCGCTCCGGTCTTCATCGGCGACACGCTGACCCTGGGCGGCACGGTGGTGTCGATCGACGAGACCGACGGTGAGTCGCTCGCAACGCTCGATCTCGTCGCCTCGGGAGACAAGGGCCCGGTGGTCACCGGATCGGCGAAGGTCGCGGTGGCCTCGACCTGATCACCCTTCTCGAACAATACGGATGGGGGCGAAGCCGATCGGCTTCGCCCCCTTACCTATTCGATCAGCTGACGGCCTGCGCCCGTTCCCGGTCCGCCTCGATCTTCGCCGCAATCTGCGCACGCAGTACGTTCTTCTGGATCTTGCCCGTCGCCGTCGTCGGCAGCGCCTCGACGATCTCCAGCCGCTCCGGAACCTTCTGGATCGCCACCCCCTGCTCGAGCAGGTAGGTCTTGATCTTCTCGAGCGTGATGTCGTCGTACCCGGGCGCGGCGACGAGGTAGAGGCACACCGCCTCCCCGAGGCGCTCGTCCGGCATCGCGACCGCCGCCACAGCGCGGACCGCGGGATGAGCGGCCAGGAGGTCTTCGACCTGACGCACACTGATGTTCATGCCGCCGCGGATCACGATGTCCTTGGTGCGGCCGGTGACCCGTACGTAGCCGTCCTCGTCCATCCGGCCGAGATCCCCGGAGAGGGAGTAGCCGTCGGGAGTGAATAGCTTGGCCGTCTCCTCGGGATTGTGGAGATACCCGAGCATGTGCATCGCGCCCTTGTAGGCGACGTCGCCCTCCTCGCCGCGCGGAACCTCGTTACCGAGTTCGTCGACGATCTTGACCGACTGCAACGGCAGCGGACGGCCGTCCGAGGTGAGCGACCGCTCGGGCTCGTCGTCGACCGTGCACATGGTGGTCGTGACATTCTCCGAGCGGCCGTACAGGCTGAGCACCTGCAGGCCGGGGAACAATTCGGCCGCCTTCGTGACGAAGCTGGCGGGGATCGGCGCGCCGGCCGCCACCCACAACCGCATGCTGCCGATGTCGTGCACGGCGGGGTCGTAGACGTCCATGACCATCTGCAGGAACGTCGTGGCACTCACCGCGACCGTGCAGCCACGTTCCTTGATCTGCTCCATGCCCCGGACCGGCTCCCACACCTCGATGAGATGCGACGCCGCCCCGTGCATCAGCGGGAGGACGATGCTGGTGACAAGGCCGGTGGTGTGGGTGATCGGCGAGGGGCCGAACTGCACGTCGTCGGGTGTGTACGCGAACCCCTTGGCCAGCAGACGGGATCCGCAGGCGAACGTGTTGAACGTGTGGATGCAGCCCTTGGGACGGGACGTAGTGCCGCTGCTGTAGACGATGACGAACGGCTCGTCCGGACCGACACCGGGCCCGAGTTCCGCGATCGCCTCGTCGGGGCCGATCTCCGCGAACAGCGACTCGAACGACACCGCACGACCAGGCAACTCGCCGCTCCCGCGGACGACGACGACATCCTCGAGCGATTCGACGGCACCCAGGATGTCGGTGTACATGCCTGCGTAGTCGAACTTCTTGAAACTCTGCGGCGTAATCGCCAGCCGCACACCGGCATTACCGAGGATGTACTCGACGTCGTCGCGGCGGTAGATCGGCATGATCGGCACCAGGACGGCGCCCAGTCGCGACAACGCGACGGCGATGATCGCGAACTCGATCCAGTTCGGAACCTGCACCGACACGCGGTCGCCGGCAGAAATGCCGTGGCGCCGAAGGCCCACCGCAAGACTGAGCGCCTTGTCGCGCAACTGCCGGAAGGTGAGGCCCCCGCTGGTGTCGTCGGTCAGGAAGACACGGTCGCCCCGCTCGGCGACCTGAGCCTCGAGCATGTCGAAGAAGGTGTCGCGGTGCCACTGCCCGGTGGCATAGAACTCTCGGATCTGTTCGTCCGAATAGCGATCGGTGACCGATGCGAACGCCATGGGAAGCCTTCCTCTGTGCGCAGATATGGAGAGGGAAATAGAAACTCCGTGTTGGCCCTCACAATATAATGGTTAGACCGAAGTTGCAACGAGTTCCCCAAGCGGAGATCACCGCATGCTCCATACGGGAGAACGCTTTTCGCGAAACGCGGTAACGCCCTCGACGATGTCTTCGGTCGTGAACGCGAGAGCGAGCTGGGACTGCAGCGCCGTGAGCGCATTCGGCAGCGACATGTCCCGGGTGTTGTTGATCGCCTCCTTGCCCAGACGCATGAGCAGCGGCGATTTGCCCGCGAGCCGCCGCGCCCACGCCCGGACCTCTGCCTCGAAGTCGTCGTCCGGAATCACGCGGTTCACCAGCCCCAGTTCGAGCGCGTCCGTGGCCGTGATGAGCTCGCCGTACATCATCAGCTCGTTCGCCTTGAGTCGCCCGACGTTCCGATAGATGAGGGCGGAGATCATGAACGGGAAGACGCCGACGTTGATCTCCGGACACCCGAACCGGACCGACTCCTTGGCGAGCACGAAATCGCACGCCAGCGCGAGACCGAACGCGCCGGCCAGCACGTCGCCGCCCGCCGCACAGATCACCGGCTTCCCGAGACCGCCGATGAGCTGATACAGCCGCGGAAAGCGATCCAGACCGGCGTATTTGACGATCGTGGGTGTCTCGCTCGCGAACGCCTTGAGGTCGCCGCCCGCCGAGAAGATCTTCTCGTGCGAGGACGCGAGCACGACAACCCGCACGTCGTCGTCCCCGCGCGCACGTTCGAGTGCGGCGAGCAGCTCGTCGAGCACGTCGTCGGACAGCGCGTTGCGGGTTTCGGGGCGATCGAGAGTGAGCACGGCGATGTGCTCGTCGACGTCGTATCGCACGGGGTGCGCCATAGGGTCGATCCTTTCAATTTTGGTCTTACCATTCGACCCTAGTAGACGACGGGATCCGGGACAAGATCTTCCGCGGAACACGTGACGTATTTGGACTGACCATATACATTGTTGTGAGGTCGTGGACGGCACGGAAACGCCCCAGGTGACACCTCCTATACTGTGCGTTAGGTCACAGGATGGGCGACGGTGTCGTCGTCATCCGTGCGGCGGCCGCGGCGCGAGGAGTGGTGAGTGGTCATTTCGACGAGTTCGTTCGAGCTTGCCGAGCAGGCAGTCGCAGAGTTGCGGGAGCTTCTCGGGAGCGAGCCGAACCTGGTCCGGCTGGCGGACGGCGAGCCCGACCTCACGGTGATCCGTGCGTTCGCGGCCCGGAAGCTACGTGAAGGCGTCGCCTCCCCCGAGCACACCCTGCGCCTCGGGGAACTCGTGACGCGACTCGACGCCGCGAGCCGCGACGACATCGCCCGCCGACTGCGCCTCCACACCGCCCAGTTCGAGGCATTGCAGCGGGTCGTGCGTGCGCTCGACACCGGCTCGGACCGCATCGCCGAAGTCGTGACGCAGGAATTGTGCACGAGCCTGGGATACGGCAAGGCCATGTTCTCCGTCGTCCGCGGTTCCACCTGGTCGCCCGTCGCGCTGGCCGTCAACCCCGCACTGACAGAGGACTTCCACGAACTCGCCACGGCCATCGACGGACGCGAGATCTCGCTGCGCGACGCCCCCCGCGAGGCCGAACTGGTCCGGCGCCGTCGGCCTTACGCGGTGGACGGTGTCGACACCTACCGGCATACATACCGCCCACTCATCGATCTGTCGCGGCCCGCGGGATACATCGCGGTTCCCATCGTCGTCGACGCCCGCGCGGTGGCGATGATCCACGTCGACCGCCAGAGCGACAGCCTGTCCGACACCGACGTCCACATCGTCGGAGTGCTGGCGGGCGCGTGCGCCTCGTCGAAGGAACGCGCCAAGCTGCGTCGGCAGATCCATACCCGCAACGAGCACGTCGACGCCGAGATCCAGCGGCTCACGCAGGCACTGCGGCACCTCGAGCAGCCCCTGACGATGCCGGAACTCTCCACGTGCGACCTCCCCCGCTCCGGCGCGCAGAGCGGGGAGGACACGTCGCAGGCGCCGGCCATTCCTCGCGCGCACACCTTGACCGCTCGCGAGCGCGAGGTG
Organism: Rhodococcus pseudokoreensis; assembly: GCF_017068395.1. Lineage (NCBI taxonomy): Bacteria > Bacillati > Actinomycetota > Actinomycetes > Mycobacteriales > Nocardiaceae > Rhodococcus > Rhodococcus pseudokoreensis. The sequence goes on along the minus strand of NZ_CP070619.1, from coordinate 5,563,696 downwards.
CTCACACTGATGGCGACGGGAGCGACCAACGCGGCCATCTCCCGTCGCCTGTGCATTTCCGACGGCACCGTCAAATCCCACGTCCAGCGGATCTTCAAGAAACTCGGCGTCTCGACGCGAGCCGAGGTGGCGGCGCTGTGCGCCAACGCCAAGACGGTGTCCGGTGGCTGACGCGCCCCACCCCGACGAGAACACCACGGACACCGAGCTCGATCGCGCCATCGCGGACGTCCTGACCGAGATGCGGGTGGCCGACCCGGCACAGTCGACCGAACTCGGGAGACGCCTCGTCGACCTCCTCGACCGCAGAAACGCCGCCGACGCGAACCGGACCGTCGAGATCGGCACGATCGCGGCCGCCATCGATCGCGCCGTCCAAGCACTGGACGACGCCGCCTCGAGTACGGAACTGATGCACCGCGCGTGCGAACGCGTCGCGGAATTGTGCTCTGCGAAAAGGGTTGTGCTGTCCCGCCTCGACGGGGACCGGATCATTCCCGTGGCCTGGTTCAGCGCCGACCCCGGCACCATGCCGTCACCACCGGCCGAATTCGACATCGTGGACGGTTCGCCGGAAGAACAAGCGCTCGCGACGAACACGGTCAGCGTCGGCACCGACGTCCCCGCTGCACTGCAAGAACTGTTGGGCACCAACGGTTTCACGATTGTTTCGGTCGTGGTCGGCGGCGCCGCCGCCGCGCTCGTGCACATCGGAACACCCTTGGACGACACTCGCCGCCGCGCACTGGGGGTGTTCGCCGAAGTGCTCGGCGGGTGCTTCGAGCGAGTCGGTCTGGAATCGCGCCGTGAGCGCCAGAACGCGCTCCTGCACGACAGCGCCCGGCGATGGGCCGGCGACGCCGACGTCGACACGGCACCTCCCCGCGGCGCATCCGAACTCGCCCCGGCGCAGGCCGACCGCGACGCCGCCGAGCAGCGCCTGCTCGACCCTCTGACCGACCGCGAGGTCGACGTCGTCCGATTGATTCTCACCGGGGCGTCGAACTCGACGATCGCCGAGGAACTGGTCATCACTGTCGACACGGTCAAGTCCCATGTGAAACGCATCCTCCGGAAACTCGGCGCCACCAACCGTGCCGAACTGATCGCGAAGTATCAGCCCGGCACCCGGTGACAGAGCCGGTGGATACCCCTCAGGCGTCCGAGGACGGCACCGTCACGGTGACGGTGCCGACGTCCGGCGTGAGCACGAGCTGGCAGGCGAGACGCGAGCACGGCTGTACACCGTCGAGGAATTCGAGGAGGTCCTGCTCCTCCAGCGTCGGTTCGCCGAACGCCGCGATGGAATCGTCGTCCAGGAATACGTGGCAGGTAGCGCAGGAGCAGCTACCGCCACATTCGGCGACGATGCCGGGGAGGTTGTTGCGGACCGACCCGTCCATCACGCTCTGGCCGACGGGAACGTCGACGGACGACGTCGAGCCGTCCGGAAGCTGGTACACGACGGTGGGCATGGTGATCTCCTTCAGGTTGACCGGTGAACATCTGCGCGGCCGTCGCGCCGAAGCGGGAAGGTCCGGCCGCGTTCTCGGTACGAAAATTGTGTCGCCGGTCACTGGCCGGGCACATCACCACTTCGGGTGATTACCCCCCTCCCGTGGGGTGAATCTTGCCTCGCTGACCGCGAGGTGTGCTGGGGTGACCCGGCACACATCCCCCGTTAGGTGGACAACTTTCGATCAATGGTGTGATGCCCCTCACTCCTGTGGCTGACAGGCTGGAGTCACTCCAGTCGGCGAGGGCGCCGCGACGTTCGGCGCCGCACCACACTGCACCACGAAGGGGAATCGATGAGCACTACAGAGCAGGTCACGGAACTTATTCCGGACGCTGTCGCCCGTCAGATCGTTCTGCCCGAAGGACACCGGGACAACGACGCGTTGTTCGAGGCCTACCGCTGGCTGCGGGAGAACAACCCGCTCGGGCGCGCCGAGGTGGAGGGGTACGACCCGATCTGGCTGGTGAGCAAGCACGCCGACATCATGGAGATCGAGCGTCAGCCCGACATCTTCACCAATGCAGGCGGGGAGGACAAGGGTTCCGTCAACCCGATCCTGGCGAACCAGGCCGGCGACGCGTTCACCAAGAGCATCAACAACGGCAGCCTCCGCGTCCTCGAGACTCTCACCTACCTCGACCCGCCGGAGCACACCGCGATCAAGGACATCGCACTGGACTGGTTCCGGCCCACCAACCTCGCCCAGTGGGAATCGACCATCCGCGACCTCGCGAAGGCTGCCGTCGCCCGGCTATTGAAGACGGACGGCCGGATCGACTTCGTCAAGGACTTCGCCCTGCACTACCCCCTGCACGTCATCATGAGCCTTTTCGGGGTGCCCGAATCGGACGAGCCCCGCATGATGGCCCTCACGCAGGAGTTCTTCGGGACGGCCGATCCCGATGCCGCGCGGGAGGACGTCGAACCGCTCACCCCGGACGCCGCCGCCAAGCAGTGGGTGGCCACGATTCAGGATTTCTACGCCTACTTCGAGGCGTTGTTGCAGGACAGGCGGGCGAACCCGCAGGACGACCTCGCGACGATCATCTCGGTGGCCCGCGACGAGAGCGGCGAGTACTACCCGAACGAGGTGGCGTACGGCTACTTCATCGCCATCGCTACCGCTGGTCACGACACCACCTCAAGTACCCTCGCCGGCGGCATGCTCGAACTCGGCCGGAACCCCGAACTGCTCGCGAAGGCGAAGGCGGACCTGGCGCTCGCGCCGCACATCGTCAACGAATCTCTGCGCTGGGCGTCGCCGGTGAAGCACTTCATGCGTCAGGCGACGCAGGACTACACGATCCGCGGCCGGAACATCAAGAAGGGCGACCGCTTCATGATGCTCTACCAGTCGGGCAACCGGGACGCGGACGTCATTCCCAACCCGGACACGTTCGACATCACTCGCCGACCCAACAAGCACATCGCCTTCGGTTACGGGCCGCACATGTGCATCGGGCAGCACTTGGCCAAGATCGAACTCCGCATCATGCTCGAGGAACTGCTCCCCCACATCGAGTCGCTCGAACTTGTGGACGACACGAAGATGATCCAGACCAATTTCGTCGGCGGGCTCAAGAACATGCCCGTCCAGATCGAGTTCACCCGATAACACCATGGTCACATCACATGCGTCGCCCACCGTGGTGATCGTCGGGGCCGGGCATGCCGGCGGCACTCTCGCCGGCATGCTGCGGCAGCAGAAGTTCGACGGTCGCATCGTCCTGTGCGGGGACGAAACCCATCCGCCCTATCACCGCCCGCCGCTGTCGAAGAAGTACGCCGACGACGAGTTCGTGCAGTGGCTCAAACCGGAATCGTTCTACGCCGACAACGAGATCGACACGCTGCTCGGTGATCCGGTCAGCCGCATCGACCGGGACGCGCGTACCGCGACGACCGTGTCCGGAACGGTGCTGGAGTACACGACACTCGTGCTCGCGACAGGCGCCGCGCCGCGGACGCTGTCGCTCCCGGGAAGCGATCTCGAGGGCGTGCTCAGCCTGCGCACCCTCGCCGACGCCACAATGCTCCGCGAGGCAGTGCACACCGGATCGGCGCTGGCGATCATCGGCGGTGGCTACGTGGGACTCGAGGTCGCGGCGTCGGCCCGCGCCCGCGGATGCGACGTCACGGTGATCGAACGGGAGGACCGGGTGCTGGCCCGAGTGGCGAGCCGGGAACTGTCGACGGCTCTCACCGACTTCCATCGGAACCGGGGAACCCGCATTCTCACCGGGGCCGAGGTCCGGGGAATCAGCGGCTCCGACGGCCGCGTGGCCGGGGTCGAACTCGGTGACGGAACCGAGATCGCCTGCGACCTCGTCCTGGTCGGGGTCGGCGCCATCCCGAATGACGCGCTGGCACGCGAGTCCGGCCTCGAGTGCCTCGCCGGAATCGTCGTCGACGGCTCTGCCCACACGAGCGATCCGCATGTTCTCGCGATCGGGGACGTGACCTATCGACTGCACGACACGCTCGGGAAGATGGTACGGCTGGAGAGCATTCCGAGTGCGGTCGAGCAGGCGAAGCAGGCGGCGGCAGTCATCATGGGCGCCCCGCTCCCACCGCACGAGGTGCCGTGGTTCTGGTCGGATCAGTTCGACCTGAAGATGAAGATGGCGGGCATGATCGGACCGGACACGCAGGCGATCCTGCGCGGCGACGCCTCCGACACTTCGTTCGCACTGTTCCACCTCGACAGCGACGGGATACCGGTGGCCGTCGAGACCGTGAATGCCGCAAGCGAATTCATGGCCGGCAAGAAGTTCATCGGGAATCGCACCAAAGTCGACCGCACTGCCCTCGCCGATCCCGCGACACCGTTGCGGGAAGCCGCTCTCTGAGCATTCGATCCACGCCGGTTTTCCGGGGCCGGCCCCCACAGACATGGAGTCATTGACGATGGAAGCACTCGCAGCAGTCGCGAGAGAACCCCACACGGAGTTCTCGCTCGAAACGATCACCATCGACGAACCGAAGACCGGCGAGGTCCTCGTCGAAATCGAAGCGGTCGGCATCTGCCACACCGACCTCGCTGCCCGCGACGGCGCCCTCCCCACCGCGCTGCCCGCGGTCCTCGGCCACGAAGGCTGCGGCTTCGTCCGCGCAGTCGGCGACGACGTCACGAAGGTCGCCGCCGGCGACCGCGTCGCCATCACCTTCAACAGCTGCGGGACCTGCCCCTCGTGCACCACCGGGGCACCGTCCTACTGTCACCAGTTCATGCACCTCGCCTACGACGGAGTACGCGAAGACGGCACGGGTCCGCTGTCGACCACGGACGGCGAATCCCTGACCGGCCTGTTCTTCGGACAGTCCTCGTTCGCCACCTACAGCCTCGCGTTCGAACGCAACGTCGTGAAGGTTCCCGCCGACGTTCCCGCCGAACTCCTCGCTCCGCTCGGCTGCGGAATCCAGACCGGCGCCGGCGCCGTCATGCGCTCCCTCGACTGCCGACCCGGATCCGCGATCCTCGTCGCCGGTGCCGGATCGGTCGGGCTGGCCGCCGTCATGGGCGCCGTCGTGCAGGGCTGCACCACCATCATCGCCGTCGAACCGCACCAGTCGCGGCGCGACCTCGCCCTCGAACTCGGCGCGACCCATGTCCTCGACCCCGCTGCCGGTCCGCTGGCCGAGCAGGTCCGCGCGATCATCCCCGCCGGCGTCGACTACGCGATCGACACCTCCGGCGTCCCCGCCGTCATCGAATCACTCGTCGGCGCCATGACCTTCCACGGCAAGATCGGCCTCATCGGGGTGCCCGCCGACCCCGCAGCCTCGGTGCCGCTGAACATCATCAACTCCCTCGCCATGGGGCTGACGATCACCGGAATCATCGAGGGCGACAGCGTCCCCGACGAGTTCATCCCCGAACTCGTCGAGCTGTACAAGGCCGGGAAGTTCCCGCTCGACAAGCTCGTCACCACCTTCCCCTTCGCGAAGATCAACGACGCGATCGACGCCCAGCACCGCGGCGAAGTCCTCAAACCCGTGCTCCTGCACGACTGACGACCCCACCTTCCGAACCTTTCCGATAAGGACACCCCGATGACGATCGACTACCCCGATCTCTACATCCGCGGCGGATGGACCCGGCCCGCCGGCGACTCGACGATCCCGGTCATCTCCCCCACCACCGAGCAGCGCATCGGCTCCGTGCCGGAGGGCACCGAAACCGACATCGACGATGCCGTCGACGCCGCCCGCGCCGCGCTCACCCAGTGGGCGTCGTGGACCGCGGCCCAGCGCGCCGAGGTGCTGAACCGGTTCGCCGACGAACTCCAAGCCCGCGCCGAGGACACCTCCACGCGGGTCAGCAGCCAGAACGGGATGCCCATCACCCTTGCCCGGCAGTTCGAGGGCGGGTTCCCACCGGTCCTGCTGCGCTACTACGGCGACATGGCGGCGAACCAGGAAGACGAGATCCGGCCCGGCATGCTCGGCGGCTCCACACTCGTCACCCGCTCCCCGATCGGCGTGGTCGGCGCCATCGTCCCGTGGAACGTGCCGCAGGCCATCACGTTCCTCAAACTCGCCCCTGCCCTCGCCGCCGGCTGCACCGTGGTCCTCAAACCGTCCCCCGAAACGGTGCTCGACGCATTCCTGATGGCCGAAGCCGCCATCGCCGCCGGACTCCCCGCCGGCGTGGTCAACATCGTCCCCGGTGGACGCGACCTCGGCGCATATCTCGTGGCCCACCCCGGGATCGACAAGGTCTCCTTCACCGGCTCCACCGGCGCCGGACGCGCCATCGGCCGCACCTGCGGCGAACTGCTGCGCCCCGTCACCCTCGAACTCGGCGGAAAGTCCGCCGCCGTCGTCCTCGACGACGCCGACCTCGCCGCGAACATCGAGTCGTTCTACGCCGCCACCCTGCTCAACAACGGGCAGATCTGCTGGCTCGGCACCCGCGTCCTCGCGCCCCGCTCACGCTACGACGAGATCGTCGACACCATCACCGACCTCGCCAAGGGCCTGTCGGTCGGCGACCCGCTGTCCGACACCACCCAGATGGGACCGCTCGTCTCGTCCCGGCAGCGCGACCGCGTGGAGGGATACATCGAGAAGGGCCGCTCGGACGGCGGACGCGTCACCACCGGCGGCCGCAGACCCGCCGACGCCGAACACGGATGGTTCGTCGAACCCACCGTCTTCGCCGACGTCGAGACCGGCCACACGATCGCACAGGAAGAAATCTTCGGGCCCGTCCTGTCGGTCATCCCCTACACCGACGAGGCCGAAGCCCTCACGATCGCCAACCACTCCGACTACGGACTCGGCGGCTCCATCTGGACCGCGGACCCCGAACGCGGCGCACAATTCGCCCGGGGCGTCGCCAGCGGAACGGTCGGGATCAACGGCTACTCCAACGACCCGACCGCCCCCTTCGGCGGCATCAAGAACAGCGGCCTCGGCCGCGAACTCGGACCCGAGGGCCTCGCGAGCTACCAGCAGCTCAAGAGCATCTACCTCGACGTGCGATGACCCCGTGAGTGCGGCCGTGCGACACCACGCACGGCCGCACTCACACCCAGACGAGAGAACGGAAGACGCCGGTGACCAACGAAGAACTCGCCATGCTCGAATTCGCGGTCAAATGGGCACCCTTCGGCGGCGGCGACGAACACATCCTGCCCGAGTTCGGCGTATTCCCGACCGTGTTCTACCGCCGCCTGCAACGGCTCCTCCGCCACCACCCCACCGTCAACGACAGCGTCCGGCTACGGCTCGACGAACTGTGCACGACGAAACTCACGCCCGCACGCCCCAGCAAGCGCAAGTCGTATGCGCGTGCGCGTGCGGTGCACTGACGACATCACCCTCGGCAGACCGATCTCAGCCGAGACCGGCGATCCGGCGCCAGTGCGCGTGAGCGGTGGGGGTCCACTCGGCGCGTAGGTCCCGCAGTCGCCGGGCGGCTTTCAGCCCGCGCCAGTCCGGCAGCAGCACCTCGGGGAGCCGCGGATCCATGTACGGCATGCGCCGCAGCGCGTCCGCGAGTTGGAGGTGGGCGAACAGCAACTCGTCGCCCGGTTCGAACGTGCGCGCGTCGAAGCGGTCGAGCAGTTCGTCGTACTCCTTCTCGGCGGCCTCCAGATCCCATGAGCGGCGGACGAGTTCGTTCTCGGGAATCCCGGGGACGGCGAGCGTCCCGACGAACGAGACCGTATTGGCGGTCAGTCCGAGAGACTCGATGGTTCTCTCAGCTTCGGCGGCACGGTCGACGTGGGGGGTGACCCAGACGCCGGGTGTCGGGTTCCCGAATCCTGCCCACCGCAGCGCGGCATAGAGCTTCTTGCGGGTCGAGCGGTGCGACTCCGGAATCGGCACGTTCACGACGAGCCACCTGCCGTCCCACTGCGTGGTGTCGACGTCGGTGGAGAAGACACGAAGTTCACCTTCGGTGAAGAGCCGATGCGCCTTGTCGGTCAACGTCCACTGCGTTTCGCGTCCGTTCCGGTCGGCGGCGATCAGACCGGCGGAACCTGTGCGCGCAATCGCCTGCCGGGCGGCATGCTCCCCGTACCCGAGTCCCTTGAGGACGTAGAGAAGCGCGGCCGTCCGCACCGGCTGTCCGTACGGTTCGACGAGTTCGCCGAGCACCGTGACGAGGACCGACCGCGCGCTTCCGGTCGACGCCACTTCCTTGTCGGGGGTGGACGCCGGTTTCGCGTCGGACGGCTTCGAGTCAGACATGAGTGTCATCGTCGCGCATCAGGTCGACCGGCTGCCACAACACCCCTGCAGACCCTGGTCACCGATCGTCATCGACACCCCAGTCCCGGAAGACGGCCTCGGTGTCGGCGCCGGGTGTGCGGGGCGACGCATAGGTTGCGGGCGGTGCCTCGGCGAAGCGGGGCGCCGCGGCCGGCTGACGCTGTCCGAACGCGGTCACGACCGTGTTGCGCGCGGCGATGTGCGGGTGGTCCGGCACCTCGGCGAGGGCCAGCACCGGCGTCACGCACGCGTCGAGGTGCGCGAACGCCTGCACCCACTCCTCCCGACTGCGCGTGACGAAGACGTCGGCGAAGGTCTTCCGGAGCGTCGACCATGCCGACTCGTCGTACTGGTCCGGCAGACCCGCGGGGTCGAGTTCGAGTCCCGCCAGAAGCTGCGCATAGAAGACGGGCTCGACGGCGCCGACCGCGATGTACCGACCGTCGGCGCACTCGTACGTGTCGTAGAAGGGCGCCCCGCCGTCGATGACGTTGGTCCCCCGCCGATCGGACCAGAGCCCGTTCTCGGTGAGCGTCCAGAACATCGTCATGAGCGCACTCACCCCGTCGACCATCGCGATATCGACCACGTCTCCGGCACCTGTCCGCTCCCTCGCGTACAGGGCGCCGAGAATGCCGGTGACCGCCGGCATCGAACCGCCGCCCAGGTCGGCGACCAGGTTGAGCGGTGCGTGCGGCCTATCACCGTCCCGTCCGATGGCATTCAGCGCACCTGTGAGCGCAAGGTAATTGATGTCGTGCCCGGCATAGGGCGCGAGCGGGCCGTCCTGGCCCCAACCGGTAATCCTGGCGTACACGAGCCGAGGGTTCCGCTGACGGCACACGTCGGGACCGATGCCCAGCCGCTCCGCCGCACCCGGCCGGTAACCCTCGATGAGGACGTCGGCCTTGTCGACGAGCTTCAGGATCCTCGCCAGGTCGGCGGGGTCCTTCAGGTCGGCACTCACCGAGCGTCGATTACGCAGTCCCGCATCCTTGTCCACGGGCAGCAACTGCGTCACGCCCCCTGGACGCTCGATTCGCACGACCTCGGCGCCGAGGTCCGCGAGCTGCATCGCGGCGTGGGGCGACGGGCCGATCCCGGCGAGTTCGACGACCCGCAATCCATCGAGCACATGTTTCATCAGGAGCCTCCGAACGACGGACGACGTGGGTTCTCCCCACAATCAATGTTTGACAACTCTGGCTACTATCTATCCAATAACGTAATATCTCAAGTCAGGTCGCCGCGGCGCAGTTCGTCAGTCGTCGGGGTGTATCCGTCCACGAAGTCGAAGGGCTGGATGTGAACGAACTGGATCCGACCGTCATGTCGTCGCTGCGTGCGGCGGCCGATGACCCGGTCGCATACGCGCAGGCATGGAAAACGAAGCACGGGAACCGCGTGATCGGTTCTTTTCCGATGAACTTTCCCTCCGAGATCGTGCACGCCGCCGGTGCGTTGCCGGTGATCGTCCAGGAAAGCCGCACCCCGATCACGGAGGGACGCAACCTGCTTGCCGAGTTCTACTGCGGCTACACCCGCAGCGTCGCCGATCAGGCCGCGGTCGGTGAACTCGATGTCTTCGACGGCTTCGTCGCCGCCGATCACTGCGTGCAACTCCTCGGCGCCGTCGACGTGATCCGCTGGGCGCGGCCCGAGAAACCGGTGCACTTCGCGCAGTTCACCAGCGCGATGGACGATCCGTGGACCAAGCCGCGGGTCGCGGGGCGCGTGCACGAACTCAAGCTCGAGATCGAGGGTGTCGTCGGGGCGACGATCACGGACGAGTCTCTCGCCGAGAGCATTCGGCTGTTCAACACGAATCGACGCCTGCTCCGGGAGCTCTACGACCTGCGGCGCACGGGCCGTGCGCGCATCACTGCGAGCGACATGCAGGTATTGGTGAAGTCGAGCATGGTGATGGACATCGACGAACACAATGCCGCCCTGAACGGGCTTCTGGTCCGGCTCGACCCGAGTGCCGACGCACTCGACGATCTGGTGCGGTTGCATCTCTCCGGTCACTTCTGCCACGCCCCGCGCCCCGAGGTCCTCGATGTGATCGAGGAATCCGGAGTGATCGTCGTCGACGACGACCTGTACACCGGTTTCCGGTACATCTCGACCTACGTCCCCGAGCACGGCGATCCACTGGACGCGCTGTCGGAGTGGTACCTGGACCGTAACGACAACGCCCCCTGCCCGACACGGGTCACCGTCGGAGTCGACTGGGACACCTATTTGATCGACTCACTCGAGAAGAGCCGCGCGAACGGTGTCGTCGTCCTGATGGCGAAGTTCTGCGAACCCCACATGCTCTACTACCCGGAGTTGCGCAAGGCACTCGACGCGCACGGGATACCGCTGCTGCTCCTCGAGACCGAGCACGAAGGCAACCCCGTCGAGACACTCCGCACCAAGATCGAGACCTTCGTGGAGCGCATTCGCCGTCAGCTCGCACCCGTCCCGTCCTGAATTCGACTTTCACTCAGAGGAGTTCGCCATGGCGATCGAAGAGATCAGCAAGGAAAAGACCCGCCGCTTGTCGAGTACGCGAGTCGGCGGCAAGTTGGTGGCCGACTATTGGGAGAACATCTTCACCGCCAAGGAACGCGGGAAGCACGTCGTCTGGTACAACGGCGCCGCACTGAACCCGCTGTTCCAGGCCGCGGGCCTGGAATGGTGCCACGGCGAGGCGTTCGCCGCTCGACTGGCCGCCCAGCACCTCGAAGGGCCCGCCCAGGCCGCCGGCGCCGAGTACGGCTACATCGGTGAGCTCTGCTCGTATGCGCGAACACATCTGGGCTGCGCCGTGCTGACACACCAAACCGCGGCCGACCGGGAGACCGGCGTGGTCGGCATGGTCGACCAGCAGGAATTGGCGAGCAAACTGCCTGCCCCCGACTTCTTCGTCAACGGTTACGCCGGATGCAGCACCGGTCAGCAATGGGACGCGATGACGTATCGGGTGTTCGATCGCAAGCTCCCGCTGTTCAACGTCTCGATCCCCATGCTGTGGGGCAACAAACCCGACGCCGGGTACATGCGGGGCGAGGAGTGGACCGAGGTGAGCAAGTACGTCGAAGGGCAACTGCGCGAACTCATCGCCTTCCTCGAACACCAGACCGGCAGACCGTTCGACTGGGATGGACTCAGCGAGAGCATGTCCTACATCAAACGGGCCTCCGAGCTGCGCCTCGAAGGAATGGCGCTGTGCACGCAGGCACCCACGCCCGCGACCTACTGGGACTGGGTCGCGAGCATCGCCCCGATCAACTTCCTGCCCGGCAGTCAGGCGCTGGTGGACTATTTCGCCGGCGTGAAGGCCGAAATTCAGCAGCGGGTCACCGACGGGGTCAGCGCGGTCGCGGACGAACGCTACCGCGTGTATTTCGACGGCATCATGAACTGGAACAAGCTCGGCTTCCTCACCCGGAAGTTCGCGGAGTACGACGTCGCCGTCGTCGCCGGCCGCTACACCCACGAATCCTTCTGGCAGGAACCACAACTCATCGACGTCGACAATCCACTCCTGGGCATGGCGCAGCACTACCTGCTCTGCCCACTGAACCACGGATTGAAGAACCTGCAGGAACTCCTGCTCCGCCGGCTGGACGAATACGCGATCGACGGGATCGCGTTCCACTCGACGCGGACGTGCCGGGCGATGACCAATCCGCAGACGATGCTCGCCCGCGCTGCCGAGACGGAGCGCGGCGTCAAGTCGTTCTTCTTCGAAGGCGACGTCGCCGACGCGTCGTTCTACAACGACGAACTGTTCGACAGTCGACTGGAGGCGATGCTCGAGGCCATCGACGTGCAACGGATGAAGTCCGTGATCTAGATGGCTGCCACCTCCTCAGACAAAACCACACACGGTTGGTTCGTCATGGGCGTCGATCTCGGGTCCACCACGGCGAAGGCAGCCGTCGTGGACCAGGACGGCGCCCTGCGCGGATCGAGTGTCGTGCAGATGGGAGCCGTGAGCCGCGAAGCGGTCGCGCGCGCAATGGACGGGGCGATGGCGGCCGCCGGTGTCGCGCACACCGACATCCGGCGGACCATCAGCACCGGCTACGGGCGCAAGCTGGTGCCCGGGGCGAACCGGACGTTCACCGAAATCACTTGCCACGCCCGAGGCGCCGCCGCCCTGCACCCGGGTGTGCGGCTGGTTATCGACATCGGCGGACAGGACAGCAAGGCCATCATCGTCGACGACGACGGTCTCGTGGAACGGTTCGCCATGAACGACCGGTGCGCGAGCGGGACCGGCCGCTTCTTCGACGTGCTGGCGCGGGCACTGGAAGTCGACATCGGCGCGGTCGGCGAACTCGCGCTCGCCGGTTCCGACAGCCTCGAGGTCAGCAGTATGTGCGCGACCTTCGCGGAGACCGAGGTGATCTCACTACTGGCGCAGGGCCGCGAGAAGGCGGACATCGCCGCGTCGGTGCACAAAGCGGTCGCGGCGCGCACACTCGGACTGGTGGCGCAAGTCGGCAAGGCGACACCGACGGTGATGACGGGCGGAGTGGCGAAGAACCCGGCCGCGCGTCTTCACGTCGCGCAGGCGCTGGGCCACCCGGTGGAATTACTCGATCAACCACAGATCGCGGGTGCGTACGGCGCCGGACTGCTGGCCCGTGACGACTACGCGGGCACCGCTGAGGCGCCGACGTCGTCCGACTCCGCGACCGAAGAGCAGTTCCAGGCGAGCCTGTCGAGCGCGACTCCGCACTGCCAGGACTGCGACGGCAGGCCCGGCCATTCCCATCCGGGCACCGGCGAACCGGTGCCCCTCGAACTGCAGAGGAACATCCGATGACCACAGACACACCCGAAGTCTGGGTACCAGACCTGTCCGAGGCGACCGTCTACATCGTGGGCGGGACGAGCGGCGTAGGCCTGCAGGTCGCCCGTCAGTTGGTCCGGGCGGGCACCCAGCGCATCGGTCTGGTCGGCCGCAACACCGAACGCGGCGAGAAGGCGGCGGCGGAGATTCGATCACTCGCTTCGGGTGTCTGGGCCTTCTTCGCCGCAGGCGATGTGAACGAGCCCGCCGAGGCCGCGCGGGTGACCGAGGAACTGTCGGCCTCGCTGGGGCCTGCCGATGTCCTGATCAACAGCACGGTGAGCGCGTTCACGCCCCGACTGTTCCACGACACGCCCCCCGAAGCCGTTCCGTCGATCCTGCTGCAGCAGGCGCTCGGCCCGATCAACATGTGCCGGGCCGTACTTCCACACATGCGGGCGAAGCACGGCGGCGCGATCGTGAACATCGCCTCCGACGCGGCGAAGCATCCGACCCCGGGAGAATCCGTCATCGGCGCGGCCATGGCCGCCATCGTGATGTTCTCCAAAACCCTTGCGATGGAGGCCAAGCGCGACGGTATCCGCGTCAACGCGGTGACGCCGTCGCTCATCCGCGACACCGGCGCCTACGACCGTGTCATGGCCGAGCCGTTCAGCGCCAAGCTCTTCGCGAAGGCCACCGGACTGGCGTCACTGGGGGTCGCCGAGCCGGTCGACGTGGCCGACCTCGTGCTGTTCCTGTGCAGCCCTCAGGCCCGTCGGATCACCGGTCAAGCGGTCAGCCCGAATGGCGGTATCTCGGCGGGGTGAGGGCTCCTCAGCTCGCCCACACTATTTTGACGGATTCATAGCGATCAGCTCCACATATGTATTACATTGCGTGGTGACTGAGACACCACTTCGCAGCCGACTCCGGCTTCCTCGTCACGAGCACCTCACGCTCCACCAACTCCCCCACCCCGCACAGCCCGAAGGCAGGATTGCATCATGCCCCTCGAAAAGTCTCTTTGGCCGGCGACACCGAGCTCCGGCGTCCGCGACATCACCGTCGGCGACCTGCTGCGAGAGGCCGCGTCGGCGGTACCCGACCGCCTCGCCCTGGTCGACGGATCTCCCGATCCGGCCGACCGGCGAGAGTGGACGTACCGTCAACTCCTCGCCGACACCGAGAAGGCAGCCAGGGCACTGCTGGCCCACTTCGCGCCCGGAGACCGGATCGCGATCTGGGCGCCCAACAGTGCGGAGTGGGTCATCCTTCAGCAAGCGATCGCGATGGCCGGGATGGTGGTGGTGGGCGTGAACCCCGCCTACCGCGCCCACGAACTCGAGTACATCCTTCGCCAGTCCCGCTCGGTCGGGCTCTTCTACCGGGAAAGCTATCGCGGCGCGGACCTCACGGCGGTCCTGGCGGAAGTACGGCCGTCACTCCCTGAACTCCGCATGGTCGTGACGCCCAGCGAGTGGCAGTCCTTCATCGCGACCGCGGATCCGGCAAGTGACTTACCCGCTGTCGCACCCACCGCCCCGGTGCAGATTCAATACACCTCCGGAACCACCGGTTTCCCCAAAGGCGCACTGCTGCATCACAAAGGAATCGTCAACGAAGCCACGTTCGTGTTCGAGCGGGCCGGGCTGGTGGACCACGTCGTCTGCGTCAACGCAATGCCGATGTACCACATCGGGGGCGGTGCCGTAACCGAACTCGGGACGTTCGCGGCACACGGAACCTTTGTGGTGCTACCCGGCTTCGACGCCGCGCTCATGCTCGAGATGCTCGAGGCCTACCGCGGAACACACTCGCTGATGGTCCCGACGATGCTCATCGCGCTTCTCGAGCACCCGGACCGCGGAACACGCGACTTGTCGAGCCTCCACACCGTGCTGTCCGGCGCGTCAGCAGTTCCCCAGGCACTCGTCGAACGGGTGCTCGACGAACTCGACTGCCAAGTCACGATCCTGTTCGGGCAGAGCGAGATGCACGGCGTCATCAGCCAGACCCGAGTCACCGACGATCCGGCCGATCAGGCCACCACCGTCGGACAGCCGCTGCCGGAACTGGAAGTGAAGATCATCGACCCCGTCTCCCAGGAGATCGTCCCGATCGGTGAACAGGGCGAAATATGCTGTCGTGGCTACCAGACGATGCTCGGCTACTCCGAGATGCCCGACGAGACCGCCGCCACCATCGACGCCGACGGATGGCTGTACATGGGTGATCTCGCAACGATGGACGAACGAGGCTTCCTCCGCATCACCGGCCGCCTCAAAGACATGATCATTCGTGGCGGCATGAACATCTATCCCCGCGAGATCGAAGAACTGCTGTTCCGGCACGACGACGTGGCCGAGGTTGCGATCGTCGGGGTTCCGGACACCCGATGGGGCGAGCAAATCGGCGCCGTCGTGCGACCGGCGGACCCCGCCAATCCACCGGACCCGACCGAATTGAAAGCCTGGTGCCGCGACCGAATCGCGGCCCACAAGACGCCGTCGCTGTGGTACTTCACCGACGCACTCCCCATGACACCGTCCGGGAAGATCCAGAAATTCCGTGTGCAGCAGGAAATTGCGTCCGGTGCGCTCACCGCCGCACACCTCGATACCCAGCCGGCGCCGGAGTCACTGTCCAACAGCTGACCCGGACTCACGCGTACACCACGGCATCGACGTCCAGCCGCTGTGAGCGATAGCCACCGTGACGTCGGTGAGCCCGGTACTGGTCGACGAACGGCGTCAGGTCGAGCGGTGGCCGGCGAGCGCGAGCAGGGTACGCAGGTGCGCCAGCGCAGCGTCGGTCCGTTCCGGGTCGGCGATCGACAACTGCTGGAAGACCAGACCGTCCAGGGCGGCGAAGATGAGGTGCACGAAGTCCTGGTCGAGGTCCATCTCCCCGCATGCCAGTTCGTCGGCGAGGGCTTGCTCGAACGTCCGGTACAGCGACTGAACGTGTGGCCGCAGCTCCGGCCGCCGCCGTGATTCGAGGATCAGTTCGTACTGGAACGCGAGATCGTGGGGAAGCGTCTGCACCATCTCCACGATCCCTTCGAAGAGCGCGTCTAGGTCCCCGCTTCCCGGCCGTGCGCTGATCGCCGGCACGCTTTTGGCGAGCGAGTACTGCAGCGCCTCTTCGAGTAGCGCATCGCGGGTACCGAAATGGTGCGCGACGAGACCGTGCGCTACTCCGGCCTCGCGGGCGACCGCGCGATAGGTGAGATTGCGCAAGCCCTGTTCGGCCCCTACGCGCACCGCAGCTGCGAGAAGCGCCGTCCGCCTCTCGCCATAGCGAAGCGCCGGACGCGAGGCGGCCGATTCGACGGCAGACATGCCGCTCCTTTCCATGAGCTTCGAGAGCCGTGACGCCGGTGTCTCGCACCGCCCGGCAGATCCGGGACGCCCAGCTGTGACGGCTGCGATCTGCGTGCCATGAAGATTACGGCAGGTGCCCATCGGAAAGAAACCAAAGTTGTCCACTTGACCAATTTGTCGCGATGAGGCATATTCTGTGCCATCGCTCACACTTGTCCATTTGGACATGTTTGCTTCGACCGCTGCTCTGACACCTCCTCGTGTGCCTTTCGCCCTGCTCATTCGCTTCCAGGAGAACACCATGAACTACGACACCGATGTCGTCATCGTCGGCGGCGGCTTCGCCGGAATCACCGCCGCCCGTGAACTCACCCAGCGCGGTATCACCGCCACGATCCTCGAGGGTCGCGACCGGCTCGGCGGGCGCACCTGGACCCGCGACAGCGCCCTGGGCCGGAAGCTGGACTTCGGCGGCACCTGGGTGCATTGGACCCAGCCACACGTGTGGGCGGAGATCGGCCGCTACGACCTTCCCCTGGTGTCGAGCCCCACTGCCGAACGCGCGCTGTGGCGGGCCGACGGTCGAGTTCGCACCGGCACCGCCGAGCAACTGTTCGCCCTCATGGACCCGGGCATGACCGGGGTGCTGGCCGGCTCCGCGGAGCTACTTCCCAACCCGTACCAATTCCGGCCCGTCGGCGACGAGCTCGAGGCACTCGACCACTTCACCATCGCGGAGAAGATCGCCGCGCTGAACCTCGATCAGGAACAGCACGACCTGGTCGAAGGCTTCTGGGGCCTGTCCTTCAGCGGCCTGCCCGCCGTCGGTGCCTACACCCAGGCGCTGCGCTGGTGCGCGCTGACGGGCGGAAACTGGCAGCTGATGTTCGAAGCGTGCGCGACGTACAAGCTGAAGAACGGAACCAAGTCGCTCCTGGACGCGATCGCCGCCCAGTCCACCGCAGACGTACAGTTCAACTCGCGGGTCACCCGGATCGAGCAGGATGACGACGGCGTCACCGTCACCGTCGACGGCGGCCGGACCCTGACGGCACGCAAGGCGATCGTCACCCTCCCCCTGAACGTGCTGAACACCGTCGAATTCAGCCCGGCGCTGCCCAGTGACCTGGTCTCGGTCGCCACCGAGGGCCAGGCCTCGACCGGGGTGAAGGTATGGGTCCGCGTCAAGGGTGACATCGGCAAGGTCGCCGGACTCGGCCCCAGCTCCTGCCCTCTGAACTTCTTCCAGTACGAGTACGACATCGACGGCGACAGCCTCATCGTGGCGTTCGGCTCCGACTCCACGCGCATCGATGTCACCGACCGTGGCGCCGTCGAAGCCGCTCTGCGCGAATGGATTCCCGACCTGGACGTTGTGGCCGTCGACGGACACGACTGGGTCGCCGACGAGCTGTCCGGACAGACCTGGCCGATGCTGCGACCCAACCAACTCGCCGCCGTCCAGGAGTCCGCCGCCACCGAGCACGGCCACATCCGCCTTGCCGGCAGCGATTACGCCGAAGGCTGGGCGGGGTTCATCGACGGCGCGATCGAGAGCGCCAAGACCGCTGCAGCCCGCATTCTGCCCGAACTGGTCTGACCCACACCACCTCCGTTCTCCCTCCTCGAATGAAAAGGACCCCTGATGTCGTACTGCGCCGAACTGGTCACCTTCACCCTGTCGACGAGTGATGAAGAATTTTTCGCACTCCGCAAGGCAGCGATCACCGAAGTCAAAGTCGCCCATCCGAAATTGCTGTCGGTCCCCTTCTGCGCCAAGCGCGCCGACGGCAGCTGGGTCGATCTGTGGATCTACGAGAGCAAGGAAGCAGCCGACGCCGCCAACGCCGACGCCGCCAACCTCCCCGAGTTCATGAAGATGTTCGCCGTCATCGACGGCGTCGATATCGAAGTCACCGAATACCCCGAGTCCGCCGTCAGTCCGCTCGCCTGACACCACCGCCCACCCACTGCGAGGAAAAGTCATGAGCGAGAACTCTTCCGGAACACAACACCAATTGCACAAGACACTGCGCTGGTATCACGGTTTCATGCTCGCGCTGCCGATCGCCGCCGGATTGTTCGTCTCGGTCGGATACGTCATCGGCGCGCTCGGCGCGATTCCCGCCGCGGCAATCTGCGTGATCCTCTCGGCCGTCGCCCTTCTGCAGAACAAGATCTTCTCCGAAGTGGCGGCAATGTTCCCCGACAAACCCGGCGGGGTTGCCATGTTCGCGACCGAGGCGTGGAAGCGGTACTTCGCCCCACTCGGGCCGCTCGCCGCGTTCGGCTACTGGTGCGGGTGGGCGTTGGTGCTCTCACTGGTCGGGTTGACCATCGGGTCGCTGGTGCAGGCCCAGTGGTTCCCTGACGCGACGTGGACGCTGTTCACCTTGGCCGGCGTCGCGTTCGGATTCCCGCACCTGGTCTCGGCGATCACGATCGTCGCGTGCACGGTCCTCAACGTCGCAGGCATCAAGGTGGCCGTCAGGTTCAACCAGATCATCGGTGCCGCATTCATCCTCGTCCTTGCCGTTCTCGCGATCGGCCCGTTCGTCACGGGCCAATGGCACTCGGCGAATCTGACCTCCCACCTCGACGGTGGCTGGAAGACGTTCGTCGTCTGGCTGTATGTCACCGCCTGGGCGATCTACGGCTCGGAGTTGTGCGCCGTCTTCGCACCCGAATACAAGGACACCAGTCGCGACACCTCGAAGGCGCTGACGTCGATCGCACTGTTCATGGTCGGTGCGTACACGATCGTGCCGATCGCGACCACAGGCCAACTCGGGGAGGCTGTGATCACCGACAATCCCATCACCTACGGGGTGGCGAGTGTGCAGGCGATTTCCGGCGGTTTGTCCGGGGTCATCACCGCAATCTTGTGCGGTGCGTTGTTCCTGAGCATGGTCTCCTCGTCCGCCGATGCCGGCCGCGCCCTATACGGCATCGCGGCCGAGAAGATGTCCATCCGCCAACTCGATCAGCTCAACCGTGCCGGTGTCCCCAGCCGGGCACTGTGGATCACGATGGCCGTCAACCTGCTGATTCTGGTCGTCGTCGGCAACCCGGTCGCCATCCTCATTGCCAGCAATCTCGGCTATATTCTGGCGATCACCCTCGCCGTCAGTGGATTCCTCCTGCTGCGCAAGGATCGCCCGCTCTGGCCCCGCCCGATCCGGTTGTCGCGTAAGTGGATCCCGGTCGCGGCCGTCATCACCGTATTCAACGCCTTCATCCTCGTCGTCGGCGTCCTCAACCCCGACCTCTCCCACGCCGGCGGCTGGAAGGAAGTGCTACTCGGGGTCGGATTGCTCTCGGTCGGTGTGCTCCTGTTCCTCTATCGACGCCTGGTGCAGGACCGCGTCCCGGTTCAGTGGCGCGACACCTCTCCCCACATCCCGGCCGCAGCGGTGGCGCCTCCGTCGCGGGGGACGCTCCGCTGACGTGCTCATGTCCTCGAAAGGTGTTCCGAGTGGCCCGCTCCCCGAGCGGGCCACTCGGCGTTGCCGTGCCCGTGATTGTCACGCCTGATCATTTCTGCTGGTTGCAACGCGCGGAGGGCAAGGATCGATACACCGACCAGAGGTGAGGACAATGGTCGATCACATCGCCGCCCGGCAGGACGTGCGTGAGTTCCGGCAGGCCCTCGACGAGTTGTTCGCGTACCTGCTCGACGACGACCCCCACACCTCGGAATGGAACCGCGCGACGCTCCACCGGCTGACCACCCGCGTGCAGGACGCGACCTCCGCCCTGCGGCGGGGCGGGTTGCGGGTGCACTACCTCGGATTCGGGAGCGTGGCGATCTCCACGGACCTCGAATCCGGGTGACGCCTACCGTCCACTGCGGCGCACGTCACCTTGCTTACTTTGTGATCACAGATTACATTTAGGTAAGCATCGCGTAACGGCCGGGTTCCCTCGCGCCGATGTACGCCGATTCGTGGTGCCCACGACAACTCGATCCACAGACCTCTCAGGTGTGCCGCGGGACGAACTCCCTCCTCGCCTGCACGTCACGGTGTTCGGGTTCGACATCCCTGAGCTCAGCACGAAGGAGGATCATCTTGGCAAGAGTGGCGATGACTGGCCGGAACGCAACCCTGGCCGGCCTGGCAGCAATTGTGTTGTGGAGCACCATGGTCGGCATGATCCGACTGGTCACGGAGAGTCTCGGCGCCATCGGCGGCGCGGCCATGATCTACACGTGCTGCTCCGTCTTGTTGTTCCTCACCGTCGGGTGGCCCAAACTTCGCGAGTTCAACCGCGTCTATCTGCTGACCGGCGCTCTGATGTTCGCCGGATACGAAGTGTGCTTCGCCCTCGCGATCGGACTGGCAACCGACGCGCGCCAGGCGATCGAGGTCGGCATCGTGAACTATCTGTGGCCGTGCCTGACAGTCCTGTTCGCCATCCTGTTCACCGGTCAGAGGTCGTCGATCCTGTTCATTCCCGGCATCGGACTGTCGATCGCCGGGATCGCGCTGGTCCTCGGCGGTGACACCGGACTCGACCTGCCCGGGACCATCGAGAACATTCGCACGAATCCCCTGAGTTACGCTCTCGCACTCCTGGGAGCCGTCATCTGGTCCGCGTACTGCACCGTGACAAAGCTGTTCGCCAAGGGCAACAACGGGATTACTCCGTTCTTCATGCTCACCGCAGCATCGTTCTGGGTCCTGTACCTGTTCAGCGACACCGAACCCATCCACCTCACGCTGACCGGGGTGGTAGCGACACTGGTAGCGGCGTGCGCCATCGGCTTCGGCTACGCGCTGTGGAATGTGGGCATTCTTCACGGAAACATGACTCTTCTCGCTGCCGCTTCCTACTTCACGCCGGTCCTGTCGGCTGCGTTCTCTTCGCTGATGCTGGCTACCGCACTCGGTGTCACGTTCTGGGTCGGCACCGCCATCGTGTGCGTCGGCGCAACGGTGTGCTGGGTCGCAACGCGCGAACCCAAGAAGGCCGGCGAAACTACTCCCCCGGCAGCGGCGACTCCCGACCGCACCGTCACAGACGAACGACCGCGGGATCGCGCGGCAGTGCGCGTCGGCGGTCGACGTCACTCGTCGCGCGGCCCGAGCGCGCTGGGAATTCGCCGGCGCAAGCACGAAGCCGACGCGATCGACACCCACTGACTGCCGGTCGAGTGCCGGACTGTGCCGCGCGGCGGTGCCGGGAAAGGCCATGAGACACAAGAGAACCGTGCCCTTCGAAGTGAAGGACACGGTTCACGTGTAGTGCGTGAGATTCTGCTACACGGAGATCGTCTCCGCGGAAGCGGGCGACTTGGTGGTCTGGCCGAGCCCGGCGCTTTCGGAGAGGGACAGCCCCCGGGTCTCGGGTGCCCACATCTGGGAGATCACGGCACCGAAGAGGGTGACGCCGGCGGCGATCAGCATGGTGACGCCGATGCCGAGGCTGGTGAGGGACAGTGGCACCAGGAACGTGCCGATCGCAGCGCCGATGCGGCTGAGCGAGGACGCCAGTCCCACTGCGGATCCGCGGACTTCGGTGGGGAACAGCTCGTTCGGGTACACCCACTGCAGGATCTGGGAGCCGCCGATGAGGACCGCGTAGGCGGCGAAGAGAACCATGATGATCGCGCTCGGCGCTCCGGGGAAGAGTCCCAGCAGCAGCAGAGCGAGACCCGACCACACGAAGCTGTGGATCAGCAGCGGGCGCCGGCCCATCCGGTTGACCAGCAACAGCGCGACGATACAACCGACCATGAACAGGATGGTGATGGCGGCGGATCCGATGTGTGCGGCGTCGCCTTCGAGTTTGAGGGCACCGAGGATGGCCGGGGCAAAGGCGTAGACGGCGAACAGCGGAACCACCGAGCAGGTCCAGAAGAGGGTGATGAAGGCCATCCGCTTGCCGTAGCCGGAGCGGAGGAGTTCCTTGACGCCGACGTTGGTCTCTTCTTCTGCAGGAAGGTCGGCGACGGTGACACCGGGACCGTAGACCTTGAGCAACACTTCGTTGGCCTTGTCGATCTTCCCCTTGCTGACCAGCCACCTCGGCGACTCCGGGGTGCCGACCCGGGCCACGCAGATCAACACTGCGGGCAGTGCGGCACTGGCGAGCATCCAACGCCACGCGTCGTCTCCGGCGGTTCGCGCCAGGACCTCGCCGACGACGTACGCTGCCGCCGCGCCGACGAACCACATGGTGACGAAGGCACCCAGCAACGGACCACGGTATTTACGCGGAGCGAACTCCGTCATCAGTGACGTGGCGATCGGGTAGTCCGCACCCACGGCCATGCCCAGGAGCAGCCTCAGCACGATCAACCAGACGACGCCCTCCACGAAGAACTGCGCGACGGAGCAGGCGATGATCGCGACCAGGTCGAGGGTGAACAGCACCTCCCGGCCGAAGCGGTCGGTCAGCCAACCGCCCGCGAAGGCACCGAGCAGGATGCCGATCAGCGTGGACGCCGCGATCAGGCCCTGTTCGGCCGACGACAGGTTCCACTGGCCCGAGATCTGCACCATCGCGACACCGATGATCGAGAGGGCGTAACCGTCGAGGAACGGCCCTCCCGAGGAGAACACGGCTAGCTTCTTGTGAAATGTGGACAGTGGCGCGTCGTCCAACGGGTTGGTCGTCGTCATCTCGGACTCCTTGTTGACATACTTTCCGACCCGGACCTGATGCGGCATTCCTCGGTGGCGATATCGAGGTGGTCGGATTTGATTCAATTCCTGTTGAGACGCACGGCGATTCGAGAACGAGTGATTCTCGACCGGAGGCCGTGTCGGCGACCCGGCGATGCGAGCTGGCTTCTTTCACTACTTGCCGCACCCGCTGGTGTGGTGTGCGCCTCGTCACAGAACAATAATATGTAATCACAGATCACACAACCCCTCGGGCGTGCTTCCACGCCGAGGGCACAGCAGAAGGCACGACAGCTCACCCGGTCGCGGGCTCACCGTCTTCGGTGGCGCGACCGTCCGGCCGTTGTCGCTCGGGGGTCATACCCGGCCCGAGGGTGCAATGCTCGACGGCGATTCGTGCCGACGGCGTAGAGGTGCGTTTCGCGTTATACGGCGTCTGCCGACGCAGCCTGCTCGGTCGCCAGGAGCGCTTTGATGCGGTCGGTCGCGTCGAGGAGCGATTCCTCGTTGACCGCTGCGGCGAAGTCACCCGAGCGGTCCCGGGCAGCAGCAACGAGGCGCTCCTGGAAGCGCCACAGCGGGTCGTCTCCCCCGGAGTCCAGGCTTCCCTGCGCGCCCACGATCTTGTAGGCCCGGCAGTGGTTCCACAGGTTGCGGATCGTCTGCAGAAGAACAGGATTCGCGGCGGCCTCGTACAGGATCGACAGCAGGGCCTCATCGTGGTCGAGGAGGGCGACCACGCGTCCCTCGTCGACGGCGGCGCGCATCAGCGCGAATTCGGCCTGCATCCGGTCGCAGTCCTCGGCGCTGATCCGCTCTGCCCCGAGCCTGGCGGCCTCCACCTCGAGCAACCGGCGCACGTCGTAGACGTGCACCAACTCGGCGAGGGTCAGGCCCTTCACCACCGCCCCGCGGTGGGGCACGCGTTCGGCCAGACCGGCTTCCTCGAGGCGACGGATCGCCTCACGCACCGGCATCACGCTGGTGCCCACCTGCTCCGCGAGATCGCGCACCCGCAGACGGGCACCGGCAGGCAGATCCCCGTTCATGATCGACTCGTGAATCATCGAGTAGACCTGATCGGTCAGAAGTGTCGGCTCGGCGCGCTTGGACATGACCACAGATCACATATTAACCGGAGATCGGATCGGCCCTTGTGTGATCTGTGATTACATTTTAGGCTGGTGTGAGACGCAGGCACCGCAGCAGCACGCCCACCTCGGGTAATCCCCGAACACACGCCGTTCCGCCCGCACTGTGCACGCCCGCCGTAATCGGCTCGGGATCCACAACGGACCGGGCCTGCAGCTCGAGTTCCACGATCATGGAGGTACCTCTGATGTCCATCTCTACTCCCGTCGAGGACGTGACGGTACGCCGTGCACCCGGCTCGGCGCCGCTGATCACGGCGGCCGACCTTCCCCCGACCACGCACTTCGTCGACGGTGCGTTCGTCGACGCTGCTCCCGGCGACGTGTTCGATGTGATCGACCCAAGCTCGGAGAGCGTCATCGCGCAGATCCCGCAGGGCAGCACCGAGGACGTCGACCGTGCGGTGAGCGCCGCCGCAGCGGCCGCGGAAGCCTGGGCACGCGTGGTCCCCAAGGAGCGGTCGGAGATTCTGCACAAGATCGCCGACCGGCTCGCAGCCAACGCCGACCTGCTCGCCCGACTCGAATCCGCGAACGCCGGAAAGCCCCTCTCGGTCTCCCGTGACGACGTCGACGGCACCATCGACACCTTCCGTTTCATGGCCGGCGCTCTGCGCGCGACCACGTCCATGGCGGCCGGGGATTACGTCGAGAACCACCTGTCGGTGATCCTGCGCGAACCCCTCGGAGTGGTCGGGGTGGTCACCCCGTGGAACTACCCCCTGCTGATGGCCGCCTGGAAGATCGCCCCGATCCTCGCCGCCGGCAACACCCTCGTGATCAAGCCGTCGGAGCAGACCCCGCTGACGACCCTGAAGTTCGCCGAACTCGTCGCCGACCTGCTGCCCGCCGGCGTGCTGAACGTGGTCACCGGCCGCGGTTCGGTCGTCGGCGCCCGGCTCGCCGAGCACCCGGACGTGGACATGATCGCCCTCACCGGGTCGGTGGGCAGCGGCAAAGCCGTCGCCCGCGGCGCCGCCGAGACCCTCAAGCGGGTCCACCTCGAACTCGGTGGCAAGGCGCCGGTCGTGATCTTCGCCGACGCCAACCTCGAAGAGGCAGCTGAATCGCTGCGGGTTGCGAGCTTCTGGAACTCCGGGCAGGAATGCGGCGCGGCGTGCCGCGTCCTGGTCCACGAGTCGGTCGCCGACAAGTTCGTCGAACTGTTCGTCGCGCAGGTCCGCGAACTCGCCATCGGCGAACCCGGCTCCGGGGACGACATCGAGATCGGCCCGCTGGTCTCCAAGGCCCATTTCGATCGCGTCGTCGGATACCTCGACCGCGCCGCCCAGCAGGGCATCCGGGTCGCCATCGGCGGAACGGCGCTGGCCGGCAGCGGCTACTTCGTGGCACCGACGGTGCTCGCCGACGTCCCGGACGGCGCCGAGTGCTCCCGTGAGGAGATCTTCGGACCCGTCGTCACCGTCGAGACCTTCACCGACGAGGACGAGGCCGTGCGCCGCGCCAACGACGTCCCCGTCGGCCTGTCCGCTTCGGTCTGGACCGAGAACGCGCGCCGCAGTCACGACATCGCTGCGCGGCTGGATTCCGGTACCGTCTGGGTCAATTCGCACCTGGTGCTGGCCAACGAGGTCCCGTGGGGTGGATTCAAGGGTTCCGGTTACGGCCGCGACCTGTCGATCTACGCCCTCGACGACTACTCCCGCACCAAGCACGTCATGCACAACCACAGCCGCTGATTCGATCGGCACCACGAACCGACGTCGACGGTGCCGATCGAGTCCTGCGACAGCGTGCCGCCCACACGGTCATCCGTGTGGGCGGCGCGCTCTTTCAGGCGGACAGCGGATCCAGAATTCCCCGCACGGTGGAGCGAGAAGTGCGGCACACGTGTTCGAGAATGCGGAATGCGCTGTCACCGTTGCGGGTTTCGACCGCAGCGACGAGGTCGGCGAGATAGCTCCACCGGGACAGTCCGTGCCCGACGGCATCGCGCACCCAGAGGTTCTTGTAGGGACGGCAGGTGTCCCACATGCCCTGGATCAGTCCGGTGAGTACCGGGTTGTTGCCGGCGGAGAACAACGCCGACAGCAGTAGTTCGTCCTGAGCGACGGCTCCCGCGATGTCGCCGTCCGCGGCCGCCTTCTCCAGCAGCCGCCAGTGCTGTCTCATCGTCTCGACGGCCGCGTCGTCGGCCAGGACGGCGCCGCGGCGCGCGGCATCGGGCTCGAGCATGATGCGTACGTCGTACACGTATTCGAGTTCGTCGATGCTCAACTCCCGCACCGACGCTCCCCGGTAGGGCTCCGTGACGATCAGACCCGCCTGCTCGAGCCGCCGGAACGCCTCCCGGACGGGCATCACGCTGGTGCCCACAAGCGCGGCGACCTCCCGGATCCGCAGCTGCGTCCCCGGCGCCCAGTGACCCTGCGCGATGTGTCCGCGCAGGGTCTCGTATACCTGGTCCGCGAGCAGATTCGACGAAGAACCTTGCGGTGGCGTCGTTTTCATCTCCCGTAGAACGAGAGTGTTCGGCCTGCCCATGAGGACCTCCGAGTTGCGGCGAGATCGCCGGAGAGAGGTCACCGACGGTTACACCCACTGTAGCATCGGTTGTGATCACAGATCGAATCTATTGACGGTGGGTGTGATCCCGACTACGGTCATCGATAGCGTGAAAGACCGGATAGAAGCGGAGAAGTCATGAGCGCGTCTCTGACAGCGCACCCGTACGCACCCTCGACCGAGATGTGGGACTGGCAGTTGCATGCCCGCTGCCGCAACATGGACACCGACCTGTTCTTCTCCCCCGAAGGCGAGACACGGCAGGCGCGGCGCTATCGCGAAGAGTTCGTCACCCAGATCTGTCACTCCTGCCCGGTCGTGACCGAGTGCCACACGTACGCCCAGACAGTTCGTGAGCCGTACGGGATCTGGGGCGGCGCCACCGAGTCCGATCGTCGATTCTCGACCGGCCGCAAGCCGCACCGGCAGCCCGGAACGAGCACCGCAAGCGGAAGCGCCGCACGACCTCTGACCGTTTCTTCCCGCCATCCCAAGCCCGGACGGCAAGAGCGTCCCGGGGACTCAGCAGACTAGGCGAAGCCACGTAGCGCACGCCTCTGGGCCGGAGCAGCGTGCTCCGGCCCAGAGAACTCGCGCGACTACCGGTCGCTCGGTGCCGCGTCTGCCGGCACCGCGTACGACGCCTCGGTGTCGAAGTCTCGTGCCTCGTCGATGTTTCGGCCTTCGACGGAACCGGTCGACGTGCGCCCGGGGCCGAACTTGCGCCGAGCCTGGTATGCGATCAGGGTGACGGCGAGGGCACCCAGGCTGAGGGAGATCTGCGATCGCGTCGATTCGACGAAGAACATCGAGATCAAGACCGCGAGGATACCGACGACCCCGAGGATCGAGAGGTACGGGAAGAGCCACATCTTGAAGCGGAGTTCGCGGGCCTTCTCCCGGCCGAGCATCGACCGGAGCTTGATCTGGGAGAGCGCGATCATCAAGTAGACCATCAGGATCGTGGCGCCCGACGCGTTGACGATGAACGCGAACGCCGTCGTCGGCGAGAAGTAGTCGAGCGCAACACAGCCCAGCCCGACGCACAGCGCGGCCAGCAGCGCCCCGCGGGGGACTCCGTTCTTGTCCACCCGAGCGACCGAACGGGGTGCGTCGCCCTGATTGGCCAGCACGAACATCATGCGCGACGCGGTGTACAGACTCGAATTCAGGCAGGACAGCACCGCAACCAGGACCACCGCGTTCATGATGTCCGGGCCGCCCGGGATTCCCATGACGTTCAGGGCATCGACGAAGGGCGACTGGCCGACCTTGATGGAAGTCCAGGGGACGATGATCGCCAGGAGTAGGACGGAGCCGAGATAGAACACTCCGACACGTCCGATCACCGAGTTCGCGGCCTTCGCAACCGACTTCTCGGGTTCTTCGGACTCCGCCGCCGCGATCGTGGCGATCTCGGGGCCGACCATGGAGAAGACCGCGACGACGACACCGGAGAGAACGACGGTCCATCCGTTCGGTGCGAAGCCCCCGTGATCGGTCAGGTTGGAGACGTCGGCGCTGCGCCCGGGCCACAGGCCCACCACGAAGCACGCCCCGATTGCGAGGAACGCGATGATCGCCGCGACCTTGATGCCGGCGAACCAATACTCGAACTCACCGAAATTGCGCACCGACCGAAGGTTGGTGGCGACCATGGCGAGCAGCAACGCCGCCGCCATGGGCCACGAGGGAAGATCTATCCACCGCTGTAGGAGTTTGCCGCCGATCACGGCCTCGGCCCCGGCGACGACCACCCAGAAGAACCAGTACAGCCACCCGGTGGTGAATCCCGCGCGGTTTCCGAACGCCTTACGCGCGTATCCGGCGAAGGAACCCGTCGACGGGTCTGCCACGGCCATTTCGCCGAGCATGCGCATGACGAGAATGACGACGAGACCGGTGATCGCGTAGGAGAAGATTGCGGCGGGGCCCGAGGAGTTCAGCAGTGCACTGGAACCGACGAACAGTCCGGCCCCGATGACGCCGCCGATCGCAATCATTGTCAGGTGACGTTGCTTGAGACTCTTCTGGAGTGCGGGTGACGGGTTCATATCCAAATCAGACATCGGCAGCTCTCACGATCGATTCGACACACGTGGACGCGGGGAGGTCTGTCCGCATCCGCCGAGCGAGACTTCAACTCGCCCAGCGACTTCGATCAAGCTCGGCGGTAACGAGGCACCCGCCCAGGTGATGATCAAGTCCCGTATCTGGATGTGATCCATACAACACCCCAGAGGCGCTCCGCGACTATCGACAGATGCCAGAAGTAAACAGGTGCACGTCAGACATATGGATGATCATCAGACTGACCGCATGTTAATATATTAGTCATGAATCAGATCGGCCGGGCTGTTGCCGTTGCTAGCGTCGACGATTTCATGGCACGCACGCGCCGGCACCTGGGAGCGTCCGTAGTGCTGCTGGGCAGCGATTTCGAGATGATCGCCTACAGTGCCCGGTCGATCGAAGTGTCCGAAGATCACGCACAGTCCGTCGTCAGGCAAGCGACCGATGCGGACACCCGCACGTGGATCGTCGATTGCGGAATCGCGTACGCCACGAGGCCGGTTCGCACACCGGCGAACAGGAATACCGGCTCGAAGGCACGAATCTGCCTCCCCGTCCGGCACGGAGGAAAGACGTACGGGTTCTTGTTCGTCCTGCCGGACGACGACGGATCGATCGCCGACCGTGAACTCGAAGAAGTGATGCCGCTCGCGGCTCAGGCGGGTGCGCTGCTCGCCGCCGACGCATCGGGAAACGGGCACGTGGCAGGGGCTTTTGCGGACCTGCTGGAAGGCGATCCGGACAGGTCTTCGGCTGCCGCCGAGCACCTCCGGGCGTCGGAGAGCGTGTACGACTCCGAATTCACGATGCTCGCAACGGACAACACCTCGATCGATCGACGGTCGGGCGTCACGGCGGTGCCGATGGGACCGAACACGGCCGTCTTTGTAGCGCACCGGGATTCACCCTCTGTCACACTTCGCTCAGCTGTCGAAAGCTACTCCGCGGGGGGAAGCGTCGTCGGAGTCGGGGGAACCTACTCGGATCTTCGCGATGCCGGGAAGAGCTGGCGGCAGGCGCGACTGTGCCTCGACGTCATCGCACTCGAGCCCTCCAAGGGTCCGGTGGCGTACTGGGATCAACTCGGCGTGTATCGGCTGGCCGCAGTAGCATCCGCGGAACTCATCGCAGAAGCGGTCATCACCCCGGCGGTCAGGGCGCTGTTCGAGCACCGGAACCGAGACCTTCTCGCCACCGCCGAGACCTTCTTCGACAAGGGTGGCGACATTGCCGCGACGACCGATGCTCTGAGCATTCATCGGCAGACCCTCTACTACCGGCTACGTCGAATTCAGGAACTCACAACGCTGGATCTGTCGATCGGCCAGGACCGCTTGGAGTTGCACGTCGGCCTCTCGCTGGGAAGGCTGGTCGGGGCTCCGGGAACGGTGAATCCCTCATAGCCGCAAGGTACCCGGACGGTCGGTGAGCGCCCGGGTACTTGCGAACTGCGTTCGTGCTGCCGGCTGGGAGTCAGGCGGTGGGCAGCGTCGTGCGCGTGGTGGTGCTCAGTGCGGCGCTTTCCGTCAGTGCCATTCCGCGGGTCTCGGGTGCCATGATCTGCGACAGAACAGCGCCGAGGAGGGTGATGGCGGCCGCGATGAGCATCGTGGGGCCGATGCCGATACCGCTGAGCGACAGCGGCACCAGGAACGTGCCGACTGCGGCGCCGATGCGGCTGAGCGAGGAGGCCATGCCCACGGCGGAACCGCGAATATCGGTGGGAAACAGCTCGTTCGGGTAGACCCACTGCAGGATCTGACTGCCGCCGATGACCACCGCGTAGATCGCGAACAACGCCATGATGATCCCGCTCGGCGCTTCGGGGAACAGTCCGAGGATCAGGAGAGCGAGTCCGGACCAGAGGAAGCTGTGGATCAGCAGGGGTCGCCGGCCCATCCGGTTGACCAGAAGCAGCGCGACGACGCATCCCACGAGGAACAGGATCGTGATGACTGCCGATCCGAAGTGTGCGGCATCGCCTTCGAGCTTCAGTGCCCCGAGGATGGCGGGTGCGAACGCGTAGACGGCGAACAGCGGCACGATCGAGCAGGTCCAGAACAGCGTGATGAAGGCCATCCGGAGTCGTCCCGCACTCGACCGAGATCGACAGAGAAGACGTCTTTCTCCACAGAATTCATATCCCCGCCAACGCACTTCGGGACGGATGAGAGTCTGACGAAGTCGGAGGGTGTGCCAGACGAGGCTTCACCCCACGCTTAAACATCATAACTATATTTTATCTTGCCTCACCGTACCTGCCGCACAAGAAGTCGAGGCACCCCGTTCGGCAGCGGACCGTTCCGCGCTCAGCTGTCGGAAGCCGCGCCTCCCCTGTCGCCGTGGGCTCCCCTATCCGCGGAGGGCTCCCGCTCCGACGACAGGTAGAGCTGAACGATCGCCGCGTTGTACCGAGAGAACAGTGTCGCCAATTGCTGGAGATCCGCCTCGCTCCACTCGTCGAGCATCTCCGCAGTCCCATCGAGGCGGCGACGTCGCACCGCGTCCATCGCGTCGATTCCACGATCAGTCAGAGCGATGACACTGCGTCGACGATCAGTTGTTGCCGTCGTCCGCTCGACGAAACCGGCCTTCTGGACCGCATTGACCTGACGTCCAGTAGTCGACGGGTCCAACCCGAGCGCGCCGGCAAGCGCGCTGATATCCATCGGACCTCGGGCATCGAGCATCCGCAGGAGAAGATAGCCCGCGCGATCGACCTCGACGTAGAGGTCGCCGCGCCGGCGGATCATCTCGAGGTTCCGCACGAGCACCGCGGATTGAAATTCGATTGCCCCCAGTACGCGAGCCTTCTCGAGTGCCTCATCGATCGGTTCGGACATCACTCACCACTCTCAATTTAGCTTTGAGCCCATTTATCGGTATCATACCGCTATCCAAAAATACCGGTACGATACCGGTATATTCTCGCTTTGCTCATCGCCCCAAATGGAGTCGCCAGTGCCCACATCCACAGTCACGTCGAGGGTGCTCGATCGGGTCGCGCGACTGGACCCGGGCAGAGCCGCCTGGCGGAGTGCCGTGACCGCGACCGCAAGTCTCGGCGCTGCCCTGCTCGCCGGGTACGGATACTCAACCCTCATCGCGCCCGCGCACGGCGCAGCGTTGCCGATGATCACCGGCGGCGTCATGGCCATGCAGACTTCGTCTGCGATGGCTCATCCAGTGTGGGCGGCGCGTCTACGCGTCGCACTGTGGGCACCGCTGTTCTTCGGTAGCGGACTACTGATCCACAGCGTTGCAACAGCTTTGGGCGGGACCGCGGTGGAGATCGCAGCCTTCGCTTTGACGACCTTCATCGCAGTGGGTGTGCGCCGCTTCGGTCCCGACTTCAGCGTCCTCGGACTCACCGGATGGACGGGCTTCTTCATCAGCGCCTTCGCGGCCCCGTCGCTCGCCGAGACTGTCATACTCCTCGGAGGATTGCCCATCGCAGCATGCGTCACGTTTGCAGTCTCGATTCTGCTCCGGCCGCACCGTCCACAGAACACGCTGGCCCACGTGCTCCGAGCGTGGACAGCGCAGACTGACGCAATTCTCGCCGACGCAGACTCAATTCTGCTCCAGACGAGCGTGACCCGAAGACGCCGCACCTCCCAGCGGATGCTCAACCGGAGTCGGCGCCTCACCGAGATCTCCCTGCTCGCCGACGGCTGGCTCGGACAGGCCGACCCATTCCCCGAGACCACCCCGCACGGCATTCGGAGCCATCTGTTCCGGATGCACACAGCTGTCGATACCGTCGTTCGCACTGCGTGCGACGCAGCCGACCGCCTCGACGACTCACGCGGCCGCGCCGTCCGCAGAGTCGTGTCCGCACTGGCTCGCCACGATTCCGACCTTGCCATCACCCGCTCGGACCAACTCTTCGACGGCTGCGAGTCCGTAGAGCTGGCTCTCTTTGCCACCGACGCCATCGCGTTGGCCACACTTCGCAGAGACGACCCAGCATCGGACGAGCACCTCCTCGAGGAATTCGTTCCGGCAGCATCCATGACCCCCGACGGATCACTCGGCGGTTCCGCGAGCATCGCGCCGATGGTAAGACCACGAGGGGGTCCACGCACTGCGAGTTGGCATCTCGCAACACGTCAGGCAGTACAGGCCTCCCTCGCCGTCGCCATCGCGGCGGCCGCGGGACTCCTTCTGTCCGTCGACCATTACACCTGGGCCGCACTCACTGCGTTCATCATCTTCCTCGGCACCTCGACCCGCGGCGACATCGCCGCGAAGGCCATCTATCGAGCCATCGGGACATTGACAGGCATGGTGCTTGCCATTCCGATTGTACTTGCGACTGGCGCCCACCCCATCGTGGTGATCGGCATCGCGCTGCTGTGCTGTGCAGTCGGCTACTACCTGACGTCGGTGTCCTACGTCTACTTGATGCTCTGCACCAGCCTGGCGGTCTCCGAGATGTACAACGTTATGGGACAGTTCAATTCGGCATTCGCTGCGATTCGTATCGCCGAGGTCCTGGTCGGGTCGATCGTCGCGGTACTCGTGGCCACCCTCGTCATTCCAATCAGCACCACCGACGCGATTACCCATGCACGACAACAGCTCTTCCGATCGATCCGTGAACTTCTGAACACCGCCGCAGGCCATATCCATGAGCAACGACCAGTCGACCACCACGAATTGCTGAGAATGGGCAAGTTGGTCGAAGAACACACGCGTCAGCTCACCGTTGTCGCCGCGCCTCTGAGAGTGTTTCGCAGGGGGCGGTCGGCGACCGACATTCGTGTAGCACTCCGTAAATACGACGAATACTGCATACACACCCGTCGAGTGGTGAGCTCGCTTCCTGAGCACGGGGTGGGAGCGCTTGGAGAATGTGCCGACCTGCGCTGTCGACTACACGAGTCACTGGAAGCACTGTCCGAGAAATTGAGTATCGAAATGAAGCCGAAGAAAGCGAGCTAGTCATGCAACTCGAAGGAAAACGCATCATCGTGACCGGAGCAGCACAGGGCATGGGTGCCACGTGCGTGCGCGCCTACGTCCGAGAAGGCGCAGCCGTGGCCGCGATCGACGTCAAAGACGAACTCGGACAGCAAACCGCATCCGATGCGACCTCGACGGGTCCGGGGACCGCCTCATACCTCCACGCTGACGTTTCCGACCGCGCGCAGGTGAACGCCGCGTTCGACGAAGCAGTCCACCGCCTCGGCGGACTCGACGTCCTGGTCAACGTGGCGGGTGTGCAACGAGCTCGGCCCGCAGAAACATTCACCGACGAAGACCTCGACTTCCTCCTCGGTATCAACCTTCGCGGAACCGTCCTCACCAACCAGGCAGCATTCTCCTCGATGCGCGACAACCGATCCGGAACGATACTGAATTTCGGATCCGACGCCGGCCTCACGGCGATGCCGGGACTGGCAGCATACTCCGCAACAAAGGGCGCGGTCATGGCCTGGACACGCACCATCGCAGCAGAGTGGGGACCACTCGGAATCCGCGCAAATTCAGTGATCCCGGCGATCCAAACGCCCATGACCACCTCAGGCGCTTCCGAGCGAGACGACATCTATTCCAGCGTTCCCCTCGGCGGGAAACTCGGCGACCCTGAACTGGACTTCGCCCCCGTCATGGTTTTCCTGGCCGGTGACGGAGCACGTTTCATCACCGGCCAAGCCCTCGCCGTCAACGGTGGACTCGGCATGGTCCGATAAGCATCGACCGTCCGACCCGCCGTTGCGGCGCATGGGCACCTTCCGGACGCTGCTACTTCAAGTAGTCGCGAAAGGCTTTGGCAGCTCCGGCGACTGCCTGGTCGATCGCGAATTGGAATTCCTCGTCGAGCAGGGCTCGTCCGTTGAGCCCGTCGGAAATCCCGCGTTCCTGGGTCACGTTTGCCACGGTGCGTCGGTGGGTGAAAGTGTCGAAGCCGTTTCTGCCGTGGTAGGCCCCGGAGCCTGAGTTGCCGAGCCCGCCGAACGGCGCTCCCGGCAGGAAGGCGTGGGAGATGCCGTCGTTGCGGGTGACTCCGCCGCTGTTCGTGTGGTCGAGGAAGGTGCGAAACTCCTCCGTGTCCTCTCCGTACCAGTAGGACCCCAGCGGGGTGGGCCGTTCCTGCAGGTAGTCGACGACTTCTTGGATGGTTTCGTAGATGTAGATGGGGAGAATCGGTCCGAAGATCTCCTCGCGGGAGATCGTTGCCGTCTCCGGGACGTCGAGCAGGATCGACGGTGGAATGCGTCGTGATGCCCGGTCCGGCAGGTTGCCCAGTTCGGTCTCGGGGGCGACGACGATCTTGGTCGCACCCTTTGCCCGCCCGGCGCGCACCACCTTGACCGAATTGGTCACCGTCGCCGGAACACGTTGGGCGATAGAGGAAACCTTCCAGACCGCAAAGGGCCAGACGGGCCTCGATCACTACCAGGTCCGGCAGTACGCGGGCTGGTACCCGCACATCACCCTCTCGATGCTCGCGCACACCTTCCTCACCGTCACCCGCTCTAAAGGGGGCCCGAGAACCCTGCGACGACAGCGAGTTGATCGCACTGAGTGTGCCCGAGATCCGACGGCCGCTCTGCCACTTGATCTGGACGTATCTACCCGACCCGCGTCACGTCCTCGCACGCTCCCACTGGCGGCGCCGCCATCAACACCGAGCCCGACAATCCCACTACCGAGCCCGAGGACACCTGCCATAAACGCGACTGTAGTACTAAGCAATCGGCCCTATGTTCACAAAGGTGACTCGCACACGCCCTCTCTCCACGGCCACCGTCCACGTCTCCACGGCCACCGTCCCCGGCCGCCGCCGCGGTGTTCACGATTCTTCTCATCCTCTTGACCGGGAGAACCCATGCAGCAGGTCAAACAGTCGACGACCGCCACAGGACCGGTGTCATCGGTTCGGGACCCGGCGGGCAGTCGCGCCAAGGCACTTGCACATGTTGGGTGCTTGCGTAGCAACATTCGCGGGGACGTGGCTACTTCCCTACCGGACAGCGCTCCCGTGCCGGTGCGACAGCTATCTCGCGAAGGTCCACTCCCTCCAGTGAGACAGGACAGCATCGTCGCGATTATCTTCGACGTTCGGCGCTATGCGGGCTGGTCGGCAGCGTGAGCGAGTAGTGCGGTTCGCTCGGTGTCGGTGAGGGCCCGCTTCGCGCCGGTGTCCTTCTCCCACCACACCAGGACTGCTGTTGCGTAGGCAATTTCGTGTCCGTGTCGGCTGCTGATGCGTTCTTGGGTGGTGATGCTGGTGGTTCCGGCGTTTACCACGGTCGAGGTCACCTCCACCGGGGAGTCGTCGAGGGTGAGCTCATGGAGGTATTCCAGATCGAGGCGAGCAATGACGTAAAGGGGATCCGGCTGGGTGAGCGCGGCAGCGAGCATGTTGCCGCGAGCCTGGTCGAAGAGTGTGACGTGGACACCGTGGAACACGTGCTGCTGGGCATCGAGATCTCTCCACCGCAACGGGATCGTGGAAGTCCAGCTGAAATGTTCGCTCATTGCCACCCACCCGGAACATGTCGGGACGGCCGGATACGGGGCTCCGGCGCTGACCGTGGTGACCCCGGTCGGGTGCCGTAGTAGGTCAGGGGGCCGGCGAGAGCGACGGTGAGGCTGCCGATGGCAATCAACGCTCCACCCAGAACGGTGAGGCCGGCGCCGGTCAGTCCGTGTCCGGGGTGGTCGAGCCACACGATCGCGAGGACAGTGAGCATGGTGCCGGCCGTCGTCAGATGTGCACCGGTCATCGCGAGGTCAGCTGTGGTCTGGTCGAACATCCTCACCCGCTTCCCTGTCGGCTTGATCGGTCTTACGTCCGGTGACCCACTGCGTCCAGTCCATCGCAGTTCCGGGTCTGCCCCACACCACGATCACCCGGGCGGCGTCGGCGCCGGTGTTGCGGAAGTCGTGCGCGATGCCGGGTTTGGCGAGCATCGAATCGCCCGGCCTCAACTGGTGGTCGACACCGTCCATGCTCATGGAGGCGCTGCCGCTGACGAGGATGTAGAACTCCTCGAGGGCGTCGTCGCCGGTCGCAGGATGGACGTGGAGACCTTCGGAGGCGCCGGCGGGCAGATCCCAGGTGTGCACTGCCACCGGAAGCGAGGAATTCTTCATGAAGTGCCATTGAATGCGGGTGAGTGGGCTGCCCTCGTGCAGTGCATGGTTGACGGTCACCGCCCCTGCTCGTTCGAACATGCTCGACTCCTTCGTCGAAGGTGCTGTGCTGACCCGCCACCGCTGAGTGCTGGCGTTCGTCGGGGCCGCCGCGGTGGCGGCCCCGACGAATGCTTCGCTGGTCAGGCCTTGACGGCGCCGTAGCGCTCGTCGCGCCAGGCGAGTGCGGCCTTGAGGCCCTTCTCCGAGGCGACCTTGTCGAATGCCTGCTGCTCGGGTGTGTTGGCGCCGTTGAGGATCGCCGAGATGTCGATGTTGGCGTTGACGGCGGTGCGCAGTCCCTTGGCCTCGTAGGCGCGGTTGAGGGCCTGCTTGGTCAGCCGCAGGATCGGCAGCGGGGTCGGCGCGATGCGCAGGGCCAGTTCCCGGGCGGCGGAGTCGAGTTCGTCGTGTGGGACGACCTTGTTGATCAGCCCGAGCGAGAGTGCTTCCTCGGCGCCGATCTTGTCGCCGGTGAAGAGCAGTTCGTTGGTCTTCTTCTGTCCGAGGATGAACGGCATCAGCAAGGTGACCGGTCCGGAGCCGTACTGGATTTCCGGTTCCCCGAACTTCGCGTCCTCGGCGGCGACGACGATGTCACAGGCCATCGCGATCTCGCAGGCACCGGCCAGGCAGTAGCCCTGCACGACCGCGATGGTCGGCTTCGGGCAGGACCACACGCGCATGGTGACGTCGGAATCGCGGCGCAGCACCGGCAGCCATTCGAGCGGAGTTTCGGTCTTGTCTTCGATCTCGTCGTTGATGTCGAAGCCGGCGGAGAAGGCGCGGCCGTTCGCGGCGATGAGGACGACCTTGATCGAGTCGTCGGCGCCGGCCTGGGCGACGCGCTTGTCGAGTTCGAGGACGACCTCGCTGCTGATGGCGTTGAGTTTGTCGGGGCGGTTGAGGGTGATCGTGGCGATCGGGCCGTCGGTTTCGTAGAGCACTACATCGGACATGTCACTCGTTCCTTCGTCGAAATGGGTTAGTGCAGCCATCGGGGTCGGCCGTCGCCGTCGAGGCCGAGGAAACGCGAGGCCGCCCACTGGGGGTTGCGGTCCTTGTCGACCAGGGCGGCGCGGATGCCCTCGATGAAATCCGGGGTGCGGATGACGTCTCGGGTCAGGGCGAGTTCGGCATCGAGGCATTCGCGGAGGGTGCGTTGCTTGCCCCAGGCCAGCAGTTCGAGGGTCAACTGCAGGCTTTGCGGCGACAGCCGGGCCAGCACGGCGCGGGTGCCGGCCGCCCAGTCCCCGCCCGCGGCGGCCAGGCGCTCGTCGATCTCGGCGAGGGTGTCCGCGCTGAAGCACCAGTCGATCAGACCGCGGTGCTCGGCCAGCGTGCTCTCGGCGACCGGCGCCGGGCCGCTCGAGAGGGTGCGGAGGATCTCGTCGATCGGCTGATGGGGGTGATCGGCGAGCGCTGCCGGGACCAGTGCGATCGCGGCAGGATCGACGTAGTGGGTGGCCAACCCGGTGTAGAGGGCGTCGGCCGCCGAGACCCGGGCCCCGGTCAGCCCGAGGTAGACCCCGAGTGCCCCCGGAAGCCGGGAGAGGAAGTAGCTGGCGCCGACGTCGGGGAAGAACCCGATCCCGGTCTCGGGCATCGAGAGGGTGGCGTTGTCGCTGACCACCCGGAAGGTCCCGTGAATCGACAGGCCCAACCCGCCGCCCATGCAGATGCCGTCTATGAGCGAGATGAACGGGACCGGGTACTCGGCGATGCGGGCGTTGAGGCGGTACTCGGTGGCGAAGAACCGCTCGCTCGCCTCCGGGTCGCCGGCCAGGCTGTTCTCCTGGACGGCGCGGATGTCACCGCCCGCGCAGAACGCCTTCGGGCTGGCGCTGTCGAGCACCACGGCCCGAAGGCCGGCGTTCTCCCACTCGGTCAGCACCGTGTCGAGGGTGTCGACCATCTCGGTGGTCAGGGCGTTGAGGGCCGTGACCCGGTCGAGGGTGACGACGCCGATGTCGCCGCGCCGTTCGGCGCGGACGGTGTCGGCGCCGGCGGCGGTGGTCACGGTCGCTGCGTCACTCATGGGTGGGCATGGAGAAGTCGGCACGGACCTGGGAGTCGTTAGGCCAGCGGGTGGTGGCGGTCTTGTTGCGGGTGTAGAACCGGACGCCCTCGGGTCCGTGGATGTGGTGGTCACCGAACAGCGACCGCTTCCAGCCACCGAAGGAGTGGAACGCCATCGGTACCGGGATCGGGACGTTGATGCCGACCATGCCGGCCTTGACCTGCGCGAGGTAGGTGCGGGCGGTGTTGCCGTCGGCGGTGAAGATGGCGGTGCCGTTACCGAATTCGTGGTCGTTGACCAGTTGCAGTGCCTCCTCGAAAGACGCGGCCCGGACGATGGACAGGACCGGTCCGAAGATTTCCTCGAGGTAGATCCGCATGGTCGGGGTGACGTGGTCGAACAGGGTGCCGCCGAGGAAGAACCCGTCCCCACCGGCCGCCGGAATACTCTGCCGGCCGTCGACGACCAGCTCCGCGCCCTCGTCGACCCCGATGTCGATGTAGGAGGCGACCTTGTCGCGGTGCACCCCGGTCACCAGCGGGCCCATCTCCACGTCGGGTTCGGTGCCGGGCCCGACCTTCAGATCGGCCAGTGCGGCGATCAACCGCTCACGCAGGGCGTTCGCGGTGTCCTCGCCGACCGGGACGGCGACGGAGATCGCCATGCACCGCTCCCCGGCGGAACCGTAGGCGGCGCCCATCAGGGCGGACACGGCCTGATCGAGGTCGGCGTCGGGCATGATCACCATGTGGTTCTTCGCCCCGCCGAGGGCCTGAACGCGTTTGCCCTGCGCGGCGGCGGTGGTGTGGATGTACTCGGCGATCGGGGTGGACCCGACGAAGCTGATCGCCTCGACCTGCTGGTGGGTGAGGAGGGCGTCGACGGCGATCTTGTCGCCGTGCACGACGGTGAACACCCCGTCCGGCAGGCCGGCCTCGGTGAGCAGCTTGGCGAGTTCGACGCTGAGGGTGGGGTCCTTCTCGGACGGCTTCATCACGAACGTGTTCCCGCACGCGAGGGCGACGGGGAACATCCACATCGGGACCATGGCGGGGAAGTTGAACGGGGAGATCCCGGCGACGACGCCGAGCGGCTGGCGGAAGGTGACCCCGTCGACGGCGCGGCCGACATTCTCGGAGAACTCACCCTTGAGCTGTTGCGGGATGCCGCAGGCGAATTCGACGACCTCGAGGCCGCGGATCACCTCACCCTTGGCGTCGGAGAGGACCTTGCCGTGCTCGGCGGTGATGATCGCGGCGAGCCGGTCGGCGTGCTGATCGACCAGGTCGCGGAACCGGAACAGCACCCGCGCCCGGATGTGGGCGGGGGTCGCCGACCAGGCCGGGAACGCGGCGGCGGCCGAGGCGACCGCGGCATCGACGTCGGCGGTGGTGGCCATCGCCACCCGGCCGGTGACCTGCCCGGTGGCCGGGTTGTAGACGTCGGCGCGGGACTCGGCCCCGCGGGCGTCGACGCGGCCGGTGATGTAGTGGTCGATGTCGACCGGCGCACCGGACGCGGTGGCACCCGACGCCTGGGCGGGAATGGTGGCAGTCATGTGCAGTGTTCTCCTGGAGTCGTTTTCAGCCGTAGATCTGGGCGTAGAGGTCGCGGATCTCCGCGTCGGTCGGGACCAGCGGGTTGTTGTTCGGTGACCCGGAGGCCAGGGCCTGGGCGGCCATCAGTGGGATCAGCTCGTCCCACCGGCCCTTGTCGATGCCGTACGCCTTCGGGGTGGGCACGGCCACGTCCCGGCACAGCTCGGCCAGCGCGGCGACGAGATTGTTCGCGGCGACGGTGTCGGTGTCGCCGGCGGTCGCGACACCGAGGGCGCGGGCGCAGTCGGCGTACCGGGATTCGACGGCGCTCACCGAGAACGCGGTGACCGCGGGGAAGAGCATGGCATTGGACAGGCCGTGTGCGACGTGGAAGTGCGCACCGATCGGCCGGCTCATCCCGTGCACCAGGGCGACGGAGGAGTTGGAGAACGCGATGCCGGCCTGGGTGGCCGCGAGCATCATCTGCTCACGGGCCTCGGCGTCGGTGCCGTCGGTGTAGGCGCGGCGCAGCACCCGGCCGATCGTCGCGATCGCGGTCAAGGCGAGGCTGTCCGCGAACGGGTTCGCCTTCTTACTGACGTATGCCTCGATCGCATGGGTGAGGGCGTCGACGCCGGTGTCCGCGGTCAGCCGCGGCGGCATCGACACGGTCAGCTCGTAGTCGATCACCGCGGCGACCGGCAGGAACGCCAGGCCCGGGCACAGCATCTTCTCCTCGGAGGCACTGTCGGTGATGACCGTGAACTGGGTGGCCTCCGACCCGCTGCCGGCGGTGGTCGGGACCGCGATCACCGGCAGGGCGGGTCCGGTGTTGTTGCGGGGTGCCTTGTAGTCGCGCATCTGCCCGCCCTGGCTGCCGAGGATCCCGAGGGCCTTGGCGGTGTCCATCGGGCTGCCGCCACCGAATCCGATGACCGAATCGGCGTCGTGCTCGGCGATGGCGGCGACTCCGGCGTCGAGGGAGTCGGTGGTCGGGTCGGGGACGGTGCCGTCGAACAACCGCGGCGACAGACCGGCCGCTTCGAGGGTCTTGATCATCTGCTCGGCGGCGCCGATAGAGACGAGGAAGGAGTCGGTGACCACCAGCGGGCGGGTGAGCCCGAGGCCCGAGACGACCTCGCCGATCTCGGCGACGGCGCCGCCGCCGATCCGCATGATCCGCGGAAGTGCAATGGGTGCAGCCATAATCGGGTCTCCTGTCAGCGGTGGTTGAAGGTGGGCTTGCGCTTGTCGAGGAACGCGGCCATACCCTCGGTCTGGCCGTCG
Organism: Rhodococcus pseudokoreensis; assembly: GCF_017068395.1. NCBI lineage: Bacteria > Bacillati > Actinomycetota > Actinomycetes > Mycobacteriales > Nocardiaceae > Rhodococcus > Rhodococcus pseudokoreensis. Next base: position 5,521,964 of record NZ_CP070619.1, on the reverse strand, counting down.
GTGGCGAAGGCCGCGTGGAACAGGCGCCGCTCGAACCGCATTCCCTCCGCGAGGGTGGTCTCGAACGCGGAATTCACCGCCTCCTTCGCCATCAGCACCGACGGGCGGGAGAACCCGGCGATCTTCTGCGCGATCGCGACGGCCTCCTCGATCAGGTCGTCGGCCGAGACGATGCGGGCGACGAGACCGATCTTCTCGGCCTCCTCTGCGTCGATGGTGCGCCCGGTCAGCACCATGTCCATGGCCTTGGACTTGCCGACCGCCCGGGTCAGGCGCTGGGTGCCGCCGGCGCCGGGCAGGATGCCGATGGTGATCTCGGGCTGACCGAACTTCGCGGTGTCGGCGGCGATGATCATGTCGCAGCTCATGGCCAGTTCCGCTCCGCCCCCGAGGGCGTAGCCGGCGACCGCGGCGATGATCGGCTTACGGGTCGTGGAGGCGCGTTCCCAACTGGCGGTGATGAAATCCTCGAGATAGACGTCGGTGAACGACTTCGGCTGCATCTCCTTGATGTCCGCGCCCGCGGCGAACGCCTTCGCGCTACCGGTGAGCACGACCGCACCGATACTGTCGTCGGCCTCGGTGACGTCCAGGGCCGCGGTGAGTTCCTCGGTGAGCTCGTTGCACAGGGCGTTGAGGGCCTTCGGCCGGTTGAGGGTGATCACCGCGACCGGACCCCGGCGTTCGACGATCAGGAAATTGTAGGTGCTCACGGTGTCGGTGGACGGCGCGCTGAGTTCGGCGATATCGGTCATTGATCTATCACTCCTTGTGGGAATCATTGGTGGACTGGGGTTGTCAGTGGTCGAGAATGATGCGGGCGTCGAGGGCCACGGCGGCGGTGGGGGTGACTGCGATCGGGTTGCATTCGATTTCGCCGATCTCCGGGTGCTCGGCGGCGTAGGCCGAGAGGGTCGCGACGAGGTTGGCGGCAGCGTCGACGTCGACGGCGGGCTTGCGGCGGAAACCGGTGAGCAGCGCGGACCCTCGCAGCGACAGCAACAGCTCACGCGCCTGGACTGCGGTGACCGGGCCGAGGGCGCAGCGGGTGTCCTCGAGCAGTTCGGTGTACACGCCGCCGATGCCGACGAGGACGATCGGTCCGAACGTCGGGTCGCGGCGCACGCCGATGATCAGCTCGACCGCGCCGGAGAGGTCGGCCATCTCCTCGATCGAGCAGACGGGGGGTGCCAGCCGCGCCTGGACGTCGTCCCAGGCTTCGACCAGGGCGGTGTGGTCGGCGATGTTGAGGATGACGCCGCCGTTGTCGGACTTGTGCTCGTCGCCGAGGGCCTTGAGGACGAGCGGGAACTGCAGTCCGGCGACCGCGGCCTCGAGTTCGGCGATGGTCGACACCTCGGCGGCGGGAACGAAGGGGATCCCGGCGGCGGTCAGGGCGCGGCGGGCCGGCCAGTACCCGGTCTCGGTCAGCGGGGCGGCGGGCTCGGGCAGCACCGGCAGCGGGTGCGCACCGGCCTGGGCACGTCGGCTCAGCCGGCTCAGCGCCCAGGCGGCGTGTTCGACGTTGCGGTACACGGCGATTCCGCTCTCTCGCATCGCCTGCGCGGGCTTGGAGTCGGCGAACATGGTCTGGGCGATGAAGCTGGCCTCGGACTCGGCGACGAGGGCACCGATGTCGTGACCGGCCTGAATCTCGCCGGGCGCGACCGCGGGGTCGTAGTCGCCGTAGCCGCCGAAGAAGCCGGTCATCAGGACCGCGTCGGCCTCGGGAGCGTCGATCAGCCGCTGGGCGACGCGGGCAAAGCAGGTGATGTCCTGCTCTCCGCCGCCGGCCAGGTCGATCGGGTTCGATGTTGCCGCGGTCGGGGGCAGTTCACCGGCCACCCGAGCGGAGAGTTCGGCCGAGAACTCCTCGACGTGCAGCCCGGCGTCCTCGAGGCTGTCGCTGGCCAGGGAGGCGTGGCCTCCGCCGTCGGCGAGCACGGCGACCCGCGACCCGGCCGGCGGGCGGGTGCGGACGAGGGCTTGGAGCAGGTTGGCCATCTCGAACGGGCTCGAGACCAGTTCGGTTCCGGTCGCTTCACACACGGCCTCGAGGACGACGCTGGAGGTCACCAGCGAACCGGTGTGCGAGGCGGCGCCGCGGGTGGAGGCGGCGCCGCGGCCCACCGACAGCAGCACGACGGGCTTGCCGGCATCGGCGGCGCGGGCGGCGGCGCGGGCGAACTTGCGGCCGTCCTTGAAGCCCTCGCAGTACACCGCGATCGCCGCGGTGCCCTCGTGGTCGACGCAACTGTCGATCAGGTCGGCGACATCGAGGTCGGCGCAGTTGCCCAGGCTGGCGAACCGGGCGACGCCGAGGCCCTGCTCGGTGAAGTGCTCGGCCAGGTCGATGGCGACGTTGCCGCTCTGGGAGATGATCGAGACGGACCCGGGCCGGAATTCGTTGACCGTGGCGTCGAGGCCGGTGGTGTTGTCGAGCACGCCGAGGCAGTTCGGTCCGAGCATCGGGATTTCGGCGTCCCGCAGACGTGCGACGAGGGCGTTCTGCCGGGCGAGGCCGTCGGCGCCGGACTCCCCCAGTCCTGCGGTGATCGCGACGATCGCCCTGACATTGGCGGCGATGGCGTCGTCGACCGCCTCGTCGAACCCGGCTGCCGGTACGGCGATGACCGCGAGATCGACGGGAGCATCCAGGGCGGTCAGGCTCGGCACCGCGGGGTGGTCGAGGATCGTCGGCCGAGTCTTGTTGATCAGGTATGCCGGTCGCCGGATCTGATCCCGCAACGCGCGCACCGCGAGCCAGTTGCCGTACTTGGCCGGATCGTTGCTGGCCCCGACGATCGCGATGGAGGACGGGTCGAACAGGGCGGTCAGGTCCCGCCGGGTGAGAGGCGGCGCGAGGGCGAGTGAGGTCATCGAGAGATCTCCGTCTTCGGAAGCGGGTGGGGGTGGTGGCAGCGGAACGAGTGGAAATGCTGCGGAAGTATGTGATGTGGATCCCAAAATAATATGGAATTATTGTGAGGTCAAGAGGGAAGGTTCCCGACCACGTGCCGGACGCTACGATCGGGAGGCGACCTGCGCATTCGAAGAATGCAGAAGAGATGCAGGTAGAGGGGTTGTGAACTGATGACTGCGGCGGACGTAACACAGCTGGGCGAGGATCCGCTCGTCACCGCGAGCCGGCGGCGCATCCTCGGGGCCGCCGAGCGACTGATCGGCGTGCACGGTATCGAGAAGGTGCGTTTGCGCGACATCGCGCAGGAGGCGGGAGTCTCGATCGGGAAGATTCAGCACTACTTCGACAACCGTGACCAGGTCATCGAGGCGATGCTCGGCGCGGCGAGCATGCGGCGTGTCGAGGAATGGGCCACGTTCGCCAACGACATCGACGATCCCGCCACGAAGATGGTCTCACTGCTCGAGCACGCCATCACCGACCGCGAGCGGTGCACGGTGTGGTTGGCGACGACGTCGGTGGCCAGCCGCAACGAACAGTTCATTCCGGACGTGGCGCGGATCTACGCGGCGTGGCGCGCGAAGCTTGTCGAGGTGATCGACGCCGGACGACATGATGCGGTTTTCCACCCGACCGCGTCCGCCGACGAGGTAGCGGACGGGATCATCTGTGCCATAGACGGTTTGATGACCGCCGTTGCTGTCGCCCTTCCCGACTACACCCCCGAGCGCAACGCCCGGATGCTCCGGCACATCGCCGGGCTGCTGCTGGGAACCAGGTTCGAAGCCGAGGGCGACAAGTGACGCTTCATAGGGCTGGGACCGGCCGCGACGGCTGATCACTGCCAGGCGAATACCGGCTGACCGACATGGGCGACGCGGGTGGGTCGCCGGCGCAGCACCACTTCGCGGAATTGGTAGAGGATGGCCGCCGTCGGGGCGTGGACGTCGACGTCGCGGAAGGGCCATTGCAGGATCGGCGCGTCGACTCGGGGGTCGGTGACGAATCGGGGGTCCGCGTCCACCTCGTCCATGGTGACGGTGTGCACGTGGGCGACCTCGGCGGGGTTCGGGTGCAGGGTGCCGGTGAAGTCGCCGATCCACACCACGAACGGGGTGATGACGTAACCGGATTCCGTTGCGAAGTCGTCGAGTTCGCCGATGATCTGGCCGTGATGGGCGTGGACCCCGAGTTCTTCCTCCAGCTCACGCAAAGCTGCTTCGGCGGCGGTCTCGTTGGGGTCGATACGCCCACCGGGAAAGGCGAACTGGCCGGGGTGTGCACGCAACGACGACGATCGTTCGGTCAGCCAGATCGCCGGTTCACCGTCCGTGGTCAGGACCGCGATACAGACCGCGGCGGCCCGGCGGCCGTCGAGGGGCAGTTTGATGGCCCGGAATCGTCCGATCGCTCGGGATAGTTCGAACCGGTTGAGCGTCGACATACTGCCCCCTTCTGGGACTTCGCATCCACCTCGGACGGGTTGGGCGGAGGCGGCCCGAAGCCGCCTCCGCCCAACGATTTACCTCTCTCAGGGCACCAACACGATCTTTCCCTGGACGTCGCCGGCAGCGAGCTTCTTGAGTGCGGTGTCGGCGTCGGACAGCGGCAGGACCGAGTCGATCTGCGGGCGCAGACCGGTGGTGTCGAGCAGGGCGAGGAGTTGCTGCAGTTCCTCACGGGTGCCCATCGTCGAACCGAGCACCTGCAGTTGGAGGAAGAACACTCGGTTCAGGTCCGACGGCGGGTTGGGGCCGGAGGTGGCACCGCAAGTCACGATTGCCCCACCCGGCTTCAGCGACTTCAGCGAGTGCGCCCAGGTGGCCTGGCCGACGTTGTCGATCACCGCGTCCACCCGCTCGGGGAGCCGCGCCCCGGACTCGAAGACCTGATCGGCGCCCAGCGTGAACGCTGCCTCCCGCTTGGCTTCGGTGCGCCCGGTGACCCACACTCGCAGACCCGCGGCCTTGCCCAGGGCGATCGCGGCCGTCGACACGCCGCCGCCTGCTCCTTGGATCAGCACGGTCGATCCCGGCGCCAGGTTCGCCTTGACGAACAACATCCGGTACGCAGTCAGCCACGCGGTCGGCAGGCACGCGGCCTGCTCGAACGTCAACGACGCCGGCTTGGCCACCAGGTTGCGGCGCGGGACCAGCACCTTCTCGGCCAGGGTGCCGTCGTAGACCTCCGAGAGCAGTGACCGCTTGGGGTCGAGGGTGTCGTCCCCGGTCCACCCGGGCGAGGTGATCACCGAGTGCACCACGACCTCGTTGCCGTCCTCGTCGATCCCGGCGGCATCCCCGCCGAGGATCATCGGAAGCTGGTCGGGCCGGATACCCACCCCGCGCAGGGTCCACAGGTCGTGGTGGTTCAGTGCCGCCGCTTTCACCGTCACCGTCGTCCACCCCTCGCGAGGTTGCGGGTCGGGACGCTCACCGACGACGAGGCCGGAAACAGGGTCGTCGGGATCGATGGCATTGGCGTAGGCGGCAAGCATGGTGGAACCTTTCGTATTTCAGTCGAGGGTTGATCCTCGACGACACCTGTACCCCGGCAAGGTGCGCGGGGTACAGGCGGGAGTCGTCGAGGTGATCAGACCTTTTCGGGGTTTCGTGTTTCGGTGAGCGGGGATTCGTTCGGGTCGGTGCTCGCACCGGGCGTGAGAGCGGACGGTGAACGCTCGCGGACGGTCTTGATACCGAAGGCGATGAGGATGACCGCCCACACTGCCAAACCTTGCAGCAGTGAGATTCGGGAGGTGCTGTCCCACAGCATAGTTGCAAGGATGAAGATGATGACAGCGGTCACCGCGATCGACAGGAATGGGAAGAGCCACATCTTGAACTCGAGCTTCCCGCCGTGCTCTCGCTCGTTCTTCTTGCGGAGGATGATCTGCGAGATGCAGATCATCAGGTAGACGAACAGGATCATCGCTCCCGAGGCGTTGATCAGGAACAGGAAGACACTGTCGGGGAAGAAATAGGCGACAGCTATGCACCCGTAGCCGATCGTGGTGCACGAGAGCACACCCCAGACCGGAACACCGCGCTTGTTCACCGAGGTCATCCACTTGGGGCATTCACCGTTCGAGCCGAGGGTGAACAGCATCCGCGAGGTCGAGTACAGGCCGATGTTCAGGCAGGAGAGCACCGCGATCAGGATGACGACGTTGAGGATGTCGGCGACACCGGGAATATTGAGCACCTGCAGCACGTGCAGGAACGGGGAGTCGCCGGTCGGGATCGAATCCCACGGAATGATGGTGACGATGATCAGCGAGGACGTGACGAAGAAGAACAGCACGCGGTAGATCACGGCGTTGACGGCGCGCTTGATCGCCAGGCCCGGCTCCTTCGACTCGGCGGCGGCCACGGTGACCACCTCGGCGCCGACCATGGAGAAAATGACGACAACGACACCGGAGAGCATCGGCAGTACCCCGTTGGGGGCGAGCCCACCGTGGGCCGTGAGGTTGGAGAAGTCGATGGTCGCGTTCGGCCACAACCCGAGGACGAACAGCACGCCGACCGCAACGAACGCGACGACGGCGGCGACCTTGATGCCGGCGAACCAGTACTCGAATCTGCCGAAGTTGCCGACCGACACCAGATTCACCAGGGTCAGTGCCAGCAGCAGCATGACCGACAGGAGCCAGGCTGGCACACCGTGGATCCACCGTTGCAGCAGCTGCGCTCCGACGACGGCCTCGAATCCGACGACGACCATCTGGTAGTACCAGTACAGCCAGGCCGTGGAGAAGCCTGCCCAGTTCCCCATGGCGTCACGGGCGTAGTCGGTGAACGAACCGGTCCGCGGGTTCGCGACAGCCATCTCACCGAGCATCCGCATCACCAGCAGGATCAGCACCCCGGTGAGGGCGTAGGTGACGATGGCGGCCGGTCCGACCGCACTGATGATCGCCCCCGACCCGATGAACAGTCCCGCCCCCATCGTTCCACCCAACGCGATCATCGTCAGGTGTTTCTGCTTCAACGGAGTGTGCAGCCCTCCGTGGGTGTCGTTGTCTTGCACGTGTTTCTCCTCATTGCAGGCGATACGGAGCGGAACCCGAGTCCCGGCGGCGGCTCGCTCCCGCTGGGCACCACTCGAGTCGAAGGATCTCTGCGCGGCCTGACAAGGTCTGTTTCGCGTCGGCCGCATCGGGGTGTGAACCAAGTCTCACTGCGTTCGGTGCAGATCACAACACCGAATTGGGCACACGCCTGTGCATATTTGCACACCGATCGGTTAGTGTGAGGCGTGATCGATGCCGACGACCTGCGTTATTTCCTCGAAGTGGCTCGGACCGGGCGCCTGGTGGCGGCGGGCAAAGGACTCGGTGTCAACCACTCGACCGTGGGCCGGCGGATCACCGCCCTCGAGCGGGCACTGGGGAACCGGCTGTTCGACCGAGTGCCGACCGGGTGGGTGCTCACCGACGCCGGACACGAGTTGGTGGTACAGGCGGAGTCGATCGAATCCGCGTTGCTCGCGGCGATGGAAGGGGCCGCCTCGGGCGGCGGGCGACTGTCGGGAACCGTGCGAGTCGCCACCCCGGACGGGTTCGGGGCGTTCATCCTCGCCCCCCATCTCGACGAGTTGTGCGCACAGAACCCCGACCTCGACATCGAAATCGTGACCGCCACAAGGCACGACGTTCTCGCAACCCGAGAGTTCGACGTCGCTGTGACCCTCGAACGGCCGTCGCCGCGGGCGGTGGACATCAGCGAACTCGCCGATTACCGCCTGGGTCTGTACGCGAGCGCGGGATACCTCGAATCGCATCCACGGATCTCCCACGTCCTCGACTTGCACGATCATCCGCTGATCGGGTACGTCGACTCGCTGCTCGACGTGCCGGCGCTGCGTATCCTCGACGAAGTCCTCCCCGGGCACCGCACGCGCATCCAAACCAACAACATCACCGGCCAGTGGACCGCCACCGCCGCCGGCCTCGGCGTCTCCGCCCTCCCGCTCTACGTCGGCGACCCGGACCCGACGCTCGTGCGGATACTGCCCGAAGAGGTCACCGTACTGCGCAAGTACTGGCTGATCGTGCCGCGAGAATTACAACGGCTCGCCCGGGTCCGAACCGCCATCGCGACACTGCGATCCATCGCCGCGAACCACGACAGCTTGATCACCCGCGTCGGATGACCAGTTCGAGCCGGTAGCTCTCTTAGAGAAACAGATACCACCAGTAGTTATCAAACTGGTCGCCTCGTCGCATTCTCCATTTTCCGCCATCGGGCTTGGCAATCCCATCAAGAAGAACGTAGCCGGTTGCAACACAATGGTTTCTGTTCAAATTTTTCTCCATTGCGGTACCGAAACGTCACCAGCGTTAACAGTTCCGTAACCGATTCAGGGTTTCCTCACACTATCTTTGGTTTCACACACGTTGCCTTCTAGTGCCGATATGGCACGCAAGCACTGAATCCGAGGAGTAGTCGATGATGTCCCCTGACCCCACCGCGTCCACCACGACGGTTTCCCCGTTCCGCGTCACGACGGAGTTCTGGAAGTCGTTGCCGCAGATGCCGACTTCAGAGTACCCCGGCACGGAAGGGTTCATCGACGACGTCTACGCCAACCCGGACGGTTCGGAAATGTCAGCCGGGTACTTCGGGCTGCGGCACACCGATGCCCCACTCGATTACCTCTACGAATACGACGAGATGAAGGTGGTGCTCGATGGCGAGTTCCTCCTCGAGAACCTCGACACCGGCCAGACGGAGGTCGCCAAGCCCAACGATGCGATCTTCTTCCCCAAAGGCTCGCGGATCCGATTCACCACACCCGCCGGGGCGCTCGCGTTCTACGTCGGTCACCGCTCGTTCGCGCCGTAGAACCGTGACACCGAGGACGGCCACCACCGGCGTGAGCAGGCGCGCGTAGCCCTCCCCCGGCGGTTCCGCCCGTACCTGCCCCGTCTCTAGCAATCGAGCAGATCTGGAGGACCTGCCTTGACTGAGGTTATCGAGGTGACCACCACATCCACGGCAGTGGCATCCGAACTGTCCGTCGTCGTCACCGGCACCACCATGCTGTGCGAGGACATCCGCGAGGTCGTGCTCGCACCCGTCGGCGGCGGAACGCTGCCCTCCTTCACACCGGGTAGCCACATCGCGGTCACCTGGAAACCGGGGTCGCGCAATTCCTACTCGTTGACCGGCCCCGCCATCGAACCGAACCACTACTCGATCTCGGTTCGACTGGATCCCGCCGGTGCCGGTGGTTCCCGATGGGTGCACAATCTGGCCGTCGGCGATCCGATCACGATCTCCGGCCCACGCAGCGCATTTGCCCCCGTCGCGTCTGCTCGCCACCATGTCCTCGTCGCCGGCGGCATCGGGGTCACCCCCATCCTCTCGCACGTACGGGCGGCGGTGCAGTGGGGCCGTTCGTTCGAGGTGATCTATTCCTTTCGCCCCGGATTCGGTGCTCATCTCCCCGAGTTGGCGTCGCTGTGCGACGGCCGTCTCACGACTGTGCATACGCCGGAACAGTTCTGGGACAACATGACGCCCGCGTTGTCCCGCCAACCGATCGGCACCCATCTGTACACCTGCGGTCCCGCCCCGATGATCGGTGCCGTGGCCGAAGCAGCGCTCGCGCGGGGCTGGCCGGTTCAGCGTGTCCACTCGGAACCGTTCTCGTCCGCGATCTCCGCTGCAGGTGAACCCTTCACCGCCACCCTCGCCCGCACAGGAACCACGGTGCCGGTCGGTCCCGACACCAGCCTGCTCGAGGCCCTTCTCGACAAAGGGGTCAACGTGCCGAATCTGTGCCGACAGGGTGTCTGCGGGGAGTGCAAACTCCCTGTGCGCAGCGGCCGGATCGAACACCGCGACCTGTTCCTCACCGACGACGAAAAGGACCGCGGTGACGCGCTCATGCCCTGCGTATCCCGCGCGGCCGGTGCACTGGAGCTGGACCTGTGACCACGGCACCGCCCGGCGGCGTCACACCCCGAACCCCGCGCACTCCCCAGCCCACATCAAATCCGCGAACGCAAGGAACACCAGCCATGACGAGCATCGACCATGACGCCGGAACGGCCACCAGCGCAGTCGGAATCACCGCCGCCAGCATGGATCTGACCGGACGCCACTACCTTCTGGTCATCCTCGGGGAGGCGCCCAGCGCCGCCGCCAAAGCAAAACAATGGGCTCGTGCACTTCACGACGCACAGCGGTCAATCTCGGAACACACCGCTTCCAGCGCCGCCACCGTGGGCGACCTCATCGCGTCGAGCACAGTCGGGATCCGCATCATGATCTGCGGACCCGAGTTCGAGGTGATGCAGGCCGTGGCGGCGGCACGGTCCCACGGGGTACTACCGTGCGAGATGTTCGTCCACATCACTCACGTGGACGCGATCCACGTGTACTGCCCGCACTGCGACACCGCCACCCGGACTATTGCCCAACCGAATACGACCGCGGAGTGCTCGGGCTGTCGTCGCGATCTTCTCGTGCGACCACACACGTCGTCGCATCGCGCGATGTACCTGGCATCAGTGGCCTGAGCTGCCGCCAAACCATTCCCCGAATCCACCCACCTTGTCTGGAGCGAAGCACCGTGATCGAACTACTCGAGAGTGACCTGAACTGCTTGCCCTGGCCATTCCCCGCCGGCGAGGACACCTTCCGGTACGCGGTCAACGTCGAGCCCGCGCCCCGCTACACACCGACCCCGGCCGGCGGCTGGGGGCGGCACGTCGTGGATCTCGGACTCGAATACGCATCAATGATGCAGCTCAAACGGGAGATCCTCGCGAAAGACCCAGGTCGCGTACAGATTCTGCCGCACATGATGCCAGCATGCTGGGACGTCATGCTCTTTCTGATGCGACAGATGGCCGACTCCTACCCGGACACCATGCAACTGACCCGAGACACCAACCGCTATCACTGGCGCAACACCCTGCTCGACATCGATCAGCACTTCGAGATGGGTGAGCTGTCCACGCTTCCGGAGGACCCGCTCACCTTCATCGGCTGCCAAGTTCCCGACGACATACTCCTGCTCACCGAACGCCACGACCAACTCTGGTTCGACGCTGCCTTCGTGACCTTCGCCGCCGACTGGTCGGTCAAATTCGATGTGGGCATGAACTTCAACGAGATTCACCGCCCAGTTCCCGGGTTGACGAATGGCGGAATTACCGGACGAGCCCAACAGTTCATGCGGCGACTCACAACCGATCGCATCTATCGACGCGTCAACTGGACCTTTGCCGCCGTCGGATCCCCCCAGCGCGACACCAGCCTCGAAACTCGACCCGAGTGGGAGCACGACTTCCCGGCACTCACCACCGCCGGGGACTACGGCCGCGTGCAACTACGGATCGAACTCGAACATCTCATTCGTCTTCCCTTGACCGGAGCGCTGGTATTCAATATTCATACCTACCTGACACCGCTGTCAGACATCGTCACCATTCCCGAGTGGAGCGAACAACTCGCCACCATCATCTCCGAACTACCGGCCGACATCGCCGCCTACAAGGGCATCGACAGCTACCGCCACGAGGCAGCCCGCTGGCTACGCGCCCACGTATCCGAACCGGTGTCCACATAGACACCCAGGAATCAGCCCGGCCTGGCAGCGGGCAACTGTTGCGGACCCTGCGGATTGCCACCCCAGATGGTTTCGGGGCAGTCATCCTCCCCAATTTGCCCCCTGCAGAGCAAAAGTGCGCTGACACGGGATTTCCACGGGATGCTGCGGAAATGTTTTTCAGCACCAACACCGCGAACCGGCAGGCCCACAGGCTCCGTCGGCCGGAGATACGGGGTGAACATTTGCGGTGAGCCAGTCCTCTCTTCCTTCGCCCGTATTGCGCGACGGCGCCCGCTGCACGCGGAATCAGGTGTAATCATGGGTCCCTGTTACGCGTGTTTACCGGCCAGTCAGGTCACTGAACTACCAATGCCCGCATCCTTGCTCGCAATTTGTGAACACCCCCGGGCCTGGCGGTTCGGTGGAAGAACCTGCGTCAGTCAGATGAGGTACCGAAACTCCTGTGTGCCCGGCGCAATGCGCTGCACCTCCAGTGGTGAGGCGTCCAGCCGCGCGAGGATCAACGGCAGAGTGTCGGCCTCCTGCAGTTCGATGCCCACGAGTGCGGCACCGAACTCGCGGTTGTTGCGCTTGATGTACTCGAACATGGTGATGTCGTCGTCGGGACCGAGCACCTGATCGAGGAACCGGCGCAGCGCGCCGGGCTGTTGCGGGAAGTCCACCAGGAAGTAGTGCTTGAGACCTCGGTGCACGAGGGATCGCTCGATGACCTCGTTGTAGCGCGAAACATCGTTGTTGCCACCCGAAATGACGCACACGACAGTCGTCCCCGGTGCGATCGGCAGTCCCGCGAGTGCGGCGACGGACAGCGCGGCGGCCGGCTCGGCGATGATGCCCTCGTTCTGATACAGGTCGAGCATCGCCGTGCACACCGCACCCTCGTCGACCCGAGTCATCGTGATCCGGTCGAGACGGGATACCACCGCGTACGGGATGTCACCGACGCGCTTGACGGCCGTCCCGTCGACGAACGGATCCACATCCGGCAGCGTCACCGGACCGCCCGCGGCGAGCGCGGCGGCCATCGATGCCGCACCGGACGGTTCCACCCCGACGATCGACGTGCACGACGACGTGGCCTGCAGGTAGGCGCCGATTCCGGCAAGGCAGCCACCACCGCCCACCGGAACCAGAACCAGGTCCGGTGCCGAGGGCAACTGGGCGAGTAGCTCGCGGGCGATGGTGCCCTGCCCCGCCGCGGTACGGGCGTCGTCGAACGGCGCAACCATCGTGGCCCCGGTGCGCGCGACGTCGTCAGCCGCGGCCTCCGCCGCCGCGTCGAACGTGTCGCCGACCGCAATGAGCTCGACGAACGCCCCGCCGTGAGCACGGATGCGATCCCGCTTCTGCTCCGGAGTTCGGGTGGGCACGTAGATCCGCCCCGCCACCCCCATGGCCCGGCACGCATACGCCACGCCCTGGGCATGGTTGCCCGCACTAGCCGTGACGACGCCCGCCTCACGTTCGCGAGGAGAAAGCTGCGCCATGACGTTGTAAGCACCGCGCAACTTGTACGAACGGACGCGGGTGAGATCCTCACGTTTGAGGTAGACCTCGGCACCGGTGAGTTCCGACAGACGCTCACAATATTCGAGCGGCGTCGGCGGCACGACCGTCGAGATTCGCTCCGCCGCCGCGTCGACGTCGGCCACACAGAGCGCGGGCAGATGCGCCGGAGCCATTGCCGGGGCGTGGTGGCAGGGCACCGTCTCGGCGCTCACGACTGCGGTCGCGGTTCTCGTGGCAGCCCGAGGACCTGTTCGCCGATCATGTTGTGGACTACCTCGTCGGTGCCCGCCATGATGTGCATGCCCGGCTCTCCGAGGACGAACTGATTCCACGCGAACGTGCCCCATTCGCCGGTGTCGGCAGCGAGCCGCGGACCGAGCAGATCGGTGACGAAGCGCGATGCCAAACGCAGGTTGTTGGACAGTGTCAGCTTCGCAAGTAGTGGAGACGCCGTCGGGTTGTCCCCGGCCCGGCGCCGTGCGCTGGTGACGTGCTGGAGATGCTTCGCCGCCCGGAACGCCATGACTACCTCGGCCAATCGCTGCCGGACGATGGGGTCGTTCTCCAGGCCGAGGGACCGGACCAGCGCGACCAGGCGCTCCCCGTTGGCCACACCGGCACCGCCCCGCCCCATCCCCACACCGATCGCGGTGCGTTCGATCTTCAACGTTTCCTGCGCCACCTCCCACCCCTGACCGCGGGCCCCGATTCGGTGGGAATCGGGGACGCGGACACCGGTGAGGAACACCTCGTTGAAGGAGGAGCCCCCGGTGATCTGCCGCAACGGCCGCACCTCGACGCCGGGTTGCCGCATGTCCACCAGGAACGCAGTCAGACCTTTGCGCCCGGACACCTGGGATTCGGTGCGGCACAGCGCGAGCCCGATATCGGCGTAGTGGGCATCCGACGTCCAGACCTTCTGGCCGTCGACGATCCAGGTGTCACCGTCCAGTACCGCCTTCGTCGTGAGACTCGCGAGGTCGGAGCCGGCTCCGGGTTCGCTGAACAACTCGCATCCGATGACATCGCCGCGAAACAGGCCTCGGACGTGTTGCCGGGCGATCTCCGGATCCGCGTAGCGGAGCAAGATCGGCGTCAGCACCCGGTCGAGCTTGAAGAATGCCTGTGAGGGAGTGTCGAACTGCGCCTCGAGCGCCGCGAAACGGCGCTGGGATGCGGCGCTCAGCCCCGCGCCCCCGTGCTCGACGGGCCCGTCGAGCCAGCCCAAACCGGCATCGAAGCGCGCGCGGCGGTAGGTGCGCGCGACGTCGAGTTCGGCACGCTCGACGTCGGGATCGGGGTCGTCCCAGATCGCTACCGCACCGTCATCCCCCTCGCCCCACACGAGTGCACCCTGCGTGCGACTGCGTCGGCGGCGATCGGCCAGAAACGACAAGGCTCTGTTCTCGAGTCCGTCGTCCGACAGGACACGTTCATCGTCGACCTTCATTGCACCCTCCGGGATTCGGGAGGCGACGTCGAGGCGTCGCTGCGTGTAGTTCGGTCCAGTAGAGAGGCGGCCACGACTTCGTGGTGCCTGCGCGGGTCTCCGAAGAGCGCGCGGGTGGAGATCGCCCGCCGGAAGTACAAGTGCGCCGGGTGTTCCCACGTGAATCCGATTCCGCCGTGGATCTGGATGCTGTCGGCAGAGGCGCGGTCGAACGCCGCCGACGCGAGCGTCTTGGCAATGGACGCGGCCGGCTCGGCGTCGGCCGAGTTCACCGTCAGACAGGACGCAGCGTAATACACTGCCGCACGCGCTGATTCGATCTCGAGATACATATCGACACACTTGTGCTTGATCGCCTGATACGAACCGATTGCCCGCCCGAACTGCGTGCGGGTCCCGGCGTATGTCACCGCGGTGTCGAGGCAGTACTGCGCTCCCCCGACCTGTTCGGCCGCCAGCAGCACGGCCGCACGGGTGAGGACGGCCTCGACCGTGGGCGCCGCGGCACCGAGCACTCCGACCGCGGTCGCCGGAACGTCGTGGAAGTCGAGCCGGGCCTGGCTCCGGGTGCCGTCGAGAGTCGCCATCGGCGAGCGGACGAGGCCGGGTAGCGGACCTTCGGCAGCGAACACCGACGAACCCTCGTCGGTGTCGGCGACCACGAGAACGAGATCGGCCGAGGCACCGTCGAGGACGTGGTGAACGGTGCCGTCCAGCCGCCAACCGTCCCCGTTCCGTGTCGCCCGCACCTGTGGTTTCCGCGCCGGGTCCCAATGACCGTCGGCGCCGGTGTAACCGAGCGTGCCGGTGATCTGCCCCGCCGCGAGGGCCGGAACCAGGCGCTCGCGCGCTGACGCGTCGCCGGCCCGCATCAGCGTGCCGATCGCGAGTGCCGTCGTGGCCAGGAGCGGTGACGGCAGGAGCGACTTGCCGAGTTCCTCCATCGCGACCGCGAGGAATTCGTAGCCCGCCCCGGCACCGCCCAGTTCCTCGGGGACGGTCAGTCCGGCCAATCCGAGTTGTTCGGCCATGATCTGCCAGGTTCGCGAATCGAGTGGTGTAGTCGTCTCGGCGAGCGTGCGCACCGCCGCCTCGCCGGCGTGGCGCTCACGGAATGCCGCGACGACGTCGCGCAGTTCGGCGAGTTCGCTGGGCCAGGTGTAGTCCGCAGTCGTGGTGGTCATCGGAGCACCGTCTATGCCGGCTCGGTGACGGTGGATGTCGTGACCACACTCTTGTCGAGCAGTGCGCGGATTTCGTCGTGGGTGAAGCCGGCTTCCCCCAGGATCTCGACCGAGTGCTCACCGAGAAGCGGTGCGTAGCCCCGGGGCTGGGCGGGCGTTCCGTGGAGCCGGAACGGCGTGTTGGGGACCGGGTAGCGACCGTGGATGGGGTGCTCGAGTTCGGTGATGGAATGGTTGTGCACCACCTGCGGTTCGGTGAAGACGTCCTCGAGCCGGTGAACGGGTCCGCACGGCACCGCGACCTGGTCGAGGCGTTCGAGCCAGCTCGCGGTGGTGTGCCCCGCGAAGATCGGGATGAGAATGTCGTTGAGCGCTCCACGGTTCGCGACGCGGTCTGCGTTGGTGACGAAGCGCGGGTCGTCGGCCAGTTCGGGGCGGTCGATGACCTTGGTCAAGCGCAGCCAGAACCGGTCGTTGAGGCACGCGACGATGAAGTCCTTGCCGTCGCCGCCCTGGTAGGGCTGGTACGGAGCGATTTGCGGATGTCCTCCGCCCTGCGGTCGTACGGGAACCTTCGTGCGGTCGTAGTGCGTCAGGATGTTGGCGAGCATCGCGATCTGGCCGTCCAGCAGATTCACGCTGACCTTCTGGCCGTGACCGTTGAGATCGCGGGCACGCAGCGCGGAGACGATCGAGAATCCGAGCAGGAAGGAGCCGACGAAGTCGGCCATCGGGACACCGGCCTTGATCGGTGGGCCGTCGGTCTCACCGGTCAGGCCCATGATCCCGCCGATGGCCTGTCCCAGCAGGTCCATGCCGGGTTGGTGGGCACGAGGCCCGTCTTCGCCGAACGCGGTCAGCTGGCAATACACCAGCTGGTCGTTGAGCTTGCCCATCGACTCGTAGTCGATCCCGAGGCGGGTGACGGCGTCCGGCCGGAATCCGACGATCATGACGTCTGCGTCGGCGACCAGACGCCGCAGCACGTCCATCCCCTCGGACTCGTGCAGGTCGAGTGTCAGTGACCGTTTGCTGCGGTTGACTCCGTAGAAGTAGGCGCTGTCGCCGACCCCGAACAGATTGTCGATGTATCGGAAGCTCTCCCCCGTCGGGGGCTCGATCTTGATCACATCGGCGCCCAGGTCACCGAGCAGAGACGCTGCATACGGGCCTGCGCCGACCTGCGAGAGGTCGACGACACGAACGCCCGACAGGGGAAGGCGATCACCGGGCATCTGGAGGTTGTCATCGTGCGGCATGTGAAGTCCTTCGATCCGTGGGGAGCGGGTGCGCTGCGGAGCATCGCGGGCACTTCCGATCCCTCAATGGTAGGGCCATTGACTCAATTCAGGTACACCCGAAGCAGAAAGTCAAGGCCTGACCAGGCCTTGACTTCACGGCAGCGATGGGGTTTCAATGGCACTACCAATGAAATCGGAGGTACGAGCGCATGACCGCACTGGTAGCGAAACGGCACCGGAGCGGAGCGGACGCGTCGAAACCGGGAATGATTGGCACCATGACCGAACCCGCCGACATCCAGTTCCGCCCGGCCCGGCCCCGCCGCGCCTTCGACGAGATCATCGACCAGGTGCGGGCCCAGGTTCGGCAGGGCAAGCTGCCACCGGGAAGCCGTCTGCCCTCGGAGCGCACACTCGCCGCCCAATTCGAGGTCAGCCGCAACACCGTGCGTGAAGCCATTCGGATGCTCGAAGTCACGGGCGTCGTGACCATCAAGAAGGGAGCCACCGGCGGAGCGTTCATCGCCCCCACCGATCCCGTCAGCATCTCGAAGGCATTGTCCGACAATCTCCTCCTGACGCGATACTCGCTGTCGGATCTGACCGAGGCCCGTGAGGAAATCGAGACCGTCGCGGTCACGACGGCCTGCGCCCGACGCACCGACGACGATCTCGCGCGAATGGAGGATCTGCTCCACAAGGCCGACGACCTCGCCGCCCGGGAAGACTGGAACGGCAAGACCGAGGCGATCATCGAATTTCATTGCCTAATCGGCGAAGCCACTCAGAACCCGATCATCGCGACGATGATGCGGTCGCTGATGGATCTGCTCACCGAGTTCACCCTGCGCTTCGGTGCCGAGGTACCGACCGGTGATGCCCTGCACAGCCCGCGCGCTCTGCTCGAGCACATTCGACGTCGCGACGCCGACGCGGCCGTGGCCGAGCTCGTTCACAACACCCGTCGGGTCCACCACATGTGGCTCGCCGACGCCGAAGAATAAGACACGTCTGATCGCTTCCGACCTGGCCGGCGTCCTCGGGACGTGGGTGGACCCGGCACGCCTTCACCACGCCGGGCGGTGGGTCGATCATGCGCACCACGAGAGGGAATCATCATGGATCTGAAGGTCACCCGCTACGAAATCCGCGACAACGGCGTCGCCACGGTGTGGCTCGACCGCCCCGGCCGCGGCAACTCCTGGACCTCCCGCATGAACGCGGAACTGCGCTGGACGATGGCCACCCTCGACGCCGATCCCACCGTTCGGGTCGTGGTCCTCACCGGCGGCGGCGACCAGTTCTGCGTCGGCGCCGACACCAAGGCACTCGACTTCTACACCGAGACCGACGAAAAGTATTCCGACACCGTCAACAAGCCCGACTTCGCCCGCCCCGGCCACGGGGTCAATCCCGAGTTCGACCACGACCTGGTGTGGATGTGGGGCCTGCGCGTCCCGCTGATCGCCGCCATCAACGGACCGTGCGCCGGTATCGCGGTCGCCCTGGCCGGCTACTGCGACCTCCGCTATGCGGTTCAGGGCGCCAAATTCACCACCGCGACCCCACGCCTGGGACTGCCCGCCGAGTACGGCCTGGCCTGGCTGCTGCCCCGCATCGTCGGATTGGCGAATGCCGCCGACATCCTCATCACCGGACGCATCCTGCGCTCCGAAGAACTACATCAGATGGGCTACCTGAACGGCGTGCATCCCCGGGACGAGCACTTCCTGGGCACGGTCTACGAGGTGGCCGACTATATCGCCACCCAGGTGTCCCCCGCCTCCGCGACCGGCGCCAAACGTCAGATCTACGCCGAGCTCCTGCACGCGAATGTCGGCACCGCCGTGGAGGATTCGAAAGCTCTCATCGAGCAGTTCATGCAGCAGCCCGATTTCAAGGAAGGCGTCGCCGCCATGGCCGAACGCCGCGCCCCGCAGTTCGCGGCGCCCGCCCCCGACACCCTGCCCGCACCTCCCGCATGAGCCTCCCGCCCCCTGCGCGACCGCACGAAACGGACCACACCTGATGACCACACCCTCGACCACAGTGGACGCCCACACCGACCCCGCCGACCCCGCCGCCGACGGTTTCCGGTGGAGCCGGGAGACCACCGACGACCTCGTGCACGGCCGCCCGTGCCGGGTCTACCGCCACCGGCGCACCGCCGTCGCGCAACTGTTGCTCGACGCCCGCCACTGGGGCAACCGGACCCACGTCGTGCAGGGTGAGCGCCGGCTGAGCTTCACCGAACACGAACACGCGGTGGCCCGGATCGCCGAACACTTCCGGACCCTCGGCGTCGGCAAGGGTGATCACGTCGCCCTGTTCGCCCGCAACCACGCCGAATGCACGATGGCGTTCTGGGCCGCGCACTGCCTCGGCGCCGTGGTGGACCTGTGCAACGCCTGGTGGAGCGCCGCGGAACTGGAAGGGGCCCTCGACACCGTCCGCCCGGTGGTGATCGTCCACGACGAGGACACCGCAGACCGTGTTCCCACCGGCATCACCGGAGTCGGCGTCGCCGACCTCGGTGAGTTGCTCCGCGGCGACACCGCACCCGACCTGCCGCTGCCCGACGTCGCCGAGGACGACCCCGCCCTGGTGCTGTTCACCTCCGGCAGCACCGGGGCGGCCAAGGGTGTGCTGCTGTCCCAGCGCTCGGTCGTCGGCAACATCCACAACCTGCTGCTGGCCACCCACCGCCTGCCCGGCGAACTCGACCGCCACGGCTCCGGCAGCGTCAACCTGGTCACCGTGCCGCTGTTCCACCTCGCCGGCGTGCAAGTAATGACCGCGGCGCTGGTCACCGGGGCCCGGATGGTGTACCAGGACGGCCGGTTCGATCCCGCGGAGGTCCTGCGCCTCATCGAACGCGAGCAGGTCACGACCTGGGGTGCCGTGCCCGCCATGGTCACCCGCGTCATGGAACACGACACCTTCGCCGCCGCTAACACCTCCAGTGTCCGGTCGATCCCCCTCGGCGGGTCCGCGTCCACCCCCGCCTTCCGGCGCACCGTTCAGGAACGGTTCCCGAACCTCAAGGGTGGCGGGGCCGGGTCGATGTACGGGCTGACCGAGGCCGGTGGCCTCCTCGCGATGGGCACCTCCCGCGAGATCACCGAACGCCCGGGCTGCGTCGGGAAGCTGCTCCCACCGATCGAGGTGACCATCGCGAACCCGGACGCCGACGGCAACGGCGAAATCCTGGTTAACTGCCCCGGCCTGATGAGCGGGTACGTCGACCCCGACCTGGACTCCCTCGTCGACGCCGACGGGTGGCTGCACACCGGCGACCTCGGCCGCCTCGACGACGACAACTACCTCTACCTGAGCGGCCGCTCGAAGGACATCATCATCCGGGGCGGGGAAAACATCTCCTGCGCCCACGTGGCCGCGGCCCTGACCACCCACCCCGCGGTCGCCGAGGCGATCGTGGTGGCGCTGCCGCACGCCGAACTCGGCGAACAGGTCGCCGCCGCCGTGACCATCCGCCGCGGCATCCCGGTCAGCACCGACGACCTCCGCGCCCACGCAGCACAAACGCTCGGCCGCTTCCAAATTCCCACCCGCTGGTGGCTGCGCAACGACATGCTCCCCACCAGCGCGTCCGGGAAGGTGATCCGCCGCAACGTCGAAGCGATGTGGCTCGAACGCGGCGCCACCGACCTCATCGAGATCGACAACTGACAACCCACCCGACAGATCGGCGCTCCCCATGACGACCCCTCCCCCAGAGACCGGGTCGACCGGTCCCCTCGCCGGCCTCCGAGTCCTCGAGCTCGGAGGTATGGGACCGGCGCCGTTCGCGGCAATGACTCTCGCCGATCTCGGCGCCGATGTCGTACGCATCGAGCGACCGGCAGCGCGCGATCGCCCGCCGCGGGACGGGTCGCAGATCCTCCACCGCGGGAAACGGTCTATCTGCCTGGATGTGAAGGACGACGCCGATCGTGCGACCGTGAAGGAACTCGCGGGCCGTGTCGATGTGGTGATCGAATCCTCGCGTCCCGGTGTTGCCGAGCGGCTCGGCATCGGCCCCGACGATCTGCACGCCGTCAATCCGCGGCTCGTCTATGCCCGGATGACCGGCTGGGGCCAGGAGGGCCCGAAGGCAGCGACCGCCGGCCACGATGTCGGATACCTCGCGGGGACCGGGCTCCTCCACGCCATCGGCGGTGAGGAACGCCCTCAGATCCCGCTCGCTCTCGTCGGCGACTTCGGTGGTGGTGCACTGTATCTCGTGATCGGCATTCTCGCGGCCGTGCACGAGGCCAGGCTCAGCGGCCGGGGACAGGTCGTCGACGGCGCGATCGTCGACGGCGCCGCGCATATGGGCACACTGCTGTACGGGATGCTCGACGCCGGCCGGTGGACGGACCGGCGGCAGTCCAACCTGATGGACGGCGGTACCCCGTTCTATTCGGTCTACGAGACCGCCGACGGCAAGCACATGACTGTCGGTGCGATCGAACCGAAGTTCTACGACGCCTTCGTCGAGATTCTCGCGCCGGATGAGGAACTGCCTTCTCGGCGGGACAGGTCGGCGTGGCCCGAACTCCGCGACCGCATCGCGGCACGGTTCCGGACTCGTACCCGGGACGAATGGACAACCCTGTTCCGGGGCACCGACGCCTGCGTCGAGCCCGTTCTGTCTCTCACCGAATCCCTCGACGACGATCACCTACGCGAGCGCGGAACCTATATCGACGTCGGCGGGATCCGCCAGCCCGCTCCCGCGCCGCGGTTTTCGCGAACGCCCGCGGCCGCCGTCACACCACCGTGCACTCCCGGCGACCACGATTCCCGCAGGGTGCTCGCGTCGTGGGACGTGCGGTAGCCACGCCGAAACGAGCTCGTCCGGCCAGGAAGTCAGTCCCTGACCGGACGAGCTCTCAGTGCCGGAACGTTACTGGCGCGCTACGTTGATCACCTTGATCTGGGTGTACTCGAGCAACCCGAGGACACCGAGTTCGGTACCGATGCCGGACTGCTTGGCGCCGGCGATGGGTACGTCCGGCGTCCGATCGCTGTGCTTGTTCACCCACACGGTTCCCGCCGAGATTCGGTGAGCGATCGCGGTGGCGGCGTCGATGTCCGTTGACCAGACCGACGCGGCCAAGCCGAACTCGCTGTCGTTGGCGCGGGCCACGACGTCGTCGATGTCGGTGTAGGGCATCACCGGGACCACGGGGCCGAATTGTTCCTCGACGACCAGGCGTGACGACTCGTCGATATCCCGGACGATCGTCGGTCGCACGAAATAGCCGGGACCGTCGACGACTCCTCCGCCGGGCATGACCTTTCCGGCGGTCTCCGCGTCCGCGAGGATTTCCTTGATGCGGTCGAACTGTGCCTGGTTCTGGACCGGCCCGAACTGTGTTCCCGGTTCCATGCCGTTGCCGACGATCGCGTTCGCCGCACGGGCAGCAAGTGCGTCGCAGAATCGGTCGTAGAGATCCGCGTGCACGTAGATCCGCTTGATCGCGCGACAGATCTGCCCACTGTTGCCGAAGGCGGCGTTGAAGACCTTCTCGGCGACCTCGTCGACATCGACATCGGGCAGGACGATCGCCGGGTCGTTGCCGCCGAGCTCGAGGGTCACCCGGGTCAGGCGTTCCGCCGCCGCAGCCATCACCTTTTTGCCCGTTTCCGTCGAACCGGTCAGGCTGACCTTCTGCAGTCCCGGATGCGCCGAGAGGTGCGGGCCGAGCTCGGGGCCACCGGAGACGATGTTCACCACACCGGCGGGGACGATGTCTGCGATCAGCCGACCGAGGTGGAGGGTAGCCGCGGGGGTCGTCGGGGCGGGTTTCACGACCATCGTGTTGCCGGCCAGCAGCGCGGCGGGGAGTTTGAACGCCAGGAGGAGCAGGGGGAAATTCCACGGCACGATGATGCCGATCACGCCGACCGGAACGCGGTGGATCTCGACCCGGCGCAGCTCGCTGTCGTCGATCACTTCCGGTTCGAGGGTCAGGCCGGCGAAGTAGCGGATGTACTCGACCGCTGTGTCGACCTCCCCGAACGCGGCGGCAAGCGGTTTTCCCTGTTCGCGGACGAGGATGCCGGCGAGTTCCTGACGGTGCTGCGCGATGGTGTCGGCGATCTGCGACACGATCCGCCGCCGCTCGTCGACCGGGGTAGCTGCCCAGCTCGGGTGTGCGGCTCCGGCCGCGGCCACGGCCCGGTCCAGCTGCTCGGGCGAGGCGGCAGGGACCGCGCTGAAGGTCTGCTCGGTGGCGGGGTCGATGACCGGAAGCTCCGTGGAGCCCGGCACGAGTGCGCCGTCGATCAGCAGTGCAAAGTCGTTCATCAATGGTTCCTCTAATTGGCGTGAATGGTTGTGCCCGCGCCGGGTTCGCAGTCGGCCGCAGTTCCGTCGGCGCCGTCGTCCGGCCGGGTCGGCAGGTTCGGAATCGCGATCGCTGCAACGACGATTCCGAGAATTCCGAAGAGCACGAGTGCGTATGCGGGTGCGATGGTGGAGACCTCCGCGACCAGCCAGGTGGAGACGAAGGGTGCTGCACCGCCGAACACCGCGTAGCTGATCTGGAACGGGAGTGCGCTGGCCGAGTACCGCACCTCGACGGGAAAGAGTTCGACGACTGCCAGTGCCGACACGATCAGCAGCGAGTACGCGGTGGTGGCGTACAGGGAGATTCCGATCGTCGCGGCGACGACGCCGTGCCGCAGGAGAATGAAGGCCGGCACCACCGCGATCGCCAGGGCCGCGGCGAGTGACACGGCCAGCGTCTTGCGTTGGATGCGGTCTGCCCACCGGCCGATGCCGACGATCAGCCCGATCCCCACGAGGTGACCGACGACCACGATCGTCAGGGCCGTCGACATCGGGTAGTTCTGAAACTTCACGAGGTAGGACATCATGAATCCGACCAGGATGTAGCCGGCGACGGATTGCATGGCGACCCATCCGAGGAGGGTGCACATCTGGCGGCGAACCGTGCGGAAGGCCTGCGCGAGAGGCGCGGGCGTTCCCGGCTCGGAATTCGCTCGGGCGGCGGTGAAGTCGTGCGAATCCTCGATGCTCATGCGGAGGTAGAAGCCGAGGACGCCGAGCGGTGCCGACAGGAGGAACGGCAGACGCCAGCCCCACTGGGCCATCTGCTGGTCGGTCGTCAGGGCCGAGACGACCAGGACGACCAGGGCGGCGCAGCACACCCCCGCAACGATCGACACGACGAGTTTGGAGGCGTTCCTGCCGCGTTCGCCGATCGCGGACTGCTCGACCACGAGAACGAACGCTCCGCTCTGCTCCCCGCCCGCCGAGAAGCCCTGCAGCAGTCGGCACACGAGCAAGAGTGTCGGTGCCGCCACGCCGACCGCCGCATAGGTCGGCAGCACACCGATGGCCGCGGTGGCGGCGCTCATCAGAAGAACCGCGATCATCAACGCGCGCTTGCGTCCCCAGCGGTCGCCGACGTGTCCGAAGACGACCGCTCCGATCGGACGAATCACGAACGCGACGCCGAACAAGGCAAACGTCGAGAGCAGAGCCGCCACGCTGTCGAACTGCGGGAAGAACAGTGTGGCGATGGTGACTGCGAAGAACCCGTACAGGGTGAAATCGTAGAACTCGATGAAGTTGCCGATCGCGCCGGCCCGGGTGACCTTGGTGATCTTGTCCGGAGCGCTCGTGTGCGCGGAAACGTCGACTGTGCTCATACATCGTCCGATCGAAGTGGGAAATGAAAAGAGTGAACGGCGCAGGACTATCGTGCGGTCAGGCCGCCGTCGACGGGCAACGCGATCCCCGTGACGAAGGACGACTCGTCCGAGGCCAGCCACAACGCGGCGTCCGCAATCTCACGGGGCTGACCGGCGCGGCCGAGTGGGACACCGGCGACGACACGCTTCTCGTTCTCTTCCTGGGAGAACCGTGCATCGACCTTCATGAAGTCGTTGTACAACATCGGGGTCGCCACCGGTCCCGGGCACAGTGCGTTCACGCGGACACCATCGGTCGCGTAGCGCACGGCCAACCCCTTGGCCAGACCAATGACGCTCGCCTTCAGTGCGGAGTAGACCGGGCTGAGCGCAGACCCGACGAGTCCGGAGGTCGATGCGGTGAAGATGATCGAGCCGCTCCCCTGCTGTCGCATGTGCGTGATCGCGCGTGCCGCGATCACCGTCGACTGTGTGAGGTTCACGTCGGTGGCGGTTCGGAATTCGTCGAGGTCGAGGGTCTCGACGTCGCCGGGGGCGGGCATTCCCGCGTGGCTCCACAGGACGTCGATTCCGCCGAGCCATGCGATCGCGTCGTCGGCGACGGTCCCGGCGATGTCGGCGTCGGACAGATCGGCGACGAACCCCTGTGCGTTGCCGCCAGCCGTGTTGATTCCGTCGACCACTTCCTTCAACCGGGCTTCGTCCCGGTCGACTGCCGCGATCCGGGCGCCTTCCTGCGCGAACCGTTCGCACCCGGCCTGGCCCATTCCCGACGCGGCCGCGGTCACGACCACGCGCTTGCCTTGCAGTCTCATCGCCATCTCCTCAAAGTTGTTCGTGTGGCACGGTTGTTCGTTTCGCACGAAGGGCCGGTCGGCCTTTCCCGATCCGGTCATTCCTCCGGCGCCAGCGTGACGGTGATTCCGTCGAGCGACTGAGCGTGCGCGACCTGGCAGGACAGTCGTGACGTCTCCGCGTCGAACCCTTCGGCTTCCTCGAGGAGTTCGATCTCGTCTTCGGAGCGCTCGCCGAGTCCCGAGACGACCTGCGGTTCCAGGTACACATGGCAGGTGGCGCAGGACGCGGTTCCGCCGCACGACGCCAGGAGTGGAAAATCATTGTCCCGCAGAGCTTCCATGAGGGTCTGTTCGGGTTCCCACTCGACCTGGCTGGGCGATCCCGCGCGGTCGATGACGGTGATGTTGTTGGACATGTCGTGAATTCCTAACGTGATATAGCGAGATCGTCGGTTCGGGTGGTCGCCAGCTTCACCGCTCGGTCTGCCGCGAGTACGGGATCGAGCCGGGCACCGGCGGCGATGAGCTTCTTTCCCGCGGCGAAGTCGCCGAGCGCATTGATCGTGTCCAGTGCGGCCAGGCGACCGTCGCGCAGGTAGAGAACCGCGAACTTGCCGTCGGCAGGATCGCCGCGCCGAACTACGTGGTCTTCCGACGAGCGCACCCCGGCGGTCTGCAGTCGGACACCGTGCTGGACGGTCCAGAACCACGGCACCTCCGCGACCGCGGCGTCGAGACCCAGTATGTGGCGAGCCGCGCTGTCTGCCTGCGCCATTGCATTCTGCACGCATTCGAGGCGCATACTGACACCTTCCCGGGGACAGGTGAAACGGGTGACGTCGCCGACGGCATAGATCTCGGGATCGGAGGTGCGGGCGTGCTCGTCGACGACGATTCCGTCGGAACAGTCGAGTCCGGCCGCCTCGGCGAGTTCCTGGTTGGGTAGCACACCGATACCCACCACGACGACGTCTGCGGGGATCGTCTCTCCGTCGCTGGTGACGACGCCTTCGACCCGGTCCGACCCCTCGATCCTTTCAAGGGAGCTACCGAAGGCGAACTGCACTCCCTCCGCAACATGGAGGTCCTCGAAGTAGCGACTCACATCTTCCGACGTGACACGGCTCATCGATCGATCCTGATACTCGAGTACGGTTGCGCTGCAACCGGATTTCACCGCCGCCGCTGCGACCTCCATCCCGATGTACCCGGCACCGACGATCACGAACCGCACGCCGGGGCGCAGCATCGCCTTCAAATTGCGGCCGTCTGCGCGGGTCTTCAAGACCTGCACGCCGGGCAGCGCTGCGCCGGGAACGTCGAGTGTCCGTGCCCGCGACCCCGTGGCGAGGATGAGTCGGTGATAGGGAATCGTGGAGCCATCGGCCAGGCAGATCTCCCGCGCGGATCGGTCGACAGCGGTCACCGCGGACCCGGCGATTCGCCGGATTCCCTTGTCCTCGTAATAGTCCTGTTTCCGAAGCGCGGGGGGCTCATGCGATTCCGCGCCGGCGAGCACGTCCTTCGAGAGGGGCGGCCGCTCGTAGGGGAGCCCGTCTTCCTCGTCGATCAGGATCAACTCACCTCGGTATCCGAGTTCGACGAGACGCGACGCGGTGTGGACACCGGCGTGCCCGGCGCCGACGACAACGATGGGTGTGGACATTGTCCTGCCTTCCGCGCGGTCCGGTCAGGCACCCACGGCATGCAGCAGGACGTGCATGCGCTCGGGTCCGACGGTGAGATTGTTGCCGTGCATGTACTCGATCGCGTGGTCGGGATCGATCGCGATCGACTCGAGCCGAGCCGCCAGTAGTTTGGTCGTCACCCGCAGCTCGAGGCGGGCGAGGGGCGAACCGATGCAGCTGTGGATGCCGTATCCGAACCCGAAGTGCCCTTCGGTGTCCCGGTCCATGTCGAACTCGTGCGCGCCGGGGAACTTCGTCTCGTCACGGTTGGCCGATGCGATGAGCAGCCGAACGACCGCACCCTTCGGAATGACGGTTCCGGCGATCTCGACGTCGTCCTTGGTGCGTCGCACGGTGCGGTGAACCGAACCGCGGAAACGGGCAAGTTCCTCGACGAATTTCTCCGCCTCGTCCGGGTTGGTGCGGATCCGCCCCAGGAGATCCGGATGGTGTGCGAATTCCTGGAACGCCATCGTCATCAACAGCGTGGTTGTGTCGTGGCCTGCGACGAACATGAACCCGCACAGTTCGCGGGCCTCCTTGTCGGAGAGCAGGCCTTCCTTCCACATCCGCGCGATGTGACCGCCGACAGCCTCGCTGTTCTCGCGGTAGAGACGCTCGAGGTTCTCCTGGAGGTAGTCGAAGAACTCCATGGTGTTCTTCTCGTCCTCGCCCGATCCCGGCGCATTCCGCGCGACGCGCGCGAAGTACGTGAACATCTCGTCCGACCAGAACTTCATTTTGTCGATGTCCGCAGCCGGAACGTCGAGGATGGCACTGATGGTC
This sequence comes from Rhodococcus pseudokoreensis, assembly GCF_017068395.1. NCBI lineage: Bacteria > Bacillati > Actinomycetota > Actinomycetes > Mycobacteriales > Nocardiaceae > Rhodococcus > Rhodococcus pseudokoreensis. Next base: position 5,494,108 of record NZ_CP070619.1, on the reverse strand, counting down.
GACATGCTCAGCGGCATCGAGTAGGACGTCGCCACCTCGCCGCCGCCGGCCGCGATCATCTCGTCGAGATACCGGGCGGCATTCTCGCGGACGCGGTCTTCGACCATCGCCACCGATTTGGGGGTGAAGGCGCGTGCGACCACCTGCCGGAGGCGGGTGTGGTTGGGCGCATCGAACAGGGTCAGGAACGTCAGCGGCACCGGTTCGGTCACCTGGGAGGAGAAGACCTTGGGTGCGCGCAGAGCTTTGCGCACGTCCTGGTATCGGCTGACGAACCAGACGTCCTCGCCGGGTGTCTGCGCGCGGAGCACCGGGGCATGCTCACGCATCCACGCGTAGTGCGCATACGGCACACCTTGACTGCCGTCCTCGTCGATCACCTTGAACGCGGGAAGGTCTGTCGGCCACTCCAACTCGTGAGAGTAGGGGTGCGAGATCGCGGTGGACTCGGTGACGGTAGACATCGGCGTCCTTTCGTGGAAGCTGGTGTTGGACGCGGGGGCACCGATCGATAAGCGCCCGTCGTCCGGTCTGGGTGTGAGCATTCGACCGAAATGGCCGTAGGGACGGAGCGGATCCTGTTTTCGCTCCCGACTCCTGTGCTCTGCTCTATCAAGACTCCCAGGAGTGAAGCACGCCACAAATAGCACTTCCGGTAGGCGGAATAATTTGTATAAAAATGTGTTATGAGCTGCGGTTACCGTCGCGCGCAACCGGGGTGGCTGCAATGGCGCGCGCGATACTGGTGGCGACGGTCTGCATGGCGGGGACTGCCGTCAACACGTTCTCCTCACCCCGTGCGTAGACCACGGTCAGCGCCGCGATCACCGCGCCGTGTTCGCCCATGATGGGCACGGCAATTCCGGACCACCGCTCGATTCCGAAACCTGCCGCGTAGAAGAAGCGTTGCTGGCGCACCTCGGCCAGGATCCGGCGGAGCAGGACCGGGTCGGTGACGGTGCGGTCGGTGAGCTTGTCCAACGGCCCGGACAGAACCTTGGCCTGGTACTCCGGTGACGAAAATGCCAGCAGCACAAGACCGGTCGAACATCCGTGCAGGGGATACCGTTCGGCCATCCGGCCGGCATCGAGCGTCGAGTCCGGACTCGCCAGGCGTTCGAGAAACAACACCGATCCGGCGTCCAGGACCGCCAGACTGACGTGCTGACGCAGGATCGTCTGGAGGTCCTCCATGAACGGCAGCGCCGCCTCACGCAACGTCATCGTGTGCGAGCCGCGCGCGGAAATTTCCCACAGCCGCAACCCGATGCTGATCTCCTTGTTGGGAGCGCGTTCGAGTAGACCGTGTTTGACCAGCTCGTTCACCAACCGGTGCGTTGTCGTGAGGGGAAGGTCGGCACGATTCGCGAGCGTTGTGAGCGGTAGTGAGCGCGAATTGCGGTCGAAGGCACTGAGCAAACGCACCACACGTCCGATCACCGAGTCTCCACCGCTGTCCGGCATGATCGCAACACCTCTCCGACCGATACACGTGCAGTCTAGTGCGTGTCCCCTCGGCTTCGACCGGTGTTGGTCAGACGGCGACCGGCGCCACCCGATGTGGGTCCACCAGCTTCAGAATGTCGTCCGGCCAGGGCGTCGCACGGGTGTCGGCGGGGAGAACGTGCACGGAGGTGAACGTCCCGTGCGCGGCCCGGACTCGGGCCGCGCCGTCGAATTCTTCTCCGTAGACGTCGAATTCGAAGGTGATCGAGGTTCGCCCCACCGCCTGAATGCGGACGGTGGTGGTGACCTCCTGGCCGAACCAGAGCTTCGACGTGTAGTTCACCACTTGCTGGACTCTGGGCATGCTCGGAAAATGCTCCAGCAGACCCAACTGTCGGTACAACCGCACCTCGCATGCTTCCACCCACCGCAGGATCGATGAATTGTGATGATGCCCCGCCGCATCGGTGTCGGACCATTCCACCAGAGCGGACATCGTCGCCGATCGTGGCGGGAACTGCGTATCGGTGTCGTGGGTCATGGGCGATCCTCCGTAGTGGACAGGAAGGTGCCTTGCGCCGAGGTCAGGACGCGGCCCGTCGAGGTCTGCAGGGTGGCGTTCACCGTGGTGATCCGCCGGCCCCGGCGTTCGACCGTGGCACACAGCAGCACCGTGCCGTCGACTTCCGGCGCAAGGGGACGCTGGTATGCCAGCGTGAGGTCGAGTAGCTCCGGAGCCCCCGGGTCTTCGTGGGTTCCGGAATGACCGACCAGCGCGCGCATCGCGTGGTCGATCAGGCTGACGTGCAGTCCGCCGTGCACGACCCCGTGCCTGTTGCACAGCGCCGGGTCGAGTTCGGCGGTCAGCACCGAGGAATTTCCGTTCCGGGCGGTGTCCGTGATGCCGAAGATCTCGTCGAGGGACGGTAGCAGCGGGACACCACCCGTAGCGGATTTCGAGACCGTCGACGTCGGGGCCGAGGGCGGCGAGGGTGGCGATCCGGGGACGACGAGGAAGCGTGCGGTTCCCACGGCGATGCCGGCGTCGTCGGGCCCATGAATCCGGATACGGCTCAACCCGGTTCGGTGATTCGACGAGATCAGATCGCCCCGCGCGGTCACCACGGTTCCGGGCGAGGGCACCGGACCGACGGCGTCGAGGCGCAGGTCGACCGTGCGCACGTCGAGCCCCTGCGCGAACAGGCCGCCGAGCGATTGGGCCGCCGCGGAGTCGGCCGCCACACCCAACCAGCCGAGCGGAACGTCCGGTCCCGTAGCGAAACGGGGAAGGATCATCGCGGCCGTGGCCCAGTCGTCGCCGCGGGCCGTCACACGGCAACCGGTGAGCATCTCGGCCGGGTGGCGAGCACGGTGCCGCCCGATCTCGAAACCAGGCGCACTCACGGACAACGGTGCCACTTCCGGCTCCTTTCAGACACTGAGACTCGACAGCTTCGACCCGCCACACGACGCGCTCTCCAGAGCACCCCTCAATAGTCAACACATTTCTAGCGATAGTCAAATCTTCTGTAGACTTTTCCTGACTACCGAGCGTGACTCTCGGGGAGCGCGCGAATCAGCCGCCCTCCTGCTCGGCCCACACGTCCCACTGGGCCTGCGCGGTGTCGTGCCAGCGCTGATGGCTCGCGTCGAACGCGTCCACCGCGCGCACCGCAGGCCAATCGGAGGGCAGGAGCGACGCAGGCAGGTCCGGGTCCAGAAACGGGAAGCGACGCCACTCGTGCACGAGCTCCACCTGCGCGACGAAGGTCTCGGCCGACGTCAGCGGTGCCATCCCCGTGGTCCAATCGGTGAAGTGACGGTACTTCTCCGCCAGCTCGTCGAGATCCCACGCCGCAGAGATGAGGGTCCGGACATCATCGACCGGAACCCACGTGCCGACCCAGGCAAACGCCTTGGCCCGCAATCCCAGTTCGTCGAGGACAGCCAGGACGGCGTCTTCCTTGCCCGCGTCGGGGATTACCCAGAGACCCGGCGACGGCGATCCCATACCGAGCCACGTGAGCTGCGTCCGCAGTCGATGCCGCAAACTGCGCTGAGCCTCCGGAACGGCGACCGTGACGACCAGCCAGCGCTCGTCCCATTCCCGGTGTGCACGGAGAAACCCGTAGATTCTGTCGGCGCCGTCGCGAAGCAAGGTGGCGCCCTCCTCGGTCAGCGACCACCGCACCCGCCGGCCCGAGCGCTCGGACACGAGCAGACCCTCCTGCGCCATCCGGGAGATCGCCTGACGCGCCGCCTTCTGCTCCACGCCGATTTCCGCGAGCGCCCGCAGTAACGCCGACGTCCAGACCGCTTGCCCACGGGGACGGACGAACTCACCGAGAATGGTGAGGAGAGCGGACCTCGCACTGGCCGATCCGATGCCGAACGCGCGAACCCCCGCGTCGACCTCGAGGCCTGCCGCATTCGATTCCGGATACTGGACGTCGGCTTCGGTCATACTCTCACCTTCTCACGTGAAGCCCTCGACCTACCCGTCCTCCCAGGTTCGATAGGTCGTGAACTCACGTTCCGCCAAGCGCGGAAGGGCGTCGTTCACGCCGAAAGTCTTCGCATGCTCGGACTCGACATGGCGGCGGAACGCGTCCTCGTCGACGTACTGCTCGTAGAAGAAGAACGAGTGGTCGTCGTGAGGGTCGCGGTGCGCTTGATACAGGATGACCCCCTCCTCGGCGCGAGTCGGCGGAATCAGTTTGTCGATCGCAGCGGCGACAGCGGAGGCCTCACCAGGCTTGGCAGTCCATTTCACGGTGACGACGTAGGGCATGTGGTCGATTCCCTTCTCGCTACACGGGTGCTCGGTCAGCTCTTGGCGTCGACGACGACGGACACCGAACTCGGTCGTTCGTCGACGAAGTACAACGCGACCATTGCCACGACAGGCCCGGCCGCGAGTGTCGCGAACGCTGCCAGAAACGACTTGCCCGATGCTGCGAACACGGCGCCCACCGTGATGGGGACGAGCACGCTGCCTATGTTCCAGAATGCGTTGGTGACACCCGCTGACGAGCCGACGACGTGGCTGGAGACGAGTCGCGGGATCAGTGCCACGAGCAGGGGCAGGTAGCAGTACGCGGACAGCCCGAGGAAGGGTGCGGCGAGCAGGAATCCGATTGGTGTACTGAGCATTCCGAAGACGAGCAGTGTGATGGCGAAGCATCCGAGGACGATCATGGCGGGAACCCGCCGGGCACCGTTGAAACGGTCGGAGACGATGCCGATGAGGGGTTTGCCGAAGACACCGAGCGCGGCGAAGAGTGCCACAATGAAACCCGCGGTCGAGGGAGTCACCGAGTGGCCCTTGATCATCAGGGTGTTCGACCAGGTGATGAATCCGTAGGTTCCCCAGCATCCGCCGAAGCCGGCGACTGCGACGAGCATGAGATTACGGTTGCGCAGGATCGTCATGATCACCGCGCGGGTGGACCCGGAATCGGTTGCGGCGGCACGTACGTCCACGGGGCCGGATCGGAGCAGGAACCAGCACACCGCACCGGCAACGACGGACAGGGCGCCGAAGAGGTGGTAGGACGTTGTCCAGGCGAAGTGTTCGATCAGCATGGGAACGGTGGAATTCGCTACCACGACGCCGATCGACGTCGCCGACAGGAAGATACCCATCGCCTTCCCGAGCTCGTCGGGACGGAACCAGCTGGTGATGAGTTTGACGCCCGCCGCGTAGTCGGCGCCGGCGAACAGTCCGACAACCGCCTGAACCGCGATGCCGACGGTCGCCGAGGTGGTCGACCCGAAGATCATCATGAAGATTCCGGCGCCGACCAGGGACGTAGTGACGATCGTGCGCCCACCCAGGCGGTCACTCAGGAAGCCGTTGCCGGCATTCGAAAGGACGTACCCGATGTAGTACGCCGTTGCGAAGGATCCGAGGCTGGCCAACGGCACTCCGAGGTCCTCGCCGACGAACACCGAGGCGGGCCCCCACGTCGAACGATCGACGGACGTCAGGACCAGGGCCAGCCAGCACAGACCGAGGACGACCCACCGATACCGCGAGATCGCTGGTGAAGCTACGGCCAATCGTTCAGTCGTGCCTAGGGAGGTATCACTTTTCACGGCGCTGATCCTTTCGGGACTGTCGAACCGGACTCCGCTGGTTGCGTGAGTCACAGTAGGCCCGGGAAGTGAAATGGTCAACAACGCGGTTGCGATGCGCAAATGATTCGTAGCATGTCGTGGGGACGGCTCCGCCACTCGTGCGCCTTTCTGGTCGCGGGAACAACCAGAAAGGCGCACGGGCCCGGAGGGCCTAGACCTTTTCGCCGATCGCAGGGTCGCCGAACCGCGGCGGTCGCCCCTCGTTGTAGGCGGCGATGCCTTCTTTGAAATCGCCCTGACGCATGAAGTGACCGATGAGATCCTTCGAGCCGTCGATCGACTGTCGGGGTGCGAGGTGCAGAAGGTCCGCGTACATCTGCCGCTTCGCGGAGGTGACCGAGGCGGGAGAAACCTGGGTCGCAACCATCCGGGCCACCTTGTAGACCTCGTCCATGAAGTTTTCGCGCGGGAACAACCCGTTGAGGAAGCCCATCTTGTCGAGTTCCTCCGAGTAGACGATTCGTCCGGTGTACAGAATGTCAGCGGCGTGTGTGAGGCCGACGATGCGCGGGAGGATCCACGACAGTCCGTACTCCGCGGGAAGACCGAGACGAGGTGTCGACGTCGTAAATTTGATTCCCTCGGCGGCGAACCGGAAGTCGCAGAAGCTGGCGATGGCTGCTGCGATGCCCGCACATGCACCGTTGATGGCGGCAATCACCGGTACGCGCAGACCCCACTGCCAGATGACGTCGGTCTCGAACTCCGGGTTCACACCCGTCCCCGGTTGCGCGGCCGCGCTCGCGTCGACGGTATCCGCGTAGTCGTCCGTGCTCGTGGTGTAGAAATTGAGGGCCTTGGTGTCCGCTCCGACGCAGAACTGGTTGCCGCTGCCGGTCAGCACGACGACTCGCACCGTGGGGTCGTTGTCGAGAGTGTCCATGATCCAGCGGTACTCGGTATTCATGAGGTTCGTCCACGAGTTGCCGCGCCCGGGACGGTGGAACCACACTGTTGCGATCCCGTGGTCGTCGATCTCGTATTTCGTGACTTTGAGTTCCATCGTTGCCTTCTCTTGCCTTGTGCGGGAGGTTGTTCGAGGAGCCGGGCCTCGACTAGTCGAGAGGTTCGGGCTGCCACTGCTCCAGGACGTGCTCGGATTCGACGATCTCGCCCGTGATGCGGTGCGGGCTCGCCGAACAGAGGATGACGGCGGCCCGCGCCATCACATCGGGGCTCTCGGCTTCGGGGTCGTCCGCCTGGAGGACGCCGTGGAACACCGGTCCGGGCGTCGCCACCAACCTGGACGGCCGCAGGGCGTTGACGGTGATGCCGTGCTGGAGATTCTCGGCGGCGAAGCCCGTCGTCATCCTCTCGAGGGCGGCCTTGACCATCCCGTAGCCGGTAGTTGTTCCCTTGGCGTTGAATCGCGACGGGGGAACCTCGGGATGGCGTGATTCGCTCGAGGTGATGTTGAGCATCCAGCCCTCACCTCTCTCGCGCATCCCGGGGAGTGCGAGTTGGCTCAGGTGCATGGGGGCCTGAACCTGGATGTCGAACATCAACTGGAGTCGGCGCAGCGCGAGGTCGGCGCCGGGCTGGAAGAACGTGACGGCGGCGTTGTTGACCAGGATGTCCACCTTGCCGAAACGGCGCACGCTGTCGCGCATGATGCGCTCCCGGTCTTCCGGATTCGTCAAGTCTGCGACGATCGACAACGAGTCACCCCCCGCCGCGTGGATGGCTTCGGCGGTCTCCTCCAGTGTTCCGGGGAGCTTGCCCGGTTGCTCGGAACTCGAACGCGCGGTCACGATCACCGAGGCGCCTTCCCGCGCGAATTCCTCGGCGATGGCGGCTCCGATACCTCGGCTGGCGCCCGTTACCAGGGCTACCTTCCCGTCGAGAATGCCCATTTTCTTCTTCTCCTGTTTGTCGTGCGAAATCAGCAATGGTGTGTCCTTGTGGGAAGCGCTATCTCGCCATGCCGATTCCTCCGTTCACACAGATCGTCTGGCCGGTCATGAAGCGGGATCCGTCGCCGGCGAGGAACACCATGACGGGGGCCAGGTCGCGATCGGGATCTCCGAGATCGCCGCCCAGCGGAACCTTGGCGTAGACGCCCGCACGTCCCTCCTTCGCTCCGGCGCGAGTCATGGCGGTCTTCATCGCCGGAACGACGATGTTCGCGCGGACCCCGTGCTGGGCGAACTCCAGGGCGATGGTGCGGGTCCACGCATGTACCGCACCCTTGGTCGCCGCGTACCCGCCGAGTTGGCGGATCGCAGTCATACCGGCATCGGAACCGAAATTGATGATGTGTCCCCCACCGGAGGCCTTCATTGCCGTGAAAGCGGCCTGGTTGGTGTAGAAGGTGCCGCGCACATTGACGTTCAGGAGAAAGTCGAAGTCTTCCGGCGCGAGTTCTTCCGCAGGCTTGGCTCGTTGCACACCGGCAACGTTGACCAGCACGTCCAATCCACCGAGTCGATCCGCCGCCGCGGCGACGGCGTCGAAGACCTGGCCGCGATCGGAGACGTCCACAACCTGAAAAGTCGTGTCTCCACCGGTTTCTGCGGCAATCGAGTGTGCCGTCGCGCGGACGCGATCCTCGTCTACGTCCATCGCCACGACGCTGGCTCCTTCGCGCGCCAGGGCGCGCGCCGTGGACTCACCGACGCCCTGTGCGGCTCCGGTGACGATGATGCGCTTGTTTCGCAATTGCATCGCGTTTCTTCTTTCCTCAGCTGTAGCTTGTCGCGCGGGTTCGGATGTGTTTCAGGCTGCGCATTCGGCATCGAGCTGCCGGATGAGATCCGCCAGTGGGTCGGGTCGGCGTCGATGCACCACGTGGTCGGCGCCGTCGATCTGCACGAGTTTCGCGCCCCGGACTTCCGCGGCCAGGACGCGGGCGGCACGCGTGTGCCGTGGGTCTGTCGCCGTGCCGTAGGCCGACACGACCGGAACACGTATCCGCGCTGGGTGGTACGGCGCGGGGATGCCGTGAACGGCTGACCACAGTTCGGTTGCCCAGGCCGGTGCGCTGGCGAGAAACGACCCCTTCTTGTCCGACGGGAGTTCGTCCCATCGCTCCGTGCCCATAGCCCTGCGCATGAATGTCTCTGCAGCCCGGTCGAGTTCCCCACGATCGCAATCGAGACTCTCCGGCAGCGGGACTTCCGGCCACCACGGCGCCCACGGCATGGGTGCTTCGTAGGCCACGACACCGCGCACCAGATCCGGTGCCGTCGCGGCCGCAGCGAGCGCGATGACGCCACCGAAGCTGTGCCCCAGCACGACCGCGGGGTCGTCGCCCAGCACGGAGACAAGATCCTCGACATGCCCGGCGACATCGAGGGCGTCGTCGCCCGGGTGCCTCGACCGTCCATATCCGCGCCGGTCGTATCGCGTGACATTCAGGTCCGGCAGCCGATCCTCGACGCGCGCGAAGCTCGCCGACGAGTCCATCGATCCGTGCACGATGACGACGCGAGCCGATGTGGGAACCCTGTGGGCGTTCGGCCGCGTCGCGTTGTACAGGGGTGGCCGGCACCGCGCGATATCAGTCACGGGGCATCCCCAGGGACTTCTCCGCGATCGAATTCCGGACGATCTCATCGGTGCCGGCGAAGATGTGCACACCGGGCTCTCCCAGGACGAAGGAGTTCCACGAGAAGGTGCCCCATTCGCCGGTATCGGCGGCGAGCTTGGGACCGAGTACGTTGCTCACGAAATCCGCGACTTTGCGGAGATTGATGCTGAGCGCGAGCTTGCTCACCAATGGGGCGGGATCGCTGCGCAGGAACGGGGCGGCGACCATGTCCGTCCCCTGGGCGCCGAGTTGCCGGGCCGCCCAGAAGCCGGTCATGGCTTTGATGAGGTCCTGTCGGACGAGGGGGTCGTCCGAAACGCCCACACCGCGGACCATTTCGACCAGCCGCTCGCCGTTTGCGATGCCGGAGCCCGATTTCCCCATTCCGCCGCCGATTCCGGCGCGCTCGCGCGCGAGGATCTCGCGGACGATGTCCCATCCCTGGCCGATCTCGCCGAGCAAACCGGAGGCCGGAACATGAGCGTCGTCGAAATAGACCTCGTTGAAGGCAGCTCCGCCCGTCATCTGCTTCAGGGGAAGTACCTTGACCCCGGGTTGGTGCATATCGATGAGAAAAGCGGAGAACCCGGACTTTCCGGCCTCGGTTCCGGTACGGCAGAACACCACTCCGACATCGGCGAGGTGTGCATCCGAGGTCCACACCTTCTGCCCGTTGATCCGCCAGCCGGTGTCGTCTCGGGTCGCCTTGGTGCGCGCGGAGAACAGATCTGATCCGGCCTCGGGTTCACTGAAGAGTTCGCACGCCATCAGGTCTCCGCGGTGCAGAGCGCGGGGCACCTCCCGCTTGGTGTCGTCGTTCGCGTACTTCAAGATGACGGGGCCGACGACGTGGTCGAGCTTGAAGTAGTTGTCGGCGGGTACATCGAATTGGCGTTCGAGTCGGCGGTACAGCCGTGAATACTTCGACGGGAGACCACGGCCCCCGAACTCCGCCGGCCCGTCCAGCCAACCGAACCCCGCATCGAACCGCGTGCGGCGCCAGTCCCGGGCCTCGGCGAGTCGAGCCCGCTCCTCCTCCGAATCCGGCTCTTCCCACAGGTCCACACCCGTGTCTTCGCCCACGCCCCATGTCAGTTTCTCGCGCGCACCACCGCGTCTCGGTGCGTTGCGTTCCAGGAACGCGAGAACCTCGCGTTCGAACTCCGCCGGCGAGAGAGTGGCCGTTGTGCTCTGTGCGTCTGCTTCGATGGTCATCCGATCACCCCTGCTGTTCGAAGTGTTGAAATTCTGTCCTTGGCCCAGCCGAGCTCGGACAAGATGCTGTCGGTGTCCTGCCCGGGTTTCGGGCGCGGATGAGCGTGTGACGGCGTCCGGCCGAAGCGCGGTGCCGGTGCGGGTTCGAGGAATCCGTCGACGTCGACGAATGCATCGCGTTCCCGGTGATGGGGGTGCGTCTCGGCCTCGCCCGGCGACAGCACCGGCGCGAAGCATGCTTCCGCCTCGGCCATCACCGCACACCAGTCGTCCCGTGTTCGTTCGGCGAACGCCGCCGCCAGCAGCTTCTTGCGGCTCTGCCACTGGCTGCGATCGAATTGCGGGAACATCTGGTCCCGGTCGAGCCGCAGAACGTCGACCAACTGCTCGTAGAACTTCGGTTCCACCGCGCCGACGGAGACGTATCCGCCGTCGCGGGTTTCGTAGACCTCGTAGAACGGTGCGCCGCTGTCGAAGAGGTTCGTGCCCCGGTCATCCGCCCACCGCCCCACCGACCGAAGGTGGTGTACGACGGTCATCAGCAGCGAAGCGCCGTCGACGCAGGCGGCGTCCACGACCTGCCCGCGGCCGGACGCCGAGCGCTCGACGAGTGCGCCACAGATACCCACTGCGAGCAGCATCCCGCCACCACCGAAATCTCCGACGAGGGCCAGGGGTGGGACCGGCGCGTCGCCGGACCGCCCGATCGGCTCCAGTGCGCCGGCGACCGCGATGTAGTTGATGTCGTGCCCGGCCACCTGTGCCAGCGGACCGTTCTGCCCCCACCCGGTCATCCGGCCGTAGACGAGACCGGGATTCGTGGACAGGCAGTCGTCGGGGCCGAGGCCGAGTCGTTCCATGACCCCCGGGCGATTCCCCTCGATGAGCACGTCGGCGGTGGCGATGAGCTCCCGGACGAGGTCTCGACCGGCGGCTTCTTTCACATCCACGACGATCGACCGCCTGCCGCGGCCGAAGCTGTCCAGCTTCCGCGTCTTCTCGGGATCGGAGGTCGGGCGTTCCACGCGAATCACGTCCGCTCCCATGTCCGCCAGCAGCATCGCGCAAAACGGTGCCGGGCCCTGGCCGCCCATTTCGACGACCCGCACTCCCGTCAGCGTTCCGGTCACTTCGACCTCTCTTCCTCCGTCACCGGTGTGCGGTGCCATGGTCTGATTGGGGGTTACCCGACGTCAGGTTGCGCTGAGCTCGTCGACGAGGTCGGCGGCGCCGAGATCGATCCACTGCTGTCCCAGATCGCGCTTCGCCATCTTCCCGATTCCGCTCATCGGAAGCTGCTCTCGCCGGATCCACCACCGCTCCGGGATTTCGTAACGCGCGAGCAGTTGCTTGCAGTGGTCCGTGAGTGCCGCGATCGTGGGCAGGTCCGCGTCTGCGTGCGGTACGACCACCGCGCCGACAATTTCGCCGAGGTCGTCGTCCGGTAGGCCGAGCACGCCTGCCTCTGCAACGGCCGGATGCTTCAGCAGGGTGTTCTCGATGTTGGCGGACGCGATGTTCTCGCCGCCTCGGATGATCACTTCTTTTACGCGTCCGGTGACGTAGAGGTAGCCCTCGTCATCGATCCGCCCCAGGTCACCCGTGCGGATCCACCCGTCGGCGTCCTCGATCGGCCCCTCCCCGAGATATCCCTCCGGCACGTTGGGTGTGCGCCCGAGGATCTCGCCGACGCCGTTCTCGTCGGGATCGGCGATCCGCAGTTCGACAACCGGGAGGGCCTTTCCGACCCGGCCGGCGTGACTGCCGATCTCCGCGCCGGCGCCCGCGGCGAGCAACCCACCCGTCTCGGTGAGTCCGTAGAGACTTCCCACCCGCTTCTTGACGTTGGGGAACGCCTCTTCGATCCGCGACCGCATCGTGGCCGGGACTGGTGAGCCTCCCAGCGGGATCGAGCTGAGGGTCGAGGTGTCGTGGTCGCCGAGCGCGGGATGGTCGAGAACCCGCGACACCATCGTCGGGATGCTGCCCCAGGACTTCACCTTTTCGGTCTCGATCAGGCGCAGTACATCGGCGGGGTCGAACTTGCCGTCGAGCAGGACGAGTTTTCCGCCCTGGAGAAGGGTTCCGCAGCTCACCTGGACACCCGCGAGATGGAAGAGGGGAACCGTCTGCAGACTGGTCGTCCCGGGATGGTCGTCGGTGAGTTCGCTGGGGAGTCGCCGTGTCATGGCCAGCAGGTTGTGCAGGTTTCCGATGATCGAGCGCTGGGACTTGAGGATGCCCTTGGGCGCACCGGTGGTTCCCGAGCTGAACATGATGACGGCCGGGTCCTCCTCGCTGACGTGCACCTCGGGGAGTACCGCCGGGTCCCCGGCATCGACGATGGCGCGAAGCTCGGTGAAGGAGATGCGCGGCGCGGAGTGGATTTCGCGTTCGGAAATGACCAGCTTCGATTCGCTCTTCCGAACGAGCGCATCCACTTCGTTGTCGCTCCACCACGAATTACCAAGGGCAGCAACCGCTCCGAGTGACTGGATCGCCCAGAACGTCACGACCCACTCGATGCTGTTGAAGCCCAGCAGCAACACGCGATCGCCCTTGCCGAATCCGTATGCGGACAGGCGATTCGCCACTGCCGCGACGGCCCGCTCGTGGTCGCGGAAGGTCAGCCGCCGCGCACCTTGGACGAGCAGTTCCCGGTCACCCCACCGGCGCGCTTCGATGAGGAGGTCGCGGACGCGACGCGGCCGGTCCTTGTACATCAGGGACGGCCTGCCGTGCACTGTGCCCCGGACCACCTCGCGGCTCCACGTGACGTTGGTCGCCTGATCCGTATCCAGACTCATTGATGATTCCTTCCGAAGGTCCGGGCCCTGACAAGCCCGATTTGGGGATTCGGCGCGAGCCGCACATCGATGCGAGTGCGTCACGTCCAGTGACCCGAGCGCGGGCTCCACAATGGTTCTACCAATTGTTACCGCGGCGGGCATTCCTTGTCAATGCACGGCCGGGCATTTCGGACGAGGCGCTCCTGGCGCCTACGCCCCGTAGACAGCGTTCAGTTGCGCGGTGTCGTAGTACTCCTCGAACGACTTCACCCTGCCGTCCTCGAAGCGAAAGATCTGGACATATCTCCCCTGGTAGCTGAGGTGCTTGTCGCCCCAGACTCCGCGAGTCCGCACATCGACGTCGCTGTGCGAGCGCACCACGACGACGTCCGGATCCTCACCCGGGATGATGCCGTCGATGTACCAATCGAAGCGTCCCTGCATGTCGTCGTGAATCGGATCCCAGAACGCCCTGACCGCCGTCCATCCACGGTGCGACCCGATCTGGCATGTCGCCACATCGTTCGCCACATACGGCGTCAGAACCTCGGGCTCGTCCTCGACCCACAGCGCGTAGAACCGTTCCTTGTCCCTGAGATAGAGCGAGAAGAACTCGATGACGACGTCGATATTGCTGCGCGCGCGATCGTTTCGCGCGAGGGGCTCCGATGTGAGCGTCACACCGTTCACTACCGTGGTCATCTGGTGCTCCCGTCGTCGGCTGGGTCGAGTGTCGGAATGTGTGCCGGAACCGCGTCGAGGATGACGGTCTTGTTCTCCAGGAAGGGCCGCAGCCCGTCGACGCCGCCTTCGCGGCCGATTCCCGACTGCTTGAAACCGCCGAAGCCGATCCGCATGTCGCTGCGAAACACGTTGTGCCCGACAGTGCCCGATCGAAGACGTCGCGCAACGGCGTAGGCCCGATCCGGGTCGTGCGTGAAAACCGAGTTGTTGAGGCCGAAATCCGTGTCGTTGGCAAGCTCGAGCGCGTGCTCCTCGTTGTCGGCCGCGATGACGCTGAGAACGGGCCCGAAGATTTCCTCGCGGGCGACCGTCGCGGCGTTGTCCACCTCCGCGAGGACCGTGGGTTCGAAGAACCAGCCCCGCGTGAGACCGGCGGGCCGGCCGCCGCCGAACGCCAGTCGCGCTCCTTCTGCGACGCCGGTGTGGACGTACCGTTCCACCTTCTCGAGCTGGCGCCGAGTGGCGATCGGCCCCATGCCGGTGGCCGCATCGAACGGGTCACCGACGGTCACACCCGCGAACTCCGCGGCCAGTGCGTCGACGAGTTCGTCGTGTCGGCCACGGGTCACGATGACCCTCGACAACGCGGAGCACACCTGACCGGTCAGGAAGCAGGCGTATGCGGCGATATCGGCGGCTGCGGTCGCGACGTCGTAGTCGTCGAGCACGACAGCGGCCGACTTCCCGCCGAGTTCCAGGGTGATTCGCGCGATCCGGTCGGCGGCGATCCCGGCGATTCGCCGTCCGGCCGCCAGCGAACCCGTGAACGTGATCTTGTCGACGCCCGGGTGACGCACCAGCCGCTCCGAGGGACCGCGGTCGGCGGTCACGACGTTGAGAACGCCCGGTGGCAATCCGATCTGTTCGGCGATCTCCGCCATGACGTACCCCGCGCCGGGTGCCTCCGGCGACGACTTCAGGACCACCGTGCAGCCGGCCAGCAGGGCGGGTGCGATCTTGTACGCCATGATGTTGATCGCCGCGTTCCACGGGACGATCGCACCCACGACACCCACCGGCTCCCGGACCAGCAGCGCGAGACGACCACCTCCCGGCGGATCGTCGAACCGCTCCTCGAAAGAGAACGTGCCGGCGAGGTCGGCGTAGTAGTCGTAGACATCGCCGATGGTGCCGGCGAACGCATGGGCGACCGCATGAGTGCTGCCCATTTCGCTCGGCCAGATCTGCGCGATGTCGTCGACCCGAGCGCGTAGCGCAGCGCCCATCGCTCGCAGGTATCCCGCCCGCTCGTCGTGGGTCAGTCGTGGCCACGGACCGTCGTCGAAGGCGGCCCGCGCCGCGGCGACCGCACGGTCGATGTCGGCCTCGGTCGCATCCGCCACGCGCACGTAGACCTTCTCCGTCGACGGATCGATGACGTCGATGCCTCCGCCGCTTTCGGGGCGGACCCATTTCCCGTTGACGAACAAGCTGTCGGGATGTGCGATCGGCACTGATGTACTACGCATTGTCACTCCTGAGATCGGGGGAGGTCGTGGGCAGTGACCGCACTCCGGCATCGGACTCGGTGACCACCGTCATCTCCCGCGCGTTGGGAAGCCAGAACCACGCCACAAATATTTCGATGACCGCGACCGCCGTCACGTAGTAGGCGGGTGCGAGGGCCGAGAAGTTCGTGACCAGCCAGGTGGCGATGAGGGACGCGGTACCGCCGAACAGGGCAAAACCGAGTTGGTAGGGCAGGGCGCTGGCCGACGCGCGGACGTCGACGGGGAACAGTTCGACGACCGCGAAGCCCGCGGCGAGGTTCATCGGGTACAGGAGCGTCGTGTACCCGGCTATTGCGATGGTGGCGAATACCGGTCCGTGGCCGATCAGGGCGAAGGCGGGAACGGTCCAGACGGCGAGTCCGGCGGCGAGGGTGATCGCGAACCGCTTCCGTGTCACGGTGTCCGACCACCGGCACAGGACCATCACGAAGGGCGCGGCGATCAGGAACCCGAGCACCATGACGAGCAAAGCGGTGGTCATCGAGTACCCCTCGAATTTGACCATGAGGGTGGTCATGAAGCCGATCAGCATGTAGCCGGCGAGCGAGACCAGTCCCACCCACGCGAACAGCGTCAGCATCTCCTTCTTGACCGTACGAAAGGCCTGGACGAGGGGAACGTGTCGGCCGACCTGCTTGGCGACCTCCGCGGACGCCGCGGTGAAGGCCTCCGATTCCTGCAGCTTCAGCCGAAGGACCAGGCCGAGGACGCCGAGTGGCGCGCCGATCAGGAACGGGATCCGCCACCCCCACGACTGCATTTGATCGGCCGTCGTCACGAAGTTCATGACGAGGGCGACGATCGCGCCGCTCGCGACGCCGGCCATGACCGAAACGACCAGCCACGACCCGTTCCGGCCGCGTTCGGCGACGGGTGAGTGCTCGATGACGAGGACGTACGCTCCGCTCTGCTCGCCGCCGGCCGAGAAGGCCTGCATCAGTCGGCAGGCGAGCAGCAGGGCCGGTGCGGCGACGCCGATCAGTGCGTACGACGGGAGGAGACCGATCATGGCGGTCGACGCACTCATCAGCACGACGGCGATCAGCAGCGCCCGCTTACGACCCCACCGATCCCCGACATGGCCGAAGACGATGGCGCCGACCGGCCGCATGACGAAGGCACCACCGTATACACCGAATGTCGCGAGAAGTGCCGCCTGGCTGCTGTAGTCGGGAAAGAACTGCTGCGAGATGATGATCGCAAAGAACCCGTAGAGGGTGAAGTCGTAGAACTCGATGAAATTGCCGACCGCTCCCGCTCGCGTCGCCCGCGCTCGGATTCGTTTGGCATCTGTCGTTGCCGGTGTCGTCTCAACGCTCACGTGCTTCTCCGTTTCTCGGTCTACGATGCCAGAATTCCGTTGTCACGCAGAGCCTGAATCTCGTTCTCGTGGTAGCCCACTTCTCCGAGGATCTCGTCGGTGTGCTCGCCGAGCCGCGGTGCGTATCCCCACGGACCGGTGGCGGCATTCTCGAACCGGATGGGATTGTTCGGCACCTTGTAGGTGCCGTACTCGGGGTGGGTCAGCTCGGTGACCGCCTGATTCGCAAGCACCTGCGGGTCTTCGAGAGCGTCCTCGAGCCGGTGGATCGGACCGCAGGGCACCCCCGCCTCCTCGAGCTTTCGCAGCCAGTACTCGGCCGGATGCTTGCTGAAGATGGTCTGGAGCCGCCCGCACAGCTCGTCCCTGTTCTCGATCCGCTGGGTGTTGGTGGTGTAGGCGGGGTCTCGGAAGTCGTCGTACTCGTCGAGCATCGGGACCAGCTTGTTCCAGAACTTGTCGTTGAGCACCGCCAGGATGAAGTGCTTGTCGTCCGAACCGAGGAAGGGCTGGTAGGGCACCAACTGGGGGTGCCCGCCACCCTGCGGCCTGAACGGCACGCGCGTCTTGTCGTAGGCGGTGATGTAGTTCGCGAACGCCGCCACCTGGCCATCGAGGAGATTGATGCTGATCTTGTCGCCCACGCCGGTCTGATCGCGCAGCCGCAACGCCGCGCACACGCCGAATCCGACGAAGAACGATCCGACGAAGTCGGCGATGGGGACGCCCACCTTCACCGGACCGCCGCCCACCTCACCGGTCACACCCATCATGCCGCTCAGCGCCTGGGCGAGAATGTCCATGCCCGGCTGATCCGCGCGCGGGCCGCTTTCACCGAATGCGGTGATGGAACAGTAGATCAGGCGGTCGTTGATCTTCCGTAGCGTGTCGTAGTCGATTCCCATCCGCTTCACCGCGTCCGGGCGAAATGCCACGACGAACACGTCGGCGTCGCGGACCAACCGCTCGAGTACTTCGAGCCCCTCGCGGCTCTTCAGGTCGAGGGCGATGGATCGCTTGCTGCGGTTGACGCCGAAGAAGTACGCGCTCTCGCCGTGATCGAAGGCGCTGTCGACGTACCGGAAGCTGTCTCCCTGGAGCGGCTCGACCTTCACGACGTCGGCGCCGAGATCACCGAGAAGCGATGTGCCGTACGGTCCGGCTCCGATTTGTGACAGATCGACAATTCGCACTCCGGACAGTGGAAGTCGGCCTTCTGATCGTTCGGTTCGTCCGCCGAGCGGGTTGTGGTCGCGGTCTGACGAAATGGTCATCGATACCCCTACAGATCGTTGAGGAAGCGCCGCCGGTCGCGGGTGAGAATGCGCAACAACGAGGCGCGACATATGGTAGAACCATTAGAGGCGACTCCGCGAGGTCTGTCAACCAGCAGTTTCCGGGCGGCCTCACCGCACGACCCACACCGCACGCAGCCTGCGCCAACCAGCGGGCGAGAGGAGACATACGTGGCACACAACTTCGACAGTCGATTCGTCACCGTCGACGGACTTCGGGCACATCTCGTGACACCGGCAGACGCAACCTCCGGAAATGCCCCGGCTGTGCTCCTGCTGCCGATGATTACCGGGATCGGAGAACAGGTCCGGGAATTCGCGGAACTGATCGCCGGCGAGACAGGGGCGATCGCTCTCACGTGGGATCCGTGGCACGGGAAGAGTTCCGACGACACCCCCTTCGAGGAACTGCACGAGCTGCACGCACAGCTCGACGATGCGACGGTGCTCGACGAACAGCAGCGGCTCGTCGACTACCTGACGACCGAACACGGCGTCTCGTCCGTGGGCGTGATCGGGTGGTGCCTCGGTGGTCGATTCGCGCTGATTCTCGGCGCCCGCGATCCGCGAATCGAGAGTGTGGTCGCCTACCATCCCACCCTGCCGGGCGAGATTCAGCCTCATCACAGCATCGACGCCGTCGCGGCGGCAGCGGACATCCCGGCCCCGGTGATGGTGCACTACCCGGGCAAGGATTCGCTGGTCCCCCGCGAGAACTTCCTGAGCCTGCAGGCGGCGTTGCAGGGCAGGGACACCGACGCACCGACGATCGTCCATCTGTATCCGCGAGCCAAGCACGGGTTCAGTGATTCCCGACGGCACAACGAGCAGGTCAACGCCGATGCGTGGGCGATGTCGTGGCCGCAGACGCTCGATTTCCTCCGCGTTTCCGCCCGTCTGCGCGAACCGGCGGTGTAGCCCCCAAAGGCCGCGGTGTGCAGTGACAGTCGCTGACACCGCGGCCTTTCCGTATCGGTCGCGGGTGCGATCGGAGCGCCCGCTAGGCTCGCACCCATCCCGTGAACAGTCGCCTAGTTGTCCGGTAGATCGTTGCGAACTCACACCACACCGGGGCGTTCGGGCCCTTGTCGGCAACCGAGGCATTCACCTCGAGGATTCCGGAAGGCGAGCCCAGCCGGATCGGCGCTCCGTCCCGCGGTGTCCGCGCGTGGCGGTGAACCGCCGAATCGGGCAGTCGCGCCGCAACCGCCGCGCACAGCGCCCCTGTCAGCGGTAGCGCCCGATGAGCCTTCCCGTTGGACAGGAAGCGCACGGTCAGATCGACGACGCTCTCGTCGACTCGGTCGCCGGCGAGCGTCGTGTACGACTGGGGCGCGGCGACCAGGGCGATGAACGGGGTCATCCGGTTCTGCGCGGCCGACTGCTCGTCGGCCGCGAGGCCCATGCGCACCGATCCGGCGCGGCGGATCGCCTCCAACCGGGTCATCAGCCGATCATCGGCGTCGATCGTCTCGGGCAGTTCCGTGCCGTCCAGTCCCACCGCGGCCGCGTCGACGAACACCACCGGGTTGCCCGCGTCGACCAGACTCGCCGACAGTGCCGGCGCGCCGTCCACGACCAGGGCGTCGGTCGTGTGCCCGGTGGGGAGGAGCGAACCGGTACCCGCGCCGCCGGGGTCGAGGAAGTCCAATCGGATGGGCGCCCCGGCCCCCGCCACACCGTGGATCGTGTAGTCGCCCTGCTCGATCGCCCGGCCCGCCTCGACATCGAACGACGATGCAATGACCTTGCGGGTGTTGACGTTGTGTATCCGAACGGTGGTGTTGCCGTCCTCGGCGGCCACGAGGCCCTCGTCCACGGCGAACGGGCCGATCGCCGATGCCATGTTGCCGCAGTTGCCGACGTAGTCGACCGCCCGCCGGTCGATCTGGATTTGCGCGAACGTGTAGTCGACGTCCGCCCCCTCGATCGACGGCGGCCCGACGATGCATACCTTCGACAGCGACGACAATCCGCCGCCCATTCCGTCGAGTTGGCGTCCGTGGGGGTCGGGGCTTCCCATCGCGCGAAGGAAGATGGCATCACGCTGTGCCCGATCCGCCGGTAGGTCGCGCTCGTGGAAGACCAGTGCCTTGCTGGTGCCGCCGCGTATGAAGGCGGCGCGGTAATCGGTGTACATCCAGGTGGCCCCTCACTCAGAACGGCCGGGGGGCGAGCTCGGACTCCCCCACGGCGATCGACATTTCACCGACGGAATCGATCGCGATCGTGACGACGTCCCCGGCGGCGACCGGGCCGACGCCCTTGGGGGTGCCGCTCGCGATGACGTCGCCGGGCTGCAGGTCGACGACGGACGAGATGAATTCGATCGATTCGGCGATCGGCATGATCATGTCTTTCAGCCTTGCCTGCTGCCGCAGTTCCCCGTTGACGGACAGCCGGGAACCCAGTGTGTCGAGGGGTGGCACTTCGTCCGCGGTGACCAGATACGGACCGAGCGGGGTGAAGCTGCGGAACGACTTCCGCAGCGACCGGTCCTCCTCGAACTGGCCCGGTTCGATTCGCATCGTCAGGTCGATCAGACACGCATACCCGAAGACGTACTTCATGGCCTCCTCCCGTGGCACGTTGCGTCCGTGCCTGCCGATGATGACGCCCAGTTCGCATTCGTGGTCGAAGCGCCTGGTGGAGCCGGGCGGCAATGCGATCGGCTCGCCGGCGCCGCTCACCGAGCCGGCGGCCTTGAGAAAGAATCCGGTCTCGCGGGCCGTGCGTCCGCCCTTGGTGATCGCACGTTCCCCGATCTCTCCGATGTGCGCGTGATAGTTGGCCGGGATCGCGAACACCTGTGACGGAGCGGGGTTGGCCCCCCGCAGTGTGACGGTCGCGATCGACACGGTCGGTAGCGCATCTACGTCCGTCAGTCTGTCGGCGATCGTGGGCCAGTTCCGGATCACCCAGTTCATCCGCTGCTCCGGCCAGGTGTCGAACTCCGCGGGGATCAGAGAGGTGATGTCGCGGAGGTCGTCCCCCGCGACGATTCCGATGCGGTAGTCGTCGAAGCTCGCCAGTTTCATCGTGTCTCCTGTGTTTCCGGCACCGTCTCTTCGTGGTACGCATTGAGATATCGGAGAACCGGGCTGTCGTCGACGCGGAAGAGTCGCGCCTCGGTGGAGTGTGCGTTCAGGTGCCGGACCGCCGCCCACGGCGGGATCGCCAGGAAGTCGCCTGCGTTCCAGTCGAACTGCCTGCCGTTGACGACGGTCGTCCCGGCGCCCTCCACCACCCAGTAGACCTTGCTTCCGCTGTGCCGGTGGGTCACACCGGAGAAGCCCGGGCGCAATATCTGAATTTTCATCGACATCGACGGCAACGCCGCTCCGCCGTCGGTGGGATTCTGGTATTCGAGGATGACGTCGTCGGCAGGATCGGGGTCGAGGCCCCGTGCGCGGCCGAGCGCGATATCGGTTTGGTCTTTCGGGTAGACGAGCAGAGGGTTGACGGCCGGTCTCGGTGCCGGTCCGACCGGTCGGAGAATGCCGGAGCCGTACTCCTGCCACGACTTCTGCGGCTGACGGCTGACGGGCTGCGTCTCTTCCGGGTAGGGCTGGAAGAAGATGTTGTGCAGGTTCCGCATGAGGGACACATCGAGGACGTCGAGCCAGATCATCGGTTCGTCACCGGCGTGCACGTGGTCGTGCCAGGCCCACCCGGGCGTCAACACCAGGTCTCCGGCGTTCATCTCGTAGTTCTCACCGTCGACGGTGGTGCTGCACCCACTCCCGTGCATGACGAAGCGGAACGCGTCCGGTGTGTGACGGTGCGCGGTGGCGACCTCACCGGGGCGGATGTACTGGATCGACGCCCAGAAGGTGGGTGTCGTTCCGTATTCGAGGCCGGGATTGGCCAGCCGAAGAGTCCGGCGGTCACCTCCCGGTCGCAGGTCGAGCACGCGGCCGAGTTCCTCGAGATAGCCGAGCAGATCCGCCCACCGCCAGTGCATCGGCTGCATCGACGACTGGGGCGCCGGGGTGAAGAGCGGCGGGTCGTCGGGCTGCTGGATCCGGAGTCCGGCTTCCGCCAGGGTTGCGCGCAGGCGACGACGTTCGTCGGCGTCGCCGGCGACGGCAGTGTGAGAGTGCGTCATGGTGTTCTCCTCGCGACATCGGCACGTATTGGTAGAACCATTTTGGATGGTAATGCGGTCGACGTCGTTTCACAACAGCTCTCTTGACGTGACCAAATGGTTCTACCATACTCGGACTCAGTCGCCGATCTTTCGCTACGCAAGCGAATTCACGACGCGCACTTAACAAGAAAGGGTTGACACATGGCGAAACGAGTTCCCGTGTTGATTGTCGGAGGCGGCCCCGTGGGGTTGTCCCTCGCAGGCGATCTCGGCTGGCGGGGTATCGACACCGTCCTGGTCGAGGCCCGCGACGGTTCCGTTTTCCAGCCCAAGATGGACATGGTCGGTATTCGCACCATGGAGTTCTGCCGACGCTGGGGCATCGTGGACGATGTGGAGTCCGCCGGGTACAACCGCGCCCAGGTGCAGGACTGCGCGTGGGTGACGAACCTCAACGGGTTCGAGTTCGGCCGCGAGGCGTTTGCCGCGCCACAGGACGAACGGTCCCCTGCTCAGAGCCCCCAGCACCGGGAGCGCTGTCCACAGAACTTCTTCGATCCGGTCCTCACCCGCTTCGCGAACAGCACCGGGCACGCGGACATCCGGTACCGCACCCGGTTGCTCTCGTTCGTCGACCACGGTGACCACGTCACCGCAACGGTCGAAGCGCGCGAGACCGGCGAGGTCTACGACATCGACGCCGACTACCTCGTGGGTACCGACGGTGGCGACAGCACCGTACGCACGGCGCTCGACATCGCGATGAGCGGCGACGGCGCGCTGACGTACACGTCCAATGCGATCATCAGGTGCACCGGTCTTCCGAGCCTGCACACGACGGCGCCGGCATACCGCTACATTTTCATCGGACCGGAGGGCACGTGGGCCACCCTCGTCGCGATCGACGGGCGCGATCAGTGGCGCTTCTCCCTGATCGGTGACGGCACGCAGCGCGAGGTCAGCGAAGAGGAGATGCGCGCAGCGATCGTCCGTGCCGTCGGCCGCGAGTTCGACTTCGAGATCCTGTCGATGCTTCCGTGGGTCCGGCGGCAACTGGTCGCGGACAACTACCGCAAGGGACGCGTGTTCATCGCCGGCGACGCCGCCCACCTCACATCCCCGACCGGGGGGTTCGGCATGAACACCGGGATCCTCGACGCCGTCAATCTGTCGTGGAAACTCGCCGCTCGACTGCAGGGCTGGGGCGGCGAGGAGTTGCTCGACAGTTACGAACTCGAACAGCGTCCGGTCGCGGTCCGCAACATCACGGAGGCCGGCGACAACCTGAGAAGGATGCTCGAACCGCGTCTGACGACACCCGACCAGAGGATCTTCGCGCCCGACGACACCCCGGAGACCCGGGCGGCGCGAAAGGCCTTCGGCGACCACTACACCGAGATGATGAAGCGCGAGTGGCACAGCATCGGCATCCATCTCGGCTACGTGTACGACGGGTCCCCGGTGATCGTCCCGGACGGAACACCGCTCCCGGCGATGCAGGTGTCCAGCTATGCGCCCTCCGCCCGCCCGGGATCCCGGGCGCCACACGTCTGGTTGGACGCGTCACGATCGATCCTCGACGAATTCGGCCCCGGATTCGTTCTGCTCCGCTTCGACCCCTCAGCGGACTCGGCACCGTTGCAGGCCGCCGCCGATCGGGCCGGTGTCCCACTGCGGGTCGTCGACATCGACGACCCCGTGGCATCGGAGTTGTACGAGCGAGCGCTGGTACTCGTGCGCCCCGACGGTCAGGTCTCCTGGCGTGGCGACACCATCGTCGAGGACCCGGAAGCGCTCCTCACCCGCGTATCCGGACGCCGCGAGCATGCGCTGGTGCTGCAATGAGGAGCGACCAGATGAGCGACCTCGTCGAATCTCGAGCGGACAGCACGCTGGCCGAGTTCACCGCCGACGTCTGCCGCCGGCTGGCGTCCGGCCTTCTCGACCGCACCGGCGACGACCTGCGCGACCTCGTCGCGCAGGAGGTGGACGGTCTGCGGGCCGCATTGTCGGATCCGTCGTTCCTCGACACGGCCGACGCACCCTCCGACCCTCCCTTCGTCAGCCCCAAGGGGTATACGACGATCAACACGAACCCGGTCACTAGCCGGCGCAATCCGCTCGCGCCCCTGGTCACCATCGAGCACGACGGTGATGTCGTCGAGATGACCACCACCCTGTCGCTCCCATACCAGGGTCCGCGGGGACGCGTGCACGGCGGCTACGCGGCCGTCCTGCTCGATCATGTGCTGTGGCACGCCGTCCGCAGCCGTCTCGACTCGGTCAGCTTCACGCGCAGTCTCACGATCACCTACGAGCAGGCTCTCCCCATCGGGACGGAGCTGACGATGACGGGGCGGGTCACCGAGATCGACGGCCGCAAGACGTTTGCAGCGGGCGAGATCAAGGCCGGGGACGTCGTCTGTGTCCGCGGCGAGGGTCTGTGGGTGTCTCCCCGCCCTCGGACATGACAGCGTCGACCTCACTGCCGAGCCCCGGTTCCGCACCGTCAGGAAACTGCACGGTGCCGGGCCGGGGCTCGGTCCGCGCGACCATACGGGTCGGTAGAATCAGATCAATGGTCAAAACATTCGGTCCACTTAATCGAGGATGGGAACATGACTGAGTCCGCTGCCCTGTTCCAACGCCAAGCCGAAGGCTCGCCGATCTTCACCAAGGTCCAGACACGCCGGGGGTTCGAGTACATCTACGAGCAGATCAGCGGCGCGGTCGCCGAAGGGCAGCTCAAGCCGGGCGACCGACTTCCCGCCGAGCGCGAGATGGCTCAGATCTTCGGGATCGCCCGGCAGAGTGTGCGCGAGGCGCTGCGTGCTCTCGAAGCATCGGGACTGGTCGAGTCGCGACTCGGGGTGACCGGCGGCGTGTTCATCCGCACCGGCGACCCCACCGTCGTGTCCCGGGCGATGACCAATCTGGCCTCGCTCGGAGGCCTGTCCCACGCGAGTGTTCTCGAGGCGCGAATCATCCTCACGTCCGACATCATCCGGATGGCCTGCGAGCGCGCCACCGAAGAGGACTTCCAGAAGCTCGATGAGGACATCACGTTCACCGAGCAGCAGTCCAAGACCGAGGCCGGTCTCGAGCGAACCGCACAGATCATGGAGTTCTACCACATCCTCGCCAGTGCCACGCACAACGAGGTGCTGGTCATGCTGACCGATTCGCTGTCCCAGATTGTGTACCTGCGGCTCAATCGAGCCGGCCCCAAGCCCAGCAAGGACATCGGAAAAGTCCGCCGGCGCATCCTCAACCATCTGCGCGCTCGGGACGCCGACAAGGCGATCGCGGAAATTTCCCGACACCTGAAACGGCTCGAGAAAGTCCTGGTCGAGGCCGAGAAGGCGAAAGAACTCGAACTCGACGCGTCGAGCTGACAACACAACTCGAGACCCACCCCGCTCGGTCGCGGGTGGGTCTCGAGTTGTGCGTGGAGCGGCCGACTCACAATTGCATGGCGATGAACTTCGTCTCCAGGAACTCGTCGAGGCCTTCGCTGCCTCCCTCACGACCCAGTCCCGACATCTTCGCCCCACCGAACGGCGCGGCCGAGTTCGACACCGAGCCCTGGTTCAGACCCACCATTCCCGACTCCATTGCTTCCGCCACCCGGATCGCGCGTCGCAGGTCCTCGGTGAAGATGTAGGACACGAGGCCGTAGTCGGTGTCGTTGGCGTATGCGATCACCTCTTCCTCTGTGTCGAAGGGAATCAGCGGCGCCACGGGGCCGAAGATCTCCTCCCGCGTGACCCTGGCCGTTGCGGGGACATCCCGCAACACGGTGGGTTCGAAGAAGTAGCCGGGGCGATCCGGGCGCTTGCCACCGAGGACCAGTTCGGCACCGGCTTGGACGGCATCCCGGACGAGGTCGTCGACAAGTGTCTGCTGCTTCTCGTTGATGAGAGGACCCAAGGTGACACCTTCCTCGACGCCCCGACCCAGGAAGAATCCCGACATCCGATCGGCGAGTTTGACGGCGAAGGTGTCCATCACCGAACGGTGCACGTAGATTCTGTTTGCGGCCGTGCAGGTTTCGCCGGCGTTGCGCATCTTCGTCAGCATGAGACTGTCGAGAGCATTCTCGATGTCGGCGTCGTCGAAGACGATGAACGGCGCGTTGCCGCCGAGTTCCATCGACGTCTTCAGGACCTTTTGCGCGGCCTGTTCGAGCAGGTGGACGCCGACGCTCGTCGATCCGGTGAAGGACAACTTCCGCGCCTTGCCCGATCGGATCAGCGGCTCGATGACCTCGCGCGGCGACTTCGTCGTGACGACGTTGACCGCACCGTCGGGCACGCCGGCCTCGTGGAACAACTGGGCGAGCGCGAACATCGTCAGCGGGGTTTCACTGGCCGGCTTGACGACACAGGTGCATCCGGCGGCGATGGCCGGCGCGATCTTCCTCGCGCCCATGGACATCGGGAAGTTCCACGGTGCGACCAGGATCGCCGGACCGATGGGCTGGCGCGTGACGATCATCCGCCCACCCCCGGCCGGGTTGACCTGGTAGTTCCCCGTCACCCGTACGGCTTCTTCGGAGAAGTGGCGGACGAAGTCTGCGGCCAGGGTAATCTCGGCCTTGGCCTCGTCGATCGGCTTCCCCGCTTCGAGGGTCATGATGAGGGCCAGTTCGTCGGCGCGTTCGAGCATCAACTCATAGGTCTTCCGGAGGATGTCCGAGCGGTGCCGCGCCGTGGTGGCCGCGAACGACGGCTGCGTCGCGACGGCGACGTCGAGTGCGCGCATCGCGTCTTCGGCCGAGGCGTCGGCGACCTGGCAGAGTACCTGCCCGGTCGACGGGTCGAATACGTCCAGGGTGGCGCCGCCCGTCGCCGGGACCCACTGCCCACCGATGAACAACTCTTTCGGCACCGCGGCGATACCGGCTTGTTCCTGTTCCACTGTGATCGTCATCGAATGACTTCTCCTTCATGTCGCATCGAGAGCGATGCGGTCTACGGATCGACAGCCCCACGCCCTGGCAGCATGGGGGCAGAGTGCGCTCGGGTCAGCGGGCCACCAGGCCACCGTCCACCGGCAGGGGCACACCGGTGACGAACGAGGAGTCGTCGGACGCCAACCACAAGGCCGCATGGGCGATCTCGTGCGGTTGACCCGGGCGGCCCATCGGAATCGCGGAAACGAACCTCTGCTCGGTCTCCTCGACCGTGAACCGGGGGTCGGAGGTCATGAAGTCGTTGTAGAGCATGGGTGTTGCCACCATGCCCGGACACACGGCGTTCACCCGGATACCGTCCGTGGCGTACCTGACGGCCAGACCCCGTGTCAGCCCCACGATTCCGGCCTTGAAGAGGGAGTACAGCGGGCTCTGCGCGGAGCCGACGAGTCCGGACGACGACGCGGTGAAGACGATGGATCCACCCTGCTGCGCGCGCATCACCGTGACGGCCTCGCTGGCGAGCAGTGTCGACTGGGTGACGTTCAGCTGCGCTGCGCGCTGGTACGCGTCGAGGTCGAGGTTCTCGACTTCCGAGGGAGCGGGGATTCCCGCGTGGCTCCACAGCACATCGAGACCCCCGAGCCAGCGCGTCGCTTCCGCGAACGACTCGCGCACGGCGTTGTTGTCGGACAGGTCGGCGACGAAGCCGGCCGCCTTCCCACCGCTGGCATTGACTGCTTCCACGACCTCTTTGAGCGCCTTCTCGTCGCGGTCGATCGCGGCGACGGCCGCGCCCTCACGGGCGAACAGTTCGACGCCGGCCTTGCCCATGCCGGATGCAGCGGCAGTGATGATCGTGCGCTTGTTCGGTAGTCGCATTCTCGAAACCTCAGTTCTTCTCTGTACGTTGGTGATTTGATTGCACGGCGGGTGATTGGGTCCTGGACCGGTCACTCTTCGGGAGCGAGGGTAACGGTGATTCCGTCCAGCGCCGTCGACCGTTCGACCTGACACGACAACCGCGATCTCGCGGTGTCGAAACTCTCGGTCTCTTCCAGCAGTTCCTGCTCGTCTTCGCAGCGTTCCCCGAGTTCCGCCGTGACTCGCGGGTCCAGGAACACGTGGCAGGTGGCGCACGACGCCGTTCCGCCGCACGACGCGAGGATCGGGAGACCGTTGTCTCTCAGCACCTCCATCAGCGACTGGTCCGGCTCCCAGTCGAGTCGGTGATGTTCGCCGTCGCGATCGATGACCACGATGCGCGGGTCGGCAGTATCGGGCGCCTCGGGATCGAGGACGTCGGCACGGCGGATGTCGGTCATTTCGGTTACCTCGCTCACTGAGCAATATCGGTCTGTGATTGGGCTAATTTGATCGAAGGGTCGGCGGCGCGGGCCGGGTCGAGTGCTGCGCCCGCCGCGATCAGCTTCTTCGCCGGAACGAAGTCCTTGAGCGCATCGACCGTGTCGATGGCGGCGAGTCTCCCCTCTCGCAGGTACAGCACGGAGAACTTGCCTGCCAATGCGCTGCCCCGCACCACGATGTCGTCGCTCTCATGTCGCAGGCCCGCCGTTTGCAGGCGGGTACCGTGCTGGACCGTCCAGAACCAGGGAACTTCCGTCTTGACCTCACATGACTGCGAGACGACGTGGTTCGTCGCGGTGATCGCCTGGGCGACGGCATTCTGTACGCTTTCGAGCCGCTGCCCCCGGGGCTCGCCGTCGCGCAGACAACGCGCGACATCCCCGATGGCGTACACCTCGGGGTCCGAGGTCTGGCAGTGGGGGTTCACCAGAATCCCATCGTCGCAAGCGATACCCGCATCTGCCGCCAGCTGCTGGTTCGGAACCACGCCGACGCCGACGACGACGATGTCCGTGTCCAATGACGTTCCGTCGGAGGTGACTACGCGCTGCACCCGGCCGTCGCCCTCGAACGCCCGAACGCCGGCACCGAAGACGAAACGCGCTCCGTTGCTCCTGTGCAACGACTCGAAGTGGCGGGACACGATCTCGGACGTCACGCGGCTGAGGACCCGGTCCCGGAATTCGACGATCGTCACGTCGCATCCACGCGCGGCGGCGGCTGCCGCCACCTCGAGGCCGATGTAGCCGGCCCCGACGATCGTCACTCGGCTTCCAGCGGTCAGCGCCTTCTGCAGGGCGAGAGCGTCCGCGTGTGAGCTGAGGGTGTGAACGCCCGGCAGGTCGGCTCCGGGCACATCGAGCCGGCGCGGAGTCGAGCCGGTGGCGATGATGAGCCGGTGGTAGGAATGCCGCACCCCGCCGGCGAGTTCGATCTGCCGGGCGGCCCGGTCGATTGTCCGCACCGGGCGGCCGCTGATCCGTTCGATGTTGTTGTCCCTGTAGAACGTGTCCTTGCGCAGCAGGCTCAGGGCGGTCGGATCCGCCGACTTCAGCATCTCCTTCGACAACGGGGGCCGCTCGTACGGCGCGGTCTCCTCCTGGTCGACGAGGACGATTCCCCCGTCCCAGCGTAGTTCGGCCAAGCGGGCGGCCGCCTGGACCCCGGCATGCCCCGAACCGATGATGATGACCGGTTTATCCGACACCGCGCACTCCTCTCTACTCGGTGGTCCGAACGGACGCACCGCCACTACGACTGGGCGATCAGGTCCACGCGCAGCGTCTCCGGACCGGTCGTCATGCTGTTGCCCTTCAAGAACACGAGATCGTTGGGCTCGTCGAACGACACGGACCGAACCTTCTGCCCGAGCAGCTCCGCCGTCACTCGCGTTTCCAACCGTGCAAGGGGCGCACCGAGGCAGCTGTGCACGCCGTAGCCGAACCCGAAGTGGCCCTCGGTATCACGATCGATGTCGAAGATGTCCGCATGCGACCACACGGTGTCGTCGCGGTTGGCCGAGGCGATGAGCAGTCTGACGATCGAGTCGGCGGGAATGGTGACGCCTGCGATCTCGGTGACCTCCGTCGTTCGCCTGACCGCACGGTGAACCGGTCCGCGCATCCGCACGAGCTCCTCGACGAAACGCTCGGCATCTCCGGGGTTCTCGCGTAGGCGACCGAGGAGGTCGGGGTTGTAGCTCAGCTCTCGGAATCCTCCGCCGATCAACCGCATGGTCGTTTCGAAACCGGAGACGAAGATGAACCCGCACAGCTCGGTGGCCTCCTTCTCCGACAGCAGTCCGTCGTCCTTCCACATCCGGGCGATGTGCCCACCCACCGATTCGCTGCGGATATCGTAGAGACGCAGCAAATTGTCGCGGAGGTAGTCGAAGAACTGCAGCGTGTAGGCCTCGTCGTCGTCATCGCCCGGGGCGCTGCGGGACAGCCGAGCGAAATACACGAACATCTTGTCCGACCACAGTTCGACCTTCGCGAGGTCGTCGATGGGCACATCGAGGATCCCGCTGATCGTCGCCATGGTCAACGGTCGCGCATAGTTCTCGACCACCTCGCCACCGCCGGACGCGATCAACTCGTCCAGCTTGTCGGCTGCAACCTCCCGGACTCGGTCCTCCACGGCTGCAATCGCCTTCGGGGTGAAGGCGGCGGCCACGACCTTGCGGAGACGAGTGTGGTCGGGGGCATCGATCAAGGTCAGGAACGCGAGCGGCTGCTCGTCGTTGACCTGGGAGCGGAAGACTTTCGGCTTCCGCATCGCCCGGCGCACGTCCTCGTGCCGCGCCACCATCCAGACGTCGCCCCCGTCGTGCCGGACGCGCAGCACGGGAGCGTTCTTCCTCATCCACGCGTAGTGCGCGTAGGGCTCGCCCTGGGTTCCCTCCTCGTCGATGATCCGATACGGCGCGAGTCCGTCCGGCCAGTCGAGTTCGTGCGAGTACCGCGGAAGTGTGGGGTTCTCCAAGCCTGTCGGCATCGTGGTCCTTCCCTCGGGGTAGGCAGAATGAATAGCCCGTCATTGCAGCGTCTTTCGCTTGTGCGCCGCTGCGGCGGGTGGTCGTCAAAAGTCGTGTCTCAATACTGGCAAGCGTGACCGGCGACACAAATAGCGTTTTCACTCAGTGAAAATATCCGCAAAAGTGCTGGTCAGCGGTCTATTTTGGCACGCCGAATCCCGCCGAGGCAGTGCCCCGGCGGTCCGGTGTAGTGCGAACTATTCGATGTGCAGGGCTACCGTTCCGGTCAGCTCGAGACGGCGGCAGACCTCGTCGCGTAACGCTCCTCCAACGCGTCGTAGAAGGGTTTCGCGACGAGCCGCTGGCGCTCCTGCCAGCCCGTGAGCTGGTGGGCGACGGCGTCCAATGATCCAGTCGCCCGCAGTCCGTCGAGCACCTGCAGGGTGCCCTTGATCGCTCCTTGTAACGCAGCGTTCGCGAACAGCGCGATGGAATACCCCGTCAGGTCGTCGAGTGGCACGAAGGGCGTCTTCCCGCCTTCCACGAAGTTCACCAGCTGTGGGCACGCCAGACGCTCCGGCACGGCGTGCACTTCCTCGACCGTCTGCGGCGCCTCGACGAACGTGACGTCAGCGCCTGCCTCCCGATACGCGGCGGCACGGTCGATCGCGGCGTCGAAACCCTCGGTCGCGCGAGCATCGGTTCGTGCCACGATCACGAGGTCGTCGTCGCGCCGCGCGTCGACGGCCGCGTGTATCTTCTGCACCATTTCCTCGGTGCCGACCAGCTGCTTTCCGCCGAAATGACCGCAGCGCTTCGGAAACAGCTGGTCTTCGAGCTGGATTCCGTCCGCCCCTGCCCGCTCGAGGTCACGAACGGTCCGCCGCACGCTGACAGCGTTCCCGAACCCGGTGTCCGCGTCGACGATCAGCGGCAGGTCGGTCGCGTCGCGGATCGCGGCAACGTGCGCGGTCAGCTCGGTCAATGTCACCAACCCGATGTCGGGAAGACCCAGAAAGGTATTCGCAATTCCCGCGCCCGTCACGTACACCGCTTCGAACCCGACCTCCTCGACGAGTCGCGCGGTCAGGGCGTTCGCGGCGCCGGGAACCACGAGAAGCGGGCCCGTCGTGATCCGCCGCCGCAGGAGCTGTGTTGTCGTTTCAGCCATTTGTCGAATTCCTTCGTGTCGTCGAAATCAGGGCGCGACGTCTCTCGTCGCAGCTCACAGACCCATCCGCTGTGCGACCAGCTCGCGATGGTGCGCGGGCGTGCCGAACAGCGACGCATTACTCTTCGCGCGCCGGAAATACAGGTGCGCGGGGTGCTCCCAGGTGAAGCCGATGCCCCCGTGGATCTGAATGGTGTCGTAGGCAACCTGTACATACGTCTCGGCGCACAGCGCCTTCGCCATGCCCGCCTCGACCGCAAGGGTGGCGGGATCGTCGACGGCGACCTGCGCGACCCGGTAGGCGGCCGCCTTCGACAGCTCCACCGAGAGCAGCATGTCGGCAAGTTTCTGCTTGATCGCCTGATAACTGCCGATGACCTTGCCGAATTGGGAACGCGTGCGCGCATACTCGGCGGCCAGTTCGACCTGCCGCAAGGCGCCTCCGACGTCCTCGGCGGCGACCGCGACCGCTGCGAGGTCGAGCATGCGTTCGACGCCGATTGCCGCTCCGCCCTCGGCGCCGATCAGCCGGGCCGGCGTCCGGGAGAACACCATCGTCGATTGCTTACGCGTGCGGTCCATGGTGTCCATCGGCCGCACCGTGAGCCCCGCCGAACCGGCACTCACCTCGAACAACGACAGTCCCAGGTCTGTTCGGGCCACGACCAGTACGACGTCGGCGGTTCCGCCGTCGAGAACGAAAAGCTTCTCACCGGTCACTGCCCACCCGGTTGCGTCCCGCTCGGCTGTGATCGCGATACCATCGCCGTCCCACCGCCCGGAGCTCTCCGCCAACGCGACCGTCGCGATCACCGAACCGTCGGCAATCACGGGGAGCAGGCGGGTCTTGGCCTCCTCGTCACCGGATTCGAGCAGTAGGTTCGCTGCGAGCACGGCCGACGACAGAACAGGGGCACACACCAGAGCGCGTCCCATTTCCTCGAGCACGATCGACATTTCGAGCTGCGTGAAGCCCGACCCGCCGTACTGCTCGGGTATGGCGAGGCCTTGCAGACCGAGTTGCCCGGCCATCTGCGCCCACACCCGGCGGTCGTAACCGTCGTCGGTCTCCATGAGACGCCGGACCTCGTCCTCGCTGGACTTCTCTTCGAAGAACCGCCGGACTACCCGCCGGAGTTCGTTCTGTTCCTCGCCAAATACGGATGCCACGACAGTCGGCCTCTCTCGATTCCCAGCTCGTGATAAATGGTTCTACCTTAAGGTAGATCTGGTCATCGGTTCGGTCAACCCCGGGAGTCGCCGACACTGTGTACACACTTGGGAAATTCGCACCTGCGCAGGCAAATAGAGCGAACGCACATTTCGGTCTCCGACCCATCTCGCACAGACGCGGTGATTCACAGCTCTTGACTTTCGCGAGAAGACGCGGCTTAGATGTGACAGCGGTCATACCGCAGGCCGACGCCCGCAGAACTCGCGTTCACGCACGCCCAACCGCTCGTGATCGAGTATTGGCGCGCCCTTCCGATCATGACCGCAGGCTTTCTCCCACCCACCTGTCCCCGAACGAGGTGTTGGCACATGGCATCCCCCATCGACCACCGACCGCCCACCGATATCCGCACCGTGCGTCGAGCCGGAGCGATCGGCAACTTCATCGAGTACTTCGACAACGCGCTCTACGGCTTCTTCGCCGTCACCATCGCCCAGCTGTTCTTCCCCGAAGTGGACCCCGTGGTCGGTCTGCTGTCGACCTTCGCGCTCTTCGGGGTGTCGTTCGTCGTCCGGCCTCTCGGTGCGATCGTCTTCGGGCACATCGGAGACCGGTGGGGACGCAAGACCGTCCTCATCAGCTCGATTCTCATGATGAGTCTCGCGACTGCGGTCATCGGCATGCTGCCGACCTACTCGACGGTAGGAATTCTTGCACCGGTACTGCTCCTGCTCTGCCGGCTACTGCAAGGCTTCTCGACCGGAGGTGAGTCGACCACGGCCTTCGTTCTCGTCGTGGAGCATTCTCCCGTGGCGAGCCGCGCCCGCAACACCGCGCCTCTCGTCTCGTCCACTATCGGTGCCAGTGCTGCCGCATCGCTCATCGCAATGATCATCAGCTCTCTGGTGTCCACCGAAGTACTCAACGCATGGATGTGGCGCGTGCCGTTCATCCTCGCGATCCCGCTCGGCATCGTGGGACTCATCCTGCGGATGAAGGTAGACGACGCCGACGTCTACAAGGCGGCTGCCGAGGTATCCTCGGTGATCAGGAGCGATGAGAAGAACCACCGCTCCCCGCTCGTCCAGGCGTTCCGCGTGGCCAAGGTCAAGATGTTGGTCCTCTTCCTCTGGGTAGCCTTCAAGGCCACCATCGGCTACATCACCGTCGCATACATGGCAACCAACTTGATGCACTTCGAGGGCCACAGCAAGACCAGCGCGTTCGCCATCATCGTCATCGCACTCGGCATTGCGTGTGCAGCGATGTTTCCGATCGGTCGCCTCGCCGATCGGATCAGCAGAAAACACTTCGCGATGATCCTCGCTGCCGGGATATTGGTCTGGAGTTACCCCACCTTCGTCATGGCGGGCCATGGGTTCGTCGTCGCGACCATCGGGCTCACGATCTTTGCCACACTGCAGTTCTCGACCATGATTACCGGAGGCCTCGCCGTCGTCGAACTCTTTCCCGTCGACATCCGAGCCAGCGCGAGTGCTCTCCCCTATGCTCTCGCCTTCACGATCTTCGGCGGCACAGCCCCGCTGGTCGCCACGTGGCTGGCCTCCGAGTTCTCCCCCACCGCACCGGCCTTCTACGTGATGATCTGCGCGATCGGTGGATTCTTCGTCGGCTGGCTCGGCCTTCCGAATGCCAGCGAGATGGCAGTATTGTCCGAAGACGACGGCATCGAACTCGATATGACGGAGCGAGAGGTAGCGGAGGCGGAGCCGACTCGATGAACGAAGAATGATCGGATCAGCCCTACGCAGTGGCAATCGTTCACAAAGCGGGCTGCGAGCGCCCGAGGTGGATCGCTGTGTCAAGTACCGAGGGTGAATCCCTGATCAGCCGCGTGACGAGGGTGCTGGAAGCATTCGACCGGGACAACGAGTCGATGCCGCTCAGTACCCTCGCTCACCGCGCCGGACTGCCCATTCCCACCACGTACCGGCTCGTCACGGAAATGGTGAAGTACGGCCTCCTCGACCGTGCACCCGACAAGGACATCAAGATCGGGTTGCATCTGTGGGAACTCGCCTCCCACGGCAATCGGGGGGTCGGACTCCGCGACGCCGCCCTGCCCTTCATGGTCGATCTGCAAAGCGCAGTCCACGAGGTCGTCACCCTCGCCGTGCTGGACGGCGAAACAGCGCTCTTCCTCGAGCGACTCGCACCGGCCCAGACGACCCTGGAGGCCGGACGCATCGCTGAACGCCACCTTCTGCACGCATCATCGTCCGGGCTGGTCCTCCTCGCCTTCGCCTCTCAGGAGTTCCAGAACGAAGTGTTGTCCCGGCCCCTCGAGCGGCTCACCGACAACACCGTGACCAACCCGGACCAGCTTCGCCGACTCCTCGCCGACATCCGGCAACGACACTTCGTCTACGCGGACGGTTACGGCAGACCGGGGTGGACGGGAGTTGCCGTCCCCGTCTTCGGCCGAAAGCACGAGGTCGTCGCGTCCCTCAGCATCGTGTACCGCAGCCGTGACGAGAGCCCCCAGTCCCAGTTGGCGGCGATGCGCACCGCCGCCGCGGGAATCAGCCGGACCCTGACCGGCCCCCACTGACCCGCGGGCGGATCCCCGGACTCTAGTCCCCGATCCGATCCCCCGTCTCCGGGTGGAACAGGTGCACCGCTCCGTCTCGCTTGCGCAGTGAGACGGTGTCGGCGAGCCGGGCGGGGGTGCGGGTCAGGGACCGGGCGACGAGTTGGGTGCCGTCCCCGGCGATGTGGGTGTGGACGTAGGATTCGCTCCCGAGTTCCTCGACGAGGTCGACGATCACCTCGATGCCGCCGTCCCCGGTCGACAGTTCGAGCTGCTCGGGGCGCACACCGACCGTCACGGTCTCCAGGCCTGCCGCGTGCAGCGTCGACAGCTGGTCGCGTTCGAGCGGGAGCGTCGAGTTTCCGAGCCGCACACCGCCGCTGACGATGGGCATGGTCATCAGGTTCATCGCGGGAGAACCGATGAAGCCGGCCACGAAGGCGTTGGTGGGCCGGTCGTACAGCTCGGTGGGCGCCGAGAACTGCTGCAGCTTACCGTCCTTGAGGACGGCCACCCGGTCGCCCATGGTCATGGCCTCGACCTGGTCGTGGGTGACGTAGACGGTGGTGGTGCCGAGCCGGCGCTGCAGTGCCGCGATCTGGGTGCGGGTCTGGACGCGGAGTTTGGCGTCGAGGTTGGACAGTGGCTCGTCCATGCAGAACACCTGCGGTTCGCGCACGATTGCGCGTCCCATCGCGACACGCTGACGCTGACCACCGGACAGCTTGCCGGGCTTGCGGTCCAGGTAGTCGGTGAGGTCGAGGAGTTTGGCCGCCTCGGCCACCTTCTTCTTGCGTTCCTCGACGCCGACCCCGCGCATCTTCAGCGCGAAGCCCATGTTCTCGCCCACCGTCTTGTTCGGGTAAAGGGCGTAGTTCTGGAACACCATCGCGATGTCGCGGTCCTTCGACGGCACCTCCACCATGTCCTTGCCGTTGATGGTGATGGTGCCCTCGTCGATGTCCTCGAGGCCGGCGAGCATCCGCAGCGCCGTGCTCTTGCCGGAACCGGACGGTCCGACGAGGACGATGAACTCGCCGTCTTCGATCTCGAGGTCGAGCGTATCGACCGCCAGCGTGTCGGCGTTCTCGTAGATGCAGGATGCGCCCTTGTACGCGATGTCAGCCATGATTGCTCCTCTGGTGGGTACCGAAGTCGGGGGAAGTGGTTGCGGGGGTGATCATTTGATGGCGCCGAAGGACAGGCCGCGGACCAGTTTGTTCTGCGCGACCCAGCCGGCCAGGATGACCGGGAGCGCCGCCAGCGTCGCCGCCGCCGACAGCCGGGCCCAGTACAGGCCCTCACCGGTGATGAATCCGACGAGGAACACCGGAATGGTCTGCGCCTGGACGGCGGTGAGGTTGACGGCGAAGAAGAATTCGTTCCACGAGAAGATCACGCAGATCAGCGCGGTGGCCGCGATGCCGGGTGACACCAGCGGAAGGATCACCTCGCGCACCGACGTCCACAGGCTCGCCCCGTCCATGCTCGCGGCCTCCAGGAGTTCGCCCGGGACCTCGAGGAAGAACGAGCGCATCATCCACACCGCGATGGGAAGGTTCATCGCCGTGTACAGGATGATCAGCGCCCAGATGTTGTCGAGCAGGCCGATGTCGTTGACGATCACGTACAGCGGGATGATCGCGGCAACGATCGGGAGCATCTTCGTGCTGATGAAGAAGAACAGGGCGTCCTTCGTCTTGCGGACCGGCCGCAGTGACAGCGCGAACGCCGCCGGGACACCGAGCACCAGCACGACGATCGTCGACATGGCGGTCGCGAACGCCGAATTCAGCAGTGCCGTGCCGATTCCGCTGTCGAGGACCGCCTTGAACTGGTCCAGCGTGGGTGTGAAGAACAGCTTCGGCGGAGTCGTGTAGGCGTCGCCCTCCTGCTTGAACGCGGTGAGGACCATCCACGCCACCGGGAAGAAGAACCCGAGGGCCACGATCCACGCGACCACACTCCACGGGCTGAACTTGCGATGCTTGCGCGCCCGCTTCGTCTCCGGAGCGGCGGGAGCGGACTCCACCGGCGCCGCCGCAGTTTCGGTACTCATCACGCTGCCTCCTCGTTACCGGAAAAGCTCTTGAAGATCAGGCGCAACGCCAGGGTCGCGACGACAATCGTCGCGATCACGACGATGACGCCCATCGCCGCGGCCTGCCCGATGTCGAAACCGAGGAATGCGCGCTGGTAGATGTAGAAGGGAAGGTTGGCGCTGGCAGTGCCCGGCCCGCCCTGCGTCATCATGTAGATGGCGTCGAACGTGTTGATCAGGTAGATGGCGCCGAGCACCGCACCGAGTTCGATGAACCGGCGCAGGTGCGGGAGCGTCAGTTCGCGGAACATCGCGAACGGCTTGGCGCCGTCCACCCGCGCCGCCTCCAGGATGTCGCGGGGCATGGACTGCAGTCCGGCCAGGATCAGCAGCATCATGAACGGCGTCCACTGCCACACCAGGCTCACCATCACCGAGGCCAGTGGGAACTTGCTGACCCAGTCGACCTGCCCCACCCCGAACGGGGAGAGCACGAAGTTGACGATGCCGAACACCGGGTCGAACATCGTCGTCTTCCACAGCAGCGCACCGGCGACGGGTGTCACCAGGAACGGCGTGATGAGGAGGGTACGGACGATGCCGCGGCCCAGGAACGCGCGGTCCAGCAGCAGTGCGAGCAGCAGGCCCAGCACCACCGAGATCAGCACCGTCCCGACGATGAGGATCACGGTGTTGACCGCGACCTCGCGGAACTGGCTGTCCTGGAACACGTCCGCGTAGTTCTGCAGCCCGACGAACTCGCGGGAACCCGGCCGCACCAGGTTCCACGACTGCGTCGAGTAGTACAGCGTGAACAGGAACGGGATCTGGGTCACCACGATCATGAAGATCAGTGCGGGCAGCAACGGCCCCCGGCGACGCCAGCCCTCGGCCCGGGAGACGCTGTCGTCCTTGGCCTCCCGCAGTTCACGCACCCGGTCGGAGGTGCCGCCCGCGGTGGGTTTCTCGGCGATGGTTGTCATCGGTCCTCCCGGTATGTCGCGCCGACCACCTCGGCGTACTGCTGTGCCTGGGCGAGCGCCTCGGGCACGGTCTGCTGGCCTGCGATCGCCGCGCTGATCTGCTGGCTGACGCGGGTTCCGAGATCCTGGAACTCGGGGATCGCCAGGAACTGCACGCCCGTGTACGGAACCGGTTGCACGGTAGGAGCTTCCGGGGTCGCGTTCTCGATCGCGTCGAGCG